>CAYSAN010000006.1:0-3194 GCA_964429165.1 uncultured Thermotogaceae bacterium
GGAGTTGATGACGATCCTCAAGGAAACGGTGCGGGAGTTGGTAGCTCAGGAACTGAAGATCCTTCTTTTCCCTGTCCGGAATGCCTTTATCGAGGAAAACGGGGTACGCAGGGACGGCACCTGTCCCCGCCTGCTAGAAATCCCTTACGGTCGGGTGAAGATCCGCGTCCACCGTGAGATCTAGGCTGTCGGAAGATCCAAGGCCAACGGCCAGGAACTCCCAGAAAGCCTGTGAGCGTTAGCGCCCTCTGGTTCTAGAACCTGACCCCGAACCCGAAGCGGTGGGAGGCAGAAAGCACCGGATGGGTGAGGAGGGCGTAGTCCAGGGCGAACATACCCCACCGCACCCCGAGGCCCAACGCCCACAGGGTGAACCCACCCTGGAACCGCACCCCGCCCCGCACCTCCGCAAGCCCAAGGATCGCCCACCCCAGCCCAAGAGCGGTGTACTCGCTCCCGAGATCCAAGGAGGCGGAGAGCCCGATGGGGCTAAGGAGGGCCGCCCCGACCGTGAAATCCAGGGACCAGGCGTCCGGCTGCGTTCCCACCGTGGGGCCGAGCCCGAGGTCCCGCAGGGTCACACCGAACCGGGCCTCCCCCAGAGGGGTGGGCGCGCGCCCCAGAACCCCGATGTCCAGGGCAAACCCGCTCCCGGACTGATCCGCAATTTGTATCCGGTGGTACTTCAAGGCCACGCCCCCCGCAGCCGGAAATGGGAACACCCGCAACAGGGCGAGGTCCAACCCCACCCCCACGGTTAAGGCCAGGTGGGAAAAGGCCAGCTGGTTTCCGCCTGGATCGGTGATGTCCCCCACCCCGGAGTACACCAGGCCGCCCCCGAAATTGGGGAAAGCCCCGGCAAGCCAGGTCACGGCGTACAGTCCCAGCACGTTCGCCAGGGTGGAGTCCCCGTGAATAGCGCGGGTCCAACCCAGCCCGGCCGGGTTCACGAGGAGGGCCTCCGTGCCCTCGGCGAGGGCGGTGTACGCCCCCCCGAACCCCATGGCCCGCACCCCAAGCCCGATGTCAAACGGGTTGGACAGGGCCTGAGCGAAGGCCAGGGTCCCCGCCAAGAAGGAGATCGAGAGGAGCAGCACAGCTCCGGGAATCTTCCCTCTCCCCCGGGTAGGCCCAGGTGAGGGGACGCTTGTGGCCCTCCTGAGGTCAACCGATTTCACGTGGACGCCTTTCATGTTCCCTCCCTAGCGCACGACGAGGATCCGCCCGATCTCCGAGCGCTCGGTCTTCCCGTCGATGGTGGCCGTGACGAGGTAGAAGTAGAGCCCATCGGGCACGCGGCGGCCGGCCCCATCCCTGAGGTCCCAGGTGAACGGGCCTGCGGCCACACTCCGCTCCAGGATCAGCCGCCCCAACGAGTCCAGGATCAAGAGCCTGCTGTTCGTCGCCCCAGGCGGGAGGAAAATCTGGATCCTGGCCTGGGTCGAGGCCGGGTTATCAAGGAGCCTCGTGCCGATAGGGGCCCCACCCTTGGGCCGCACGTAGATGTCCTTGGTGAACCAGGGGCTGAAGCCGCCCTGGGCGTTCCTTGCACGCACCCGCACCGTGTACGCACCTCGGTTAGCGTAGGTGTGGCTGAAGGTGAAGCTGACCCCGCCCACGTCCGCCCCCTGGATGGGGGTGCCATCCCCGAAGTCCCATTCCCAGCGGGTGATGGGGTCTCCCTCCGGGGCCGTGGCGGTGGCAGTGAACGACACCGCCTGGCCAGCCTCGGGCACCGTCGGGCTCACGGTGAGCCCAGTGACCTCGGGCGGAGGGCGCGGGACTTCCCCCACGGTGATCGTCTTCTCCCGGGTGCCTCGAGCCCCCCGGCGGTCCGTGACCTCCAGCCGGACCGTGTACGTGCCAGCCGCAGCGTAGGTGTGGCTGGGTGTCTGCAGGGCGGAGGTGGCCCCATCCCCGAAGCTCCAGGCGAAGGTGAACGGGGTATCAGGCGGGGTATCCGGGTCGGTCACGGTGGCACTGAAGGTTATGACCTGGCCGGCCGTGGGTTCTGTAGGGGTCCAACTGAAGTCCACACTAGGTGCCTGGTTGGGCCGCAGGGTCACGGTGATCGTCTTCGTCTTCGTGCCCTCAAGACCCCGGGCATCCCGCACAAGGAGGGTCACGGCAAACGTGCCCCCGTCGGGGTAGCGGTTGGTGACGGTCTCGGGGAGACCGTTTCGCTCCACAATCCTCGTGGCCGCCCCTTCCCCAAAGTCCCACTTGGAGTAGACGATGGCGTCCCCATCAGGATCGGTGATCGTCCCTGGGGTGAACGTGATCGTCTGCTCCCAGGTGGGGCTCACAGGTGTCCAGGTGAAGTCCTGCACCACCGGCCGGTTGTTGATGGCCACGGTGAACGTGGAACCCCGCAGCGCCGCGGAATCGCCGGTCACCGTGCCCTCGGTGAAGGAGAGGACGGTCTCCAGGCGCAGGGTGCTGCCGGCGGTGGTGTTCTCCGGCCCGGCCAGGGTCAGCCAGATCCAGAGCTCGACGGTCCCCTCGTCGGCGACCACGTTGTTGGTGGTGGGGGTGAGGGTGACCCCTGTGTTCCAGAATCCACTGAGGCTCGTGGTTTCAGCAAGGAGGGCCCCGGCCTCCCCGGCCACTCGCACCTCAAGCTTCACCGTCTGGGCATCCACCGCGTTCCCAATGTTCTTCACCCGGATGCGGTTGATGGTCACGGATGTGGTGTTGGCGTCCCTGTCCACGAGCCGGATCTTCTGGGCCACGAACCGCTCCGTGGAGTACACCGTGCGCGGGTCGATCGGGATGTTCTCCACGGTCTCGAACCCCGCGGGGTAGATGGTGATCATCTCCGGGTATTCGAGCGGAGCGGTGGCGTAGGTTGGAGGCGTGGGGGGAGACGCCACGGGCGGCTCTTCGCTCCCCACTCGGACCTCGGGCTGGATCGTCCGGCCTGTGGTGGCGAGCGGGCTGACGCGGTACTCGATGGTGATCGTCTGCTCGCGGTTGTCGGACACGGTAGTCGCGGTGAGTTCAATCCATCCCCCAGCGCGGAAATCGAACCCGGTCGGCCAGCCGGTGCGCACTTGCGTCGTGCCCACCCACACCGTGAAGCCGGCGATGTCTACGGTCTCCGCAGTCCCGAGGTTCTTCACCCACAGGTGCGTGATCTGAACGGACTTCGTGTTGTAATCCCGGTCCGCCACCCAGATCGTTTGGGTGAACCG
>CAYSAN010000006.1:3294-81864 GCA_964429165.1 uncultured Thermotogaceae bacterium
TGATCTCCTCGAACCCGGCCTTCCTGATCTCCTCGGGCTTCCCATCGCGCAGGAAGCCGCTCGTGCCCCAGGCCGTGGCCGTGACCCAGTAGAGGTTGGTTTCCAGATGCACCGTCTCCCCGCCCTCGATCTGGCCCACGCCCTCCACCTCCACCATCACCCAAAGGTGGCGCGTGGCACCTGTGGGTATGGTATAGGTCGTGGGGATGATGACCCCCACCTGGAAGTCCTTCCCAGACAGGGTTTCCCAGGTGATGGTCCCGCTTGGGGTCTGGGTTGGGGAAACTGGCAAGCTCGGTTCCAAGGAAATCCCAACCCGCTTCACCTGGGACGAAGTGGCAGAACCGAAATTCCTTATGTGCACGAATTCGATCGTGGTGGGCCTGGCAGTGTCCCCGCGGATCGTGACCACCTGCACGATGACCTGAGGGTCGCCGGGGTTGAGGAAGCTTCCGCCAAAGGACCGTTCAGTGAACGAAGGGGCGGCAAGGGCGGAAATGGCCAGGCCACACAGGATCAGGCTCACGAGAACTCTCGTCACCGCTACCTCCTCATATGTGCACCGGAGAATACGGGCGTTTTTTTCTGTTGGTCAAGATTGCCGTTACCCAGAACAAAGGCTTTTGTCCGCTGGCAGAAGGCCGCTCGTCACCAGGAAGTTTACCGCAAAGCCCATTCGTCAGTCACCCGGGCCACGTCCCCCGCGGCGAAAAGCGGCTGGGAACGTGCAGGCCCGACGAAACTAAATCCCGGCCTAGGCCGCCTTCCCCGGCCAGGCAGCCGGGCGCGAAGTCAGGGGCGCAACTTAGCGGGTCCTGTCTCAGCTTCGACGACCACGAACTCCACAGGGAGGTCGGAGCGAGGAAGCTTCACGATGTGGTAGGGCTGGGTGAGGACCTGGGCCACGAAGGAGCCGGGCGGCGGGGACGTCACTTCCACGCGCACGAGGAGCTTGTCCAAGCTTGCCCGGATCTCCTTGATCGTCGCCGCGTACCCCGCGGTGGGCTTCTCCCCCAGGAAGAAAGCGATCACCATGTCCCGGGTGAAGTCCACTTGGGGAAGAGGGGGCTGAGGAACCCTTTCGGCCACGTGTTCCCGCCACAGGGCCGCCCAGGTCTCCCCGTCGCGGATCACCAATTTCCGGGCGTGGCGAATCCCGCTTTGGACCCCCTGGTCCAGCGTCTCAAACGGCACCGAAAGCTCGGCCACGGCCCCCCCTCCCGGGCACACCGGGCACCCCGGTTCTCCCCCTGTGCCCCGGGGAAGACACCCCCCAAGGAGGACCACGAAGGCAAGGGGACCCAAGGCCAAGAAGCCTCTTGCTCTCATCCCATCACCTCCTGCAATCATTATGATAACAGAGGGGGCTGGTAACGGTTCAAATTCTGTGTCAAAGTCTGTGGCCGGCGCCCTCGGAACGGATGGGTTACCAGCGAGGGAAAAGCAGAAGTTGATGACTGTTCCCAAAGAAACGGCACAGGAGCTGATGGCTTAGGACCTGGAGAACCTCATTCTACCCCGAACGGAAACCCTGATCGAGGAAAAGGGTGGAGGCAAGAACAGCAAAAGGTTCTCCACCCAGGGGCGGGGACTCGCCGGGAAACCGTCTATTTAGCTTTGGGCTTGCCCAAGGGGACGGCGCGAAGTCCTCCGCATTCCCGAGGAATCGGCCCGGATTGGCCGAGCGAGGCCCTCCAGGATTTATGGGAGCGCAGAATATGCGCGGTGAGCAGGGCCAAGCATGTTGGCGGCCAGGAGGCGCCCGTTCGCCTGCAGCGCGCAGCGGGGCTGCTTGGGCGCATACCAATCAGGATCGCCCTGCTTCAGCTAGCGTCGCCCCGGCGGGCAAGTCCTGTTACAGCTCCACCAATCCCCAGTTCCTCCCGCCGGTTCTTGAACGCTTTGCGCATCCATGTGGCCTCGGAAACCAGGCGTGGCTCCCAAGGCTTCAGGTAGAGGGTTCGAATGGGGGGATGACCGCTTCTCCGCGCCCGCGGGCCCTCCCAAGCCCGTCAGAGGGGCCGTTCCGAGGGGATGCGGCCGGAGTCGTCGCCCAATGGGCACGGCCACACCAAGATGAACTCATCGTGTGTTAATGCAATCCACTGGCCATCGGGCGAAAACGCGAGGTAAGGGGTGGCATAAGCATGGTAAGACCACCAGACCAAATGAATCGGACCGAGTGTAAATAGCTCTTCGCCGGATTCGCAATCCCAAAGGACGACGCTTCCGGTTTTCACCAAACCTGCCAGGAGACCCCTACGGGGATGGAAGACCAAATATTTTGCAGCCACTGGTGCGCTCCAGATCTCTTGCCCTTCCACCATGTCCCACACCCCAAAGTGCTCATCCCAGGCCACGGCCATCCACCGATCGTCGGAACTGATGGCCACTTCTCGGGGGCGTGGGACCTCCAACTCGGCGATCAGCCTGCCCGTACGTACCTCCGCCACGGCAAGCACTTCCCCCTGGTAGAAGGCCACGTGGCGGCCAGAGGGGCTCAGGGCGAGAAACTCCGCCCCCTCTTCCGAAGAGAAAAGCACGTCCACCCGTCCCTCTGGCGGGGTCACCTCCACCACGGTGAAGATGGCGGGCGCCGAGCGCCTGTCATCGGGGAGGTAGAGGACAAGGGTGGCCACGTTCTGACCTGGGTTCACCGCGGCCCATCTCAATCCTCCAGAAAGTGTGAGCTCCGCCTTTCGCTGCCAGAGGTAGGCGGGCCACGCCCTGAGCTCGGTGACCATCTCCCCTTTGAAATTGGAGAATGATCTGAAGGTGAGAATGAGCCCGGAGGCGAACACGCCCAGCGGGACCTCCTCAAATGCTTCCCATATCCTCCCACGCGGGACGCCGGTTTGAACGTCCCAAACCACCAATCCCTCGGAAACAATACCCGTCCCGTCGGGAAGCCAAACAAAACGTGGGGAACCTGGGTAATCCCGCGTCTCCCAGGCCCTTTTCCTCCCGGTATCGAGTTCCGCCAGGACCAGCTGGAAGCCGGTGAGGAAGGCCAGACGGTCCCCCGCGGCCGAAAGATGAATGTTTACGTGGCCCGAACGGCGCTGGATTCTCTTTTCCAGGGCGACCGGGAGCTCAAGGAGCAAAGCGGATGGTATAAAGAAGCGTAGGACCAGTCTCTTCTCCCTCCGCCAAACAAGGTCGAACGTGGCCACACGGCGTTTCCTCGATAGATCCCACACCTGCACCTCGGTCTGGCCTACCACCACCGCGACGCGGCGACCGTCAGCGCTGAGCACGATGCGGGGGAGCAAGCAAGTTTCAAACCTAAGCCATGTTTGAGATGAAGGGCGCAGCGTCATCACATCGTGGCTCATCCCGGTGTCAAGGTTGACCAGTTCCACCGGGCCCTCGGGAAGGGAGAAAAGGAGCAGGTCGCCCTCAGGGGTCCACAGGCCGTAGCCCTTACGTTCACGCACGACCGCCCCAGTGGCCAAGTCGAGGACGCTGCTATGTAATGAATATATGCCACCGCACAAGACCAGAAGAACATGGCTTCCGGTGGGAGAGAACTCCACACTCACCACACGCGTATCCCAGTGGAGTTCTTTCAAGGGCATTTCCATCTCCCAAACAACGGTCCCACCACGGGGGTCGTAGGAGGCCATGCCCACGGAGCGCGAGGCACGCCTCAGGCTGGCCACGAGAAGCTGGGTCCCAGCGCGATTGAACGCGAGCGCCTCCTGCCAGGAATGCGGGTAGCGGCCCACCACCTCGCTGCGGCGGAGATCGACCACGATCCCTCCCCCAGCCACGAGGTCGCCTTCGGGGGACACCGCGAGTTTGGAGGCGAAGCCATCTGCGGGAAAACTCGCGAGGATCTGGAGGTCAGCCCAGCGCCGGATCTCAAGGGCATTGTTGGTGAGGACAGCAACTCTTTCCCCGTCAGGGATTACGCACACGTCTTCTATGTACGGGGAGCCAAGGAGACAGTGGGCTCCATGTGCCGGAGGAGGCGGTGGCACCACGACCACAGGCTCAAGGTTAGAAAAGTCCGCAACCGACTTGGGAGCCAAGCCGACCAGAAGGGCAAGAGGAACGAGGAAGGGAAGAGCTAGCACTACCGGCCTCGCGTTTGGGATGACGGTGCTAGCCAAGACCTGATCGAGCTCGGCGCGAATCGTCCCCTCATGAGGAGACATGGAGATGAGTTCGTCAAACGCACTGGCCAGAACGCCAGCTAGCCAGGCGTGCATGATAACATGAATGGCCATCCAAATTCCAAATCCCCCCGGCACCCAGCGGAGGCCGGCAAAGAAAGCCAAGACATCCCCTCCTGTCGCCAAGATGGCAAACAACACCAGCACCACGAACATCCTCCCCCGGTGACCGTGCAGGAGCGTGGCGCTCAAATCCCGTGGATTCAAGTAAGGGACTACCAGGGAAAGGAATGGGGCGAATACCCAGGCCAAAGCCCGCAACACTCCTGGCACGATCAGGAGCAGGCTGGCAAGGAGCATCCTCAGAACAACGCTCCAGTAGGTGACCAGTGTAATCCGAGGTCGGCGGACGAGTGGCAGGAACGTTGCCAGCGGGGATATGGATCCTCCGCGCCGAAGCCCGTAGGCCACAAGCAGCAGGCCCACCTCAAGCAGGGGCGCCACCCCAAGGGCCAAGAGAAGCGCCAGGACCAGTCCGAGGGTGCTGCCAGGCCCCGTGACCACCCGCAGAGTCGGGACAGGAATGGGAAGCGTCCCGCTGCTCAGGACGATCATCCCCAGTTCAAGGGTCAGAACGGTGAGGGCTGCGGTGAGGAGCACTGCGGGGCACCGCCGCACCAGGTGCAAACCCTCCCTCACCCACCGCATCATCGGGGCCTCCGAGCCAGTGCGTTTACTGGACCCTGGCCTGTTATTATTAGGAAGGGGCGGGGGCACCAGGTCGGGGTGAACAGAAACCGCTGCTAATCCAGGGTGGGCGAGTGCCCCTGGCGGAGTGAAACGGCCGGCACCGCGACGATGGGCCCACGAGGACCACGGCCGCCGACATCAAGCACTAAGGAGCCAGAGCACCCGCGGACGTCGGTCCCGGGCCAACAGGGGAAAGGCGGACTGGGGGCCGCAGGCCCCGCGCATCCGGGCTGCCTCCGTCAGCGTTGGTACAAGATCTTGCAAACCCCTTATCTGGGAACCGGTTAGGAACCCCAGGGCCAGGCGAGGAGGGTGGAAAGAGGGGTCTGCCTCAGGGTGAACAGCAGGAGGTGGCGCACATGCTACCCCCTGGGGCCAAAAGAAGACGAAAGCCAAGAGAAGAAGGGGAGGAGGGCCAAAGTCCATCCTGCCCTCGCTCCTTCAAGTGCACGGATCAGGCTCCAGGGTGGAGGTATGTGCCTCCTCTCCGCCCTTTCGAGCTCCCTCAGTTACCCCATGTGCGCACCTTGTCCAGCCACACCTTGGTCGCTTTTTTGTCCCGGGTAATGTGGCCGGGAAGAGATAGCGTACGAAAAAAGCGCTGTGATCACCCTTTTTCTTCCCCTTTGCCGAAAAGGAGGTTTTGATAAAGACGTCGGCGGGACATGGGACACAGGGGGCCGCACAACACGCAAGGGCCGGAGGCGAGGTCTTCCTTTCTATCGCGAAAGAGGTGCGGGTCCAGGGCAGCGCGAGCCATTCCCTCCCAGTCCAGCTGGCCCCGGGCGCGGGCCATCTGGTGGTCCAAAAGGCGCGTGCGGGTTAGCTTAACAATGTCGGCGATATGTGCGGCGATCCGCGCGGCCATCACTCCCTGGCGCACTTCCTCTGGGGTGGGAAGCCCCAGGTGTTCAGCTGGGGTGACATAACACAGGAAATCCGCGCCGGCCGCGGCGGCAACCGCCCCTCCCACCGCAGCCACGATGTGGTCGTAGCCAGCGGCGATGTCGGTGGGAAGGGGCCCAAGAACATAGAAGGGCGCCCCACCACAGATCGACTTGGCAAGGCGCACCTGGACCTCGATTTGGTCCAAGGGCACATGCCCAGGCCCCTCCACCATCACCTGCACCCCGGCCTTCCAGGCCCGGCGTACAAGCTCACCCAAGGTGACGAGCTCCGCCAGCTGAAGCGCATCAGAGGCGTCGGCCAGGCACCCTGGCCGGAGCCCATCCCCTAAACTCAGGACCACATCGTAGCTTTTGGCGATATCCAAAAGCTCGGCGAAATGAGCATAGAGCGGGTTTTCCTGGCCGTGGTGGATCATCCAGTCGATATGAAGGGCTCCGCCCCGGGAGACCACCCCCGTGAGCCTCCCCCCGGCCTCAAGAAGGGGCAGGACCTTCCGGGTTACCCCACAGTGAACGGTCATGAAATCCACCCCGCTTTCAGCTTGGCGCTCGATGATGGATAGCAGCTCTTCGGCAGCATAGGCCACCACAGTTCCTTCTTTTGCTAAGGCCTCCATCGCTGCCTGGTAAACGGGGACAGTCCCCAACGGGAGTGCCACCTCCCGCATGATCCTCTCCCTGATCGCTGAGAGATCCCCGCCGAGGGAGAGATCCATCACCGTGTCGGCGCCGGCATGTTGGGCCACGCGAGCCTTGCAGAGCTCCCGCTCCGGATCAGGATTCACAGGGGTGGTTCCCACGTTGGCGTTCACCTTGGTCCGCAGGCCTTCTCCCACCCCCACGGGGCGGATGTCCCGGCCAGCGTTTTTCAAGATCACGATGCGCCCGCTCTCCACCCCAGCGCGAACAGATTCAGGATCAAGCCCCTCCGCCCGGGCCACCTCCTCCATCTCCGGGGTGATCCGACCCTTCCTAGCCGCAAGAAGCTGGGTGCCCACCTTTGGCCCTCCTTTCCGCTTGATGCTCGAGACTGATCTCAGAGAGCTCCGCGAGCACTTCCGGATGAGCCCGCACCAGTTTGTCCACAAGGTGTAGATAGCGAGCTATCCGAACGGTCTCAGGGGCGACTTCATGGGTCTTTCCCTCCACTACCACCAGGTGCCGGACCGGCAGGGCGTGACTCGAGGTCAGATATATAGCCTCGTTCACCAGCGCATGGAGGAGGGAGCAATGGGGTGAGCCACCCACGGTGAGCACGATGAGCCCCTTGGGAGAAGCGGAACGGATGATGGAGGCAAGTTTTCCGATCACGTGCTGGTCAGCCTCCGCCTCCGGGCAGATGGTGAGAACGGTCCGGCCCTGGGAAAAACTCTCGCTAATCTGTGGCCACACGCTTCCAAGGCACTCCGATAGGAGCAAAATTTCTGCTCCCCGCAGCTGAGGGTGTTTGACCCAGGTTTCAAAGAGCTTCAACCTTGCCCTCCCTTAGGTGCTCGAGGATCGCGAGCACCTTGTCCACCACCTCGGCCGCGTTTTTGCCCAACACCCGCACCATGGGCTCTTTGCCCATCCCTCCTCGATCGTAGATGAAGTCCGGGATGCCCCTGAAGGCCGCCAAGGCCTTCCTAGCCCCCCAGGGAAGGGATTTCCCCTCCTCTTCCGGCTCACCGGTGCGATCGAAGAAGGCGGAGGAGAGGCCGGCCCGGGTGGCTGCGGCCAAGACGGTCTCCCCAAACCGGATGTTCATCGCAGCGCGAACGTGGGGATGCTCCTCCCGCACCGCGAGCAGGAACCGCGCCATGTGGAGGGAGGCGCCCAGGCGGGGCTCACCGATCCTGACCCCATCCGAGGTGCGAACAATTCGACCATCCACCCCGGCCACGTCCTCCGGACCCAGGGCGTAGGGGGTGGCCAGGACGAAGTTGCTTCCCACCTCCGGGATGAGCTCAGCCACCCCGGCTTGGGCCAACCGCCGCAGGGCGGCTCGGAGCTCCTCCACAACGGCAAGCCGGGCGGCGGCATTGCGGAGCTCAGCCAGGTGCTGGACCGGACCATGTCCTCCCCCCAGGGGGAAGGCGTAGCGCAAGGCGCGCGTGAGAAAAGCCTCGGCCCTGGCCACCGCGTCCGGGAGCGCCTCGCCCAGGGCGAGTCCGGCACAAATCGCTGCGGAAAGGGCGCAGCCTGTTCCGTGGGTGTGCGGATGGGATAGTCTCGGGCGGCGAAACTCCCAGACCTCATCGCCGGTCGCAAGCACGTCCACCACTTCTTCTCCCGGGAGGTGTCCGCCCTTGACGAGGGCAGCGCCAGAAATCCGCGCCAGAAACCGGGCCGCCTCCACCTGGTCCTCCTTGGACTTGATACGCACGCCGCTCAGGATCTCGGCCTCGGGCACATTGGGCGTCACAAGGACCGCAAGCGGAAGGAGTTCTTCCCGCAGGGCTCCAACAGCGTCCGCCGCAAGAAGCCGGGCCCCAGACTTAGCCACCATCACCGGATCCACCACCAGGGGAAACCTGTGCCGTCGAAGGAACCCAGCCACGGCCCGGACGATTTCAGTATCCCCAAGCATTCCACACTTTCCAGCATCGACCCCGATGTCCTCGACCACGGCCTCGATCTGGGAGACCACAAACTCCGGAGGGAGGACGTGCATGGCCCGCACTTCCTTGGTGTTTTGGGCGGTGACGGCGCACAGGGCGCTCATTCCAAAACACCCAAAGGCCTCGAAGGTTTTGAGGTCCGCCTGAATCCCCGCCCCGCCTCCGGAGTCGCTCCCAGCGATTGTCAGACACCGTGGTATTGTCATGAGGAGAGCTCCTTTCCAATGAGCTCTGCCGCCCTTTGCCCCGAAAGGAGCATCCCCCCAAAGATCGGGCCCATCCTGGGGGTGCCGAACACTGCGGCCACGGCCATGCCCGCCACATAGAGTCCGGGAAAGACCATCCCAGTCCGCTCCACCACCTGCTTCTCCCCCTCCTCGGCCCACATCGGGGCCTCGCCAAGAAGGGCGCCGGTGGGGGTGGGAAGACGGGCTCCTGTCTTCTCCACAAGCCTCCGCACCAGCTCCGCGCTGTGGCCAGTGGCGTCCAGCACCGCGCGGGCCTCAAGGCTGAGGGGATCCACATGGAACCCAGCCCGCACCACCGGGGCCCACTGAATCACCACCCCCTGTACCCGGCCGTGGCGCACCACCAAATCTTCTACAGCGATGGCATTGAAGATCCGGGCACCTGCGCGTAGGGCCGTCAAGGTGAGAGCAGCCACGGCTTCAATGGCGTCAGCCACATAGTACCCCTCCCCCTGGGGGGTGACCCGCGCGCCAGCCCGAGCCAAAAGAGCCTGGGCCGGCTCTTGGACGACAACGCGGCTGAACAAGGCTCCGCCGCCCCACATCCCCCCGCCTACCGCCAGATTCCTCTCCAGCACCACCACCGCATGGCCGCGCGCGGCAAGATGCCAGGCCGCAGTGAGACCAGCTGGCCCAGCGCCAACCACTACCACGGAGGACCGCAAGGAGCCAAGCAGGTCCTCAACGTAGGAGCGAAGGATAAGCTCGCTCACGCGAACGTCCTCAATGGACATAAAACCTCCTTGGGCGCAAAGGGAAGGGGAATTTCTGCGGTCCAGGGTAACCTTCCCTTCGCTGGTATTACCCAGATCAGGTTCCAGGGTCGAGGCATGTGCCTCCTCTCAGCCCTTTCGAGCTCCCCTAGTTACCCTCAGGCCAGAATTATAAAAGTTTTGGGGCAGCCTACCATGAGCCACAAAGGTATTGCCATCTTTCCCCGCGAGAGGAACTCCCTCCCTGTGGGGAAGAAGCTCACGAGCGGTCCCCACAGGATGGCTGAGCAGAGCTCGTGATCCACGCCGCCCCCCAGAGCGAGATCCCTTGTAACTCGTTGGACAGAGGAGTCCCAGGCTCACAAGAGGGAGCCCGGCCACGGCCCAAAGAAGGACCACCCGAGGAGGGCCTCGATCGGTGCCGCGCCAGGTGCCACCACGAGGGCCACCCCGCCTCGATCCCCCTATTTCTCGCTTCTCCTCTCCGAGGCCGAGCACCGTCGCGTCGTCACCGATCCCCCTGCCGCGTCCTCGTCCTGCGAAATGACTCCATGGTCCTCAGAAGCGAAGTCCTCCGCGTGGATCCAGGACGGGGCCGCGGATTTCAGGGGGATCCGGTACGTCGAGGCCCCCCGGCCCAGGGTGGACGTCCAGGCCTACGCGCAGTGATCACCGTGCCATCGGCCAGGACTAACGCGCAGATATCAATCCCCGGCGTGCGGGGCGACGCGAGCCAAGTGGGCCCCAGACTGACCTCGCCGATCACCCGCACTTGCTGGCCGATGGGGAGATTGAGTTGGTGATACCAGAGGGGGCCGCCGTCAATAACGATCCGCCCCGTCCCATCATCCAAAACGTAGTCATTGTCTCCAAGATGTTGGACAATTTGACCGCTGACAGCGACCACCTGATCGCGCACTGGGTTGACCAGTATTTGGGCAATAGTTGCCTGGACCAGACCTTGCGCCGAAGCCACCCCGAACCACGTTCCATGTGTAGAGCTAGTGGTGAACAAGACCGTCAGTAGCACCGCCAAACCTGGCCCCCACCAGCTTTTCCTGCTCGTCGCGATGAATTTTTTCATGGCTTTCATCATTTTCCCCGCCACTTCTCCTGGTTCACTTTATGCCTCACCCCACCGCCTGTCAGGCCCAGGGCTTGGTGCGCAAAAATCGTGACCAGACAATGCCCATCCGAGCAAAAGGCAAAGGAGGAGCCCCAGCCTCGCCCATGGAGAACCGTGCGCGCTCAGAGACCACGCACATAAACCCGCGGGACGTATCGCCCCGCGGGTCAGCTCTCACCACCTCTGCCCGTACGCCTTATCAGCGGCGCACCGGCCTGTTCACATAAAGATGGCGCTTGATCTCCTGTTTCGTGCTCTTCTCAAAGGGTTTATCCACCACGATGAGCGATTCTTTGTCCCGCAGGCGCTTAAAAGGCGCCAAGTTCTGCTGGGCCTCTTTGATCTTTCCCCACAGGAACTCCTGGGCTTGGGCAAGATCCGCAATTCCTCGCTGCTTAAGAAGGTCCCAGTTGGGATAGACCATGGCGGCGACCAGGGGCTGGCCACGAGAGGTGTCCTCGTACACCAGGACCTCCGCGACCTCGGGAATGCGGGCGAATTCCCACTCCACCTCCTCCGGATACACCTTTTTCCCGGACTCCAACATGATCATGTTCTTTTGGCGGCCCACCAGGAAGAGACGACCGTCCCGGTCGAGCCGGCCCACGTCTCCTGTGCGGAACCAGCCATCTTCGGTGAAGACCTCCTGAGTGCGCCGCGGGTTCTTGTAGTAGCCGAGCATCACGTTGGGGCCGCGGGCCAAGACCTCGCCAAATCCCTCGGGATCGGACCGGTCGATCTTGATCTGCACCCCCGGGAGGGGCTTCCCCACCGTGCCCGGCGGATCAAATGCTTGGGAGAGGGTCAGAACCGGTGCGGTCTCGGTGAGGCCGTAGCCCTCCATGATGCCGATGCCCATGCGGCGCAGCGCGCCAGCCACCTCAGGATGAAGCGGGGCTCCGCCGGAGATGAAAAAGCGGAACTGCTCGCCCAAAAGCTTCTTCTTTATCAGCTTTCCCAAGAGCCGCGGGGCCACCTTGAACAAAACCCGCCTCACCAGGCTGGCCTGGATGTTGTCGGAAAGCCTGCGCCAAAGCCCATGATAAAGCTTGGGCACGCCAATGAGGATGGTTACCCCCACCTTTTGGGCGATGGGGATGAGGTTGCGGTAGTCGTCGGTATAGGTGACAGAGGCTCCCACCCACAGGGGCGCAAGGAAGCTGGCGGTGAGGCCATAGATGTGGTACCAGGGCACGATGGTCAGGGCGCGGTCCTCGGGACCAACTTGGATTGCCTTGAGCATAGCCTCGATGTTGGCGGTGATGTTGCGGTGGCAGAGCATGACGCCCTTGGAGTCCCCCGTGGTCCCGGAGGTGTACATGAGGATTGCGAGATCTTCCGGATCAGGCTTGTGCTCCGCCGTCTTCCCCCCCTCGGAAAGGACGTCCCACAGGGAGAGGGCACCCACGGCCTCCTCCAGGGCCACCACCTCCCGCAGGCTGGGCACGGCTTTGACCAGGGGGGAAAGCTCGGTGTACCGGTCAGGAGCGCAGAAAAGAACAACCGCCTCCGCCTCGCCGAGAAGGCGCTGGACCTCCGCCACCTGGAGGCTGGCGTCCAGGGGCATGGCCACCGCGCCCAACCGCTGAATGGCCACAAACGCCACCGCCCAGCCCCGCGAGGGCTTGGCCAGCATGGCCACGCGATCGCCGGGCTCCACGCCCCGGGCGGAGAGCCACGCCGCTAGCCTACCCCCCAGCTCCCAAAGCTCCCGATACGTGGTCTCCTGGATGGTGACGCGCCCCTCGTGGCTCACAGGGAGACGCAGGGCCACGCGTTCGCCATAGGTGCGGGCCACGCGGGCCAGGAATTCGGGAATGGTGGGGTAACGCCTTCCCCGCACCATCGTGCTTATGTACTGCTTATTGGTGCTCATGCCATCCCTCCCCGAGTTTCAGGTACCTCTCGGCAGCGAGGGCCGCCAACGCCCCTTCGGCCGCGGCCACCACCGCTTGGGCCGTGCGGTCCTGGGGCTCGCGCACGTCCCCGGCAGCGAACACCCCGCGCGCCGAGGTCCGCATCCACGGGTCCGTTTTAATGTACCCGGCCTCCGTCAACTCCACCACACCCCGGACCCAGGCCGTGGCCGGCTCATATCCGATCTTCACAAAAACCCCATCCACTGGGAATTCCCGCCGCTCGCCCGTGCCCAAATCCCGCAGCACCACCCCCCTCACCCTCTCCGCCCCAAACACCTCGTCCACCACCACGTTCCACAGAAAGGCAATCCGGGGGTGCGCCAGGGCCCGCTCTTTGAGGAGGGCGGAGGCCCTTATGGCCTTGGGATCTTCCTTGGGATGCCGGACAGCGATGTAAACCCTGCGGCACAGATCCGCAAGAAACAGGGCCTCCACCAGGGCGGCGTCACCAGCGCCCACCATCAGCACCTCTTTGTCCCTGAAGAAAAAGCCGTCGCAGGTGGCGCAATAGGAGAGGCCTCTTCCCGTGAAGTCCGCCGCGCCCTTGGCCGGAAGAGGCCGGGGATGGGCCCCTGTGGCCACCACCACCGCCCGCCCGGCCACCCCCCTTTTCTCCGTGCCCACCACCCATGCCCCCTCCCGGGCCTCTAATCCTTTGGCCGTGGCAAAGAGAAATTCCGCGCCCAGGCGTTCGGCCTGACGGTGCATCCTGGTCATGAGCTCCACGCCTGAGATCGGCTCAGGAAACCCTGGGAAGTTCTCCACGAGCGGCGTTTCCAAAAGCTGCCCTCCAGGCATGGCTTTCTCCACCACCAAGGTGGCAAGGCCAGCCCGCCGCCCGTACACGGCGCAGGTGAGCCCCGCTGGCCCCGCGCCCACGATCACCAGATCCCACAAATGCGACATCTTGCAGCAGCCATTGTAGCACGGTACGTTACCTTCTGGTCAAGGACATGCGCAAGGTGGTGGAAGGCGGGGAGTCCCTGCACATCCATTTCGACTACGACCCCCGTTTGGTCCAGCTGATGCGCGCCCTCCCTGAAAGCCGCTGGGACCGGGACAAAAAGTTCTGGAAAGTGCCCAAAGACCACGTGGTCCCCGTGGTGGAGCTTCTGCAAAAGGAGGGCTTCGCCTTCGATGAGGCCACCCAGAGGCTTTACCGGGAGAAGAAGGCGAGCATCCAGGATTGGACCGTTTCCGCCTTGAACGCCATGGCTCGGACCGTTCTCACCCAGGCCTTCCCCAGCCCAGTTTGGGTGGTGGGCGAGATCCTGGGCTACGAGAAGAACGCGCACAAAGAGCGGGTGGAGTTCCATCTCGTGGAGCGCCGGGAGGGGAAGATCATCGCCCAAGTGGAGGCCATCCTCTTCCCGGAGGAACGGGGGCTCATCGAAGGGAAACTCGCCCAGGCTGGCCATCCTTTCCAGCTCCAGGACGAGATCACCGTGCGCATCCTGGCCCAGGTGGACCTGTGGGTGCGCGAGGGCGTGTACCGCCTGGTGGTGCGGGACCTGGACCTTGAGTACACCCTGGGTGAGGTCGCCCGCCGCCGCGAGGAGATCCTGCGCAAACTGGCCAAGGAAGGAATCCTCGAGCGCAACAGATCCCTGGCCTTTCCCCTCCTTCCCCTGCGGGTGGGCCTCATCACCAGCCTGGGCTCCGACGCCCAAAACGACGTCCTGAACACCCTCAGGGCCTCGGGGTTCGCCTTCCAGGTCACGGTGCACGGGGCGCGCATGCAGGGGCAGTTCACCGAGCCCACGGTGCTCAACGCCCTGGACTGGTTCCGCGCCCATGTGGACCAGTTCGACGTGATCTTGATCTGCCGGGGCGGGGGCTCCCGGGTCGATCTGGCCTGGTTTGACTCCGAGGCCTTAGCCCGGGCCGTGGCCCTGTTTCCCCGCCCGGTGGTGGTGGGGATTGGCCACGAGGAAGACCGTTGTGTGTTGGACGAGGTGGGTTGGCGGCCCAAGCCCGCCACGCCCTCCGGCGCCGCCAAGCTCCTCGTGCTGCGGGTCCAGGAGACCTTGGCCCGCGTGGAACAAGGCTTTGCCGCCCTCCTTGTGGGCGCGGAACAGGCCGTTTGGGAGGCCCAGCGCAGCCTCGCGGAGAGAGCAGGCCGCATCGTCCGGGCAAGCCAAACCCTCCCCCGGCAAGAGCGGGAGAAGCTTGGGGACCGCGAGCGTCGGCTTTCCCTGGCCGCAGGGAACGCCGTGCGCCAGGCCAAAGAGCACATACACCGCGTGGCCCAAGCCCTGCCTCGCGCGGTGGGCACCCTCCTGGGCGCAACTGGGGCCCATCTCGCGGAAGGGGTGATCCGGCTGCGCCGCGGTGCAGATCGGGAGCTTGTCCAAACCAAGCTCGTGTTGGACGCCAAAAAGGCGAGGCTTTTGGCCTTGGCCTTGGCCCGCATCGACCAGGCCAAGGAGCGGTTACAAGCGCGGGAGGACCGGCGACGCGCCCTCGATCCCAAGCGCGTGGTGGAGCGAGGTTTTGCCATCATCCGCCTTCCGTGTGGCCGGGTCGTAACGGACCCTGGGCAAGCACCGACCGGAACTGCCCTCACCGCTGAGCTCCGTGCCGGAATCCTGCGCCTTCTCTCCCAAGGAGGTGAACATGGAGGAGGGGACTGAGCTCACTTACGCCCAGGCTCTGGCCAGACTCGATGGGATCCTGGAGCGCATCGAGCAGGGCCAGGTGGACATCGACGAGCTTTCCCAGCTTGTGGCCGAGGCCGCAGGCCTTGTGGCCCTCCTGCGCAAGAAGATCACCAAGGCGGAAATCCAGATTAAAACCATCACGGAGCGGCTGGAGCGCGGGGAGGAGCTGGCTCCGGAGGAAAGGCTCCCGCCCGAGGAGGAAGTCCCGTTTTAAGCGTCCAGGACACGGATGAGGTTGGTGGTGCCGGGCTGGTGAAAGGGGAGCCCGGCGGTGAACACCACCCGTTTGCCTCCCTCCAGGAGCCCGGCGGCGCGAGCGGCCCCCAACGCCGCGTCCAAAAGCTCATCCACTGTGTTGGTCTGGGGGATAAGCAGGGGGATCACGCCCCAAACCAAATTCAAGCGGCGAAAAACCTCCGGGTGTGGGGTCACCGCCGCGACGGGCACAGGCGGACGCAGCGCGGCCACAAGCCTTGCCGTCCAGCCTGAAACAGTGGCGCACAGGATGAGTCCAGCTTTAACGCTTTGGGCAATGATGTGGGCGCTTTGGGCAATGGAGGCGGGCACTTCGCCCACCAGCTCGGGGGCAAGCCCAGGTATGCGGATGGGCACCTCGCCGCTTTCCGCAGCGCGCACAGCGGCATCCATGGCGCGCACCGCCTCCAGCGGGTATTTCCCCACCGCCGTCTCGTCGGAAAGCATCACAGCATCCGCTCCATCCCACACGGCGTTGGCCACGTCCGCCACCTCCGCCCGCGTGGGCACGGGGGAAGCCACCATGCTTTGGAGCATCTGGGTGGCCACGATGACGGGTTTGGCCTGAGAATTGCAGAGGTCCACGAGCTTACGCTGCACCAATGGAACGCGATAGGGTTCGATCTCCACGCCCAGGTCGCCGCGGGCCACCATGGCCCCATCCGCCGTGGCCAAAAGCTGGTCCATGCGCAGCACAGCGGCGGCCAACTCCACCTTGACCACCACCCACGGCCCGCGGGGCCCCAAAAGCGTCCGGGCCTCCTGCACATCCTGCGGCCGCTGCACGAAGGACAGGGCCACCAGGTCCACACCCTCCTCCCGGGCCAAGTGCAAACTCTGCCGATCCCGCTCAGTGAGGGCTGGAATGGGCAGCACCGCGCCCGGGAAGTTCACGCCTTTCCCACTCTGAATGATCCCAGCGCGCTCGGCGCGGCAGCGCAGAAGGTCCCCGTGGCTTTCCACCACGCTGAGCTCCAAGGTTCCGTCGGCAAGGAGGACCCGTGCCCCAGCCGGCACGGCCCGCACCGCCTGGGGCGGGGTCAGGGGGACCCCTCCCTCCCCCAGCAGCACCTCCTCGCCAGCCCGCACCTCTATCGGCTGGGGCAGGGGGCCCACCCGCACCTTCGGGCCCGCGGTGTCCAAAAGCACCGCGCTTTGGGGAGCGCATCGCCGCACGCGGCGAATCAGGTCGCGGTGCTCCTCCGGCGTGCCATGGGCCGTGTTCAGGCGAAACACGTTCACCCCAGCCTCAGCCAGACGAGCAATGCCCTCTTCCTCCCAAGAACTGGGGCCCAGGGTGGCCACGATCTTCGTGCGCCGCATACACAAAAGGGTAGTGGAACGCTGGGGAAAGGCCAAGTTGCGCGGAGCTCTTCCAGGGGATAACTTTTTGCGATGGGCTTTGCCTTTGGCCGGGAGCACCGCCTCACCAGGCAGCGCGACATCAACCGCCTGTTTCGGGAAGGGACGAGGTTGGAGGGACAGCTCTTTTCCTTTCGGGTGTTGCCCAAGGGGGAGCCCACGCCCCGCCTGCTGGTGGTGGTGGGGCAGCGGGTGGGAAAGGCGGTGGTGCGCAATCGCGTGAAACGCGGCATCCGCGAAGGCTTCCGGTTGAACAAGGAGCTTTTTTCTCATCTGGACCTGGCGGTGATTGCCCGGCCGGAGACCGCGCGGCTTCGGCCCGGAGAGGTCGCACAAACGTGGGTGCGGGAATTTCAGGAGGTGTACCATGGCGCGCGAAACGCTCCTCACCCGTGAGGGTTACGAGAGGAAGAAGGCGGAGCTGGAGGTCAAGGAGCACCGGCTCTATCAGGAGATCCCTGCTCTTTTGGCCCAGGCCAAGGAGCACTCCGGCGGGGACTTCCGCGAGAACAAGGAGTACCTGTATCTCGTGGAGGAGCAGGAGCTTTTGGAGCGGGAAGTGCGGGCTTTGCGCGAGCTTTTGGCCAACGCCCGCCTCATCGCCGAGGATGAGATCCGCACGGACGAGGTGGGCATTGGTTCCCGGGTGATCCTCAAGGACATCGAGACCGGGGAGGAGTGGACGGTGACGTTGGTGCCACCGGCGGAGGTCGATCTGTTGGCGGGCCGCATCGGCATCGACTCCCCCGTGGGACGGGCCCTTCTCACCCACGGAAAGGGAAAGCAGGTGGTGGTGCAGGCCCCAGCAGGCCGAATTCGCTACGAAATCCTGGGGATTGAGAGGGGCTGATGCCCGAAAAGGAGCTCATTGCCGCCCGTCTGGAGAAGCTGGCGCGCCTGCAGGCCCACGGGATCAACCCTTATCCTTACAGCTTTTCCCGCACCCACACCACGGGGGATCTGCGCCGGGAGTTTGGCCATCTGGGCCCAGCCAGCCACACCGGGTTCACCGCGGCGGTGGCCGGGCGGATCATGGCCCTGCGCCGCATGGGCCGGGCCACCTTCGCCGACCTCCATGACCGTTCCGGCAGGATCCAGATCTTCGCCGCCCCCCAAACCCTGGGGGACCAGGCCTACGCGTTCTGGCTGGAACACCTGGACATCGGCGACATCATCGGGGTGCGCGGCGAGGTGTTCACCACCAAGACGGGGGAGTTGAGCGTGGCCGCCCAGGAGCTCGTCCTTTTGAGCAAAGCCCTCCGCCCCCTCCCGGAGAAGTGGCACGGACTCAGGGACGTGGAGACGCGGTATCGCGAGCGGGCCCTGGATTTCCTGGCCAACCCGGAAAGCCGGGACATCCTCATCCAGCGGGCCCGCATCCTTCGTACCATGCGGAACTACCTGGACGAACGGGGGTTCATCGAGGTGGAAACCCCCATCCTTCAGCCCATCCCCGGCGGGGCAGCGGCCCGGCCCTTCGTCACCCACCACAACGAGCTTGGGCGTGACCTCTATTTGAGGATCGCCCCCGAGCTCTACCTGAAGAGGCTGCTCGTGGGCGGCCTGGAGAAGGTCTACGAGATCGGTCGCAACTTCCGCAACGAGGGCATTTCCTCCGAGCACAACCCGGAGTTCACCGCCCTGGAGGCCTATGCGGCCTACACCGATTACCAGGGGATGATGGAGTTGGCCGAGGGGCTGATTGAGGCATGTGTCCTTGCCGTGGCTGGGGGACCTCAGATACACTACAGGGGCCGGATGATCGATTTTTCCCGGCCTTGGCGACGAGTCCAGCTTCTGGAGCTCGTGGCGGATGCAACCGGCTGCGATGTGGAAAAGCCGGGGGATGAGCTTTTGGCGGAGCTGGACCGCAAGGGGATTGCTGTTCCCGAGCACCTCCGGCGCGGCCCCAAGGGCAAGGTCATCGAACATCTGCTGGAGAGTTGCGCCGAGAAGGACCTCTGGAATCCCACGTTCGTGTTGGATTACCCCTGGGACATCTCCCCTTTGGCCAAGCGCAAGCGCGGCCGGCCGGACCTCACCGAGCGGTTCGAGCTGTACATCGGGGGAAGGGAGGTGGCCAACGCTTTCTCCGAGCTCAACGATCCTGAGGAGCAACGGGAGCGGTTCCTGGCCCAAGAGAAACTGAGGGCTCAGGGGGATGAGGAGGCCCACCGCGTCGACGAGGACTTCCTGCGGGATCTGGAGCTGGGAATGCCGCCCGCAGGGGGGATCGGAATTGGCATTGACCGGTTGACCATGATCCTCACCAACGCTCCGTCCATTCGGGAGGTGTTGGCCTTTCCCTTGTTGCGATGAGAATCGCTGGCTCGCTACGGCTCTGGAAACACCTGGTGCTCACGCACCTGGACCAGGCCGTGGAGAGCGTCCTCCTCTGGGATGAGCGCACTCTAATCCGGCTGAGCTCGGCGCGGGCGCTGCGGCGCCTGGGTCTTCTGCTTCTTGTGGCCACGTATGTGGGCTATGGCTACGTGTGGGCTGCGCTGGCTTTGGCCCTGATCTTATTTGGTGGGGCCCAGGATAAACTCCACGTCCTTCTCGGCCTGGCCACCCTCATTGCGGTCTTGGCTTTTTGCCAAGCAATAAAGCACCTGGTGGATCGGCCACGTCCCGCCTTTTTCCGCCGCGGGTTCCATCACCAATTCCTCACCACCTCCTCCTTCCCCTCCAACCACACCGCCGTGGCCTTCGCCATGGCTTATGTGGTGGCCCGCCTCTACCCGGCCTGGCACACCCTCCTCCTCCTTTACGCCTTGGCCGGGCTCATTGGCCTGTCCCGCGTGTACTTGCGGGAGCATTACCCGCTGGATGTCCTGGGGGGAGCAGCCCTGGGCACGTACTTGGCCCATGGGCTTTTCCCGTGGCTCAGCCGCTGTGTGGGTTAAACGGGGGTGATCTGCGTGCTACGTTTTGCGGAGCGCACAAAAGGTGCGAAGCGTTCAGCCATCCGGGAGCTGCTGAAGTACACCGAGCAGCCGGAAGTGATCTCTTTCGCCGGCGGGCTCCCTGATCCCGCCACATTTCCCGTGGAGTTCCTGGCCAAAATTGCCCAGGAGGAAATTCTCCACAACGCCGTGAAATCCCTGCAGTACACCACCACCGAGGGGAAGCGGCCCTTGCGCGAGGCCTTGGCCCGCTGGCTGGCGGAGGAGGGACTCCATGTCACTATGGACCAGATCGTCATCACCAACGGCTCCCAGCAGGGGCTGGACCTCCTGGGCCGCGCGTTCCTGGACCCCGGGGACGCGGTGTTTGTGAGCCTGCCCACCTATCTGGGGGCGTTGCAGGCCTTTCGAGCCTATCAGCCCACGCTGGTGGGGTGCCCTTTGGAAAACGATGGCATGGAGTTGGAGTTTTTGCGCCGGGCTATCCGCGAGGCCGAACGCGCTGGACATGAACCGAAGCTGATTTATGTCATCCCGGACTTTCAAAATCCCACCGGAATAACCTGGAGCGAAGAGAAGCGCCGGGAACTTTTGCACATCGCCCAAGAGAAAGACCTCCTTGTGGTGGAAGACATCCCCTACCGCTGGCTTCGCTATAAAGGTCAGCATTTGCCCACCATCGCCTCGCTAGACGAAGAAGGGCGCGTCATCATCCTGCTCACCTTCTCCAAGATCCTGGCGGCAGGACTGCGCGTGGGCGCCCTGGTGGGCCCGCAAGAAGTGGTGAACATGGTGGTGACCCTCAAGCAGGGTGCGGATTTGTGTGGTCCCTCCCTAACTCAGCGGCTTGTCGTGCGTTTTCTTACTGATTATGACTTGAAAAGCCATTTTGGTTTTCTGTGCCAGCACTACAAAGTCAAGTTGGAGGCCATGCTGGCCGCCCTGGAGCGCCATATGCCTGAGGAGGCGGAATGGACCAAGCCCGAGGGCGGTTTATTCGTGTGGGCCAAACTCCCAGAAGGCGTGGACACCGTGAAGATGTTGGAGCGCGCCTTGGCCCATAAGGTGGCGTACGTGCCAGGACAGCCGTTCTTCGTCGACGGCTCAGGGGCCAACACCATGCGCCTTTCCTTCGCTTTGGCCACCACCGAACAAATCGAAGAAGGGATTCGTCGCCTAGGGGCTGTGGTCCACGAGGAGATAGCCGCCCTATCGCTGGCCCAGCGGGGCGCCCCTAAATAATGGCTTTTTCCGTGTCGCGATCAAAAAGGTGCATGTGCTCAAGCATGGCCACGAAGGTCACCTCTTCACCAGGGGAGATAGAAAGGCGCGGATCGAGCTTGGCCACAATTTCATCGCCGGCGATGTCTGCGTACACGATGAGCTCATCGCCCAGGGCCTCGCGCACTTTGACCCGGCCCAGGAACGTCCGGCCCGGGAGGGGTTCCCGCACCGTGTCCAACGTGCGGATATCCTCGGGACGGATGCCGAACACCACTTCCCGGCCAACATAGCTCCGGACCCCCGGCGTCACTCTCTCCGGGGGGACCCACAGGTTGAACCCGCGTCCCTGTAACCACACCCGGCCGTCCGCCTCCACCAGCCGAGCCGGCACGAAGTTCATGGGCGGGGAACCGATGAAGCCGGCCACGAACAGGTTGGCCGGCTGATCATAGATCACACGCGGCCTGTCGTACTGGAGGACTTGGCCATCCTTCATCACGGCAATGCGGTGCCCTAAAGTCATGGCCTCCACCTGGTCGTGGGTCACATAGATGGAGGTGGTTTTGAGCCGCTGGTGTAGCTCCTGAAGCTCGGCGCGCATGCGCACGCGCAGCTTGGCGTCCAAGTTGGAAAGGGGCTCGTCGAACAGGAAGACCTTGGGGTTACGCACGATGGCCCGGCCCAACGCCACCCGCTGGCGCTGCCCACCGGAAAGCTCGCGGGGCTTGGCCCGCAGTTTATCGGCAATCCCCAGCATCTCCGCCACTTCCCGCACCCGCCGGTCGATCTCCTTCCTCGGCACCTTCCGGAGCTTCAGGCCGAAGGCCATGTTGTTGTACACGTCCATGTGGGGATAGAGCGCGTAGTTTTGGAACACCATGGCGATGTCCCGGTCTTTGGGGGGCACATCATTCACAAGGCGACCGCCAATGTAAATTTCGCCCTGGGTCACCTCTTCCAGGCCGGCGATCATGCGCAGGGTCGTGGTCTTGCCGCAGCCAGAGGGCCCCACCAAGACCACGAACTCCCCGTCCTTGATCTCCAGGGACACACTGTTCACAGCCACGAAATTGCCGAACTTTTTTGTAACATCTTTGAGTACGACCTCTGCCATCCCGCCTCCTTTTGTGAACCCGCGCCACCGCAAGATACCCCCTCCCAGTTGGGCCTGCAACCTCAGCCGCCACTGATGGGGGTGAAGAAGGTCAGCACGTCCCCGTCCGAAAGCCTGGTGGACAAGCCGCCCAGATTGTTCACGTTCTGCCCGTTTAAAAACACGTGCAGGTGGTCCCGTATGTTGTCCTCAGAGAAAAGGAGGGGGGCAAGCGCCGGGTATCGCGCGGAAAGGGCTTTTAGCGCGTGCAGGCAATCCACGCCGCCTGGAAGGTCCAAAAACACCGTATCCGTCCCCAACGCTTCGCGAAACTCCCCAAAGAGCTTCACTTGCACCTGCATCAGCCCTTCTCCCCTCGGATTTTAGCTCGCAGTTCCCGGAGCCGCTCGCGCATGCGGCCCTCCCAGCCCCGCTCCGTGGGCTGGAAGTACTCCCGTCCCTGCAGGCCGGGGGGCAAGCAGGGCATGGACGCCACCCCCTCCGGCAGGTCATGGGCATATTGGTAGCCCTGCCCATAACCAAGGGTGCGCATGACGTCCGTCACGGGATTGCGCAAGTGGAGGGGAACCGCTTCGTTTATGGTTTCCTGTACATCGGCGCGCACGGCCAGCTGGGCCCGGTATAAAGCGTTGGATTTGGGAGCCAAGGCCAGATAGACCGCGGCCTGGGCCAAGGCCAGCTCGGCCTCCGGCAGGCCCACGTACTCCACAGCCTGGGCCGCAGACAGGGCGTGGCTCAAGGCCCAAGGATCGGCTAAACCGATGTCTTCGGAGGCCATGCGGATGAGCCTCCGCGCGATGTACCGCGGATCCTCCCCGGCCTCCAACATCCGCACAAGCCAATAAAGCGCGGCGTCCACATCGGAGTTGCGCACGGATTTGTGGAGGGCGGAAATGAGGTTGTAGTGCTCCTCTCCGGCGCGATCGTAGTGGAGGGCCTTGGGCCCCAGGACCTGTCGCAGCTTGGGGAGGTCGATCTCCCCGGGGCCCAGGGCCTCCACCGCCGTCTCCAAGGCATTGAGGAGGCGGCGGGCATCCCCATCGGCCCGGCGGACGAGGAGTTCTGCCGCCTCGGGGGTCAAGGAAACCCGCCCCCCATAGCCGCGGGGGTCCACCAGCGCCCGCTGCAGAAGGACGCGCAGGTCCTGGGGGGAAAGGGGGTCGAACACAAAAAGCTGGGCGCGGGAAAGGAGAGCCGAGCGCAACACAAAAGAGGGGTTCTCCGTGGTGGCGCCGATGAAGTACACCGAGCCCTCCTCCAGATAGGAAAGAAGCACGTCCTGTTGAGCCCGATTCCAGCGGTGGATCTCGTCGAGGAAGAGGAGGTCCCGCGCGCCTGTGCGGCGCCAGAGGTCCCGGGAGGCCTCCAGGACCTGGCGCACCTCGGAGACCGTGGCCAGGGCCGCGGATTTCTGGACGAACTTGGCCCCGAATCTTTGAGCGATGATGCGGCCCACCGTGGTTTTGCCCGTGCCGGGCGGGCCCCAAAAAATGAGGGGCACGGAGAGCCCCCCGGCGATCAGGGCCCGCAGGGGACCCGTGGGGCCCAACAGGTGGGCCTGCCCCACCACCTCCTCCAGGTCCCGGGGGCGGAGCCGTTCGGCCAAAGGAGGACGCCCCTGCCAAAGCCCCTCCATCCCATGGGCATTCTACCCGAACCTTGACAGGGTGAGCGCGCGGCCGCTATGATCGTTTAGGGCCGTTAGCTCAACCGGTAGAGCAGCGGACTCTTAATCCGCGGGCTGGGGGTTCGAGTCCTCCACGGCCCATTTCCTTTCTGGGGGTCGTTAGCTCAGTCGGTAGAGCACCGGCCTTTTAAGCCGGGGGCCGCAGGTTCGATTCCTGCACGACCCACTCGTCCCCGTCGTCTAGGCAGGCCCAGGACACCGGGCTTTCAATCCGGAAACGGGGGTTCGAATCCCCCCGGGGACAGAGGGGCGAGTAGCTCAGGGGCAGAGCATCCGGCTTACATCCGGAAGGCCAGAGGTTCGAATCCTCTCTCGCCCAGAGCTTGGCCCCCTCCCCACCCCAGGGTACAATGGACACGGACGGGGACGTGGTGTAGCCCGGACTAACACACCGGATTGTCACTCCGGAGAGCGCGGGTTCAAATCCCGTCGTCCCCGCCCGGCGAGGTAGCTCAGGTGGTAGAGCACCCGGCTGAAAACCGGGGTGTCCCCAGTTCGACTCTGGGCCTCGCCATGTGCCTTCTCCACCATGGGCCGGCCCTTAGAGGAGATATGGGCACAGGTGCGGCAGGATTTGGCTGAGGAAATCCCGCCCACCAGTTTTGCTGCCTGGTTTTCCGGGGTGCGCGCCCGCGCGGATGGCGCAGAGCTCGTGCTGGAAGTGCCCTCCTCCTTCGCCAAGCTGGCCATCGAGCAGAAATACCAAGAGCTTCTGGACCGCCTCTTTGCCGCGGCCCTGGGAAAACCTGTGCCCTGGCGCATTGAGGTCGTGCCCCAGGCGGAGATCTCCCCCCCTGAACTGGGGGCCCATCCGCTGCCCTCCTATGTGCGCCGCTACGTGGGCTCCCTCCCCCTTAACCCCGAGTACACATTTGAGACCTTTGTGCGCGGAAAGAACTCGGAGCTGGCCTTTGCCGCGTCCCAAGCGGTGGCCAGCTCCCCCGCCCGGGCCTACAACCCCCTGTTCATCTACGGAAAAGTCGGGCTGGGCAAGACCCACCTCCTGCAGGCCATCGGCAACTATGCCCTCAAATCCCACGCAAACCTGACCGTGGCTTATACCACCTCCGAGCGCTTCACCATCGAGCTCATCCAGGCCATTGGCACCAACACCACGGACCAATTCCGCTCTCGCTACCGCACGGTGGACGTCCTGCTTATCGATGACGTGCATTTTTTGCGCAATAAGGAGGGAACCCAAGAGGAGCTCTTCCACACCTTCAATGAGCTCTACGGGAACAGTAAGCAGATCGTGCTTTCCTCCGATCGCCCCCCGGAGGAGCTCCAAGGGCTACAGGATCGGTTGATCTCGCGCTTCCGCTGGGGCCTTGTGGTGGATATCCAACCGCCGGACTTGGAAACACGCATGGCCATTCTGCGGGAGAAGACTCGCCGCCGGGGCGTGCTGGTCCCAGACACGATCCTGGAGATGATCGCTTCCCGCATCGCCACCAACGTGCGCGACCTGGAGGGCGCGCTCATTCGCGTTATCGCCTATCTGGAGCTGGGCCAGGGCCCGCTTACGCCCACCATTCTGGAGGCCATCCTGCCCAAGGAAGAGCGCCCGCAAAAACTCACCATCCAGGCCATCAAGGAGGAGGTGGCAGCGTACTACCGGGTGCCCCTGGAGGAGTTGGACGGCCCCTCGCGCAAGAAGGAGGTAGCCTTCGCCCGCCAAATCGCAATCTATTTGGCGCGGGAGCTAACGGATAGCTCGTTTCCGGCCCTGGGCAAAGCATTCGGGGGTCGGGACCACACCACCGCCATGCACGCCTATCAAAAAGTGCAGGAGCTCTTGCGGGATGCCCCTCTTCTGCGCGCCGAGATCGATGAACTTCGGGGCCGCCTGTCGGCCAAGTACAGCCGGTGAATCCACAGCCCCCTGTGGATAACCCTGGGGGGAAACCCGCCGTGACCTGTGGAAAACTCCGGAGGTCCTGGGGAAAACCACGGTGGACAAGCGCCAGTAACGATTGTCCACAGCTGGTTTCCAAAGCCGTTCCCACCATATCCACAAGCTATCCCCCCGGTTGTCCACAGGCCATGAAGCTCATCCCATATGCGTTCTTCCGAGTTATCCACAGCGACCACGTTGCCCCTACAACTCCTCCTTCCGAAAAAAGGACATGAGAGAGCACCATCTGCTGGAGGGTTTGCTTTCTGGCCCCGCATGGGAGGAGCAGCAAGCGGTCCTACGCTGGCGGGC
The DNA here is from genome assembly GCA_964429165.1 of uncultured Thermotogaceae bacterium. GTDB lineage: Bacteria > Bipolaricaulota > Bipolaricaulia > Bipolaricaulales > Bipolaricaulaceae > DTER01. Next base: position 29,091 of record CAYSAN010000006.1, read on the forward strand.
CGTGGTGGGCGAAAATCTGGCCCGCCTGGCCAGACCTCTGTATGTGGAAAAGGGCACCCTGCACTTGGCCGTGACGAGCCCCGTGGTGGCCACCGAGCTTCGCCTATGGACGGAGGAGCTCCTCAACCGGCTAGGAAAACTCGCGCCCAAAAGCGAAGTGCGCCGTTTTCGCTTTCATCTCGTCCCCGCACGGGAACAGGAGGACAAGCCTTTGGAGCCCGGGATAGCTGAGCTGAACAGGGCTGAGGCGGCAATCCCTCACGATCTGTCCCCCGGGCTTCGGGAACGACTGGTGCAGGTCATGGCCCAGGCCTTGGCCCAAGAGGCCGCGATTTTGCGCCAGGGAGGGCGGCGCTGTGCTTCCTGTGGGGTGGCCTTTTTGGCCGAGGGCGATCTCTGTCCTCTTTGTCGCTTGGGGGGTTAGCTGGTTGCCCAACGCTCCAGCGTTGAGTATGGTTCACCTCATATTGCAGGGGCGGTGGCCATGGCCAAGGTGATCCTTCCCAGCGGAGAGGTGGTAGAGGCCCAAGGAATCCCACTTCTTGCGCTCTTGGGTGCCAAGGGAGAGGAGGGGGTGGGCGCCCTGTGGAATGGTGAGGTTTTGGACCTGCGGGATCCCATCCCGCCCCAGGGAGAAATAAAAGTCCTCACCCTTGCGGACCCCGCGGGGCTGGAGGTCCTCCGCCACACCGCGGCCCATGTCCTGGCTCATGCGGTCACACGGCTTTTCCCCAGCACAAAACTGGCCATCGGCCCCGCCATCGCCGATGGGTTTTACTATGATTTTCTCTTTCCCCACCCCATCACTCACGAGGACCTGCCGCGCATTGAGGAGGAGATGCGCAAAATTGTTGCCGCGGATTTTCCAGTGGAACGCATCTGGCTTTCCCGCGAAGAGGCGGAAAAGCTTCTCCGGGAGCGGGGGGAGGACTACAAGCTCGAGCTCCTTGGGGAAATACCCGGGGACAGGATCTCCTTCTATCGCCAGGGCGAGTTTTTAGACCTCTGCCGCGGGCCCCATCTTCCTTCCACTGGGGGTGTCCGGCACTACAAGCTTCTGGAATTGGCGGGAGCTTACTGGCGGGGTGATCCCACGCGGGACATGCTCACGCGTATCTACGGCACCGCATTTCCCAGCGCCGAAGAACTGGAAAAATACTTGAGCTGGCGCGAGGAAGCACGCCGGCGGGATCACCGCACCCTCGGTCCCCACCTCGATCTTTTCTCCATGCAAAACGATATGATTGGGGCAGGCCTTGTCCTTTGGCATCCCAAGGGGGCAAGGATCCGCCGGCTCATCGAGGACTTCTGGGTGGCTGAGCACTACAAAGCTGGTTACCAGCTCGTCTATACCCCGCATATCGGGCGCACCCGGCTCTGGCAAATCTCCGGCCACCTGGACTTCTACCGGGAGAGCATGTACGCCCCCATCGCCATCGAGGAACAGGAGTTCTTCCTCAAGCCCATGAACTGTCCCTTTCATATCGCCATTTACAAAACCAAGACCCGCTCCTACCGGGAACTTCCCATCCGCTATTGCGAACTGGGCACGGTGTACAGGTTCGAGCGCTCCGGGGTTCTTCATGGGCTTTTGCGGGTGCGGGGCTTCACCCAGGATGATGCCCACATCATCTGCAGGCCAGATCAGGTGGAGGAGGAGATCAAAAGCGTGCTGAGATTTGCGCTCTACATCCTGCGTTCGTTTGGATTCGCCACGTTCACAGCTTACCTTTCCACCCGACCGGAGAAATTCATTGGGGCCCCACAGGATTGGGACAGGGCCACGGAGGCCTTGCGTAAAGCCGCGGAGGAGGAGGGCCTTTCCTACGAGATCAAGGCTGGGGAGGGGGCATTCTATGGGCCCAAAATCGATTTGGAGGTTCAGGACTCCCTCAAACGCCCATGGCAGCTCACCACCATCCAATTTGATTTCAACCTGCCGGAGCGCTTCGACATGACCTTCATCGGGCCTGATGGGCGGGAACATCGGCCCTACATGATCCACCGCGCGCTGTTGGGGTCCCTGGAGCGGTTCTTTGGGATCCTGATCGAACATTATGGCGGGGCTTTCCCTGTCTGGCTCGCCCCTGTGCAGGCTGTGGCTCTACCTGTGAGCAAGAACGAGATCGGTTACGCCGAGGAAGTGGCGGCCAAGCTCATGGCTGAAGGAATTCGCGCGGAGGCCTGGACCAGGGAGGGCAAAACCCTGAGCTGGCTTGTGCGCGAGGCGCAAGTTCAGAAGATTCCATACATGCTTATTTGTGGGCCGCGAGAGGCAGCGGAGGGGAAGGTGGCTGTGCGTCTGCGCACCGGCGAAGACCTCGGTCCTGCGCCGTTTTCTGACGTGGCCGCCCGGATCAAAGCCGCTTCCTCCACACGGGCCATGACGCTTTGATCATATGTAATCAGTTCCGCCATGGAAAAGGAGCGGTACCTCAACACCTCACTGGCCAAAGCCCTGCGCGTTTTAGATCTGTTCAATAACGTGGAGAAAGGGCTCAGCCTGTCCCAGATCGCCGAGCTCATGGGGGTTCGCCCAGGGACCATCTACCCCATCGTCTACACCCTCACCAAATTTGGCTATCTCCAGCGGGATGGGGATACGAAAAGGTATCAGCTGGGGCTGCACATCCTGGTCTTAGCGAACCAAATTTTGTCGTCCCTTGATATCCGGGAAAAAGCTAAACCAGTGCTGAAGCGCCTTGCTCGCCAACTGGAAGCCAACGCGCATCTTGCCATTCTCTACGAGGGAGAAGTTTTGTACTTGGACCGCGAGGAAGCCTCGCCGAGCGTGGTGATCCCTTCGGTGATCGGCCGGCGAGTTCCGCCCCATTGCACCGCGTTGGGGAAGGTGCTTTTGGCCTATGACCCCGAAGCTCTGGAGCTGGTTTTGGCCAAGGGGGCCTTGCCCGCGCTCACCCCGAACACCATCACGGACCCGGCCCTTTTGCGACAGGAGTTGGAACGCGTGCGGCACCAAGGGCATGCCACGGATTGGGAGGAGTTCCACGAAGGAAATATTTGTGTCGCCGCTCCCGTACGTAACTATCGCGGGAAAGTGGTGGCCGCGATCTCGTTGTCCCTCCCCAAGGTCCGCCTTACCCATGACCCTTTGGGCGACTTCGTGCAAGCCGTGGTCCAAGGGGCGCAGGAGGTCTCCGCCGCCATGGGCTACGGCTGATAAGGCGCATCAGCTTGTGGCCCCCGGGTTAAAGGCCCTAGCAGGGCCCCACGGGGGATATACTTTTCCCTGTGAAGATTTGCTTCATCGGATACGGAAAAGTGGGGTATGGGGTTGTGCAGGTGCTCCTCCGGCACAGGGCGTGGCTGAAGGACCGGTTTGCCTGCGTTCCCCAGATTGTGGCCGTACATGACATCCGCCGGGGGACAGTGTTTGCCCCTGACGGTTTAGATCTGGAGCGGTTGGCCTGGGCCTGGCGGGAGGACCGAGATCTTGCAGAGATTGGCCGAGGGGCCAAAGGTCTGGACGCTTTCCCTGTGATCCGGGAGTCCGGGGCCGACGTGGTTTTGGAGCTCACCCCCACGGATCTACGCACCGGCCAACCGGCCACAGGCCACATACGTTTTGCTCTCGCCTCCGGGAAGCACGTGGTGACCACAAACAAAGGGCCGGTGGCCCTGTTTGGCAAAGAGCTTTTGGCTTTGGCCAAAGAGAATGGTGTGCAGTTCAGGTTTGAGGGCACGGTCATGGCTGGGACCCCCCTCTTCTCCGTGGTGGACTTCTCCCTGGCAGCCCCTATCAGCCGCGTGCGCGGCATCCTCAACGGAACCACCAATTTCATCCTCACAAAAATGGAGGCTGGAAGCGGTTACGCCGAGGCGCTAGCGGAGGCCCAACGCCTGGGCTATGCCGAGACCGACCCCACCGCCGACGTGGAGGGATTCGATGCCCTGGCCAAGATCGTGATCCTAGCCAACCTTGTTCTGAATGGAAATCTCCGGCCAAGCGATGTCCCATGCCGAGGCCTCACCACACTGGACCCCCAAGAAGTACAAAACGCGCCGAAACAAGGTTTTCGCTGGAAGCTTGTGGCTGAGGCGCGCCGCACCAAAGACGGGGTGGAAGCGAAAGTTGGGCCAGAGCGACTCCCTCTTTCCGACCCCCTGGCCCAGGTCAGCGGGGTTTTGAACGCCGTGGTGCTTGAGCTTGACCCGTTGGGAGCGATCACCGTGGTGGGACCGGGGGCTGGGCCAGAGATCACCGGACACGCGGTTCTTTCGGACCTTTTGGCCATCCACCGGGGGCTGCGATGAGGCACGGCGGGTACTTCCAGCGCCTGCTTGTGGTCGACCTCTCCGCGGGGACCTCCCGGGCCTGGCTGCCGCCGGAGGAGCTGTGGGCGCTGTTTTTGGGGGGAAAAGGCGCGGGCCTCAAAATCCTTTACGACCTGGGCCTGGACCCCGCCCCGTTTTCCCCGGAAAACCCGCTGATCTTCATGACCGGCCCCATCACCGGCAGCCCTGTTCCTACTTCCGCTCGTTCCTGCGTGGTTTTCCTTTCGCCTCTGACGAACTCCGCTGTGGATTCTCACGCCGGCGGGCACTTCGGGCCCGCCCTGCGCCGCCTGGGGCTGGACGGGCTCATCATCCTTGGCCGCGCGGAAAAACCCGTGTATCTGGAGGTGGGGCCGGAGAAGGCCTTCCTGCACCCGGCCGAGGGCCTCTGGGGGCAGGGCCTCTTTGCCACGGAGAAAGCCTTGCGGGGGAGACACCCGGGGGCCGTGGTCGCCTCCATTGGGCCAGGGGGCGAAAACAAGGTGCGGTTTGCCTGCATCGGCACGGGTTTCTGGCGCCAATTCGGGCGGGGTGGGGCCGGCGCGGTCATGGGCGCCAAGAACCTCAAAGCCATCGTGGTCCAGCCCGGGCGGGAAGGGGTTCCCATCGCGGACGAGAAGGCTTTTCACGAGTTGAACCGGAAGCTCGTGGCGGACCTTCTCTCTCATCCCATGCGGAAAAAGCGCGAAGAGCTGGGAACCACCATGTGGATTCGGATGGCCCAGGAGGCCGGGTTCCTCCCCACACGAAACTTCCGGGAATGCCGTTTCCCTGGTTTTGAAGGGATCAGCGCGGAGGCCATGCGGAGGGAGCTCTCTTGGGAGCCGCGCGGCTGCTTCAACTGCCCCATACGCTGCGGGAAGTTCGCCCGCTGGAACGGGTTTGAATTGGAGGGACCGGAGTATGAGACCGCCGCGTTCCTTGGGGCGAACTTAGGGATCGGCGAGGCCAAGGCTGTGGCCTACGCCAACTGGCTTTGCGACGACCTTGGGCTTGATACGATCTCCGCGGGGGTGGTGATCTCCTTTGCCCTGGAGGCCGCGGAGCGCCACCTCCTCCCCTTGCCCCAAAGGTTTGGGGATAAGGAAGGGGTGTTCGCCCTCATCCACCAGATCGCTGGGCGCCAGGGCCTTGGCGATCTTCTGGCCGAAGGCACGCGAATTGCTGCGGCGGAGCTCGGTGAGGAAGCGAAGCGCTTGGCCATGCAAGTGGGGGGGATGGAGCTTTCCGGGGTGAACCCCAAAGGATGCGCCTCCATGGGGCTCTCCCTGGCCACAGCGGACTTCGCTTCCCACACGCGGTTTTGGTCCGCCACCGCGGAGATGCAGGGGGTCCTGGCGGTGGAGGGGGTGCCCAAATTCGTGAAGGAAGGGCAGGACGAGGTGGCAGCCCGCAATTCCCTTATAGTTTGCGATTTTCTCCCGTTCGGCTTTGACCGGCTGGCCCCGCTCCTCTCCGCTCTCACCGGGATGACCGTCACCCCGGACGGGCTCATGCTCAGCGGGGAACGCATTGAGAATCTGCATTGGCTCATTAACCGCGCGCGTGGCCGCGAGGAGGACACCCTTCCGGAGAGGTTTTTCGCTGAGCCCCATGAGGCCGGACTCTTTGCCGGCCGGCGCTTCACCCGCGCGGATTTCCAGCGCTGGCTCTCCCAGTACTACCGGCTGCGGGGCTGGGATGAAAAGGGCCACCCCACCCAGGAAAAGCTCTCCGAGCTGGGCCTGCCCGGCCAGAAACTCTGCGCCCTTTAGCCATGCAGCCAGGCCTGGGCTTCGGCGTCTTCCATGAGCCAGTTCTGCTCAGGGAGGTCCTGGGCTTCCTTGAGCCCGCGCCGGGGAAGGTCATCGTGGATGCCACCGTGGGCACAGGCGGCCATGCCGAGGCCATTTTGGCCCAAGGCGCCAGGGTGATCGGCATCGATCAGGACCCCCAAAGCCTGGAGTTGGCGGTGGAACGCCTGCGTGGCTTTGGAGAGCGCTTCCGCGCGGTGCGGGGTAACTTCCGCAAGCTGCGCGAGCTTTTGACCAGCAGCGGGGTGGGCAAAGTGGACGGGATCCTTTTGGACCTCGGCCTTTCTTCCCTGCACCTTTCCCAGGCGGAGCGCGGGTTTTCCTTTCAACACGAGGGCCCCTTGGACATGCGTCTGGATCCGGATAATCCTCTGACCGCCGCGGACCTTGTGAACGGCCTTGCGGAAAAAGAGCTCGCGTGGATCCTGCGGGAGTACGGGGAGGAGAGGCATGCGGACCGCATCGCCAAGGAGATCGTGAGGAGCCGACCTATTCGCACCACTGGGGAGCTGGCGCGCCTTGTGGCCCGCTGCTATCCGCCCGGGAATTACCGCATCCATCCGGCCACGCGCACGTTTCAAGCCCTCAGGATCGCCGTGAACGACGAGCTTTCCGCCCTGGAGGAGGTCCTCCCCCAGGCCAGGACCCTCCTCTCCCCTGGGGGCGTTCTTTGCGTGATGGCCTTCCATTCCCTGGAGGATCGTATCGTCAAGCGCTTTTTGCGCGAGGAGGCCAGGGCAGGCCGGATGAGGCTTCTCACCAAGCGGCCTGTGCGGCCAGGGGAGGAGGAGGTGGCCCGTAACCCGCGGGCGCGCTCGGCCCGCCTCCGTGCCGCCCGCGTGCCTGAAGTTCCCTCCGCCTAGCCCCTGCTGTCCCATCCTCAGGGGAAAAAAATCTTAGGCTTGCCTGGGGATGCGGGTGAAGGGCGGTTCTTGGGAGACGGTGGCCGGGCTGTTGGCTTTGGCTTTGGTCATCGCTGGTTTGGCTTTTCTTTACCTTTGGCAAGGTCTTGCCCTGGCCCGCCTGCGGGCAGAGGAGGCCCGCCTCCTGTTGGCCCTCCAGGAGCTCCAGGGAGAAAAGCTTTTTTGGGAACACAAGTGGCGGGAGGCCCACTCCCTGGAGGTGCTGAGCGAGCGCGCGCGGGCCCTGGGCCTGGCGCCTTTTGATCTCTCCCGCATCCATTACCTGGAGCTTGCGGAGGGAGGCGATGGTTAAGCGGGCGGTGTGGGCCTTTTTTGTGCTGGCCTTGGCCGGGCTGGCTGTGCTTGCCCGCCTTTTTCAGCTCCAGATCCTGGAGCATCGGGAATGGTCTGTCCTGGCCCAAATGGTCCAGGAGGACCGCGTGGAGCTTCCTTCCCGCCGCGGCACCATCTACGACCGAAATGGCAAACCCTTGGCCTACGACGTCCCTGCCTATTCCATCGCCCTCGACAACTATCACGTCACCAAGCCCGAGCTGTTGGTGGAACTGTTGGTGAAGGAGTTGGGGCTGACCAAGGAGGAGGCACGGGGCAAGGTGTACCGCACCGGCTATTTCACCTGGCTAGCGCGCAACGTGGACCTGGACAAAGCCAAGCGCTTTCAAGCTCTGGCCAAGGCCAAAGGGATCCAGGGGCTTCTCTTTTTCCCGGCGTGGAAGCGGGCCTATCCCCACGGCAACATGGCTATCGAGGTGCTCGGGCTGGTGGACATTGATGGGAACGGGATCTCCGGCCTTGAGCTTGTCCTGGACCACCAGCTGAAAGGCAAGCCCAAGGTTTGGCGCATCGTGCGGGCTGCGGATGGCAGCCCCCAGGAGATCAGGGAGGAGGATCCAGGGGAGCCCGGAAATGATGTGCATCTCACCCTGGATCACCGCATTCAATGGCTGTGTGAAAAGGAGTTGGAGGAGACTTTGCGCACCACGCCGGCCGATCGAGGGTGTGCGGTGGTGCTGACCCCCAAAACCGGCGAGGTTTTGGCCCTGGCCCAGGCCCCCCGTTGGGATTGGGAGAACCCTGATGTGGCCCTGCTTAAGCCCTGGGCGGTGACGGACGTGTTTGAGCCGGGCTCCACGTTCAAAACCTTGGTGGCCCTGGCCGCCTGGGACCTGGGTCTGGTTTCGGAGACGGAGCTCTTTGAGGCCTCCTCCCCCCGCATCGTGGCGGGTGTGGCCATCAGGAACGCGAAAAACCGGAGCTACCCGCCCCTCAACTTGCGCGATGCTCTGGCCCAGTCTGTGAACACCGTGCTCGTTCAGGTGGCCCAAAGGGTGGGGGTGAACAAGCTTCACGAGTACCTGACGCGCATGGGTTTCGGACGGCCCACGGGGATTGAGCTTCCCGGGGAAGAGGGTGGTTTTTTGCGCCCACCTGGGAAGTGGACGGAGGTGGATCTGGCGGTGAGCTCCTTCGGCCAGAGCGTGGGCGTGACGGCCATCCAGCTGGCCGCCGCCTATGCGGCCCTGAGCAACAACGGTATCTTGGTAAGACCGCACGTTCTTCCCGGCCCGCCTGAGCCCCGTGGCACCATTGCTAAGCCCGCTTCCTGTCAAAAGATGCGGGAATTCCTGGCCCACGCGGTGCACACGGGCACCGGCACGCCCGCCCAGGTGCCGGGGTTCAAGGTCGGAGGGAAATCCGGAACAGCCCAGATCGCTGTGCCTGGCCAGGGGTACGTCCCCGGCCACGTCACCACGGCCATGGGGGCTTTCTTCCCCTGGGATTCCCCGGCATACACGATCGTGGTGGTCTACCAGACCAGCAAGACCGACGAGTTTTGGAGTGGGACCACGGCGGTGCCCTCGGTGGGGCGGATCGTGCGGGCCATGGCCGCCATGGGGTTGGTTCACCCCGCGGAGAACACCGGGCTTGGCCGGTCGGGATAAGTCAGAAAAATGTGGCCTTTCCACCCGTCCAGGGCCTGGGCCACTGTCTCCAGGGCCAGTTCCGGTCTGTTGTTCTCCCGGGAAAGGTGGGCGAGGAACACGGCTTTGCACCAATCCCTCAGGCTCTTCAGGGCTTGGGCCGCCTCATCGTTGGCCAAATGCCCAAGAGGCCCAAGGATGCGCATCTTCAACGGCCAGGGATAGGGTCCGGTGAGGAGCATCTCCAGGTCATGGTTGGTTTCCACCACCAACTGTTCGCAGCCCTTCAAGGCCGCCAGGACCTGTGCGGTGACGCGTCCCAGGTCCGTGACCACGCCCAAGCGCACCCCATCCACCTCCAGGCGCAAACCCAGGGGTTCCACGGCGTCGTGGGAGAGGGGGATGGGGAAGATCCTGATTCCCTCCACCTCAAGGCCTGGCTCAGCCACCAGGCCTTTGAGCCCGAGGGCCCTTAGGGTGCCGGCGCTGGCCACCACGTTGACGCCACGGCGGCGCGCGTGGGCCAATCCCCGCACATGGTCGGTGTGCTCATGGGTGATGATCACGTGGCGCAGCCCCTGGAGGGAGAGGCGGGCCTGCTTGGCGCGGGCCACAAGATCGGACCAAAGGAGGCCACAGTCCACAAGCACCGGCCCCCCTGGCCCCTCAAGAAGAAGGGCGTTGCCCGAGGACCCGCTTCCCAATACGCAGAGCTTCACCGCTCGTCGCGTCGTCTCAGGGCGTCCAAGAGCTCCAGCGGAAGCGGGAACACAACGGTGTTGGTCTTCTCGGTGGAGATCTCCGTTAGGGTCTGCAGGTAGCGGAGCTGGAGGGCACCGGGAGATTGCTGCATGATGGCTGCGGCCTCCCGCAGTTTTTCCGCGGCCTGGAGCTCGCCATCGGCGTGAATGATCTTGCTGCGGCGTTCGCGCTCGGCCTCGGCCTGCCGGGCAATGGCCCGCTGCATCTCCGCCGGGATCTTCACGTCCTTGATCTCCACTGTGATCACCTTGATCCCCCAGGGATCGGTGTGCTCGTCGATGATCTTCTGCAACTCCCGGTTCAAGCGCTCCCGCTCCGAAAGGAGCTCGTCCAGCTCGCTTTTGCCCACGATGGAGCGCAGGGTGGTCATGGAGATCTGGCGTGTGGCCTCCACGAAGTCCAAGACCTCCACGATGGCGGCCGTGGGATCCACCACGCGAAAGTACACCACGGCGTTGACGTGCACGGGCACGTTGTCCCTGGTGATCACCTCCTGGGGTGGGACGTCCAGGGTGATGGTGCGCAGGTCCACTTTCACCATCTTGTCCACGAAGGGGATGATGAGGAACAAGCCCGGGCCTTTAGCGCCGACGAGGCGGCCCAGTCTGAAGATCACCCCGCGCTCATACTCGCGCACGATGCGGATGGCGCTGGCCAAAAACAGGAGGACCAGTCCGGCAAGAATCGCTATCCAGAACTCGCCTACCATTGAACACCCCCTTGTCGAGGTCCATGATAGACGTCTACCATCCCCGTGCAAAGGGGGCGAAAAATGCTCAAGCCCTTGGTGGTCGGGAATTGGAAGATGCACAAGACCATCAAAGAAACTGAGGAGTACCTGCGCCGGCTGGTGGCGCTCGCAGGGGATGAGCCGCCGGTGGAGCTCGCGGTGTGCCCCTCTTTCACGGCGTTAGCCCTGACGGCACAGCTCCTTTCCCGCAGCCCGATAGCGGTGGGCGCTCAAAGCGGGCACCCCCAAAAGGAGGGGCCCTTCACGGGGGAGGTCTCCATGTACCAGCTGGCTGACCTCGGGGTGAAGTACGTGATCTGTGGGCACTCCGAGCGCCGCCAATTGTTTGGGGAAACTGATGAATTTGTGGCGGAAAAGGTGAAGGCCGCGTGGGCCTATAACTTAACCCCCATCCTTTGCGTTGGGGAGACCTTGGGGGAACGCCGAGCAGGAAGGGCCTGGGAGGTGGTGGAGCACCAGCTTTCTGCCGCCCTGGGGGAGGGACTCCTTGGACCGTTGGTCATCGCCTATGAACCGGTTTGGGCCATTGGCACAGGTGTCCCTGCTCACCCCCAGGATGTTCAAGATATGGCCGGTCGCATCCGCGCTTGGCTTGTGGAGCGTTTTAGGGGAAACGGGAAGTGCGTGCGTATCCTGTACGGCGGTTCTGTGCAACCGGAGAACGCCCGCGAGTTTTTGGCGCTTCCGGAGATCCAAGGGGCTCTGGTCGGCGGCGCCTCCCTGGAGCCTGAGAGGTTCTGGGGGATCGCGCTTGCTGCTAGCGGTGATAAGCCCAGCCGGTAAGGCGGCCCTCTAAGAGTGTGGCCAGCGCGTAAAGGGTCACGCCCATTCCGGCGATGGCCACCAGGCCTGCGAATACCAGTGGCACATCGAAGCGTGAGCTCGCTGCGATCATGAGGTAGCCAATTCCTCGATCAGAAGCCACTGTTTCGCTGATCACTGAACCAACAAAGGCCATGGTGATTGCGACCTTCAAGGACCCGAAAAAGTAAGGGAGCGTGCGGGGAAGCCCAACTTTGCGGAAAAGTTGAAAGGGGGTGGCGCCCAAAGAGCGAAGTACGTCGCGAAGCTCTGGCTCCAGGGTGGCCAAGCCAGTGGCCACGTTCACGACAATGGGGAAAAAAGAAATGAGAAATGCAGTGAGCACTGCAGGAATAGCGCCAATACCAAACCAAATGACAAGGATGGGGACGATGGCGACCTTCGGGATACTGTTGAAGGCAATAAGCAGAGGGTAAAGGGCCCGATAAAGGAGTGTGGAGAACCCAATGGTCCAACCCAGCAAGAGCCCGGTGATCACGGCCAAGCCGAACCCCAGCACGGTGGTGTACAAGGTGTGGGCGGAGTGCATAAGGATGACGTCGCGCCAGCGCCACAATGCCTGGACCACCAGCGAAGGCGCTGGCAACACAAAGCGAGGGATGCGGAAGACCCAGACTATGCCCTCCCACGTCAAGACAAAGAGCAAAAGGGTGAGCACAGGAATGGCCATGTTCTTTGCCTTGGGAGAGGCCTTCATGACGATACCCTTCCCTGGCTCGTTCCGATGGCTTGACGCAGGAGGTAGACCAGCTCGCTGAACGGCGGGGTGTAACTGAGCTCCAGCTCCCGAGGGTGAGGGAAATTCACGACTTTGCTCAACAAAATTTGACCGGGGCGGGCGCTCATCACGTGAACTTTGCTCGCCAAAAAGACAGCTTCCCGAAGATCATGGGTCACGAGGATCACGGTTGGGCTCCGATCCAACCACACGCGTTGTAGCACAAACCAAAGCTCTTCGCGGGTAAAGGCGTCGAGGGCCCCAAATGGCTCGTCCAAAAGGAGGATTTTGGGGTTATGGATGAGCGCGCGGCAAAGGGAAACGCGCTGCTGCATGCCACCGGAAAGCTGCCAAGGATGGTGGTGTTCAAAGCCAGCTAGGCCCACGAGGGCAAGAAGCTCCTGCGCTTTTTGTCTGAACTCCCGCTTTTTTCTGCGGAACTCTTGAGCATAGGGCCGCACGATTTCCAAGGGCAAGATGATGTTGCCCACGGTGGTGCGCCAAGGGAGGAGGGAAGGGTTCTGGAAAGCCATGCCCACAATCTTCAGCGGGCTTGTCACCTTGAGTCCGTCCACAAAAACCTCTCCTGCCGTGGGCAAAATCAGGCCAGCCACGAGCTTGAGCAGCGTGGTCTTCCCGCATCCGCTTGACCCTACCACGGCGACGAACTCCTCCGGCTCAATGGACAAGCTCACCTTGTCGAGGGCCAACGTGGAATGGGCGCCGGAGGCGTAAAGGAGGGAAACTTCTTGAAAGATTACGGGTGCGCCTTTTGTGCTCATGTAAAAAGGGGGACAGAGCTGAGCCTGTCCCCCTTCCCCTCCTCACGGTCTAGGCAACCGCTCAGCCAAGGGCGGCAAATACGCGTTGGTGAAAACCTCCGCTACTTCGGGAGCGTAAGCCAGGCCGAAGCCCTCTGTGACGAGAGCGATCGCCTTGGCGAGCCGTTCGGTCCGAGCATCGCCAAAGCCCAGTTCACGCACATCAGGGGTCAGCATGCACACGTTGATGGCCAAAAGCAATCGCTCAAGCTCCACAGCGGTGTCGATCAAGGGATCCCGTTGCTTTACGTACGCGATGGCGCCTTCAGGATCAGCAATGGTCTCGTGCCACGCGCGGGTCAGGGCCCGTAGGAAGGCACGCACAACCTCAGGCTTTTCTTGAAGCAGTTCAGGCGAGCACATCACGGCATTGCCGTAAAGATCGAGGCCGTGTTCGGCATATAGAAGGACCACGATGTCCCTTTCTGCTACGCCCATGGCCTTCAAGTTGATCACCGCGGTGAAAAAGTGAGCGCTGATGGCGTCCACTTGACCGAGGACCAAAAGCCTTTCACGCAGCGCGGGCTCCATGGTGACCCAGGCCACCGTTGTGGGGTCGATGCCGGTGACCTTGGCGAACACGGGAAAGAGGCGGCGCGAGGCATCGCCCGCGGGTGCGCCCAGGGTGCGTCCCACCAGATCTCGCGGGCTCTCGATGCCCCGCCCCCGCAAGGTGACGATCGAGAACGGAGCGTAGTCGTAAACGATAGCCACCGCAATCAAAGCCCGCTCGGGATTTCGTGCGTTGAACTCGATCATGGAATTGATGTCGGCAAATCCTATGTCGTAGACGCCCGTGGCGATCTTTGTCACCGCGTCGGCCGATCCATAGCCCCGGTCAATGGTGACGTCCAAACCCTCGGCCGCAAAATACCCCCTGTACAGGGCCACAAGAAACGGGGCTTGAGGACCTTGATAGGCCCAGTCCAGCGTAAACTTCACCGGGATCTGGGCCGTGCCCAAAAATCCGAGGGTCAGGAAGACCACACAAAACACTAGACCAATTCTCATCTCCATCACCTCCGGAAAGGTGGGTCTCTTAGCCCATCACCTCCTCTTTCCCTGGCTCTCACCCCCTTCCTTTGCCTGCAAGGCGGCGAGCACCCGCTCAGGTGTGAACGGAGCACGAGTAAGGCGGACTCCGATCGCATGGTAAATGGCATTGGAGATGGCCGGAAGAGGACCGTTGATACCGATCTCCCCGATGGATTTGGCCCCAAAGGGGCCGGTGGGCTCCTCCGAGGGCACCAAGATGGCCTCGATCTCCGGAACATCCAAAGAAGTGGGGATGCGGTAGTCAAAAAACGTGCGGTTCACACAGCTCCCCCGCTCTGAGAAAAGCATTTCCTCATGGAGGGCGTGGCCGATTCCCTGGACCACGGCGCCCTCCAGTTGGCCCTCGGCGAGCTTGGGATGGATGGGTTGGCCGCAGTCCGCCACGGCCACGAACCGCGTCACCTTTACGCGCCCTGTTTCTGTGTCCACGCCCACTTCGCAGAAGAACGCGGCAAACGGCGGCGGAGACTCCGGGCAGGCGAACGAGGCTGTGGCCGCAATCTGCCTTTGGTTCACCACGTACAGGGCTCTGTGCCCGAGCTCCTCGAAAGACAAGGACTTTCCCGTGCGCAGGCTCATCACCTGCTCCCGTCCCACGGCCAGGGCCTCGACCGGCTCCTCAAAAACCTCTGCCGCCACCCCCAGGATCTGGCGTTTCACCTCTTCGGCTGCGCGCAGGACGGCGTGCCCAGAGACGTAGGTGGTGCTGGAGGCGTAAGCGCCGGTGTCGAAGGGCGTGAAATCGGTATCCGAGGAGTAGACCACGATTTTCTCCACCGGCACGCCCAGGGCCTCCGCGGCGATTTGGGCCAGCACTGTATCAGAGCCGGTGCCCAGGTCTGTGGCACCCACCAAAAGGCGGAAGGAGCCGTCCTCGTTCATGATGAGCGTGGCCGCAGCCATGTCAATTCCGGTGATGCCTGAGCCCTGCATGGCACAGGCCATGCCCACTCCGTAGGCCCACGAGCCCTCGCGGCGGGGCTTTCGGCGCTTTTCGTGCCAGCCTATTCGCGCGGCACCAATGCGGATGGCCTCCGCCAGCTTGCAGGAGCGCACAACCTGAGCTTTTCCTTCCCGCCCCTCCCCAAGCCTTTCAAACACAGGGGAGGTCTCGCCCTCGCGGATGTGGTTCTTCAACCGGAGCTCCAGCGGATCCAGGCCAAGTTCTTCCGCCAGCTCGTCCATGGCCACCTCCAGGGCAAAGAATCCCTGGGTGGCGCCATAGCCCCGGAACGCGCCGGCCACGGGTAGGTTCGTGTACACCGCCTGCCCATGGAAGCGCACGTGCTTGGCCTTGTTGTAAAGGGGGAGGGTTTTCGAGCCCACGTTGTACAGCACGGTGCCGGCATGCGCCCCGTAAGCCCCGGTGTTGGCCAAGGCCTCCATCTCCAGGGCCTGAAGCGTTCCGTCGCGGGTTGCCCCCAGTTTCACCCGCACCCGATAGGGATGGCGGGTGCGCGTGGAGACGAACACCTCCTCGCGGGTGAGGGCCATTTTCACCGGGCGACCAGTGCGCAGGGCCAGTGCTGCAGCCACCGGCTCCAGGATGACCTCCTGTTTGGAGCCAAACCCCCCGCCGATGCGCGGCTTCACCACACGAATGCGCGAGATGGGAACGGCCAAAACCCTGGACACGATCCTTCTCACGTGGAACGGCACTTGCGTGGAGGTGCGGATCACCATTCGCCCGTCCTCGTCGAAGTACACCAGCACACAGTGGGGTTCCAGGGCGCAGTGCTGGTAATATGGGATCTCGCAGGTCTCCTCCACCACCACATCCGCCGCGGCAAAGGCGCGTTCCACATCGCCAATGGGGATGTCCACAGCCGCGGCGATGTTGCGGGAGGCATCGTAGACCCCCTGCGCATCGGGCTCATCGTGGATCACAGGCGCTCCAGGAGCGCGCGCCTCTTCGGGGGCAAAAACTGCGGGAAGAACTTTGTACTCCACACGAATTTTGCCCAGTGCCTCGAGGGCGGCTTCCTCTGTCTCCGCGGCCACCGCGGCCACACGGTCCCCCACATACCGCACTTTTTTATCGAAAAGCACGGTGTCGTAGGGCGAGGGCTCGGGCCAGCCCTGTCCGGCGGTGGTGTAGGGTACGCGCGGGACGTTTCCATGGTGCAAGATGCAAGCCACGCCTGGGACCCGCTCAGCCTCGCTGGTGTCGATGGCCACAATCTCCGCATGCGCATGCGGTGAGTACAGGATCTTCCCCGTCAAGGCGCCGGGGAGGTCCAGGTCCAGGGTGAACTTGGGCTGTCCGGTGGCAAGGGGGATGCCGTCCACTTTGAGGACGTTTTGGCCCACCACGTGTTTTGTGGGACTGCTGATCACCGCCATTGCCCCTCCCTTCTCCACTGCCCCGCCAGAAGCACAGCATCCACGATCTTTTTGTACCCTGTGCAGCGACAGAGGTTCCCCACCAGGTGCTCCCGCACCTCATGAGGGGTGGGGTCCTGGTTTTCCTGCAGGAGAGCATAGGCGGTGAGGATCATGCCCGGGGTGCAAAAGCCGCACTGCACTGCGCCAGCCTCCACGAAAGCTCGCTGCAGGGGATGGGGGTTATCCAGGGTTCCCAGACCTTCCACGGTGGTCACCCGTTTTCCCTGCACCTTGGCCGCGAACGTGATACAAGATCTGACGGGTTTACCTTCGAGGAGCACCGTACAAGTTCCGCACTCCCCGGTGCCGCAACCTTCTTTCACCGACTTCATGCCCAGACGGCGGAGGAGGGAAAGAAGCGATTCCCCAGGGTCTACGTCCACGTATTGGTGTTTTCCATTGAGCTCAAAATAGATTTTCATGTGCCCGCCTTTCCTGCGGCCCGCCTTAAGGCTCGCCGCACCAAAACCCCGGCCACCTCCCGCCGCCAGGCCGCGGGGGCGCGCCGGTCCGTGCCCACCTCCACGCGGGCTTTGACCTCCTCCTCCACCTTCTGCCACAGGGCTGGGCCTGGTCGCTCCCCGACGAGGGCCTCCTCCAGCCAAGGGAGGCGCTCCCCCCGTTCCGGCCGAGCTCCCACGGCCACTCGGGCCCAGGCGATCTTTTCCTCCTTGATCCTCAGGCCCGCGCAAACATTGAGAAGCGCAATATCTCCCGCGTTTCTTCCCATTTTCTCAAACGCAAATGCCCCATCCCCGTGGGGAAGACTCATCTCCAGAAGAACGCTTTCCCGGAAGATCCGGCGGAAATCCTTTTGGTACAGGTGTTCAAGCGGTTCGTGTTTCTCACCGCTTGGGCCTTGGTAGCGGGCCTCTGCGCCCAGGGTCACAAGCAGGGTGGGGATGTCCGCCCAAGGATGGCTGGACACCACCGCACCGCCGAGGGTGGCCATGTTTCGCAGGGCCGGATAGGCCACAAGGCGCAGGGTTTCCTCAAGGATCCCGCCCGCGTATTCCCGCGCTTGGGGATGGCCAAGGAGTTCGGCCAAGGTGGTGGTTGCTCCTATGCGTAATTGGTGGGAGTCCAGGCGGACGTAGGAAAGGCCAGCGCCAGTGATGTCGATGAGGCCCTCGATATCTGTGCGCGGGGAGCGGGCGAGGTCCACGCCGCCGGCGAGGATCGCGCCCTTTCCCCGGTAGGCTGCGAGCAAGGACAAGGCCTCATCCACATCCCGTGCCCAGTGGTAGCGCCGTACGCCTCTTAACCGCACCGCCCCTCCTTTTGGGGAGTATAGCCGGGGGCGGGCTTGTAAGACAACTTGACTGCTCCCACCCCCTCCGCTATACTTTCTCAATGGCAGGCCTTCCGCAGGAGCAGGCCCTCGTCCTGTTGAAGGACATCACCAAGCGCTTCCCCGGGGTGGTGGCCAACGACCAGGTGACCTTCGCTCTGCAACCCGGTGAGGTCCACGCTCTTCTTGGGGAGAACGGCGCCGGCAAGACCACCCTCATGAACATCCTCTACGGCCTTTATCGGCCGGACTCCGGGGAGATCTGGATAAAGGGAAAACGCGTGGAGATCCGCTCCCCGCGCGACGCCGTCCGGCTTGGCATCGGCATGGTCCATCAGCACTTCAAGCTCGTGCGGCCTCACACCGTGGCGGAAAACGTGGCCCTGGGCCTTGCGGGAACGCCATTCTGGGCGCCAGCCCGTGTGGTGGGGCAGAAGCTCCGCGAGCTATCCCACCACTACGGGCTGCCCGTGGATCCGGAGCGCCGGGTGTGGGAGCTTTCCGCAGGCGAGCAGCAGCGCGTGGAGATCCTCAAGGCCCTGGTGCGGGGAGCAGAGGTGCTCATCCTCGATGAGCCCACAAGCGTCCTCACCCCTCAGGAGGCCCAAGAGCTGTTCAAGGTCCTGGCCCGCATGAAGGCCGAAGGGCACGGGATCATTTTCATCTCCCACAAGCTGGACGAGGTCCTTTCCGTGGCGGACAGGATCACGGTCATGCGGCGCGGCAAAGTGGTGGGCACGGTCCAAGCTCAGGACACCAACAAGGCGGAACTCGCGCGGATGATGGTGGGGCGGGAGGTGGTGTTTCGCCTCACCAAGGCGGTCTGCCGGCCGGGCGAAGAGGCCCTGCGCGCGCAGGACCTCTATGCGCGTGACGACCGCGGCCTTTGGGCCCTGAAAGGGGTTTCCTTCGGGGTATGCCGCGGCGAGATCTTGGGCATCGCCGGGATCGCTGGAAACGGACAACGCGAGCTGGTGGAAGTCCTGGCGGGTCTGCGGCCAGCGGAGCGCGGGAAGATCGTGCTCCTAGGCCAGGACGTGACTAACCGCTCCCCGCGCCTTCTTTCCGACCTGGGCTGCGCCCACGTTCCCGAGGAACGAATTCGCATGGGCATTGTCCCCGGCCTTCCTGTGGAGGAGAATCTGATCCTGAAGCATCATCATCGGTGGCCCTTCTCTTGGCGGGGTTTCCTCCAAGCGTGGGCCATTCGGTCTTTCGCGGAAAAGGCTGTGGAGGAATACGGGATCATGACCCCGAGCTTGCGCACCCCCGCCAAGCTTCTTTCCGGAGGGAACATCCAACGGCTGATCTTGGCCCGGGAGCTGTCGGGGGAACCCGCGGTGGTCATCGCTGCGCATCCCACTTATGGCCTGGATGTGGGAGCTGCTGAGCAAATCCGCCAGCTTCTCCTGCGTCAGCGGGAAAAGGGCGCGGCTGTGGTCCTCGTCTCTGAGGACCTTGAGGAGATCATGGAGCTTTCCGATCGCATCGCCGTGATGTTTCGGGGTGAGATCATGGGGGTTGTGGCGGCCAGCGAAGCGACCGTGGAGGAGATCGGCCTCATGATGGCGGGCGAGCGGCGCTCCGCCCCGGTGCGAAGCGCAGGAGCATGAAGCGTTTGGGTCCGTTCAGTTTGGAACAACGTCCCACCCCGTCCCGCCTGGCGGTGGTGGGGGTTTCCGTGGGGGCAGTGGTCCTGGCCCTCCTCCTGGCGTCTTTGGTGTTCTACGGGTACGGGAAAAACCCGTGGCAGGCGTACTACCAAATTGGCCGCGGTGTTTTCGGGACCTGGCCAAGCTTTTCCGAGGTCCTGCGCCGGGCCATCCCCCTTGTTCTTTGCGGCGCAGGCTTGACTTTAGCCTTCAACGCCGGGTTTTGGAACATCGGGGCGGAGGGCCAGCTCCTCGCGGGAGCTGTGGCTGCCACAGGCGTGGCCCTCTTTGTGCGCGTTCCTGATGCCTGGCGCCTTCCCCTCATGTTCCTTTTCGGCTTCCTTGCCGGTGGGCTGTGGGCGGTGATCCCGGCCATCTTGCGGGTCAAGTTCTCTGTGAACGACGTCATTTCTACTCTCATGCTGAACTACGTCATGGTCTACATTGTGGAGTGGCTGGTGCATGGGCCCTGGAAGGGCTCCACCATGCGGGGCTTTGCCTATACCGATGCTTTCCCCCTTTCCGCCCGGCTCCCCTATCTTCCGGGCACCCGGGTGCATTGGCTCACCCTGGCCGTGGGGGTGGTGGCAGCGTTGTGCGTCGCGGTGCTTTTGGCCCGTACCCGCTTGGGCTATGAGATCAGGGTGGTGGGGCAAAACACGGAGGCCGCGCGTTACGCCGGCATCAACTTCGCGGCCGTGTTCACCGTGGTGATGTTGCTTTCCGGCGGGCTGGCTGGGCTGGCCGGGGTGGGGGAAGTGGCGGGCATCCATGGCCGGCTGCGCAGTCCCTATCACATTTCCATGGGCTACGGATACACCGCGATCATCGTGGCCTGGCTGGCCAGGGGGAGCCCGATCGCCGCCATCTTCACGGCTGTTCTCCTTGGCCTCATTTTCGCTGCTGGTGACTACATGAAGATCGCGCTCGCCCTTCCCTTCCAGATCACCGGGGTCTTCAACGGCCTCATTCTCTTTTCCCTCATCAGCTTTGACATCCTCATGTTCTGGCGGGTGCGGCTGGCGCCCAAGGAGAAGGCATGGACTGGACAAGCTGGCTCATGAGCACGGTGAGCCGGGCCTTGGCCTTTGGTGTCCCCCTCCTTTGGGGAACGCTGGGTGAGATCTATTCCGAGCGCGCAGGCGTGGTGAACCTGGGCATGGAGGGCATGATGATCCTTGGGGCCTTCACGGCCTTCGCGGTGACGCAAGGCACAGGTGACCCCGGTTTGGGCCTGTTGTGTGCTGCCATCGTGGGCGGGGCGGCCGCTCTGGTCCACGCTTTTCTCACCGTGACCCTGCGGGCCAATCAATATGTGTCGGGGTTAGCCCTCTCCATGTTTGGGCTGGGGTTAGCGGGTCTATTGGGCCGGGGCTGGGAGGGGAAACCGCTTTCCGCAACCCTGCCCTCCCTTGCCATCCCCGGGCTTTCCCGGGTGCCCGTGCTTGGCCCCATGCTCTTCCAGGATCAGACCGTTCTCACCTATGTGGGCATCTTTCTTGCTGTTCTTCTGTGGCTGTTGCTTTTCCGCACCCGCTGGGGTGTGACCATTCGCTCCGTGGGGGAAAGCCCGGCCACAGCGGACGCGTTGGGGATCAACGTGTTTTTGGTGCGCTACTTATGCGTGGTGTTTGGGGGGCTTTTGGCCGGGGTGGGAGGTGGTTATCTGTCCGTGGCCTATCGGCCGGCCTGGACGGAGGGAATGACAGCAGGGATGGGGTGGATCGTCATTGCCCTCACCATATTTGCTGCCTGGGACCCGCTGCAGGCCGTCTGGGGCGCCTTCTTCTTCGGGGCCCTTTATCACCTCTCCTACCGGTTGCAGGCCTTCCTCCCCCCGGAGCTCCTCAAGCTCATGCCCTACCTTTTTGCTGTGGTGGTTTTGGCCGCCAGCGGCTTCGGCGGGTCACGGTGGCGTCGACGGGCACCCGGTGCTCTGGGTGTACCTTATGTGCGCGGTGAGCGCTGAAGGGGGGTGAGAGCCGAGGGAAGTGCCGGTCGCTGGATCTGCGTAGGCTTGGGGACAGGAAAGTCGAGTCAAGAAAGGAGGGGAAAGTATGAAGCGTGTTTTGCTGGCGGTGTTGGCGGTGGCGGTTTTCGGGTCCCTGGCCCTGGCGACCACGAAGATCAAGGCCGGGTTCATCTATGTGGGCCCCATCGGGGATTATGGCTGGACTCATGCCCATGACGTGGCCCGCCGCATTGTGGATGAAAAATACGATTGGCTGGAGACGGTTTACGTGGAGTCCGTTCCCGAAGGGGAGGTGGAGACTTACATCGATCTTTTGGTGCGCCAAGGCTGCAACGTGATATTCACCACGAGCTTCGGCTTCATGGACGGGACATTGGCCGCAGCCCAGCGCTATGCCAACGTGATCTTTGCCCACTGCTCGGGGTTCAAGCGCTGGGCGAACATGGCCACCTACATGGCGGACTTCTACCAGGTGTACTATCTGAACGGTCTCATCGCCGGTGCCCTCACGAAAACCGGGAAGATCGGGTATGTCGGGGCTTTCCCCATCCCCGAGGTCAAACGGCACATCAGCGCCTTCGCCATCGGGGTGCGGGAGGTGAACCCCAAGGCCGAGGTGCATGTGCGCTGGATCTACGAGTGGTTCAACCCCGCGGCCGCAAAGGAGGCCACGGAGGCCCTCATCGCCGAGGGCTGTGATGTCTTCGCCTTCACCGAGGACTCGCCCACGGTGGTCCAGGTGGCCGCGGAAAAAGGACTTCCCTCCTTCGGCCACTACTCCCCCATGTACGAGTTCGCTCCGGACCATGTGGTGTCCGGCCAGCTTGTGCACTGGGACAAGATCTACGAGGACTTCCTCGTGAAGATCTACAATGGCGTGTATACCCCGAAGAACCTGGCCCATGTGGATTACTGGTGGCTCCTGGCCCAAGGGGCGGTGGAGGTGGGCGCCCTGCCAGGCATGGTCATCAACCCCAAGTTTGAGGCTGCCCTGAAGGGATACGTGGTCGACCACCCCACGTTCGGGAGGATTTCTGTTTACGACCTCGTGTACATTCGCCTGAGCCAAATGGCCGATCCAGGCATCACCTTCGACCCCTTCCAGGGGCCGGTGTACGACCGCAAGGGCGTTCTTCGTGTTCCCGCCGGGATGTGGATGAGCTACGAGGCCCTCATCACCATGGAGTGGGCGGCAGCGGGCATCGTGGGGCCCTGGCCGGGTGAGCCGTGAAAGGCGCGGAATGGAACGGGGGCCTGCACAAGCAGGCCCCTTTTCTTTGGAGGTGAAAATTGGGCACGCTTCTCATTGAGAACGCATGCGTAGCTGACCTCTTTGGAGCTTTTAAAGAAAAGGCTTACGTCATCGTGGAGGAGGGGCGGATCGCAAAGGTGGGCGAAGGGCCGGCTCCCCAGGTGACGGGCGCCACCAAGCTCGACGCCCAGGGGAAGCTCTTCACCCCCGCCCTCGTCAACGCCCACACCCACCTGTACTCCTCCCTGGCCCGCGGGATCCTCCTGAAGGCCTTCGCTCCCCAAAGCTTTGGGCAGATCCTGGAGCAGCTCTGGTGGAAGCTGGACCGCGCGTTGGACCTGGAGGCCGTCTACCTGTCAGCCCTCGTGGGGGGGATGGCCCATCTGCGCCGGGGCGTGTCCGTCATTTTCGACCACCACGCCTCTCCCACAGCCATCATCGGCTCGCTTTCTCGCGTCAAGAAAGCCTTGGCTGAGGTTGGACTTCGGGCTGATCTGTGCTACGAGGTCACGGATCGCGGCGGCCCCCAGGAGCGCGACCAGGGCATCCTGGAAAACGTGCGTTTTGCCGGGGAAGAAAGGGTGTGCGGGCAGTTCGCCGCCCATTTTGGCCTCCATGCCTCCTTCACCCTCTCCGAGGAGACGTTGGCCAAGTGTCGCGAGGCGGCAGAGCCCCTGGGCCTTGGCTATCACGGCCATCTGGCGGAGGGGAAGGAGGACCCCCTCGATGCCCTGCAGAAACACGGGGAACGCACGGCCGAGCGGTTGGATCGGTTTGGCATCGTGCAGGAAAACACTATCTTTGCTCACGGCATCCACCTTTCCCAAGCGGAACTGGGGCTGTTGGCCGAGAAAAAGCCCACGGTGGCCCATAACCCTCGCTCCAACATGAACAACGCCGTGGGCGCAGCCCAAGTGGGAAAAATGTTGGCCCGCGGGATCCCCCTGGCCCTGGGCACCGATGGCTTTGGCTGCGATATGTGGGGAGAGCTTCTCTCCGCCCGGCTTTTGGCCCATCATGCGGAGGTCGATCCCCTGGCGTTGGGCGATGACGCGGCCAAACGGATCTTGGCGCAGAACTATGCCCTGGCAGAAAAGGCTTTTGGGCTGCCATTCGGCAGGGTTCAAGAGGGATATGCGGCGGACTTGGTTCTTTGGGACTATGAGCCGCCTACCCCCCTTTCCGCGGATAACCTCCTTGCCCACATCCTTTTTGCCAACATCAGCGAAGGGTTGCGCCCCTCCGCGGTGATCGTGGCTGGTCAAATCCGCCTTAAGGATGGCCAGATCGAGGGGATCGATGAAAAGGCTGTGCTGGCCCGGGCCCGCCAAAAAGCCCAGGAGATCTGGGCCAAGGTCTAGGGGGTGAGGGATGCCCACGGATCTCCGGCCTCTTTCCTTTTCGGAGCTTTTGCGCTGGGTTTTTGTGGAACTGAAAAACGCGGGGAGCGTTTTTGGGATCCCACGGGAGCTTTTCTACGTGCCGCGGCCGGAACCTTTCGCCACCGAGATCTTCGGCGAGACGCTGAGCACCCCCATCGGGCCTTCCGCCGGACCCCATACCCAGTTGAGCCAGAACATCCTGACGGCTTGGCTATGCGGGGGAAGGTTCATGGAGCTAAAAACCGTGCAGGTCCTGGATGACCTGGAGATCCCCCGGCCCTGCATCGACGCCGCGGATGAGGGTTACAACGTGGAATGGTCCCAGGAGCTCAGGGTGGAGGAGGCTGCCCGCCAATACATCCACGCCTGGGTCCTCATCCATTTGCTTCACCGGGCACTGGGCTGGGCGCGCCAGCCCGTGGGCACGGTGTTCAACATGAGCGTGGGCTATGACCTTGCCGGCATAAAAACCCCGAAGATCCAAGGCTTTCTCGCCCAGCTCTCCCAACCCCACCCTGTGCTGGCGGAGGTCCAGGAGGTCTTGCGCCGGGAGTTCCCCCAGTACGCGGATGTGGCCATCCCCGCCCCAGTCTCCCGCAGCGTCACCCTCTCCACCATGCATGGCTGCCCGCCCCAGGAGATCGAAGCCATTGCCGAGTTCCTTTTGGAGCGAGGTTTTCACACCTTCGTCAAGTTGAACCCCACGCTCCTTGGGCAAGACCGTGTGCTGCGCATCCTCCACGATCACCTTGGCTTCCGGGAGATTGAAATCCCCGCCAAGGTCTTCGAGCACGACCTTCAGTATGAGCAAGCGCTTCCTCTCATCCGGAGGCTACAGGCCAAAGCCAAAGCGCTGGGGCTCACGTTCGGGGTGAAGCTCACCAATACGCTGGCCATGGCCAATCACCGCCAGGTGCTTCCCGGGGCGGAGATCTACATGTCCGGCCGGGCCCTCTATCCCCTCACCCTGAACCTTTTCTGGCAGCTTTTCCAAGACCTGGACGGGGAGGTCCTTGTTTCCTACTCCGGTGGGGCAGACGCTCTGAACCTGCCCACCCTTGTTTCCTGTGGGGCCCTGCCGGTGACGGCGTGCACGGATCTCCTCAAGCCCGGGGGCTACGCCCGGTTTGGGCCGTGGCTGGCCGAGCTCCGGCAGGCCATGGCTGGCGTGGGCGCTAAGGATCTTGAGGAGTTCAGGAAAAACCGGGCGGAAAACCTGCGGCGGGCCGCAGAGGAGAGCTTGCGCATCACCCGGTACCAAAAGGCCTTCTTCCTGGGGGAGCTCCCCAAGATTGCGGATGGGCTTTCCTATTTTGACTGCATTGCCGCGCCCTGCGTGGCCGCCTGCCCAGTGAACCAAGATGTGCCTGAATACATAGGGCAGATCGAGGCCGGTGATCCCTGGGCCAGCCTGCAGGCCATCCTCGCCCGCAACCCGCTCCCTGCGATCACAGGCCACGTGTGCCCAGCCTTCTGCGAACGGCGCTGTACGCGGTGGAACTATGAAAAGCCGCTGAGCATTCGGGCCCTCAAGCGGTTTGCCGCGGAAAACGCGGAGGTGGTGTGGCGCCCGGCGCCGGCCACCGGCCGGAAAGTGGCGGTGGTGGGTGCTGGTCCGGCGGGCCTCTCCTGTGCGTTTTACCTGGCCCTGGCCGGTGTGGAGGTCACGGTGTTCGAGGCCGGGCCCGCGTCGGGGGGAATGATCGGCCTCGCCCCGGGGTTCCGCTTGCCCAAAGAGGCCCTCGCCGCGGACCTGCGGCGCCTGGAAAAGCTGGGGGTGCATTTTCACCACAACCACCGGGTGGAGAAAGCCACGGACCTGTTGGGCCGTGGATTCGACGCCGTGTTTCTCGCCCCTGGTTTCCCCGGGGAGGCCCGGCTGGGGGTCCCCGGCGAAAAGGGGCCGGGTGTGTATGGAGCGCTGGAGCTCTTTCAGCTCCTGAAGCGAGGGGAAAAGCCAGAGCTTGGCCGGCGGGTGGTGGTGGTCGGGGGAGGCGACACCGCCATGGACGCCGCGCGATCCGCCTGGCGTCTCACCGGCCAGCCCGTGACCGTGGTGTATCGGCGCAGCCGGGCCGAGATGCCCGCCCATCCCCAGGAGGTGGAGGAGCTTCTCCGCGAGGGGAACGTGCTGTTGGAGCTGGTGAGCCCGCAGGAGATCCTGCGGGAAGCGGGCAGAGTGCGGGCGCTGCGCTGCGTGCGCAATCGCTTGGGAGAGCCCGGTCTGGATGGGCGCCGCCTGCCTGAGCCCATCCCCGGCTCGGAGTTCGAGCTCCCTGCGGACACGGTGATCGTAGCCGTGGGGCAGCGGCCCGAACTACGTTTTTATGAGGGAACTGGCCTCGTCCTCCAACGGGACGGGCGATTGGTGGTTGATCCCGAGGGCGGGGAGACCAACCTTTACCAGGTGTACGCCGGTGGGGATGCGGTGCGCGGCCCAGCCACGGTGATCGAGGCCATAGCCGACGGCCGCCGCGCCGCCCTGGCCATCCTCACCAAACTGGGCTTGCCCCTTCCGGACCTCCCCGTCCCCGCCGTGGCCCAGGCAGAACGAGAACTACGGCGCCGCAAGGCCCGGAAAGCCATGCCCTGCGGCCCCGCCCATCGTCCCGTCCAGGAACGCCGGGATTTCCAACCCCTGGAGCTTCCCCTCTCCCCGGAGGAGGCCCGGCAGGAGGCCGAACGCTGCCTCCAGTGTCGCACCGTGTGCGACAAGTGCATCGAGGTGTGTCCGAATCGCGCCAATGTGGCCTACCGGGCGCGCACTGGCACCTGGCGCGTGCCCATCGTGGCCGCACACGCTAGTGAAGCGACCGTAGTGGGTGAGGAGGAATTTCGCGTGACCCAGGAGCGGCAGATCCTCCACCTGGATGACCTTTGCAATGATTGTGGGAACTGTGCCACGTTCTGCGTGCACGAGGGCAAACCCTACCAGGACAAGCCCCGCCTTTATTTCCGCGTGGAAAGCTGGGGTGCAGAGGAGCGCAACGCCTTCATCCTTCTCCGCGGGGTTCTTCACCGACGGGAAAACGGCGAGGTGGCAAGAATTTGGCAGGACGGGGAGGACTTCGTGTTCGAGGACGCGTTCGTGCGGGCCACGTTGTCCTCGGCCCTTCATCCACGGGAGATCCAGCTCAAACGAAGCTTTTCTGGCACGCGCTCCCTGCGGCTGGCCTGGGAGATGGCCCTCATCTTCCAAGGCCTGCGGGAAAGCCTGGTCCATGTTTGGGAGGCGAGCCGTGGCTGAGCCCACATGCTTGCGGTGCATCACCTGCGGGCGGGAGTTCCCCCCCTGGTCCGTGGACTACTTTTGCCCGGAATGTGGATTTCCCGGGGGAAACCTGGAGGTGCTCTACGACTATACGCAGGTCCGCGCCTCTTTCCCTAAGCCTGGGGCGTTCTCCCTTTGGCGGTACGAGGCGCTTCTTCCTGTGGAGGAGGGGCACGCGGTGCGGCTGCGGGCAGGCCACACCCCCCTTTACCCGTGGCCAGAGGCTGGGGAGGAGTGGGGGCTGGGCGCGGTCTGGATCAAGGATGATACTTTGCACCCCACGGCCTCCTGCAAGGATCGGGGCACGGCGGTGACCGTGGCCGTGGCAAAAAAACTGGGAAGAAAGGCACTTTCCTGCGCATCCACTGGCAATGCCGCCAGTTCCCTGGCGGGCTTTTGTGCTTCCGGCGGAGTTCCCTGTTACATCTTCGTCCCCAAGAGCGCCCCGGCCCCCAAGCTCGCCCAGCTCGTGGCCTTTGGGGCCCACGTGTTCCGCGTGGACGGAACCTACGACCAGGCCTTCTCCCTAGCTTTGGTCGCCTCCCAGGAGTTCGGGTGGTACAACCGCTCCGATGGGCTCAACCCCATGGTGGTGGAGGGGAATAAGACGGTGTCCTTCGAGATCTGGGAGGAGTTGGGGGACGTGCCGGAGGCGGTGGTGGTGGCCGTGGGCGACGGCGCGGTCATCGCTGGTGTGTGCAAAGGCTTTCTTGAGCTGCGCAAAGCGGGGTTAACCGCGCGTGTGCCCAGGGTGTTTGGCGTGCAGGCGGAGGGGGCGGCCGCCGTGGCCCACGCCTTCGCCCGCTATGGCCAAGGCCGGGCCATCCTCCCCGCGGAGGAGGCGGCGGAAACCCTGGCGGACTCCATTTGCGTGGGGAAACCCGCGGATGTGGTGAAGGCTGTGAAGTACGTGGCGGAAACGGAGGGGGGGTATGTGACCGTAACCGATGAGGAGCTGGTCTCCGCTGCGCTGAAGATGGCCAGGACAGTTGGGATCTTCTGTGAGCCCGCAGGGGCTGCGCCCGGCGCGGCCCTGGCACGGCTGGTGAAATACGGCGCCGTGGGCCCCAAAGATCGTGTGGTCCTCATCGTCACCGGGTCAGGGCTCAAGGATCCCCAGGGGGTGACCCGTGGTCTTCCCCAGCCGCCCCTGGTCCGCCCCGATCTTCAGGCCCTCAGAGAGGTGGTGGGATGCACCTTGAATTCTGGGTGAATGGGCGTCCTGTGGGGGTGGATGTTCCTCCTGGCCGCCGGCTGTTGGACCTCCTGCGCAAGGATCTGGGCCTCATCGGCACAAAGGAGGGCTGCGGGGAGGGGGAATGCGGCGCCTGCACCGTGCTCGTGGACGGAAAGCCGCGCCTTTCTTGTCTCACTTTGGCCATCCAGGTGGAGGGCAAGCACGTCCTCACTGTGGAGGGTCTGGCCCAAACCGGTGCGCTCCATCCTTTACAAGAGGCGTTTGTGGAGACCGCCGCGGTGCAATGTGGATTTTGTATTCCCGGATTTCTCATGGCCGCCTATGCCCTCCTTTTGCAAAATCCCAGCCCCACGCGGGAGGAAGTGCGAGTGTGGCTTTCCGGGAACCTTTGCCGCTGCACGGGCTACGAGCAGATTGTGGAGGCTGTGTTGCTGGCGGCCGCGAAGGTCAAGCATGCAACGGGAAGCACGGCCTGAGGTGAGCGGGGTGGTGCTGGCGGCCGGGCCGGGCCGCCGGTTGGGTCTTCCCATCCCCAAGCCACTTCTGCCTGTCCAGGGCAAACCCATGCTGGCCTGGGTCCTGGACCTGGTGGCGCGTCTTCCTCTGCAAGAACGAGTGCTGGTGGTGGGCGCCCGGGCCCAGCAAATCCTTGCCGCCCTTTTCGCCGCAGACTTTTCCTCTTCCGCGCGGTGGGAGCTCAGGCTGGCACGGCACGGCCAGACTTGGCGCGTCCTGTACAATCCCGCTTGGCCGGAGGGTCTGGGTGCGTCTTTGCGGCGGGCGGCGGAAGCGGTCCCCATGGGAATGCTCTTGTTTTTGGGGGATATGCCCTATGTGCCCGAGCGGGCGGCCCTGGCCGTGCTCTCTCGGGCCGGGGCAAGGCCCGTGGCCCCTTGTTTTCAAGGGCAGCGAGGTTTTCCCGTGTACCTTCCAGCATCAATGCGTCCGGAACTTCTGAAGCTGGCGGGGGATGTGGGCGCGCGGGACCTCCTTGGGGCCTGCGAGCTCATCCCCTGGGATCATCCCGGCGTGGTCCAGGACGTGGACCAGCTCACGGATCTAGGGGGAGGCAGGCCATGCCTTCCATTCCCGTTGTAAAGCCAAAAGGCCTGTCTGAGGCCTTGCGGTATGTTGCGGAGGGCGGGAAACCCATGGCTGGAGGCACGGATCTCCTTGTGGCCATCAGAAAAGGCCAGGAGAGGCCCGCGCTTTTGGTGTACGTGGGCGAGCTCCCGGAGCTGCGGATCCTGCGGGAAGGGGAGGAGGGGCTGGAGGTGGGCGCGGCTCTCACCCATGATGAGATCCTTTCCCATCCCGCCACGGAAAGGGTGCCCATCCTGCGACAAGTTCTGTGCACCATCGGGTCCCCGGCCATTCGCGCCATGGGCACGCTGGGCGGAAACCTGGTGACCGCCTCGCCGGCGGGCGATAGCCTTGTGGCCCTCTATCTCCTGGAGGCCAGGGTGCGCACGGTGGGACCGGAGGGGGAACGAGAACTTTCCGTGTTTGAGTTCATCACCGGGCCGCGCCGGACGGCGCTTAAGCCTGGAGAGCTTGTGCGCTCCATTTTCCTCCCCTATCCCCCGGGACAGCCCCACAGCTTTTTCCGCAAGGTCGGGCGGAGGAGGGCCCTGGTGATCGCGGTGGTCTCCCTGGGCGCTTTGGTGTGGGTGAAGGACGGCCAGGTGGAGCGGGCGCGCCTGGCCCTGGGCTCAGCGGCGCCCACTGTGCTCCGGCCGGGGGAGGTCGAGGAGGGGTTAGTGGGGAGGCCGGTGGCGCCCGAGGCCTGGGAAGACTTGGTTCCTGTGCTCTCTGCGGCCACGCAGCCCATCTCTGACCTGCGGGCCTCTGCGGAGTACCGGCGAAAAGTGGCCGGCCGCCTCCTCCTGG
Organism: uncultured Thermotogaceae bacterium; assembly: GCA_964429165.1. GTDB lineage: Bacteria > Bipolaricaulota > Bipolaricaulia > Bipolaricaulales > Bipolaricaulaceae > DTER01. Next base: position 59,248 of record CAYSAN010000006.1, read on the forward strand.
CCCTGGCCCAGGCCCTCCAGGCCAAGCCCTAGCGCGCTAGAGCCCTTTCGAGTATCTTCTTTTTCCCTTTTTGCGGGCAGGGGAAAGCCCATGTGTGAGCACATCGAAAGGATGCTTTTTTCTGCGGACGAGATTCAACAGCGGGTGCGGGAGCTGGGAGCCCAGATCTCCCAGGACTACCGCAACGGTGGGAAGAAAGACCCCTTCGGCCGTCCGCTCCTCGTGGTCGGCCTCCTCAAGGGAGCCCTCCCCTTCATGGCCGACCTGATCCGGGCCATGGATATCCCCATCCATTACGATTTCATGGCCGTGTCCAGCTACCGCAACGGCACAAGCCCGGGCGAGGTGCGAATCCTCAAGGACTTGGACTGTGCCATCGGCCGTAGGGACGTCCTCGTTGTGGAGGACATCGTGGACACAGGCCACACCCTCCGCCACATCCTGCGCAGCCTCCTGGCGCGGGAGCCCGCCTCCCTCAGGATCTGCACCCTCTTGGACAAGCCGTATCGCCGGGAAGTCCAGGTCCCTGTGGACTACGTGGGGTTCATTGTTCCGGAGAACGTGTTCGTCGTGGGCTATGGGCTCGATTACGCCGAGCTTTATCGCAACCTTCCGTTCATCGGCGTTTTGAAGCCCGAGCACATCCGGGAGGGGTGATGCTCGTCCTGGGGATTGAGACCTCCTGCGATGAGACCGCGGTGGCCATCGTTGAGGACGGTCAAAGGATCCGGGCAAACCTCGTTTATTCCCAAGCCGATCTCCATGGGCGTTATGGTGGGGTTGTTCCTGAGGCGGCCAGCCGCGATCACCTGCGCAAGATCCCCGCTCTGGCCCAGGAGGCCTTAGCTGCAGCCAAAGCCTCCTGGGCGGACATCGATGTGGTGGGCGTGACCTATGGTCCGGGCCTGATCGGCCCCTTGCTGGTGGGGGTTTCCTACGCGGCGGGGGTGGCCCTGGCCCGCGGCCTGCCCCTGGTGGGAGTGAATCACTTGGCGGCCCACCTCTTCGCCCTGCGGTTGAGCGAGCCCCCCGTGGAACCGCCGTTTCTGGGGTTGATCGTCTCCGGCGGGCACACGCTCCTGGTGGCCGTGCCGCGGTGGGGCGAGTATCAGGTGGTGGGCGGGACCAGGGACGACGCGGCGGGTGAGGCCCTGGACAAGTTTGGGCGCCTCGTGGGGCTCCCCTATCCTGCTGGCCCGCATATAGATGCCCTGGCCCAGGAGGGCGATCCCACGCGCATCCCGTTTCCACGGCCCATGCTCGAAAGCGGGTTGGACATGAGCTTTGCCGGCCTGAAGACCGCTGCCATCTATTGGCTGCGGGAGCACCCGGGAGCACCTCTGTCCGACCTGTGTGCCTCCTTTTTGGAGGCGGTGGTGGAGGTGCTGGTGGAGAAGACGTTGCGGGCCGCCCGCAGGTTCCAGTTCAACCGAATCGTGGTGGCCGGGGGTGTGGCTGCCAACCGCCGCCTGCGCCAGGTGTTCCCGCCGCGCGCCGCGGAGCGCGGAATGACCGTGTTCTTCCCGCCGCCTGCGCTTTGCACCGACAACGCTGCCAACGTGGCCGCCTGCGCCCACCAGCGCTACACCGTGCTGGGCCGCTCCGAGCCCCTTTCTTTGGCTCCGGACGCCAACCTTCCCCTTCACCAGTGGGTCTAGTGCGGCACTCTCCCCCAGTCCGCAAGGAACCTGGCGATCCCCTGCTCGGTAAGGGGGTGTTGAAACAGCCGGGTGAGCACGGAGTAGGGCACGGTGACGATGGGTGCTCCCAATGTGGCTGCGGCCACCACGTGCCCGGGATGGCGCACGCTGGCCACGATCACCTGCGTGGGGAACCCGTAATTTCTGAAGATCTGGAGGATCTCGGCCACCACGCTCATGCCGTCTCCGCCGTGGTCGTCGATGCGCCCAACAAAAGGAGAGACGTAATCTGCTCCACATTTGGCCGCCAAAAGGGCCTGTGGGGCAGAGAACACCAAGGTCACGTTGGTTTTGATTCCCCAGGCCTTAAGCCGCTTCACGGCCTTGAGCCCCTCCACGGTGAGCGGGATTTTGATCACGATGTTGTCGGCGATCCTGGCGAGCTCCTGCGCTTCCCGCACCATGCCTTCCGCGTCCTGGGCCACCACCTCTGCGGACACCGGGCCTTTCACAAGGGAACAGATCGCGCGCAGTGTTTGGGGAAAGGGCCGCCCAGCTTGAGCCACCAGGGTGGGATTGGTGGTCACCCCATCTATGAGCCACGCGAACTCCTGGATCTCCTCCACCTTTGCTGTGTCCAGATAGATCTGCATTGCCCCTCCTTGTGGTGAAGTCTAACCGGTTGGACTTGGCTTTCCCAAGGCGGCAAAATTTTGGGCTGATGCGGGCACGTTTTGTTCGTCAAATTGTCCTGCCGCAGGTGGGGGAGGCGGGACAAACGCGGCTTTTTGGGAAAAAGGTGCTTGTGGCCGGGTGCGGGGCCTTGGGCACCCACACGGCCGAGGCCCTTTTGCGCGCCGGAGTTCAGCACCTGGTGTTGGTGGACCGGGACGTGGTGGAGGAGCACAACCTGCATCGGGTTTCCCTTTTCACGCCCATGGACGTGGGCCGGCCCAAGGCCGAGGCCGCCGCGGAAAAACTTCGCGCCATCGACCCCCAGGCCCGCATCGACGTCCGGGTGGCCCACTTGGATGGTGCTCTGGCTGAGGAGCTGGTGCCGCAAGTGGACCTCGTCGTGGACGGCCTGGACAACCTGGAGACGCGGTACGTGGTGAACGATGCCTGTGTTAAGTACGAAAGGCCATGGGTTTACACGGCGGTGTTGGCCACCTATGGCATGCTCATGGGCATTTGGCCGGGCCGCGGCCCTTGTCTGCGTTGCCTTTTCCCCAACCCGCCCGGGCCCGGAACCATTCCCACCTGTGCGGAGGCCGGGATCCTCGGCCCGGTGCCCGGGGCATTGGCTTCCCTTCAGGCCGCAACCGCTCTGCGTCTCTTGCTCGAGGGGCCCACCGCCCCTGTGGGAACCCTCGTCTACCTGGACCTGTGGGGCCTGCGGGCCCAGAGCGTGGAGGTCAAGCGCAACCCCTCCTGCCCCACGTGTGTGGACCGGGTTTTTGTCTTTCTCCAGGGGAGCTCCGGTGCGGCCATCCTGTGCGGGGACACAGTGCAGGTCCTACCGCGGTTCGGGACGACCCTCGATTTAGGGGCGTTGGCCGCACGCCTTTCCCATTTGGGCCGTGCGGAGCTTCAGCACGGGGTTCTGTTTGCGGAGCTAGCGGGAACGTCCTTCACCGTTTTCCCTGATGGGCGGGCCCTGTTCAAGGGAATCCGCGATCCCCGCCGGGCGCAGGCTCTCTACGACCAGTACATCGCTAGGTGAACCTTCCGATCAGCCAGGCCAGGAAAAAGAAGAGGGCCACAAGGAGAAAGGGCACGAGCATCATGGGCCACGCCAGTCGCCACAGGGCCTTCCTCTGCTCAGGGGTGAGGTCCACAGGGTGGGGATACCGCATTTCCAGGCGCCGCGCCTTTTTCAGCATCTTCACGGACTCCGCGATCCTCCCTTGCTTGCGGTACACCACGCCCAGGTTGTGGTGGGCGGGGGCGTGACGGGGGTCCGCTTGGATGGCCCGGTGATAGGCGTATTCTGCGCGCGCCAAATCGCCGGCATCAAAATAGACGTTTCCCAAGCGAAAGTAAATCGTGGCCTTTTCCTCGCCATAGCGCAAGAGGTCCACCAACAGGTCAATCGCCTCTTTATGGCGCTGGCCGCGGCGGAGCTCCTCAGCCTTGGCCAACGCCTGGTGCACCAGCTCCCGTCGCGCCGAGGCCGTCAGTTCGGCGGGATCCGGGAGCGGAGGGACGACAGCCTCTCCTTCACCGCTTGGATGTCCAGCCATGTCAGGTATTTTGGGCTCCCTTTGGCCTTGCTGGGGTTCCGCAGAAGATAACTGGGATGGAACATGGGAAAGACCTCGATGTCACCTTTCCAGGGGTAAAAGCGACCGCGCAGCTCATTGATCCCCTCCGATCGTCCGAGAAGCCAGTGGGTGGGGGTGTTGCCGAGGGTCACGATGATCTTTGGGCGCACAAGGCCAATTTGGGCGGAAAGCCATTCCCAACAGGTGCGCATTTCTTCTTTGGTGGGCACGCGGTTCCCGGGCGGCCGGCACTTCACCACATTTGTGATGTACACATCCTCGCGGGACAGACCCACGCTCTGCAGGATTTGCGTGAGGAGCTGACCTGCGGGCCCCACAAACGGGCGGCCCGTTTGGTCCTCCACCTCACCGGGAGCTTCACCAATGAGCATGAGGTCGGCGGAAGCCTTCCCCTCCCCAAACACAACATGCGTGCGGTTTTGGGCTAAAGCACAACGCGAGCAGTTTTGCACACGACCCTCAAGATCGGAGAGGGAGGGTATGAAAGGGGCCAAAGGAGCACCTCCACCTGGAGCGGGCAACGGGAGTCGAACCCGCGGCCTTCGGCTTGGGACGCCGACGCTCTACCAACTGAGCTATGCCCGCACCCCAAATATTATACCCCGGCCAGGGGGTTAGGGCTCAGGCGGCCAAGAGGGGCTCCAAGGCCGGCATGGGCTCCCCTTGGAGGAAGCTCAAGGTGGCCCCTCCGCCGGTGGACACATAGCTGAACTTCTCAGCCAGCCCCAGTTTCTCCACCGCCTCCGCGGTCTCCCCACCGCCCACCACCGTGAACGCTTTGGAGCTGATGAGGGCCCGGGCAATGGCCTCCGTGCCCTTGCCAAAGGGCGTGACCTCAAACACCCCCATGGGACCAGCCCACACCACCGTGCCCGCCCGCTGGATCACCTCGGCAAACCGGCCGATGGTGGCAGGCCCGATGTCCAAGCCCATCCATCCCTCAGGAATGGCTTGGACCGAGATCACCTTGATCTCCACCCCTTCTTTGGGCTCAGGAGCCACCACCACGTCCACGGGAAGATGCAGCTCCTTGCCCTGGCGTTTGATCCCCTCGCTGAGCTCCTTGATGGTGGGGATGAGCTTTTCCTCCACCACGGACTTTCCCACCTTGAGCCCTTGCGCAGCAAGGAAGGTGAAAGCCACCCCGCCGCCGATGATGAACCCGTCCACCTTGGGCAGGAGGCTGCTGAGCACGCCCAGCTTATCGCTGGCCTTTTTGCCGCCCACCAGGACGTAAAACGGGCGGCGCGGATCGATGAGAAGCCGGGAGAGAACTTCTACCTCCCGCTCCATGAGAAAGCCGGCGTAGGCGGGGAGGTAGCGGGTGACCCCCACGGTGGAGGCGTGGGCGCGGTGGGCGGTGGCAAAGGCGTCGTTCACAAAAATGTCGAATGGCTCAGCCAAGGCCTTGGCGAACTTGGGATCATTGGCCTCCTCTTCCGGATGGAACCGGACGTTCTCCAACATCAGGAGCTCGCCGGGCTTCAGGGCGTCCACAGCCTTCCGCACTTCAGAGCCGATGCACTCAGGCAAAGCCGGAACAGCTCTTCCCAAGAGCTTCTCCAGCCTTTCCGCTACAGGCTTAAGCCGCAGGTCTTCCACCACTTTCCCTTCCGGGCGGCCCAAGTGTGAGCACACCGCGACCCGTGCTCCCTGCTCCAACAGCCATTTCAAGGTGGGCAAAACGGCGCGGATGCGGGAATCGTCAGCAACCTTGCCACCGGTAAGGGGAACGTTCAAATCAGCGCGGAATAAAACCTTTTTACCCCGCGGGGTAATCTCCCCTACAGTGCGCAATTTCATGGGAATCACCGAACGTTCATTCTACGCGTTTCTCATGAGCTCGGCAAGCATGCAAAAGATGGATATCATCGAATCCGTGAACTGGGGCATTTTGCTGCTTGTGGTGGGGGTGGGCTTAGTAGCCTCCCTGTTTGCCATGGTGTGGCCCTATTTGCACCCGGAGTCGCCCTTTTGGGCGCAGCAGAGGCTGGTGGAGCTCCTGCGCACCTGGGAGCGGGTGCGGGATCTGAACGCTACGGTGATCATCAGGCGGCCGGGTGAGCCCCCCCTCCGGGTACGCCTTTTTTATTTGGCAGGCGCGGCCGCGCGCCTGGAGGTGGAGGAGCCCTCAGAGCTTGCGGGCGAAGTGTACACCCTGCGTCCGGCGGAGGAGGACTGGATTTTTGTGCACTTCCGGCCCCGCCTGAGCTTGGGGCTGGAAGCGCGTTTTTCCCCAGCGGAAGTGGAGGCCCTTTTCGCTCCCTTTGCCCTGGGGAAAGGGGAGGTGCGGTGGGTGAACGAGGTCTCCTTTGTGCTGCGCGGCCTGACCGGACCGTTCCGCGACGCGGAGGTCCACGTCGGGGGTGAGTTTTCCCTCCCCCAGCGGATCATCTTGCGGGAACCCCAGGGCCATTTCATGGAACTACAGGTGATTGCGCTTGAGGTCAATCAGGGGATGGAGCTGCGAGACCTTCTTATTCTTGATCCTTTTCCGACCCGCTGGATTCGGATCCCAACTCTCTCTGCGCCCGGCGCCTGAGCTCAGATAAAGAGAACTCCTGGTCCACGAACTGCTCGAACCGCTCCTCCTCTGCAAATGGCGACTCAATGGCAGCTTGCTCGAACACCTCTTCCGCGATGAAGATGGGGGCACGCATGCGCAGGGCGAGGGCGATGGCGTCAGACGGCCGCGAGTCCAGCTCTTTCACCTCTCCTTTAGCGTCCCGCACCACAAGCTTGGCATAAAAAATGCCGTCCTTGATGTGAGTGATGACCACCTGTTCCAACGCTGCGTCCAGGGCGGAGAAGAGCTCCTTCATGAGGTCGTGGGGAAGGGGGCGGGGGAAGCGTTGGCCCTGTAGCTCCAAAGCGATGGACATGGCCTCCGGCTCAGCGATCCAAATGGGCATGGCTTTTGTGGAGGTCCGATCTTTGAGAAGGACCACGGGGCTGCGGGTAGACGGATCCATGAGCAACGCCCGCACTTCTGCCTCACGCATGTCCCCTCCTTGTGAGAACATTATACCCCCTCAGGACAACGGTGAACATGGCCCACCTCACCTTCGGGCTATAATGCCGCGCCATGTGCGGGATCGTGGGCTATGTTGGCCCGCAAAAAGTTGAAGAAATCCTGCTTTCTGGGTTAACCCGTTTGGAGTACCGGGGTTATGACTCCGCAGGCCTGGCCATTCTCACCAAAACCGGGCTCAAGCTGATTCGTCAAGTGGGAAAAATTGCGAACCTGATGCAAGCGGTGCAGGAGGCCGGCGTTACCGGGAACGCGGGGATCGGCCACACCCGCTGGGCCACCCATGGCCTTCCCACCGAGGAAAACGCCCACCCTCATCGCGATTGCACCGGCAAGATCGCGCTCGTCCACAACGGCATCATCGAAAACCATCGGGAACTGCGGGCGGAGTTGCTTTCCCAGGGGCATCAATTCCGCTCTCAGACGGATACAGAGGTCCTGGTGCATCTTGTGGAGGAGCACTACCACGGGGATTTGGTGGAAGCCGTGCGCAGGGCGGTGGCGCGGGCCGTGGGAGCCTACGCCATCGCTGTGATCCACGCTGATCATCCCGAAACGCTTGTGGCCGCTCGCCAAGGAAGCCCCCTTGTGGTCACGGCTGGCCCTAACGAGGGCTTTCTTGCCTCTGACGTGCCTGCCCTCCTTCCTTATGCCCGCGCGTTTTACTTCCTGGAGGATGGGGAAGTGGCCCAAATTTCGCCGGGAGAGCTGCGGGTTTGGGACCGGCAAGGCCGGCCCAAGCAGCCCAAGCTGCGGGAGGTTCCCTGGGACCCCTTATCCGCGGAGAAAGCGGGCTTCCGCCATTTCATGGAGAAGGAGATCCACGAGCAGCCGCGGGCCATCGCGGATACCTTGCGCAGCGAGCTCTCCACGCCCTGGGAGGAGGGGCTCTCCGGCCTGGACCTTTCTCAGGTGGAGCACATTTGTCTCGTGGCCTGCGGCACCTCTTACCACGCGGCCCTGGTGGCTGAATACCTGTGGGAGCCGCTTTTACGCCTGCCCGTCACTGCTGAGATCGCCTCAGAATTCAGGTACAAGAACCCCGCCTTGAGCAAAAACACCTTGGTGGTGGCCATCTCCCAGTCCGGGGAGACCATTGACACCCTCATGGCCGTACGGCAGGCCAAGGACCTGGGCGCGCAGGTGATTGGGGTGGTGAACGTGGTGGGCTCCGCTATTGCCCGGGAGGCGCACGCGGTTTTCTATACCCGGGCAGGGCTGGAGATTGGGGTGGCGGCCACCAAAACCCACACGGCTCAAATCGCCGCCCTCGAGCTTTTAGGCCTGTGGTTGGCCCGGGCCCGCGGGCTTCTCCGCGAGGAGGAGCTCCTTTTGGCCAAGGAGGAATTGAGTCGCGCTCCCCGCCTTGTGGAGGAGACGCTGGCCCTGGAGGCCTCCATAGAGGGGCTCGCTCAGAAGTTCTATACCTACCCGAACTTCCTCTACCTGGGCCGCGGCCTCCTTTATCCCTTGGCCCTGGAAGGGGCCCTGAAGCTCAAGGAGATCTCCTACATCCACGCCGAGGGGTACGCGGCCGGGGAGATGAAGCATGGGCCGATCGCCCTCATCCACGAGGCGATGCCCGTGGTGGTCCTTTACTCTTCTGGGGAGCTGCCAGCGAAGGTGATCTCCAACATGCAGGAGGTGCGGGCCCGGCGGGGTATCCTCCTGGTCTTCGCCGACGCCTTGGATCCCGAGGTGGAGGAGCTGGCCGACCACCTCCTCCTCCTCCCCTCAAGCTCTCGCCTGCTCTTGCCCTTCACCTTCCTCCCGGCCCTCCAGCTCTTTGCCTACCATATGGCCAGGCTCAAGGGGACCGACGTGGATCAACCCAGAAACTTAGCGAAGACGGTGACGGTGGAGTGATGGCTGAGCGCAGGGTGGTGGCGCGGAATCGCCGGGCCCGGCGAGATTACAAGATTGAGGAAACGCATGAGGCTGGGCTCGTTCTTAAGGGCTCAGAGGTGAAATCCCTGCGGGCTGGCCGGGTCTCGCTCGATGAGGCCTATGCCAAGGTGGAGGGGGGCGAGGTTTGGCTCTACGGCATGCACGTGGCGCCCTACGAACAGGCCGGGCAATTTGGGCATGATCCGGAACGGCCAAAGAAGCTCCTTTTGAAAAAGCGGGAAATGGCACGCCTCATGGGGAAAGTGGGGCGCGCCGGCTACACCCTGGTCCCGCTTTCCCTGTACTTCAACGAGCGTGGTTTCGCCAAGGTGGAGCTGGCTTTGGCCAAGGGGCTCACCAAGGCTGACAAACGCCGTAAGCTCATCGAGGAAGAGGAAGAACGCCGGGCCCGCGAGGCCCTGAAACGCTATTTGCCCTGAAGCTCTCCCGCCAAGAGCCGGCTGGCCTCCTCGGACAGGAGCGGCTCCACCACCAAGTCCAGGTTGCCTTCGAGGACCTCCTCCAGACGATAAACGGTGAGGTCGATGCGGTGGTCGGTGACGCGGTTTTGTGGGAAGTTGTAGGTGCGGATCTTCTCGGAGCGCTCGCCGGTTCCGATCTGCCGCCGTCTCTTTTCCCGGAGCTCCGCCTCCTTTTTCTGCTCCTCAAGTTCCCGGAGCTTCGCCCGCAGCACCCGCAGGGCTAACTCCTTATTGCGATGCTGGGAGCGCTCCTCCTGGCATGTGACCATGATGCCTGTGGGGATGTGGGTGATGCGCACCGCCGTTTCGTTCTTCTGCATGTGCTGGCCCCCTGGGCCTGAGGAGCGGAAGGTCTCGATCTTGAGGTCCTCGGGGTGGATGTCCACTTCCACCTCCTCCGCCTCGGGCAGGACGGCCACGGTGGCGGTGGAGGTATGGATGCGGCCGGAGGCCTCGGTCACGGGCACCCTTTGCACGCGGTGCACCCCGGACTCGTAGCGGAACAGTCCATAGGCCCCAGGCCCTTCCACGGCGAACACGATCTGCTTGAACCCAGCCAGGTCGGTGGGGTGGGAGTCCAACACCCGCACCCGGAACCCCTTTTTCTCCGCGTATTTCGCGTACATGCGGAAGAGATCAGCGGCAAAAAGGGCGGCTTCCTCGCCGCCAGCACCAGCGCGAATCTCCACAATGGCGTTCTTTTGGTCATCCGGATGGGGGGGCACCAAAAGCCCTCGCAGCTCCCTCGCTAACTGCTCCGCTTTCTCTCGGTCTCGCTCCAGTTCCTGACGCAGGGCGCGCGCAAGCTCTTCGTCTGGGGTTTCCCGCAAAAGCTCCTCTTCCTCCGCGATGTTTTGCAGAAGCCGGCGCAGCTCCTCGCCCTTTTCCACCGCAAACCGCAAGCGGTTATAACGGCGGGAGAGCTCAGGGAAATCCTGCCGCGCGGGCGTCGAGGGGTCGCTTAGGGCCTGCTCCAAGGCCGCAAGCTCTCGCGCCAGCTCCGCGATCTTAACCAGGATCTTTTCCATCAAAAAAGCGTACCGAAAAGAAACGGGGAAAGCTAGGGGGTGAGGCGCTGTAGTCCCTGGGGGCCGGCGACAAGGGCCTCGTGCACCAGCCCTAAAAACAAGCCGTGTCCCAAGATCCCCGCGCGGGACCCAATTTTCGCGGCCAAGGCCCAGGGATCGCGGATCGGGCCAAACCAGCAGTCCAGGATGTAATTGCCATGGTCGGTGAGGTGGGGGACGCCGTTGGCCTCCACCCGCAGGACGACCTTGGCACCCAGCCCCTCCAAGAACTGGGCTTGGCTTCTCCAGCCAAAGGGCAACACCTCCACCGGCACAGGAAAGCGCGTGCCTAAAGCGGGGGAAAGTTTCGTGAAGTCGGCCACGATCACCTCCCGCCGGGTGGCTTGGGCCACGATCTTCTCCCGCAGAAGTGCTCCACCTCCGCCTTTGATCACGTTGAGCTTGGGGTCGATTTCGTCGGCCCCGTCAATGGTGAGGTCCACCTCGGGATGGTCCTCCAGGGTGGCAAGGGGAAGGCCCAGGGCTTGGGCCTCCTTTTCCACGGCGCGGGAACAGGGGATCACCCTGATGTCTCGAATTTCTCTAGTTTGCCAAAGCTTGGCGAGCTTAAGGAGGGCGTAGCGGGCCGTGGAACCGTGTCCCATGCCCACCACCATCCCCGGCTGCACGAGCTCCACCGCGGCCTCCGCTGCTTCCCTCTTCCATCGCTCTAGCTCCACGTTTGCCTGGGCCATGGTTTTCCCTTAGACTTTTTTGGAGGTTATCTTGAGCATCCTCAATCTGGACAAGATCTTCAAACCCCAGCGGATTGCGGTCATCGGCGCAAGCAACAACCCAGGAAGCGTGGGTTACACTGTGCTCAAAAATCTGGTGAGCTTTGGCTTTCCGGGCGTGGTGTATCCCGTCAACCCTCGCTACGAGGCGGTGCAAGGGATCCACGCTTACCCGGATGTGAAGGATCTTCCGCGCGCGCCGGATCTGGCCATCATCTGCACGCCGGCGCCCACCGTGCCCGATCTTGTGCGGCAATGCGGTGAGGCCGGTATCCTTGGCCTCATCATCATTTCCGCTGGGTTTAAGGAGACAGGGGAAGAGGGAAGAAAGCTTGAAGCGCGTATCAAAGAGGAGGCCCAAAACTTCCCGGGCCTGCGCATCATCGGTCCGAACTGTTTGGGGATAATCGTTCCTTCCCTGCGTCTGAACGCGAGCTTCGCTGCTGCCATGCCACCCGATGGCCATGTGGCCTTCATATCCCAGTCTGGCGCGCTGTGCACATCCGTGCTGGACTGGGCTATCGAAGAGGGCATTGGTTTCTCCTATTTCGTCTCCATTGGAAACATGGTGGACGTTAATTTTGGCGACCTCATTGATTACTTTGGCCAGGACGAGCGCACCCGCTCAATCATCCTTTATATGGAGTCCATAACCGCGGCTCGGCAATTCATGTCCGCGGCGCGGGCGTTTGCCCGCACCAAGCCCATTGTGGTGTACAAGGCCGGGAGGTTTGCGGAGTCCGCGCGAGCCGCGAGCTCCCATACGGGGGCCATGGCCGGGGAGGACGCCGTGTACGACGCGGCCTTCCGCCGCGCCGGCGCCGTGCGCGTCTACGCGATCAGCGACATCTTCGACACCGCGGAGCTTTTGGCCCGGGTGCGGCCGCCCTTGGGCGCGAGGCTGGCCATCGTGACCAACGCCGGTGGTCCTGGGGTCATGGCCACCGACGCCCTCATCGCCCGCCGCGGCCAGTTGGCCCAGCTTGCCCCCGAAACCCAGGCGAGGCTCAACCAGGTCCTTCCCCCGTTTTGGTCGCACGGGAACCCCGTGGACCTCCTGGGCGACGCCTCGCCCGAGCGCTACGCCAAAGCTGTAGAGATCGTGGTTCAGGATCCCAATGTGGATGCGGTGCTTGTTATCCTCACTCCACAGGCCATGACCCATCCCACCGGGACGGCCCAGGCTGTGGCTGAGGTGGCTCGACGGGTGCGCAAACCCATCCTCGCCGCTTGGATGGGCGGGGCCTCCGTGCAGGAGGGCATAAAGATCCTGAACCACGCTGGCATCCCCACCTACCTCACCCCCGATCAAGCCGTGCAGGCGTTCATGCACCTTGTGGATTACGGGCGCAACCTGGGCCTCCTCTACCAGACCCCTAGGGAGATCCCCGTGGAGTTCGCTTTGGACCGGAAACAGATCCGCGAGACCTTCCTCCCCCGGTTCGCTAAGACCAAAGCCCTGGGGGAGAGTGAGGCCAAGGAGCTTTTGGCCGCCTACGGGATCCCCGTGACCATGCCGGAGCTGGCCCGCACCGAGGAGGAGGCCGTGGCGGTGGCGCAAAGACTGGGGTTTCCCGTCGTGCTCAAGATCCATTCGCCCGACATCCTTCACAAAACGGACGTAGGCGGGGTCTTGGTGGGGCTGCGCACAGAGGAAAGCGTGCGGCGGGGCTTTTGGCAGATCCTGGAGAATGTGCGAGCACGCCGTCCGGAGGCGCGCCTTGAAGGGGTCACTGTCCAACGCATGGCTCCAGTCCAGCAGGGCGTGGAGTTGATCCTGGGCGCCAAGAAGGACCCGACTTTTGGGGCGGTGATCCTGGTGGGGGCCGGGGGCGTGACTGCGGAGGTGCTGCAAGACCGTTCGCTTGGGCTCCCGCCCTTGAACGAGCGTCTGGCTACCTCTCTTGTCGAGTCCCTTCGCATTTGGCCGCTTCTTCAGGGGTTCCGGGGCCGCCCCCGTATGGACGTGGAAAAACTCGTCGAGGTCATCATGCGCTTCTCCTACGTTGTGGCGGACTTTCCCGAGATCCAAGAGATCGATGTGAACCCGCTTTTGGTAACACCTAAGGAGGTTGTGGCCGTGGATGCTCGGGTCATTGTGGACGAAGAAGCTGTGCAACAGCCGCTCCGCCCCTACAGCCACCTCGTGATCCGCCCCTATCCCGAAGGGTACGAGCGCTGGGTCACCCTTAAGGATGGTACCAAGGTGCTTCTGCGGCCCATCCGTCCTGAGGACGAACCCCTTTGGCACGAGATGCTGGCCATCTCTTCCCGCGAGTCCATTCGCTTCCGCTTTCGCTACATCTTCAAAGAAACTACGCACCAGATGGCTATTCCTTACTGTTTTATCGATTACGACCGGGAGATGGCCATCGTGGGCCTCGTGGAAGAGGAGGGAAGAAAACGCATGGTCGGTGTAGGACGGCTTATTTCTGACCCTGATCGTATGCGCGCGGAGTACGCTGTATTCGTTGCCGATCCTTGGCAAAACAAGGGGCTTGGGGGAATACTCACGGATTATTGTCTGGAGATCGCCCGGAAATGGGGGATACCCAAGGTCACGGCCGAGACCACGCCCGACAACGTGCGCATGATTCGCATCTTCGAAAAGCGCGGGTTTAGGCTGGAGTACAAGACGGAAGAGAGCGTAGTTCTTGCCGCTAGGCCTTTGGATTGAGGCGTTCCCCCCAAAGTATTTGCCCTGCGCCCCTAAAGAAGCGAAACCCCCGGGTGTGCAAAAGATTAAGGATGCGAAGATTATCGGGGACCACCTCCACCAAGATCCTCCTTATGCCCATCTCGTCAGCCCAGGCCAAGGCCAAATCGGTGAGGAGCGAGCCCAAACCTAAGCCCTGCCAGGGATCGGCCACCAACACACAGAACTCCGCGGCCTGGGCCGCGGGGATGAGGCAAAGGCGCGCCTCCCCCACGATTTTTCCCTGTATTTCTGCGACCACGACGAACTCCTTTTCGTTTAGGGAGCAAAAGCGCGGGGCATCGGCGAGGATGGCCAGCCGCGAGCGGCGCTCGAACCGCCGCCAAAGGGTCTCTTCACTACAGGCTTGGATCATCGCGCACCAGGCGGGAAGGTCGCCCTCGCGGAGCCCGCGCATAAGTACTTCCTGCCCGGTACGAAGCCGGAGGCGTTTGGGGAGCTCGATCCCCACTCACTCCTCCAGTGGGGCGACGTGCACGGCACAGGCCTTGAGTTCCGGAATTTTTGCGTCCGGATCAAGGAAGACCGGGGTGAGGAGGTTGGCTGGAGCCCCCCCGAAGTGGAAGGGGATGAACACCGTGCCGGGTGGAATGCGCTCGGTGAGCTTGGCCCGCACCACAATCGTTCCGCGGCGGGAGGAGACGCGCACCCGCTGGCCCTCCCTAATCCCCAACCGGGAGGCATCCCCTGGGTTGATCTCCACATAGGCCTCGGGGGAAAGCTCCGCCAAGCCCTCCACCCGACCGGTCATGGTGCGGGAGTGGTAGTGCCAGAGGTTGCGGCCAGTGGTGAGGACAAATGGATACTCCCGGTCCGGGGTCTCCTGGGGTGGTTGCCACTCCACGGCATGGAATTTGCCTTTCCCCCGGGGGAACCGGTCCTTATGCAGATAGGGCGTGCCCGGATGATCAGGGGAGGGGCAAGGCCAATGAAGCCCGCCTTTTCCCAGGCGCCTGTAGGAAATGCCTCCATAGATGGGGGTGAGAAGTGCGATCTCCTCCATGATTTCCCGGGGGTGGTCGTAGGCCATGGGGTACCCTAGACGTTGGCTCAGCTGGCAAAGGATTTGCCAGTCGGGTTTGGCCTCCCCCGGGGGAGGGAGAGCCTGGCGCACGAGCTGCACCTTGCGTTCTGTGTTGGTGAACGTTCCCTCCTTTTCCGCAAAGCTGGCGGCAGGCAAGACCACGTGCGCGAAGGCCGTGGTCTCGGTGGGGAAGATGTCCAGGACCACCAGGAATTCCAGGGCCTGCAGGGCCTCGGCCACCTGAGCGATCTCCGGGTTGGAGACCATGGGGTTTTCGCCCATGATCAGAAGGGCTTTTATCTTTCCGGCTCTTGCGGCCTCGCACATCTCCACCACGGTGAGGCCGGGGTTGGGGGGAATGGGCCTTCCCCAGGCGGCCGCGAACTTGGCGTGGGCTTCAGGCGCGCTGAGGGGCTGATAGCCCGGCAGCACGTGGGGCAAGGCGCCCATATCGCACGCGCCCTGCACGTTGTTTTGGCCGCGCAAGGGGTTTACGCCCGTGGCCGGCCGGCCCACCTGGCCCGCAAGGAGAGCCAAATTAGCCAAAGCCAGCACGTTCGCTGTGCCCTGGGTGTGCTGAGTCAGGCCCATGGCGTAGAAGATCATGGCGTTCTTGGCCCGGCCATAGGCCCGGGCTGCCTCCACCAAAAGATCCCTGGGGATGCCGGTTATCTCCTCCACCCGCGCCGGGGTGTACCGCTCCACCGTTTGCACGAATTCCGTAAACCCCTCGCACCTCTCCTCCACGAACTTCTGGTTCCACAGCTCTTCTTTTAGGAGCACATGGCAGAAGCCGTTGAGCCAGGCCACGTCGGTCCCCGGGCGGGGGCACAGGTAGAAGTGGGCGATGTCGGCGAGCTCAATCTCTCGGGGGTCCACCACGATCAGGATCGCCCCTTTCCGCACGGCCTGGACGATGGCCTGGGCCACGAGGGGATGGGCTTCGGTGGTGTTGGAGCCTGTGACCAGGATGCAGTCGGCATCTGGAATCTCGGCGATGGTGTTGGTCATGGCGCCGGAGCCGAAGGCCCGGCCCAGCCCCACCACGCTCGGCGCATGACACAGTCGGGCGCAGTGGTCCACGTTGTTTGTGCCGATCACGGCCCGCATGAACTTCTGGAAGAGATAGTTCTCCTCGTTGGTGCACTTGGCCGAGGCGAGGCCGGCCACAGCGTCCGGGCCGTACCTGTCCACGATCTCGGTGAGCCGCTGCGCCACAATGGACAGAGCCTCATCCCAGCTCGCTTCCCGGAGTGCATCCCCGTCGCGAACAAGGGGGACCCGCAGGCGGTCCTCGTGGTGGACGAAGGACATCCCGAACCGGCCCTTCACGCACAACCGGAATCCCTCAAATCCTCCGGAGACCTTGACGATTCGATCCTTCTTGATGTGTAGGGAAATGGGGCAACCGCAGCCACAGAACGGACAGACGGTGTCCACCTTTCGAAGTTCCCATTCCCGTCCTTGAAACCGCCGGGCCTTCTCGGCGAGGGCGCCGGTGGGGCAAACGGCCACACATTGGCCACAGAACTCGCAGTTCGTCTCGGGAAGGGACTTCCCCAGGGGAGGGCTGACCTGGGTGGTGAACCCGCGGCCCATGAAGTCCAGGACGTACCTCCCTTGGATCTCCGCGCAAGCCCGCACGCACCGGCCACACAGGATGCACTTCTGCGGATCGAAGCGGATGAAGGGGTTGTCCTCCCGGGCGGGCGCCGTTCGCCGCTCGTGGTCCGGACCCACAAACCGGTTCGTCTCGATCCCGTACTCGTAAGCGTACCGTTGCAGTTCACACGAGCCATTGCGCTCGCAGGTCAGGCAATCCTGGGGGTGGTCAGAAAGGATGAGCTCCAGAATGAGTCGGCGTAGCCGCTGCAGGCGCGCGGTGGAGGTGTGGACCGTCATCCCCTCCTGAAGGGGCTCGCGGCAGGAGGGGACAAGCCTTCCATCCACTTCCACCAGGCACAGCCGACAGATCCCCACGGGGGACAAGCCGGGGTGGTGGCACAGGTGGGGGATCTCGATCCCGATCGCTTGAGCGGCCTCGAGGATGGACAGCCCCGGGGGGGAGGGAGACCACCCGGCCATCGATCGTCGCGGTTACGGTGGGTTTCATCCCTTACGGATCGCCCCCTTTGGGCACGCGGACAGGCAGGCCCCGCAGCGGGAACAAAGTCGGGATTCGATCCGGTGCGGGGCGCGGGGCTCCCCAAAAATCGCGTCCTGGGGACAGACCTTGGCGCACAATCCGCACCCCACGCACTCCTCCGCGGAAATGGAGTAGGTGACGAGGGTTTGGCACACTCCCGCCGGGCAGCGTCCGCCGAGGTGGGCCTCGTACTCGGCGCGGAAGTAGCGGAGGGTGGTGAGGACGGGGTTAGGGGCGGTTTGCCCCAGGCCACACAGCGATCCCTCTTTCACCGCCCAGGCCACCTCCTCCAGAAGGGCCAGGTCGGAGGGCTGGCCCCGGCCGGCGGTGATCCGGTTCAGGATCTCCAGCATTCTCTTGGTTCCCACTCGGCAGGGCGGGCACTGCCCGCAGGACTCGGCCTGAGTGAACTCCAGAAAATAGCGGGCCACATTTACCATGCAGGCGTCCTCATCCAGAACCACCAACCCCCCCGACCCCATCATCGCCCCCACCGCCTGCAAGGAGTCGAAATCCACAGGGGTGTCGAACAGCTCCACGGGGATGCATCCACCGGATGGCCCTCCGATCTGCACAGCTTTGCAGCGCTTCCCCTCCGGAGGGCCTCCGCCGATCTCGTACACCAGCTCCCCAATGGTGATGCCCATGGGCACTTCCACAAGACCGGTGTTCTTGACCTGCCCGGTGAGGGCGAACACCTGGGTTCCCTTGGAACCCTCGGTGCCAATCCCGGCGAACCAATCGGCTCCCCGCTCGATGATCAGGGGGACCAAGGCGAAGGTCTTGACGTTGTTGAGGACGGTGGGTTTCCCCCAAAGCCCGGCTTCCACCGACCGCGGTGGGGGTTGGCGGGGCCTGCCCCGCTTCCCCTCGATGGACTGCATGAGGGCGGTGGACTCCCCGCACACAAACGCCCCCGCCCCGCGCTTGATCTCCAGGTGAAAATCAAACCCCGTCCCCAAAATGTTTTCCCCCAAAAGCCCCAGTTCCTCGGCTTGGGAGATGGCAATGGACAGATGCTTGACGGCCAGAGGATACTCCGCCCGGACATAGACGAAACCTTCGCGCACATCGCCAACGGCGTAGGCGGCGATGATCATCCCCTCGATCACCAGGTGGGGATTGCCCTCGAGGACGCTGCGATCCATGAACGCGCCGGGGTCGCCTTCGTCGCCGTTGCAGATCACATACTTGGGGGTCGCGGCCTGGGCCCGGCAGAGCTCCCATTTTCTTCCGGTGGGGAAGCCAGCCCCACCCCGGCCCCGCAGGCCGGAGCGTTTCACCTCGGCAAGCACTTCCTCCGGCGTCATCTCCGTGAGGGCCTTGGCGAGCGCCTGGTAGCCGCCCCAGGCGATGTAGTCGGCGATTGAGGTCGGGTCGATACGGCCGTTTCCGGCGAGGACAAGCCTTCTCTGGCGCCGGTAGAACGGGATCTCCTCCACCCGTGCGATCCGGCCTCCGGAGCACGGGTCGCGATAGAGGAGTCGCTCCACGACCTGGCCATGGCGGAGGGCCTCCACCACCTCCGCCGCATCCTCGGGCTTGAGGCCCGGATAGAACACGCCATCCGGCTGGACCACCACAATCGGTCCGCGCTCGCATAAGCCGTGGCAGCCAGTGAGCTTGACCGCGACCTCCCCCTCCCCGTTGCGCCGGCGGACCTCCTGGCGAAAGGCCGCGGCCAGCTCCTCCCCTCCGCAGGCCCGACACCCAGTGCCACCACAAACCGTGATGCACGGGCGATTGGGGTCCCGCGCGCGGCGGAGCTGCTCGCGGAGCGCCTGCAACTCCCGGGGGTGGCTTAGCCTAGTCACCGCTCATCCTCCAGCAGTTCCTGAAGGAGCTTTCCCACCTTGGCTGGGGTCATCCCCCGAAAGTACCTCCCGTTGGCCGTCACCACCGGCGCCAACGCGCACGCCCCCAGGCACCGCACCACCTCCACCGACACCTGGCCGTCCTGACTGAGGCCGCTCGGCCCCACTCCCAGCCGGCGGTGGAGCTCGTCCAACACCTGGGGGCGCCCCGCACGTGGCACGCGGTTCCCAAGCAGACCCGGATGAGGTGCCGGCCGCGGGGCTCGAGGCTAAAATGAGCGTAGAACGTGGCCACAGAAAACACCCGGCTCAACGGGATCCCCAGCCCACGGCTGATTTCCTCAAGCTCGTCCGCCGGGAGGTAGCGGTGCTTCTCTTGAAGTTCCTGGAGGATGGGAATGAGGGCTCCTTCTTTTTCGCTGGGGCGGCCGGTGAACAGGCGCTTCGCTCGCTTGCCCGCGGGCATACCAGAAAAAAATACCGTGAGCGCAGCCCGTTCTTCAAGCCAGGGGACTTCCATGCGCCAAGAGATCGTCGCCAGGTGTGGGAATTTCCCCGCGGGTGGAAGGAAGTCGGTGCCCCGGTGGCGTCACGAAGTTTATTGTTTGTGGCCGAAGGTACCGCCCTGGGAACGTTTTCTCCTGCTCCTCTTGGGCCCCCACTAGTCCCTGCAGCCTTCTCTCCCATTGACCACCTTGGCGCTCGCACTCCAGATGCAAAAGCCTCTCCACCGCCTCCGCGCTGGAAAGCTTAAGATCCCGCACCTTCGTCCTCCGCCGTACTGCGTGGATGAACCGCTACCGATTAATGGGATCGCGGGCCTCGTCAAAGATGCAATTGTAGAAGATGATCCCGCCAGTTCGATGTGCCCAGGGTGGGGGTGAAGCGCGTGTTCATCGGCACATACTGAGCAGGCTCGATCCGGAGCGAGTAGGTGATGTGCTCGTCCTCGCGGGTCTTCTCCTCCCGGGCGTCCCGCGCGGTCATCCGCAACGGCCCGACCACCTTGATCTTGAAGGGCTCGGCAGGGGCAGCTTGCGCATCGCGATCCTTTCCAAGAGGCAGGCTGGCGGGGGATTTCGATCGGGCGGCATAGCCACCCCACCTTCTTGCGTAAAAGGCCCGGGCCGTCGCGGCAATCTCCGTAAGGCCACGGCAGGGATCCGGAACCCCCGTTTCTCCGCTACACCTTCCTTCATAACCAGTTTCGCCTACCGCACGATTTGCCCCTCTGCCCTTCCCGCGGGATCACCCCATCAGGGATGTGAAAAACGGTTTCGGTCCACCGTTATGGGAGGGTCGTTCAGGAATTGACAGGGAAAACGAGCCGAAGTAAGATCAAGACGGAAGATGGAGCAGGGAGCAGGTGAGGTGGCTCCTCCCAAGGCCCCAACGCTGCGGCAGGGTTTTATCTTTCTTCTCCTCATTTTCATCGTCATGTCTTTTTCCTTGGTCATCACCGTGGTAGGGATGGGCTTTCTTGGAGTGGCAGCGGAAAGAGGTATGGCCGCGGTGGCCATTGCGGCGGCCCTTGGTCTCTTGGCGAGTGACCTTGCTGGTCTGGCCCTCTTTTTCTGGTATGTGGGCCGCACCCAGGTGAGTTGGGAAGCAGTGGCCCCCTTCCGCCCCATCCCCCCACGAGCCCACCTGTGGGGCATCGTCGGCGGTTTAGGGGTCAGCGTAGCTTGGGAGAGCCTGTTGGCGCTGATTTTTCCCCGAGGCATGCGCGATTTAGCAGAGGAGTTAGTCAAGTTTTTCAGCGTCTTCACCGTCGATTCCTTCGCTTTTCTGGTGTTCTTCATCTCGATAACGCTCATGACTGGGATTGTGGAGGAGCTCGCGTTCAGGGGCTATATCTTTGCGGCGTTCCGCTCGCGTTTTTCCACCGGTGGCGCTGTGCTTCTTACCTCCCTCTTATTTGCCCTCGCCCACATCGATCCCCTGCACATGCTTGCGGTGTTCCCCACCGGGGTCTGGCTTGCCTACCTTGTGGTCTGGACGGGGAGCCTCTATCCGGCCATAGGCTTCCATGTGCTCAACAACGCCTTGGCTTTGGGCGGCATCAGTACGCTGGGCGCATCCTCGCCAAGTGGGACTGCGGTCACGATCCTTTCTGGAATTAGTTTAGGTTTCTGGGCCCTTGCCCAGTTGCAGGAGATGGCGGGGGCACCACCCAAGCCGGAGGAGCAGCGGGCGCCCGCCCACCTCACCGGCCCGCTTCCTTCTCGGGGGCCGCTGACCCGAGTCGTGCGGGAAGGCGATGTAACATTTCGAATCTACGTGAAGGAGCACCTCGATTCCCCGCCGCACGCCCACGTGACCATCGGCCAACGGGAAGTCCGAATCGAACTCGGTGAGGGGTCCGCGTTGGAGCCCATATCAGAACAGGAGCAGGAGCAGATAGCCGCAGCCTTCGCTAAGGTGAAAACCATGCTGCGAGCAATCTGGGCCTCCGCGCACGAACAGAAAGCGAGCGCGGTCATTCAGGAGAGGTGACCATGATCCAGTCTGCCACGCACCTTGCGAATGGAATACTCCTGACTTTCACCGATGGTGCGAAGGGCTTCGTGAGTTGGCATGCGCTTGAGGTGGATCCGGGGATGCCCAAGGAGGTCAGTGTGGACCCGTGGCGCCTTGTCGTCAGGCAAGGGGCGGCTTCCTTGGACTTCCCCTGGGATTACCTTCGGTCCCTTGCGGACCCAAAGTTTCTGGAAATAGAGAGGGCGAGGGCACAAGCGGTGCGGCTGGCGCTGAAGGAGCGGCTGCGGGCAAGGCGCGCAGCCGCTGGCCTCTCCCAGGAGGAACTTGCCGCCCGGTGCGGCCTCCCCCCGGAAACCGTGCAGGCCTGGGAGGAAGGGCGTTTGGCGATTTCCTGCCTGGGTCTAGCCAGACTGAATCGAGCAGGGCTTGACTTGTAAGGGGAATCCCCCCCTCTGCCGCACCAGGCGTATTGCCAGTTTTTCTTCTGGAGAGGTGGGGGCGCAAGGGGCCGGCGGCCAAGGGGCCCGGGGAGGAGTTGAACCGATGTGGGGAGCCCAGGGGAATGGAGCGGAACGTCCGTCTCGCCAGCAGGTCCACGGGTATAAGATTCGCTGCAAATCGGTCAGACACTCAGGAAACCTGTCACTGCGGTCGGGGACGCCGCAGCCCTGGTCCGTGCCGATGGCCTCCAAGCCAGACCGTCGTTCACCCCTTGCGCCCACCGTACCATTTGTCCGTCGGCGTCGCTGTCGGAACTTTTCCCTTCGCTACCGGGGTCTTCTTCCGGCTAGGTAGGGCTTACCAGCTGGATGTGCGCCGAGGTGTCCTGGGCCACCTAGTGTTCCCCCATTGCCACGGCACCAGTGACGTACGTCTGGTTCGACCACCCCTCGCTTCTCAGGTGATAATGGCCGTTGGCGTACTCGTACTGGGGAAGCTCGGGGCCAAAGAGAAGCATCCCTCTCACGAGCTCGACCTTTTCCTCCTCCGTTAGCCGCTCCGGGCCGTCGCGCCGCAGGCTTCTCCTCTCAATGCAACTCCACACGACCACCGTCTGGCCGTTCAAGACCTGCCTCCAGATCAGGAACGCCGCTTGGCCTCTGTTGTTGTCCAAGAACGGGGACATTCTCGTCCCTTCGCACCTGATCTACGCAGCCAGCGCGTCGGCCAGGCGGCGTACGTTCGCTAGCTCCTCGCCCGCGAGGGAGGGGAGGACCACCGCTGCGATGTCCACCCCGCCCTCCCGGCGTGGGCTTGTCTGGGTAGCGGACCATCGCTACGTCCTCGTCCAGCCTCGGGCTGGTGTCGCC
>CAYSAN010000007.1:0-51808 GCA_964429165.1 uncultured Thermotogaceae bacterium
ATGAGAAGGGCGGCCACCGTGGTCTTGCCCACCCCGCCCTTCCCAGCCACCGCGACCTTCAGCCCTCTTCCGCGAGCTTGATCAACCTTCGGCACAGAAGCCTCCCCACGATGGCCAGCCCCTCCGTGGGCAAAAGCTCCGCGGCGTTCACATCGAACAGAACCGTGGCCTGGGGCGGGAGGCCCTCCTCCCCCTCCCACCACACCACGGCCAGGCCCAACAGGGGCAGGGGGCGAAAGGCGTAGCCTGCGTGGCCCAAAGGGATGGGCACGCCGCCAGCTCGCTCCGCGGCCTTCCGAAACTTCCCCTGATCCAGCCTGCGCACAAGCTCATCGCCACTGTAGCTTTGAAAGGTGCGGGCGTAAAAAGTGCCGTGGGGAAGCTCACGGAATCCCAGCCACCTCCCTTGGGGCTCGGCCCCTCGGGTGTGGACCAGGTAATCGAACACCAGGGCTTGTACTTCCTCCGGGGCAGGCGATCCATCCGGGGCAAGAAGGGAGAGGTCCGGTGTCAGGCGATATGGCTGGCCCAGGAACTCCAAAACCAAAGTGGAACCAGACAAGATAGCGCCGCTTTTTCGTGCCAGCTCGGCGGGGAAATGCCGTGGAGCCTTTCTTTGCTTTCGGCAATGCGCGGAAGCAAAGTGCGCCGCCACTCCCTCATGGCCGTATAATAGCGCAGGGGGGGAAATGGCAGCAAAAATCGTTTCTGGCCAGGAAATTGCGGCCCAAGTTTATGCGGAGCTGCGGGAGCGCATCCAGCGCCTCAAAGAACGGGGCGTGTCCCCTGGCCTGGCCATGGTGCGCGTGGGCGAAGACCCAGCCTCTGTTTCCTACATGAAGCAGAAGGAGAAAAGCTCCCAGGACATGGGGATTTACTCGGAGACCAGGGTGTTTCCTGAGGATACGCCCGAGGCCCGGCTGCTGGAGGAGATCCGGCGGTTGAACGCCGACCCCAAATTCCATGGGATCATCGTCCAGCTCCCTCTCCCCCCCCACATCGCCCCCCGCAAGGTCATCGAGGCCATCGATCCCCAAAAAGATGTGGACTGCTTCCATCCCGTGAACGTGGGAAGGCTTCTCATTGGCGAGCCCTATCTTCTCCCGTGTACTCCCCATGGTGTTTGGCAGATTCTTCGGCGTAGCGGCTATTCCCCGGAAGGCCGGCACGTGGTGATCTGTGGCCGCAGCAACATCAACGGAAAGCCACTTTTTGCCATCCTCATCCAGAAGAAAGCCGGAGCTAATGCCACGGTCACCGTATGCCACACCGGGACCCCCAACCTCGCGTACTTCACGCGTCAGGCGGACATCTTGATCGTGGCCATGGGCGCACCGCGGGCCATCACCGCGGACATGGTGCGGGAAGGGGCGGTGGTCATCGATGTGGGGGTGAACCGCGTCCCTGATCCCACGAAAAAGGCGGGATTCCGGCTGGTGGGCGACACGGACTTCGAGGCCTTGGTGGAGAAAGTGGCGGCCATCACCCCTGTTCCAGGCGGTGTGGGCCCGATGACCGTGGCCATGCTCCTTTGGAACACGGTCACCGCCTGCGAGGTTCAAACTGGGGCAAGCTAGGAGGAACATATGCGCATCCTCATTTCTCTTCTTCTTTTGGTTAGCGGTTTGGGGGCAGCCTTCCCTGTGGAGGTTGTGGATGACCGGGGGCGCGTCATCCTCATCCCACAGGAGCCACAGCGCATCGTGGTGGCCGGGGTCCCCCTATATGCGGAAATCCTGGTGGATCTGGGGCTCCATGCGCGCCTTGTGGGGGTGAGCGAGGCCCCTGGGCTTCCCGCGGAGCTGGCAGAGGTACCGCGCATCGGTCCGTCCTTCTTCCCCTCGTTGGAGGTGATCTTGGCCCTGGAGCCCGACCTGGTCCTGGGGGCCTGGGGCGAGGTGCGGGAGCGACTGGAAGGCCTGGGGATCACCGTGGTGACCGGGGGCGGGCCAGAGGGCTGGCTCCGCGGGGTTTCCGATGTGTTTTCCGTGATCGTGCTTGTGGGCCGGGCCGTGGGGGCCGGGGAGAGGGCCGAGGCCCTGGTGGGGGAGCTGGCCCAGCAGATCGCGGCCTGGGAGGCCAAGGTCTTAGGCCGGCCGAGAAGGAGCGCGGCTTTCCTGTACCTTTTGACTCCAGACGGCCCACCCTTTGCCGCGGGACAGGGGACCCCTGAGCACGAGCTTTTGCTGCGGGCCGGGGGAGAAAACGTGTTCGGGGAGGTGATGGGCTACCCCCAGGTGAGCGTGGAGGAGCTCCTCCGCCGTGATCCAGAAGTGGTGTTCACCGATCCCGCTCAGGTCCAGAACTTTTGGGCCAGCCCTCTTCTGGGGGGCCTCCGCGCTGTGCGGGACAAGAACGTGGTGGGGATCCCCGCTGCGTGGGTGGTGTCCACCAGGCTGGTGCGGGCGCTGGAGCTCCTGGTCAGGGCGCTGCATCCCGGGGCTTTTGGCCCATGAGGGCCGCCTCTTTCGCCCTCCTTGGCCTTGCCCTGCTGATCAGTGCCGTCCTGACCCTGGGGATTGGCCCTGTCCGGATCCCAATGATTGAGGTTCCGCACCTGCTCATCTTTGGGGACGGGGTGGAGGGCCGGATCCTGCGGGAGCTGCGGGCGCCCAGGATGCTGGCGGGGCTGGTGGTGGGCGCGGGTTTGGGCTTGGCCGGGGCTGTGTTGCAAGGGGTGTTCCGCAACCCCTTGGCTGATCCCTACCTCCTTGGTGTGGCCAACGGCGCCGCCGCTGGCGTGGTCGTGGCCTTGACGTTTGGCCTGCGTGCTGGGGGGGCCCGGCCCGCCGCAGCTTTCCTGGGTGGTACCATCGCTGTCCTTCTTGTGTGGCGGCTGGGGGCGCGCCGCCGGGAATTGGGGCTGATCCTCGCTGGCCTCGCCGTGGCCGCAGTGTTCTCCGCGCTCACCAGCTTCCTTCTTCTGGGCAGCCCAGGGCCGCGTCGTGCGGAAGAATTCCTGTTTTGGAGCCTGGGGAGCTTGGCGCGGGTCTCTTGGCCGGAGCTAAAGGTGCTGGGGCCCACCGTTTTCCTGGCCTTGGGCCTCCTCCTCCTTTGGGCCCGGGATCTGAACGCCCTGGGCCTGGGCGAAGAGGGGGCCCTGCATCTGGGCGTGGATCCCCAACGGGCCAGGCGCGTGCTTATCGCCGTGAGCACGGTGCTGGCCTCCATCAGCGTGGCCTTTTGCGGGGTGGTGGCCTTCGTGGGCCTGGTGGTGCCTCACATGGCGCGCTTGGCCTTCGGCCCGGATCACCGGGTGGTGCTGCCCGCCGCGGCCTTGCTGGGCGGAACGCTGTTGGTTTGGGCGGACGCCGCGGCGCGGGCCGTCCGACCCCCCACAGAGCTCCCCTTGGGCATCGTCACCGCCATTTTGGGCGCGCCCTTCTTCCTTTATCTCCTTTGGTCCCGCATGAGTCCACGACCATGAGGATCTCGGTGCGCGGCGTGTCCTGGGCCTATTCCACTGAGCCGGTCCTCGTGGACGTGGACCTGGAGGTGCAGGAGGGGACAATCCTGGCCCTGGTGGGGCCCAATGGGGCTGGGAAAAGCACGCTTCTTCGGGCCATATCCGGGGCCCTTCGCCCAAAGAAGGGCGCAATCTATTTGGATTTTCAAAGCGTATGGAGCATGTCCCCCCGCGAACGAGCAAGGAAATTGGCCATGGTGGAGCAAGGCACCCAGCCCAGCTTTGACCTGGCGGTGCGCGAGCTCGTGGAGCTTGGACGCATTCCTCATGTGGGTCGGGTGCAGGGCTTCCGCCGGGTGGACCAGGCCGCGGTGGAGCGGGCCCTGGCCCTCACAGGGCTCGCCAGTTTGGCCCAGCGGCGCTGGTCCGAACTCTCTGGTGGGGAACGACAGCGGGCCCTTTTGGCCATGGCCTTTGCTCAGGAGCCGAAGATCCTCCTTCTGGACGAACCCACGGCCCATCTGGATGTGGCCCACCAGCTCGAGCTCATGCAGCTCATCGCCAGGTACGCGGAGGACGGGAGCACGGTCGTCCTGGCCATGCACGATTTGAACCTGGCCGCAGCTTTCGCCCACCGCTTGGCTCTCCTCCATCGCGGCCGAGTCCGGGCCTGCGGCCCCCCAGCGGACGTCCTCAACCCCCTGCTTTTGCACGAGGTGTTCGGCGTGGAGGCCGTGGTGCGCACCCATCCCCTCACGGGCCTGGTCCACGTGCATTTTTTGCTCAAGCCCCGGCGTTCCGCGCCGAAACGGGGGCGGGTGGTGGTGGTGGGGGGCGGCGGAAGCGTGGAGGACCTGCTTCCCCTTTTGGCCACGGAGTTCGAGGTCAGGCTGGGGGTGGTGTCCCCGTTGGACTCCGACTACCAGGTGGCGCAAGCCCTGGGAATCCCGGTGATCACGGAGGCCCCGTTCTCCCCAATTTCCGATGCAGCCTATGCGGAGCTTTGTCGTGGCCTGCACGAGGCGCAGGCGGTGGTGGTGGGGCCGGTGTGGTTCGGTCCAGGGAACCTCCGGGCCCTGGAGGCCTTGGTCGCCCAGGGCCCGGGAAAACCGGTGTTCCTGGTGGACCCAGAGGGCACATGCGCGCGGGATTTCACCGGTGGCCAGGCCACAAAGCTTGTCCAAGCCTTGCTGGCTCAGGGAGCCACGGCCGTGGGCAAAGACGGGGTTTTGCCGGCCCTCTCAAGCCTTTTTGGGCGAGGGGGAACGTAAGCCCACCAGGGCCAATCCCAGCCCCAACGCCGCCAGCCCAGCCACGGGCAGGAACACGAACAGGTACTCTCCGGTCAGGTCCCGCAGCATTCCGGAGAGGACGTTGCCCGCGATGGCTCCCACGCCGTAGGCCGTGTACACCAGCCCGTAGTTACGGCCATAGTTCTTGAGGCCGAAGAAGGCCGCGGTGGCCGTGGGGGCGATGGCCAGCCAACCACCCAGGTTCAGCCACAGGAGGCTGAAGCCCAAGAAGTACAGGCCGAGGTTGCTGCGGCCAAAAAGCCCCAGGGGCAGGGCGGCAAGGAGGATCAGACTGAAGGAGAGCGCGGCAGCATACCGGGGGGTCAGGCGGTCCGTGAGCCAGCCAAACAGGGGCCGGCCAGCTGCGTTGAAGACGGCAAAAACAGAAACAGCCAAAGCGGCCAGGGGGCCGGAAAGGCCCACCACCTCCTGACCAAACGGGGCGGCAATGCCAATGGCCAGGAGGCCGGCCAGGCACCCCAAAGCAAATGTTGTCCACAACGCATAGAAGGTTGGGGCACGCAGCACCTCCCGAGGCTCTAAGTCCAGGCCAGCGCGTTTAGCCGGACCTTGTTTGGCGGGCGATGCCCATCCCTGGGGCGGATAGCGCAAGGGCAGGACCAACACCACCAGCATGAACAGGAAGACCACCCCAAGGGTGGTGAACGTGCGCAGCGGCCCAAAACTGGCGATCAAGAGGCTCAGGAGGGGCGCAGTGATAAGGGGGGAGGCGCCGAAGCCCATCACGGTGAGCCCCACGGCCAGGCCGCGCCGCTCCGGAAACCAGGTGCTGGCCACAGCGATGGGGCAGCCGTACACCAGGCCCACGCCGGCCCCAGCCAGGACCCCGTAAAAGAACGTGAGAAGTCCGATGTCCTGGGAAAAGCCGGCGAGGATCCAGCCCAACCCCACCAGGATCCCGCCCAGGAGGCCCACCCGCCGCGGCCCCCAGGAGTCCAACAGGCCCCCGGCCAGGGCCATGGTCACCGCGAACACCGCCAAGAACACCACGAACGGAAGCCCGCTCAGGGTGGCGGTGAGTGCCCACAGCTCCTCCAAGGGCTTGCGGAACAGGCTGTAGGCGTACACCGCCCCCGCGCACACGTTGATGAGAAACCCCAGTCCCACGTACGTCCAGCGGCCGAGGCCTCCCAATCTGCCGAGCGAGCCGACACCAACCACGCTACGTTTCATCGGGACCATTGCTGCCATCCTTGGGAAGGAGGTGCCTTCCCTACACGCATGGAACCTTCCTATGGGAGCTTGTAGCCCCGCTTGAGGGCCACGGCCAGGAGAAGCCCGAGCCCGGTCGTTCCCCCCGCAAGGAGGAACGCCGGGGTGTAGCTCCCGGTCGCATCAAAGAGCCATGAGCCGATCACCGATCCCAACGCTCCCACCCCGAAGGCGGTGAAGACCAGGCCGTAGTTCATCCCAAGGTTCTTGGGGCCAAAGCACCACGCTGTAACGGCGGGGAACAGGGCCAGGGTCACCGCGTACCCCCACCCCAGGATGGCAGAGGCCAGGTAGTAGGGGGCCAGGGCCACCGCCACGGCGGGGAAGGCCAGGAACACCGCGGTCTGGATGGAGAAAGTCGCCACCATCACCCGGAGGGGGCCGAACCGGTCCCCCAGGTAGCCGGCCAGTGGCCGCCCAAGCCCGTTGACGAGGGAAAAGAGCGACATCGCCCACGCCGCTTGCCCGGCCGGGAGCCCCAGGGCAAGCTGCCCGTAGGGCTTGATCAACCCAATGGCCATCAGCCCCCCGACCATGACGAGGGCGAAGGTCCCCCAGATCATGTAGAACAGGAGGCTGCGGAGGAGCTCCCGGGGAGGGACGTCCCCCCTCGGGCTGCTCACTGTCGGCCGCGCCGGGCCGGAGCCCCGCCGAGGTGGCGTCCACCCCGGGGGCGGGTTGCGGAGGACGAGGGCGGCCAGGGCGCTCAACCCGGCCACGAGGAGCCCGAGGAACAGGAGCGTCCCCTCGACCCCCCAGGAGGGGATGAGGAGGTCGGCCTTGAGGGGGGAGAAGAGGACCGCGGCGAGCCCAAACCCCGCTACCCCGAGGGAGATGGCAAACCCCGGGCGGTCCGGGAACCACTTGCGGGCCGGGGGGGCCACGCAGGCGTAGGTGAGGGCGCAACCCGTTCCCCCCAGGAGCCCGTAGCTTCCCACGAGCCACAGGGGGTGTGCGATGCGGCCGACCAGGGCCGCCAGCCCGTAGGCAAGGAGGAACACCCCGGCCCCGGCGAGGGCGACCCGCCGGGGGCCATAGCGGTCCTGCAGCCGCCCGGCGGGCACCATGCCCAGGGCAAACACCACCATGAACACCGTGAACGGGAGCGTGGCCTCGGCCGTGGTCCACCTGAACTTCGTGGTGAGGGGGACCACGAACGAGCCCCAGGCGTAGGACACGCCCCCCATGAGGGCGAGGACGAACCCCGCCCCGGGGATCACCCACCGGGGCAGGCCCTGCCGCCGCCGGTCCTGCGTGGATGCGTGGGCCATGGGGCGCTATCCCTTGTACCCCACGGTCTTCTTGAGCTCCTCCACGCACTCGGGGTTGCGCAGGGTGGTGATGTCGCCCACCGGCTCGCCCCGCACGAGGGCCTTGAGGATCCGGCGCATGATCTTCCCCGAGCGGGTCTTGGGCACGTCCTCCACAAAGTAGATCGCGGCCGGACGGGCCGTGGGGCCGATGTATTTGTCCACGGTTTTGATGAGCTCCTTCTTCAGGTCCTCCGAGGGGCTGGCCCCGGCTTTGAGGAGCACGAAGGCCACAGGCACCTCGCCCTTGATCTCGTCCGGCTGGGACACCACAGCCACCTCGGACACCAGGGGGTGCTGGGAGAGGGCGTCCTCCACCTCGGCGGTGGCCAGGCGGTGCCCAGCCACATTCATCACGTCGTCCACGCGGCCGGTGACGCGCACATTGCCCATCTCGTCCATGCGGGCCCCGTCCTTGGTGAAGTACAGCCTCGGCCCGAACTCCCCGAAGTAGGTGGCCTTGAACTTCTCGGGGTCACCGTAAAGGCCGCGGGTGAGGGCCGGCGGGAACGGGGGCTCGATCACGAGGTACCCCCCCTCGCCCGCCCTGACCGGTGTGCCTCCCGCGTCCACGATCCGGGCCCGTATCCCTGGGAAGGGCCGGCCGGCCACGGTGGGGATGAACGGACCGATGCCCGGCAAGGCCTGCACGCAGGTGGCCCCGGTCTCCGTCTGCCACCAGGTGTCAATGATGGGGCAGCGCTCCCCGCCGATGAGCTTGAAGTACCAAAGCCAGGCCTCCTCGTTGATGGGCTCGCCCACCGTGCCCAGGACGCGCAGCGTGGAGAGGTCCTGTTTCTTGGGCCACTCGTCGCCCCACTTCACGTGCATGCGGATGGCCGTGGGCGCGGTGTAGTACACGGTCACCTTGTGCTTGGCCACGATCTGCCACATGCGCCCGAAATCGGGGTAGTCCGGGGAGCCCTCGTAAACCACGGTGGCCACCCCGTTCATGAGGGGGCCATAGTTGACATAGGAGTGGCCGGTGATCCAGCCCACGTCGGCCGTGCAGAAATGCACATCATCCTCGTGGAGGTTGAAGTCCCATTTGGCTGTGGTGTAAACCTGTACGGCGTAACCGCCGGTGGTGTGCACGACGCCCTTGGGCTTGCCCGTGGTGCCTGAGGTGTAGAGGATGAAGGCCATGTCCTCGCTATCCAAGGGCTCGGCCGGGCAGTAGTCTTTTTCGCCCTTCACCAGCTCGTGGTACCACAGATCCCGGCCAGGGTTCAGGGGGACGGGCTGGCCGGTGCGCCGCACCACGATGACCTTTTCCACCCTGGTTCCCGTGAGGGCTTGATCGGCTTGGGTCTTGAGGTCGATGAGTTTCCCGCGCCGATAGTACCCGTCGGCCGTGAGCAAAAGGCGCGCTCCGGAGTCCAGGAGCCGGTCACGCAGGGACTCCGCGGAGAACGCGGAGAACACCACGGTGTGTACGGCGCCAATGCGCACGCAGGCCTGCATGGCGATCACGGCCTCGGGAACCATGGGGAGATAAATCCCCACCCGGTCGCCCTTCTTGATGCCCAGGCGCTTGAGGGCGTTGGCCAGCTTGGAGACCTCTACCAGAAGATCCTTGTAGGTCAGGATGCGATTGGGTTCTTGCGGGGGCTCCGGCTCCCAGATGAGCGCCACCTTGTGGCCCTTGCCGGCCTCCACATGACGATCAATGGAGTTGTAGGAAAGGTTGAGCTTTCCGCCTACAAACCACTTGTAGGCATAGGGCTCATCCACATAGGTCTCCGACCATTTCTGGAACCACGCGATTTCCTCGGCGCGTTTGGCCCAAAAGGCCACGGGATCTGCAGCGGCCTCCTCGTAAATCCTGGGATCGGCGACCCAGGCGCGAGCTTTCAGCGCCTCGGTTGGCCAGTACCAGTTCTCCCTCTTTGGGTCAGGCTGAACCCATTTCACTTTACCACCTCCGGACATACACCGTGCTCGAAACCGGGCTCCATAATACTCGGGCCAGAACGGCCTTCAACTTAGACTTTGCCCGCGGCCCGTGAAGAGCGTACAAATCAGGAGGGTGGTCAAAGTGCGCTTGCTGCGAGGTCTCAAGGATTGCCTTTTGACCGGGCTGGTGGTGCTCCTTCCCCTCACCCTCACCGGGTATGTGCTGTGGCTCATCTATCGCTTGGCCTACAGCGTGTTTGGCCCCCACACCCCCGTTGCCCAGCTCATGCGGCGCTCCCTTGGGTTTTACATCCCGGGGTTGGAGGTGATGGTGAGCCTGGCGGTGGTGCTGGTGGTGGGCGCGGTGGCCCGGCACTGGCTGGGACGCCGGCTGGTTCAGGCCGCGGAGGCCGCGTTCCTGCGCATCCCCCTCGTGCGTAAACTGTATTGGGCCACGCGGCAACTAGCACACCTCGTCCTTCGCCCCGAGGCCTCTCCCCAGGGACACATGGTGTTGGTGGAATTTCCCCAGCCCGGCAGCTATGTTTTGGGCGTGCTCACCGCGGATAAGGTGGAGAAAGTGGGCGGGGCGGTGGGGCAGGAGGTCTGCGCGGTTTATCTGCCCACGGCGCCCAACCCCCTCTCGGGGTGGGTCCTGTTCGTCCCCAAAGAGCGCCTGCAGCCGGTCCCGTTGAGTGTGGAGGAGGGCATGGGCCTGATCCTGTCCGGAGGGTTCGTGCTACCCCAGGAGGAGAAGCATGCCCATTCGCAAGAATAAGCGGGAGAAGTACGTGGAGGTGGACGTCAGCGGGCCGCGTGAGCCCCTTTGGGTGCGCTGCGAGGCCTGCGGTGAGCTCATCTTCAAGCGCAAGCTCCAGGAAAATCAGTATGTCTGCCCCCGCTGCGGGGCCTACTTCTTCCTCTCCGCCCGCGAACGCATCGCCTCCCTGGTGGACCCCGAGACCTTCCAGGACTTGCCCCTTCCCGCCGTGCCTGAGGATCCCCTTGGTTTTGTGGACCAACGGCCGTACCGGGAGCGCCTGGCCCGGGCCCGGCAAGAGACGGGCCTGGGCGAGGCGGCGGTGGTGGGGGAGGCCCGGATCTCCGGCCATGGCGTGACCCTGGCTGTCCTGGATTTCCGGTTCATCGGGGGGAGCATGGGGGTCGCGGTAGGGCAGGCCCTTTACACGGCCCAGGCCCATGCCGCCCAAAACGACCTGCCCTTCTTGTTCGTGGTCTCCTCAGGAGGAGCGCGGGTTCAGGAGGGAGTGCTCGCCCTTCTCCAGATGGTGAAGGTGGTGGCGGGGCGGGAGCTTCTGGCCGAAGCCGGGGTCCCGTACATCGCGGTCCTCACCTACCCCTCCATGGGCGGCGTCCTCGCCTCCTTGGGAAGTTTGGCCGATGTGACCATCGCTGAGGAGGGAGCCCTCATCGGTTTCGCTGGTCCGCGGGTCATAGAGCAGACCACGGGGGAGCGTCTTCCCCCCGGGTTCCAAACCGCTCGCTTCGCGTTGGAGCACGGGCTTGTGGACCAAGTCGTGCCCAGGGCCAAACTGCGGGAGGAGGTGAGCAAGGTGTTGACGGTGCTGAGGGGGAGCCGTGACGGACGAGGAGCGCCTTAAGGTTTTGGAGGAGAAGGCCGCGGAACTGCGGCGCCTGGCGGAGCAGGACGGCCTCGATCTCCACGAGGAGATCACCGTTTTGGAAAAGAAGATCGCCGAACTACGTAAACAGTTGTATGTGGAGCTTTCGCCGTGGGCGCGCGTGCAACTTGCCCGCCGTCCTGATCGGCCAAGTGGCCTGCCATTTGTGGAGGCGTTGTGCGAGGCCTTCTATGAGCTCCGGGGCGACCGGGTGGTGGGCGATGATCCGGCCCTGCGCGGCGGCTTGGCCCGATTGGCCGGGAGGCCTCTGGCAGTTCTTTTCCACCACCGCGGCGCCAGTCCCGAGGAGCAGCGGGCCAGCCGGTTCGGCATGGCCTCCGCCCACGGGTACTGGAAGGCCAAGCGCATCATGGAGGTTGCCGGACGGTTGCGCCTCCCCTTGCTCACCCTCATCACCACGCCCGGGGCCTATCCCGGGGTGCAGGCGGAGGCTCATAACGTGGCTGGTGCCATTTCCGCCTGTATTTGGACCATGTTGCGGCATCCTGGGCCCACCGTGGCGGTGATCCTGGGCGAGGGAGGCTCGGGCGGCGCTGTGGCTCTGGCGGCGGCCGACCGCGTGCTTATGCTGGAAAACGCCATCTATTCCGTGATCTCTCCCGAGGGCGCGGCCTCCATCCTCTGGAAGGACGCCAAGGTGGCCCCGAAAGCCGCAGAGGCCCTCAAACTCACCGCCCGCGACCTATACGAACTGGGGGTGATCGACGAGCTCATCCCTGAGCCCATCGGTGGGGCCCACGCGGACTTCTCCGCCACCGTGGAGGCTGTGCGCCAGGCCGTCTGCCGCCATATGGAGGAGCTTCTGTCCTTCCCCCTGGACGAGCTCTTCCGCGCGCGGTACAACCGTTATCGTCATGTGGGAGCTGGAGGTCCAAGCGACTAAGGCTCAGGCCCTGTGTCAGGCCTGCCCCCATGCGTGCACCTATATTTTTTCCGGCCTTTCCGAGGCGGCGCGCCAGGAGCTCGCTTCCCTCATGCGGCCCATTCACGTGGAAGCCGGGGAGCTCATCTTCCACGAAGGCCTGCCGGCGTTCGGGCTGTACATCGTGTGCGAGGGGAAGGTGAAGGTTGCCAAGCGCGTGAAGGCCGGCCACTCCCAAATCCTCAAGCTCCTTGGGCCAGGCGAGATCCTGGGGGAAAAGACCGTGTTTGATCGGGAGACCTACACCTGCTATGCCAAGGCCTTGGAGCCCTCCCGGCTCATGTTCATCGCCCGCGAGGATTTTCTGGCTTTTATTAAGAAGCAGCCCGATGTGGCTCTGCGGCTGATCGAGAAGCTTTCCCGCGAGCTCAAGGCCTTCGGGGACAAGCTGGTGGAGATCACCGCCCGTTCGGCCAAGGAGCGCCTGGCCCGCGTGCTCCTGGAGCTGGCCAGGGCCTTCGGCAAAAGGACGCCCGCGGGACTGGACATCGGTGTGGAGCTGCCGCGCAGCGAGCTTGCGGAAATGGCTGGGGTGTCCACGGAGACCGCAGTGCGCATCCTCTCGGAATTCAAGGACCGGGGCATCCTGGCCCTGCCTGGCCGGCGCATCATCATCCTGCGCCTGGCAGAGCTGCAGAGCTTAGCCCACCCCTTCCGCACCTTCGTGCGCGAAAACCTCCTGTGACCAAGGTCCTTCTGGGGATTGGGAACCCCCTTGGGCGCGATGATGCCCTGGGATTTCTGCTGGCCCAGCGTTTTCAGGCACAGGGGTGGGTGGCAATCCCCAGCCCAAGCGGGGAAAACGCCATCGGAGCAGTGGCCAAGCTCAAACCAGAGCTCTTGGTGGTGGTGGATGCCGCGGAGATGGGGCTTCCTCCGGGGAGCATCCGCCGTCTCCCTCTTGCTCACACCTCGACCATGCTCGGCTCCACCCATGGGCTTCCTCTGCCCCTTCTCCTTGCGCTTTCTGGGGCCCCTGAGGTAGTGGTGATTGGGGTGGAGCCCAAGGACCGCGGGCTAGGGGAGGGATTGAGCCCGGAGGTGGAGGAGGCCATTTCTCGTCTGACCGCGCTCCTCCTGGCCGGCCGGATCGCGGAGATCCCCGAGCTAATCCCAAACGAGAAGGACCAGCTTGGGGCCTAGACCCTCCGCCCGGCTGGCTCCACACCAGGGCACGGGCAGCCCTTCTTTTCCGTAGCTGCGCACCGCTGGACACTCGGCGGCAAGAGGGGCGGAGGGGCCGGGCGGCGGGGGCCAGGCCGGGCCCTCCAGCCAGAAAAGCTGCGCCGGGCCCACCGCGGGATCCGTGAGGGGCACGGTTTGGAAGGCATACCCCCAGCCAGGGTTGACCACAAGCTCCCCCGTTCCGCGGTCATAGCCCACCACAAGGGCGTAGTGGTTGGGGAAAATGCCGCCCCGACCCGCCCAGTCGAAAAGGAGGACCGGAGGGTTTCCTTGCCCAAGAAGCTCCATCGCTTTGTGGAAGATCTCCCCCAGAGGAGCGCTTATGGTGCGCACGCCCACGGTGGGCAAGTGAGGGCGTAGGTAGGCCTCAAGCCCGTGGGCGAACCGCCAGGGCCAGGTCAGCCCCTGATCCATGCCCTCCCAGTGCACGGTGACCGTGCCCATCAGGGAGTGGAGGGCCGCCAGAGCTCCGTGGGGGTCGCTGCGAACGAGATCCATACCGAGACGCAAGTCCCAATACCAAAGGAGGAGGCGGGCGGCCTCCGGACCGCAGCCGGCAGGGATCCTCTGGCCGTCCTTCTCCAGCCAACTGGGCCCTAGCGCGGGGAGTCCCAGGATGAGAAGCCTCTTTGGCGGGCTAGCCAGCGGGCCGGGGGGCAAGCCGGCGAGCCCCAAAAAGAGCAGGGTTATGATGAGGAAAAGTCCAGATCTCATGAGGCTTCCCGAAAAACACGCCAGGTGATGGCGATGGCGAGCGCGTAGAGGGCCACGGTGGCGGGAAAAAGAGGGGCGAACCCCCAGCGCACCTGCACGAACCCGGAGATCAGGGCTCCCAAGGCCCACCCGCCCTGCCAGAACACCAGGTTCACCGCGGAGGCGCCACTTCGTAGCTCCGCGGGAACCGCCTCCATCACTGTCACGGAGAACATGGGACCAGCGAGGTTCATGAGGCTTGTGCGCACCAGGTAACCGAGGATGGACAGGGAAGGCATAGGAACGTAGCCCCAGAGGAAGAAAAACGGCAGGGACAGGGCTTGGCAGGCCACCACCACTTTGATTCGCCCGAATCGGTGGGCCAGAAGGGGCGAAGCTAGGTTTCCAAGGCCAATGAGCAGGGAGTTCAAGGCGAACACCAATCCCAGCAGGTGATCAGGCAAAGAGAAACGTAAGCGAAAGAACAGGTTCACAAAGGGGATGATCAACCCTGCTCCCAGCCCAATGAGGCCGTTGATCGCGGCCAAATTCCACGCGAAGCGGCGGTAGCGCTGGAATCCCCCAAATGACAGGGCGGGAGAGGTTGTCTCGCTGGACAACCCCCACAGGGGGGCGAAGGCGGCCAGGTACAGGAGGAAGCCGGTGAGGATGACCGCCCGATAGGCCTCCGGGCCTTGGGGTGGGAGGTCGAAGAAAGAGGCGTAGAGGCTGGGCAGAATCCCGGCCAGGGCGGAGCCGGCCATGCTGGCCAGCACGGACACGCCCGCCTGCAGTCCAAACAAGTTGGCGCGGGTTTTGCTATCGGAGAGCTGGGCCAGCAGCGGCCCACCCACCACGGACCCCATGGCTCCGCCTAAACCACCCACCACAGCCGCCGTGACCAACCAGCTTGGGACGGGGAACACGGCCGGCAACAGCATTCCACCCGCTTGCAACCCCATGCCCAAAAGGAGGAGGCGTTTGTAGCCGAAGGCCCCGGCGCTCATCCCCAGGGGCAAAGCCGCAGCCACCACCACCAGGGAGGAAACCGCGGTCAGAAGACCAATCCAATCCTGGCCGTATCCCAAGTCCTTGAGGTAGAGGTTGAAGTAAAGCCCTGGGAAGCTGCCAGCAAAACTCCCCACGGCCGAGCTCACAAGGAAAAGATGGGCGTCCTTGAGGATCATGGGGTTGATTAGGCCGCCAGAAGTTCGGACTCGATGAAGTCCGCCACGAGCTCCGGGTCGGGCGGAAGGACAGGGGTTCCGTCGGGCACCCGTGCCGGTCGATCCGTGACCACCGCAAGCACCGGGATTCTTCCCGCCAGAGGCTCGCCGCTTCGGTAGACCTCGATCTTGGGAAAGGCGGAGCTCTTGAACCCTTCCAGGATCACGAGATCCACATCATTCATGTAGCGGGCGATGTACTCCTCCACGGGGTTTCCTGGGTGATCCCAAAAGAGGGCAGCCAGGCGCGGCGAATAGAGGAGGACGCGTTCGGCACCGGCCTCCCTGTGGCGAAACGTGTCCTTTCCCGGGGTGTCGGGTTCCACCTCGGGTCCCACATGCTTCACCGTGCCGACACGATAGCCTCTGGCGCGCAGGATCGGGAGCAGTTGGCAAATGAGCGCGGTTTTGCCGGCGCCTTGATGGCCAATGACCGCCACGGGTTTCACGCGGCCTCCTAACCAAGCCCGGAATTATATCCGCGCCTACCCGCCGTGCCTCTTGACCGGGAAGATGCCGGCGTCGTATATTCTGGTTTGAGTTTCATTCCTGGGAGGTGGCGCAGGATGCGCAGGATATGGCTGGTTGCAGGGGCGGTCCTTCTGGCGTGGGCTGGCCTGGCTACGGAGAAGTTCATCGTGGGTTCGGACATGGCCTGGCCTCCGTTTGAGTGGGTTTCCGCCAAGGGTCACTATCTAGGTTTCGATCTGGACGTGATGAGGATGATCGCTGTCCTTGAGGGCTACGAAATTGAGATCCAAGATATCGCCTTTGACTCCATCATTCCCGCGGTGATCGCCGGCCTGCTGGACATCGGGGCCTCCGGCTTCACCATCACCGCGGAGCGCGCGCAGGTCGTGGACTTCTCCTCCCCCTATTGGGTGTCCGACCAGGCGGTGCTCGTGCGGGTGGACTCCGGGTTCAACATCGTCACGGCCCTTATGCCCAAGAGGAAAGTGGGGGCCCAACGCGGCACCACCGGCGCCCTTTGGGTGGAAGATAACCTCCTGGCCAAAGGCGTGGCGGTGGAGCTCATTCTCTACGAAGCATATCCGGAAGCGGTCATGGACCTTTTGGCGGGTCGCCTGGATGCGGTGATCCAGGACCAGGCGCCCTCCGAGCAGGCTGTGCGCCAATATCCTGGAAAACTCGTGATTGCCGGCATAATCAAGACCTACGAGGAGTTTGGTTTCCTGGTGGCCAAGGGGGATCCCAAGAGGATCCTGCCCCGGATCGAGCGGGGCCTGAAGAAGCTGCGGGACACCGGGGCCTGGGACAACCTCGTGGCTGCCTATTTTGGTCACCCCCTGGAGGTGATCGAGGCGGCCTGGGAGGCCTGTATCTCCATCCTGACCGTGGAGCGGGATCCCATTCGGTACGCGGCGTGCTTGGCCGCCAAGGCCCAGGAGCTGAGCAGGTGAAGCGGGCGGGGGAGGCCGGGTGAGGCCTCCCCCTTCCTTTGGCCCTCGAGCACTGGCTAAGAGTCGGGGCGTCCCTGCCGGTCCTCCTCCAAGGACTTTCCGTAAACCTTGCCCTCTTGGGCGGCCTTCTCTCCCTGGGTTTGGGGCTGGGGCTGATCTTCGCTGTGCTTGAAGTCTACGGCCCCAGGCCCCTCCGAATCTTGGCGTCCCTCTACTGTTGGGTTTTCCGCAGTATCCCGGAGATCCTCCTGCTCCTGCTCCTCTGGTTTGGCCCATCTCAATTTGGGGTGCGCATCTCGCCGTTTACGGCGGCAGTGCTGGCCCTGGGGCTTCGCTCCTCCGCCTATCAAGCCCAGATTTTCCGAGGCGCGCTGCAGGCCGTGCCCGCAGGACAGATGCTTGCTGCCCGGGCTTTGGGCCTCTCCAAGCTCCAGGCCGTGCGCTATGTCCTTCTGCCCCAAGCCCTGCGGCTTTCTTTGGCGGGCTGGGGAAATGAGTTCGCTGTGGTCCTAAAGGACACGACCTTGGCCTACGCGGTGGGCGTGGTGGAGGTGATGCGGCAAGCCCGCTACCTGGGAAGCCGGGATATGCCGTTGACGCTGCCGGCGTACATCACCGTGGCCCTGCTCTTTTTGGGCCTCACCTATGCCGGCCTGTTCGCCCTGGGGACCCTGGAAAAAAAGGTGCGCATCCCAGGGTTGGAGGCGCGGAGGTAACCAGTGCTGTTGGAAGTCGAGGACCTGCATAAGCGTTATGGCAAAGAAGAGGTTCTGTGTGGTGTCTCTTTCTCTTTGGAGAAAGGCGAGACCAAGGTGATCATCGGTCCCTCGGGCACCGGGAAGTCCACGCTTCTTCGGTGCATAAACAGGCTCACCGAGCCCGACCGCGGCCGTGTGTTCCTGGAGGACGTGGAGATCACCTCATCTCGTGTGGACATCAACAGGATTCGCGCTCAGATCGGCTTTGTCTTTCAGGATTTCAACCTCTTCACGCATCTTTCGGCTTTGGACAATGTGCGGCTCGGGCTCATGCGCGTCAAGCGCCTCACCAAAAAGGAAGCCACAGAGCGAGCCATGCGGGAGTTGGCCCGGGTGGGGCTAGCGGATAAGGCCAAGGCCTATCCGGCCGAGCTATCCGGAGGCCAACAGCAGCGCGTCTCCATTGCCCGGGCGTTGGCCATGGATCCCAAGCTCATCCTGTTCGATGAGCCCACCAGCGCCCTCGATCCGGAGCTCATTGGAGAGGTGCTCTCCGTGATGGTGGAGCTGGCCAAAAGCGGGATGACCATGCTCGTGGTGACGCACGAGATGGGCTTTGCTCGTTCTGTAGCGGACGAGATCATTTTCATGGAGAAGGGCGTCATCGTGGAGCAAGGGCCTCCTGACCAGCTCTTCAAAAACCCAAAGCACCCGCGCACGGCGGAGTTCCTCCGGCGCATCACGGAGCTGTACGGCGGGGCGGGATGAACCTGGTGTTTCGCTGGACCTGGCTTCCTCGGCTGGCCCACGGGCTGGGTCTTTCCCTGGAGCTCACCGGGCTTTCCATGGCCTTGGGCGCAGTTTTCGGGATCATCCTGGCCCTTCTGCGCGTGTACGCCAAAGGACCGCTGCTGCCCCTCTACGGCTTGGCCTCCGGTTATGTGCACTTCTTTCGCGGGACCCCGCTTTTGGTGCAGCTCATGGCCCTTTACTACGGCCTTCCCACGGTGGGCATCAAGCTCAGCCCTTTCACCGCTGGTCTTCTGGCCCTCACTTTGAACACCGCCGCCTATCAAGCCGAGTACTTTCGCGGGGCCATTCAAGCGGTGAAAACCGGGCAGATGCTGGCTGCACGGGCTTTGGGGCTCACCCGGCTCCAGGCCATCCGGTACGTCATCCTGCCCCAAGCCCTGCGCCTGGTGATCCCCCCCTGGTCCAACGAGCTCGTGTACATGCTGAAAGGGTCAGCAGTGGTGTATTTGGTGGGGGTCATGGAGCTCATGGGCCAGGCCAAGACCATCGCGGCCAAAGAGTTCCGCAATTTTGAGGTGTACGTAGTGGTGGCCCTGTTCTATTTGGCGCTGGTGTTTCTGTTCACGCTGATCCTGCGTGGGGTGGAGGCCCGCACCCGCATCCCCGGGCTCGCCCTTCCTGGGCGCTCCTAAGGGCGGAAGTAGGGGGTGAGGAGGGCCTCCAATGGGGGGCCGCCTGCCTCCCGCAGCAGGTCCAAAAGGCGGGAGGCCAGGGCCAATCCCCACCGATGTTCCTCGCGGAATCGCCGGAGGGCCGCAAAGAACTGGGCATCGCCCAAAAGCCTTCGCACCTCCTGCAGAAACAGGGCCGCGCCGCTGTACACGTAACCGCTATAGCTGCGCTGCGCCGCCCAGTTCACAGCGAACCCCCACAGGGCGTCCCCCACGCTCCCGCCGGGGAAGAGCTCTCTTGCTCGCCGCCAACGGGCCTCCCACTCCTGCACCTTTTCCTCAAACTTTCCGCGCGCGGCAAAATAGAGGCTGGAGGTGTACGTGGCCAGTCCTTCGTCC
Organism: uncultured Thermotogaceae bacterium; assembly: GCA_964429165.1. GTDB lineage: Bacteria > Bipolaricaulota > Bipolaricaulia > Bipolaricaulales > Bipolaricaulaceae > DTER01. The sequence continues at coordinate 18,770 of CAYSAN010000007.1, forward strand.
AACCAGGGCTCGGCCACCTGGTCCGTGCCCACCTCGCCATACCACCACTGATGGGCCAGCTCGTGGACCACGATCTCGGCGAAAACGTCGCTTTCATGGTGGTAAGCGTAATCCCAACCTATGAGGATGAGCTGGGGATACTCCACCCCACCTGCGCCCCACAGGGGCACGAACACCATGTCCAAATCAGCATAGGGGTAAGAGCCGAGGAACTGGGTGAGGAGGGAGAGGGCTTCGGCCGCGATGTTTAGGGCCTGGTTTGCGGCGGCCCCCAGCTCAGGGGGAAAAAGGACGCGCAGCTGCACCCCGCAGGGATGGGCCAGGCGCCGTTCCGCAAAGTCCCGTACCAAAACCAGGCCCATCTCCCGCAGGTTTCCCCCTGTGAGGCGCCAAAGCCCAGGTGCCAGCTCCTCCTCTTGGCCGCTTCCCACGGGCATCCACCCCGGGGGGACGCTCACGGTCAGCACGTAATCCGCGACCTCAGCCACAAGGTTGTCCCCAAAAGAGAAGGTGGGGTGCACCACCCAGCCCTCCCGCCACGGGGCAAGCACGGGGTAGAACTGGGCCATGGTCATGGTGCGCTTTTGCCGGCGAAAAATCCCATATCCAGGGGCGGCAGCGGGAACTTCCCCGCGAAACTCCAGGGTCACGGTCACCGTCTGCTGGCACCCCTGCGGGGACAAGACCACCAAGACCGTGGGATCCAAGGTCTCCCAGCGTGCCCGCAGGTTGTCCACCCAGGCCGAGGTCAGGGAGATGAACGGGCCGAAATGGTTGGGGTAGAGACGGAACACGGGGTCTGTTCCGCTCGGGCAGGGGAAGGTCACCTGCGCTTTTCCGTGGAAGGTGCCATCGGCGGAGACGCTCAGCTCCAGGTCATAGGAGATGGAGGCGGCGGAGGCCCAGATCCCAAACAGCACAAGAAGAATGGCCTTCATCCCTGCTTTTCCTCCGGAGGGTGGCGGAGGAAGGCCGGAAGGTCGTAGTTTTCCGCGGGTGAGCGGCGAGGAACGCGCCTGGGCGGGGGTTTTGGGCTAGGCCGTTCCTCCGGCGTCTCCTCCCGGAAATCGGTGGCCACCACGGTCACCGCCAGGCGGCCTGTGAGCTCTGGGCGCACCACCGCGCCGAACACGAGGTCGGCTTCCGGGCTGGCGGATTTGCGGATGAACTCCGCGACCTGGGTCACTTCCGCCAGGGTCAGGTCCTCGCCGCCGGAGATGTTGAGGAGGAGGCGGCGGGCGCCCTGGATGGAACCGGTCTCCAACAGGGGGTTGGTGGCCGCGGCCTTGGCGGCCTTGAGGGCCCGGCCCTCGCCCTGGCCTTCCCCCATGCCCATCACCGCCGTGCCCGCACCCCGCAACACCGCCGCCACGTCGGCGAAATCCAGGTTTATGAGGCCAGGTAGAGTGACGAGATCGGCGATGCCCCGCACGGCTTTGAGCAGAACCGTGTCCGCCAGCTCAAAGGCCCGGGTGATGGGGATCCCTGGGCTCAGCTCCAAAAGCCGGTCATTGCGGATGACGATGAGCACGTCCGCTTCGCGCTTAAGCCGATCTAGACCGGCTTGAGCCCGCTGGGCCCGTACCGGCCCCTCAAAGGAAAAGGGCAGGGTCACCACACCCACGGTGAGGGCGCCATGAGTACGCGCCAGCTTGGCCACCACGGGAGCTGCTCCCGTGCCGGTTCCTCCCCCCAAACCGCAGGTCAAGAACACCAGATGCGCGCCGCCAATGGCCTGCTCGATATCGAAAAGGGCTTCCTCTGCCGCTTGTTTTCCGCGCTCGGCGTCGCCGCCGGTGCTGCGCCCGCCGGTGGTGGCCGCCCCCAGGAGAACCCGCGCCGGGACCTTGGCCAAGGAAAGGGCCTGGGCATCGGTGTCCGTGGCCACCAGCCGCACCCCCGCCAGGCCCACGACGCGCATGCGCTCCACCGCGTTAACCCCACCGCTTCCCAAGCCCACCACCACGAGCTCCGCCCCGGGCACCCTGGGCGCGGGCTTCTCCAGGACCTCCAAAAGGGGGAGCTCGCCCACGCGCACCTCGTGCGCTCCCAGCACGCGCTGTACGGCCTCTTGAAGCTTGGGAAGCTTGCGCATCACGTAGGCCCGCTTGAACTCGCTGTCTAGCTCAAGGAAGATGATGCGATGCTCCTGGTCGTAGTGGACCTTTTCCGGGGAGGCCGGAAGGCAGGCCCGCAGGACCATGTCAGTGATGCTGCTCAGCACCTGCCGCCACTTCTGTGCGAAATCCTTCTCCCGCTCCATTCGGGCAAAACATTTTGGTCAGAACACAATCCTTCGTCAACTGCGGCGTAAAAGGGCGGGGATCTCCCGGAACGCGGAGGTTACAAAATGCGCGGCTGCCGCCACCCGGGGGTCCTTGGGCGCATAGGCGATGCCCACCCCTACTGCCGAGAGGACCGGGATGTCGTTCACATGGTCGCCCACAAACGCCAACTCTGAAAGGTCCAGCCCGAGGGCCGTGGCCTTCGCCTCCACCACGGGGAGCTTTTGGTCCAGCCCCACGTGCACCACCGCTTCGCCGGTGAAGCGGCCGTCTTCGATCAAAAGCTCGTTGGCCACGTAAAAGTCCAGGTCAAGGTCCTTTTGCACCTGCGCGGCCACCAGCGAGACGCCGGAGGACACAATGCCCAAAGCAAGGCCCATGCGGCGCAGCTCCGCCACCGCCTCCGGAACCCCTGGGGCATAAGGGGGAGGGAAAATGCGGGCGGTGATCATCTTCACGGGGAGGCCCCGCAGGAGCCGGGCGTTTTCCCGCACCCACTCCGGGTACCGCTCTGGCCTGGTGCGGTACTGCTCAAGCAGTGCGTCCCAGGCGGGGCCCACCCCGGCGGCGAGCCCGATGGCCCCCCAGCTGGACTCATACGGCACGCCTTGGTAACGCACCAGCGTGCCGTCCAGATCGAAGAAGACCGCGCGGACCTTCACTCCAGACCCAAGAGGCGCAGGCTCCGGCCCAGCTCAGCCAACCGGCCCGCCGGCACCTCCAGCGCGGCGAGGAAGGGACTGGCCACCCCGTACCGGTCCAGCACGTCGGGAGCCATGAGCGTCCTGCCCAGGAAGCTTCCGTCAGCGGCGAAGAACACGATTTCAACCTCCACGAACACGTTCTGCATGTGGAATTGGCCCACAGACAGGCTTTCGAACACAAAGAGAATGGCCAGATCCCTAGCCCACTCCGGTGGCACGCCCATGAACCCCACGAAGCGCTCGTGGGCCTCATCGGCCACCAGGACGGGAAGGCGCAGGATGTTTCCGGCCTCGTCGCCCAGGACCGCGGTGCGGCGCTCCAGCGTGCCCAGCACCCCTGGAAGGGTGGGCAGTGCCGGGGGGGAGATGAGGGGAGCCGGATCGCTTCCGCCGCCGGGGAACTCCACGGGCGTGTGGCCGATGCCGTCACCCCTGTCTCGTCCGGTGTACTGGGAGTACCAGTTTCCCCGGCCCTGGGGAGCCCAGGCGTTTTGCCCGAAGTCACGGGCCGCACGTCGGCAATCCCAAACGAGGTTTTCGTGGATCCTGGTCTCCCTGGACTCCCGCCCAAAGTACAACCCGTCCCAACAGCGGTAGATGAGGTTGTGCCGCACCACGTTTCCGGTGGGGAAAGCCTCCTGATAGGCCTCCTCAAAGATGATGCCGATGTTGGCCCGCGTGATATGGTTGAGCTCGATGATGCCGTGCGAGCCGAAGTTGGAGATCCCATAGCCATAGGCCACCATGGAGTTGCGGGCCACGCGGGCATAGCGCACCTCCCGATCCAGGAAGATCGCGATATCCCCCTGCCAGAAGGCGCAAGCCTCCACCACCGGGCCGAAGGCCGATTCGATCTTCACGCCGTAGGGATGCTGGTAGAAAAGGCTTTTGCTGATCACGGGTTCCTGGGAGGCGCCGGTGATGTGCACGCCCACCGGGCCGGCGGCGAACGCATTGTTCTGGGCCCCAAATCGGTCGGAAGCGTTCACATATATCCCCACCCGATTGGCGTAGATCCCGCAGTTCTCGACCCGCACATCATCGGAAAGCCACACCGCGATCCCCGCCTCTTTGGCGTTGGCGATGCGTGGGGAATGGCGTACCACCGTGCCCGGGGAGGAGAGGATGAGGATGCCGTGGCTGCGGGCCCGCGAGATGTCCGCGCCCTCGATGCGCACGTTTTGGGAGAAGGCCACGACGATCCCATCGGTTTGGATGATCTTGGGCTCCCGCAGGACCACGTTTTGTGCGGCGGCCAGGGTGATGTGCCCGGCGTCAAGCCCGGCCAGGACCTGATCCCTGAGCCCGTAAAAGTAGAACACCGGTTTTCCGTTCACGGTGTTCGTGGTCTCGATCACATGGTGGTATTCCTCAGGGGAGGCAGCGAGGACCTGGAGGCCCACGCCCGAGACCCCAAGGAAGTTATCGCGCACCACGAGGTCGCGCGAGGACTGGATACGGATGCCGTTCAAGCTGTCTTGTACCAAACAGTCTTCAACGGCGCCGTTGGCCACGTTGTGGAGGAAGATGGCAGCTCCTTGTGGATCTTGAGCGCCGATGATGCGACAACCGCGCAGGACAAAGGCCTTCTTGGTGTTCTCTATGCGCACCCCAAAGGGTTGGTGGGGCTGGACGCGGATGGTCCAGCCCGCAAGGAGGTAAGGGTCGGCGGCGGTGCCGGAGCCCGCGATGACCCCGTTTTCCTTTGTGAAGTCCTGGTCAGAGAGGATGACGATTGGTCCTCGCTCTTGCGCCCAACCGGCCACAGCCGCGAGGAACAGACCCAAAACTATTGCCTTGCGCATTTTCCCTCCTTAGACTTGGGCCATAAGGATAGCGGTTGGGGGGAGTGTAGGCAAAGGGCGTGGAGAAAAGGAGGAAAAGCTATGGAGCTTTCGCGGATGAGCTGGCCCCAGGCGCGGGAGGCCCTGAGCCAGGTCCAGGTGGCCCTCCTTCCTGTGGGGTCCACGGAGCAGCACGGCATGCATCTTCCCCTGGGCACAGACTGGCTTACCGCCCAAGAGATCGCGCGGCGGGCCGGGGCCAAGGGCCCCTGGCTGGTCCTCCCCACCGTTCCGGTGGGCGTGTCTGAGCATCACCGCCAGTTCTGGGGAACGCTGTGGGTCCCGCCGGAGGTGCTGCGGGACTATGTGCTGGGCGTGGCCCGCGCCCTCGCCAGCCACGGGCTACGCCGGGTGGTGTTTGTGAACGGCCACGGGGGAAACACCGCGACCCTGGAGGAGGCGGCGCGGCGGCTGCGCCAGGAAAGGATCTACGCCTTTGTGTACGTGTGGTGGCGGGCCATCCCGGAGGTCATCTCCCGGTTGATCGAGGGGAGCGGTTCCCACGCCGGGGAATTGGAGACGGCGGTGGTGCTGGCCATCGCCCCCGAGCTTGTGCGCACCGAACGGTATCGGGAAACCGCGGAGAAAAGCGCACCGGAATGGGGGAAGAAAGTGGAGGGCGTGGAGGTGGGGTTCGATACCCTGGATTTCTCCCAGAGCGGCTCCATCGGTGATCCCGCGCGGGCCACGGTGGAGAAGGGCGAACTGGTTCTGCGGGCTGCTGCCGAAAGGCTGGATGCCTTTTGCCGGTGGCTGGCCGCGCAGCCCGAACAGGGTTTGGCCCCCAAACCCCATCTGCCATGAGCCCCAGGCTTCCGCCGGGCCAGCGCTGGATAGAGGAGCTCATCCCCTACGATATCGGTCCCGTTCCGCCTTTGGCGCTCAAAGATCTGCGCCTCCGACTGGTTGGGGCCGTGGCCAATCCCGTGGAGCTCAGTTGGCAGGAGTTTCTCGCTCTCCCCCAACAAAAGGTGCGGGCGGACTTCCATTGTGTGGAAGGCTGGAGCGTGGCCGATCTCCTTTGGGAGGGGGTCTGTGGGACGACGCTGGCGGAGGTTGTGCGCCCGAGCCCGGACGTGGCCTGGGTGGTAGCCCATGGCCGCGACGGGTATTCCACCAACGTTCCCTTCCCGTATTTTGTGAGGCCGGACACGCTCCTGGCCCACTCCCTCCACGGCCAACCCCTGCCGGCCGCGCACGGCTGGCCCCTGCGCCTGGTGGTCCCCAGCCTCTATGCCTGGAAGAGCGCAAAGTACGTGGTGGCCCTGGAATTCCTGCGGAACCTACGCCGCGGCTATTGGGAGGAGCGCGGCTACCACGACGTGGGAGATCCCTGGAGGGAGGAGCGCCGGCGTTAAAACAGGCTCGACCAAAGGTACCCGTTCATGGGCCCAAACCGGGAAAACGGCCAGACCCGGAAAAACGGGCAGCCGATGAAATCCTCTTCCGGCACAAATCCCCAATAGCGGGAGTCGTAGGAGCTCAAGGTGTTATCGCCCAAAACAAAGAAGTGCCCTGGTGGCACGTAGGTGGGGGCCACACCGTAGCGGATGCCTTGACCCGTGCGAGCATAGACCCTGTCCGCTACGGTGTTCAAGGGGGTGCCATCGATCAGGATCTTCCCGCCCGGGGCAATTTGGACGGTCTGGCCGCCCACGGCGATGAGCCGCTTCACGTAGCGGGCCTGCCGCGCTTTGTAGTCAATCCCTAAGTCCTCAAGATCCTTGGCTCCTTGCGGCACCTGTACATAACAGGTGACGACCTGGGCTTCCCGATCAGTGATCTGCCGGAGCACCGTGAACTCCAATGTGCTTCCTTGGGCGGCTTGAATGCGCCGGGAGAGGACGCGCAAAGAAGGCACGGGCTCTCCGCCCACCCCCAGGTCCCACCGGCCGGGGGCCACAATGTAGTCGCCGGGCAGGAGGTCGGCCGTGGCCGCCGGGCTTCCAGCCCGCACCCTTGTGACCCTCAACTCCTCCAAGAACCAAAACACCACGATGCTCCCCGGTGCCGGGGAGCGAAAGTGGTAGGAGAGAATGTCCACGAAAAAGGAGTCCCCGGGGAGGATAGCGGGGATCATGGAGCCGGTGGGGACGGTCATGCGCACGGTGACGTAGGTGATGATGAACCAAAAGAGGACGCCCACCTCCACGATGGTCTCAGCCCAGGCCAGGTAACGTTCAGCCCGGGGAGAAAGCTGCACCCCTCTGCGGCGCAAAAGGCGGATCAACCAGGGCGGTTTTTTTGGTTTGCGCCTGGCTCGGTACCAGCGCCAGACCCGTATGGGCCAGGCTGGTTTCTTCTCCCCTTTGCTCTGCTTCATTGAATCTTGTGGATGCGGGTGACGCGCCTGAGCCAGTAGGGCCGGCTCTGTCGCACGGTGTTCTGTTTCACCACCTCGATGCGGGCGATCTTCGGGGAGAACAGGGGTATGGTGCGCTCCACCCCCACTCCTGCTGCCACACGGCGCACCGTGAGCGTCTTGTTCGTGCCGGTGCCGGAGATCTTGAGCACCACGCCCTCGAAGGGCTGCAGGCGCTCCCGCGTGCCCTCGGAGATGCGCTCATACAGGCGAATGATGTCTCCCGGACGGAACTCGGGGATATCGTCCCGGGCGAACTGGGAAGTCACAGCCCTGATCAGGTCGTCCATTCCAGTCATGGCTCCTCTCCTTTCAGCCGATCCAAGATGATGGCCGCTGCGGCCCGTACAGAAAGATGATTGTACCCGGCAGGGCGTATGGCGGGGAGGAGCACATCGCATGCGGCCAGAAGCTCATCGGTCATGCCATGCCCGGTGCCGAAAAGGATGAGGGTGGGGGTGTCCTGTATCCTGCGGCGCGCCTCCTCCCAGCTCACCTTGGGATGGGGAAGGCGGTGGGCGCGGGCGGTGGTGCCAAGCATCCAGGGCGGCCGGCCCTCCAGGGCCGTGATCTCCTCGTATACCTCCTCCAGGTCCGCCCGGATGGCCACCAGTTCCAGGGCCTCCCGCCGCTGGGGAAGCTCCTCTTCCGCAAGCCAAAACTCCAACAACCTCGCGGCGATGCGTCTCTGACTCTCCAGGGGATGGACCACGAAAAAGCGGTGCACCCCATAAGTGCGGGCTGTGCGCGCCATATCGGGAACGTCCAAGGAGGTGAGGGCCGTGGCCACCACCTTCCCCTCCCGGTTGCGCATGGGGAAATGTAAAAGAGCGATGTACAGCCGAGCCATGGGATAAGAAGCCTACAACACCCAAAGAGGGTGGGCAAGAGCGGCGCTTTGGCGTCCCCGGCCCAGGGGGGTAGACTGGCGAGGATGAAACGTTGGCTGTGGCTGGTGACCGCGGGCGTTCTGGCCGTGGATCAGGGCACCAAGGCCTGGGTAGCGCAGGCCCTGGCCCCCGGCCAGCGCGTCCCTCTGGTGCCCAGCGCATTGAATCTCACCAGGGTCCATAACGCGGGCGCGGCGTTTGGCCTTCTCCCCCAGGGAACGGCGGCCTTTCTGGCCCTCGCTGTGATCACTGTGGTCGTTTTGGGAGCGTTTCTCCTCTCCGGCAAGGCCCAGGGCCTGTACGGATGGGGTGCAGCCCTGTTGGTGGCCGGCGCTTTGGGCAATCTCCTCGATCGTGCCCGGCTTGGCTACGTTTTGGATTTTTTGGAGCTCCCCCATTTTCCGGTGTTCAACGTGGCGGACGCGGCCATTGTGCTGGGTGCTGTTCTGTTGGGGTTGGAGCTGGTCAGGGGACGGCGATGAAGCCCCTGTTCATCGTGCTTGAGGGGCCGGATGCTTCCGGAAAATCCACCCAGCTTAAACTTCTGTCCCAGGCTTTGTCGGCACGGGGCATCCGGGTGGTGGCCACCCGTGAGCCGGGGGGCACGCCCCTGGGCCAGAAGCTGCGGGAGGTCCTCTTGCATCCGGGAAGCAGCATGCGCCCCCTCACCGAGCTCCTCCTCATGGTGGCTGATCGCCACGAACACGTGGAAGAGGTGATCAAGCCGGCCTTGGCCCAGGGCAAGTGGGTCATCTGCTCCCGCTACACCCTCTCCAGCCTGGCCTACCAGGGGCGGGGGCGTGGCCTTCCGTTGGAGCTCATCCACAAGCTCAACGAGCTCGTCACCGGTGGCCTTCAGCCTGATTACGTGTTCCTGCTGGATTTGCCGCCCCAGGTGGCCCTGGCCCGCACCCCCCTGCAGGACCGCTTCGAGGGCGAAGGCCTGGGGTTCTTCACCCAGGTGCGCTTGGCCTATTTGGAGCTCATCCGCACCGTCCCCCGGGGTTACGTGATCGACGCGACCTTGCCCCCCACCCAGGTCACCGCAGAAATCCTCGCTCGGCTTCCCCTTTCTGGATATGATTCCCCGGCCAAGGAGGGGAAATGAACGTCATCCTGCGGGGAGAGGATTTGGAGTTTGGCGCGCGCACGGTCAGCCATGCCCTGGGCGGCCGCACAGCCATGCCCATCCTAAGCGGGATCAAAATCACCACCCTGGGCGAGGAAGTGGAGTTTTCCTCCACCGATCTGGAGAAGTCAATTCGCTGCCGGGTTCCCGCCCAGGTGCGGACGCGGGGAGCGGTGGTCCTCCCTGGCCAGGTGTTGAGTCAGCTTGTGGCCAGGCTTCCAGCGGTGTCGGAGGTGGGGTTGGAGCCCGCCGATGGCCAGGTGCGGCTGCGCTGTGGCTCCAGCATTTTCGAGCTCCCAATCCTCCCCGTGGATGAATTTCCCCAGCTTCCCGAGCCCACCACAGATCCTTTAGGCCGCATCCCACTTTCGCAGCTCCTTCAGGCCGTGGGACAAACCGCCTTTGCTGCCCTGAAAGCGTCGGAGACCACGCGCCTGGCCCTCACCGGCGTGGACATCGTGTTCAAGGAGGGTGGGGCCAAATTCGCTGCCACCAACGGCTATCGCTTGGCCATCAAACGCGTGCCGGTGGTGGATCTGCCGGATCGTTATGAGGGCGCGTTCCTCGTGGATGCCGGCGTCCTTGCTGATCTACACCGGGTTTTGACGGGAATCCCTGGGGATTATGTGAGCGTCTTTGCTGAAGCTGGGCAGATCCATTTTCAGGCCGGGCCTGTCCTGTTTTCCGCCCGTCTGATACAGGAACAATTCCCGGACTTCGAACGGGTGATCCCCAAGGACAACCCCATTGGGCTGTTTGTGCCGCGCGAGGAGCTCTTGGAGACGCTTAGACGCACGGAGCTGTTTGCGGCGGAGGAGTCCGGCGCGGTGACCTTGCGGGCCACGGCGCAGAGCACCACCTTGGAGGTGTTCGCGGCCTCCCGGGAGCGCGGCAAAAGCCGGGAGGTGGTGGAGCTGGTGCGGCCGCCGTCCCGGGGGATTGAGATCGCATTCAAGGCTGAATACCTCGTGGACGCCCTGCGCCGGCTGGCGTCAGATCAGGTGGCTTTATGGCTTGCCGCCCCGGAGCGGGCTGGTCTTTTGGAACCCGCGGGCAACATCGCCCCTGAGGACGAGGGCTTCCTCTACGTATGCATGCCCGTGCGCCTTCTTTAGTCACGCTTGAGAAGGGGCTCCTGGTAGGTCATTCCAGCCAGGCGCCACAGGGCTTCTCGCCAGGAGGAGAGCTCCTCTGGTGTGGGAGGCTCGTCCACATCAAAACGTTCTTTTCTTTGAAACGCCTGTAACCGTTGTAGAAGAGGTTTTAGCCGCTCACGAAAGTCGGCAAGGAGCACGGGCCGGATTTGAGCTGGCGTCTGCGCCCACACCAAAAGAAAATGCGGCAGGCACAGCCCATCAGAGCTTTTGTAGAGCGTCCAAAACGCGGGCTCGCCCAAAAGCCGGCCCAAGAACCAGCCTTGGCGCTCCTCAGCCTCCTTGGCCACAAGGCAAAGCGGGCATCCCTCCCAAGCCACGGTTTTCCTGCGCCCGGAGAGCTCGGCCAAGGTCTGGAGTGCCCGGGATACCACGGTGGCGTAGAGCCGGGCCACGCCCGTGGGGGTGAGGAGCTCGCGGGTCTCCACCACTTGTGCCAGGAGGGCGGAGTGCGCTCGACACAGGCCCAAGGAAGAAGCGAATCGCTCATGGACTTCAGGGTCCCCGCTGAGCTCATAAAGGACGTTCCAGATCCAGCGCTCTTCCGTTTCGCGGACGCGGCGGCAGATGGGGCAGCCTGGCTTCCGCAAAGCCTGCTCCAAATTCACCAAAGCTACGCTAAGCTCGCCTCTCTCCTTTTCCTCCATCGGCGCCTCGCACAGGAATACATGGGTTTGGGCGAAGCCCTTCGGAAAGGAGCCCAGGCCGCGAGGGCACGAGGTTCGCTGGGCGGGTCCTCAAGGTGATAGACCCGGAAAACTTCGACTTTTTCGCGCTTGAGGGGATCCCGAACTTTTCCCACCCCCACAAGGAGCACACGGCATTTGTGCTCGCCCAGCACCGCCGAGGCGGTGATTTGGGAGGGCATGCCGCCTTGCGCTGGTTTTGAACGGGCAAGAGGCGATCCTCACGGGGTGGGGCGGAGTGCGGCCCGGGCGCGCTCCAGGGCCGTGGCCACGGCCTGAGGCAGGTTCTCCGGGAGGGGACCGCCGCCCTGGGCGAAATTGGCGCGGCCGCCGCCGCTTCCGCCCAGGACCTGGGCCCCGACCTTCACCAGCTCGCCAGCGGACACCTTCTCCACGCCCAGGACCTTGGCCACGAGGAACCCCCGCCCACCGTGAGCGGTCCCCAAGATGACCACGCTCCTTCCCAGGACCTCGGCCAGGCGGTCCGCCATAGTCTTCACGGCCTCAGGATCGCCTTCCACCACGGCGCCCAAAAGTTTTGTGCCGTGCACTTCCTCCGCTTGGGAGGAGAGGTCTTTGGCCCTCAGGAGCGCCAGCTCCTCCCGCAGCCGCTGGTTCTCTCGCCGGAGGGAGGAAACCTCAGCCAGGGTTTTCTCGGCCTTGGCCAGGTGCTCCCCTGGAGGCGCCTTCAGGAGGGCGGCGAGTTTCCCGCGCTCCTCGCGCAGTTCCGCAAAGTATCGGCGGGCCTTTTCTCCCACCAGGGCCCGGATTCTGCGGGTACCCGCGGCCACGCCCTCCTCCGCCACGATCACGAGGGCGCCGATCTCTCCGGTGCGGGAGACGTGGGTCCCGCCACAGAGCTCCTGGGAAACGCCGGGCACCTGGACAACCCGCACCCTCTCCTTCCCACGATATTCCTCCTCGAAGTGCGCGATGGCTCCGCGCGTTTTGGCCTCCTCCAGGGGCAGCTCTTCCACGACCACGGGGATGTCCTCAAGCACGGCCGCAAAAACCAGCCTTTCCACGCCCTCCTGCTCCTCCGGGGAGAGGGGGGCGAAGTGGGTGAAGTCAAAGCGCAGCTCCTCGGGCCCGACCCAGGAGCCGGCTTGGATCACATGCTGGCCCAGGGTTTTGCGCAGAGCGGCATGCAGGAGGTGCGTGGCGGTGTGCGCCCTCTGGATCGCTTTTCTACGGGGCGCATCCACGACGAGGCGGCAGCGGTCGCCGGGGCCAAACGCGCCTGCCACCACCCGCACCCGATGCCGCGTCCCCTGCGGGCTTTTTTGGACGTCCAGGACCTCGGCTTGGCCAGGCCTGGACAGGTTTTCAATCCAGCCGGTGTCTGCCACCTGGCCTCCTGCCTCCGCGTAAAAGGGGGTCTCGGCAAACACAAGGAACCCTTCGTTTCCGGCCAGGAGTTCAGCCCGGGCCTGACCAGCGAGGTCAAGCGCGCCCTCCACGGCCATCTCCGTCACCAGGGTGTCATAGCCCACGAACTTGGTGGCGCGGACGATCACCGCCCCTTCCCCCGTCACCCCCACCGTGTTGTAGGAGAAGGTCTGACGGGAGCGGGCCCGTTGCGCGGCGAGCTCGCGCTCGAACCCTTCCCAGTCCACGGAGAGCCCCTGCTCCTTGGCCTCGGCCTCCAGGAAATCCCGGGGTATTCCATGGGTGTCGTACCAGGTGAACGCGATCTCCCCGGGGATGAGCTTGGCCTCCGCGGGCAACCTGGCCATGAGCCGGGCCAGGGCCTCTTTGCGGCGGTGGAAGACCTCGGCCTCGGCACGGATCACCCGCTCCACCAGGGGCCGGCGCTCCGCGATCTCCGGGTAGACTGCGCCCAACGTCTCCGCCACGGGCTCCACCAGCCGCACGAGCTCAGGCCCGGGAATCCCCAGGCGCTCGGCATGGCGGAACAAGCGCATGAACACCTTGCGCAGGACAGAACCGCGGCTCTCCTCGCTATCGGGCAGAACACCGTCGGCCACGAGGAACACGCAAGCGCGAATGTGGTCGGCAACGACGTTCTCAGACGGGCTGTGGGAGGTCCCCCCAAGCCCACGGATTTCCTCCAATATGGGCCGGAACAGGTCGGTCTGGAAGTTGGAGCGCACGCCCTGCAGCACGGCGCTCATGCGTTCCAAGCCCATGCCGGTGTCGATGTTCTTCGTGGCCAGCTCCTTCAGGCTCCCGTCGGGTTGGGCATCGTACTGCATGAACACGAGGTTCCAGACCTCGGAGAACCTCCCGCAGTCGCAGGCGGGCTGGCACTCCGGGCCACAGGGGGGATCGCCCCAGTCCCAGTAGATCTCCGTGTCCGGTCCGCACGGCCCGGAGTTCCCCACCGGCCCCCACCAGTTCTGGTCCTTTCCCAATCTCACGATGCGTCCAGGCCGAATTCCAATCACATCCCGCCAGATCGCATAAGCCTCGTCATCCTCCTCGTACACGGAAACCCAAAGGCGTTCAGAGGGAAGCCGGAGCTCCTGGGTGAGGAAGCGCCAGGCCAAGGTGATAGCGCCTTCCTTGAAGTAATCGCCAAAGGAAAAGTTCCCGAGCATCTCAAAGAACGTGTGGTGATAGGGGGTGGTGCCCACCCGTTCCAGGTCCGTGGTGCGGAAGCACTTCTGGCAGGTGGCCACCCGCGGGTAGCGGGGCGGAACTTTGCCCCAAAAGATGTCCTTGAACTGCACCATCCCCGCGGAGGTGAAAAGGAGGGTGGGGTCGTTGGGGACAAGGCTGGAGGAGGGCAGGAGGGCATGCCCGTTTTCCCGGAAGTACTCAAGGAAAGCCCGGCGAAGATCAGCGCTTTTCATGACCTGGAATTCTAGTGGGCGCGGGCTTTAGGTGCGACCCGCCAAAGCTTCCCCCGGAGGAGCCAGCCCCCAAAGCCCAGGACGAGCAGGGCGCTCACCACCTGGGCGGCCCGGAACGGGCCGAGCCAGAGGGCGTCCCCGCGCACGAACTCGCAGGGGAAACGTACAAACCCATAGAGGACGAAGTACAAGGCCGCGAGGAACCCAGGCCGCGCCGATCTCCGGGAAAGCCGCCACAACGTCAAGAAAATCAGAAGATTTCCCAGGGCCTCGTAGAGCATGGCCGGATGGAGGGGTTGCCCGGGATAGGCCATTCCTGCCGGTGACTCCAGGGGGAAAACGATGCCCCAGGGGAGGGTCGTGGGGGTGCCGAATGCATCGCCGTTCAGGAAGTTGCCGATCCGGCCAAGCACTTGCCCCAAGGCCAGCGCTGGGACCACCGTGTCCGCCAGGGACCAAAACCCCGTCCTCTTCCACCGCGCGGCGATGAAAAGTCCCAGCACCCCGCCCAGAAGGCCGCCGTGGATGGCCAGTCCGCCGCGCCACACCGCCGGGATCTCCCAGGGATTGGCCCGATAAAAATCCCACTGGAAGGCCACATAGTAAAGGCGGGCGAAGACGATCCCCGCGGGGATGGCAAGGAGGAAGATATCGAGGATGTCCTCGCTTCTTAGGGGGAGCCCCTTCCGGCGGCTCATGGCGCGCACCACGAAGTACCCGAGGATGAAGGACAACACGTACATGAGGCCGTAGTAACGGATCTCCAGGGGGCCGATGCGCACAAAGATTGGGTGCATCAGGGGTCATTATAATGGGCCTACTTTGAGCGCGGCGGTGCGGGCTGGGCTGGTGTTGGCGGCGGCGGCCCTCCTTTGGGCTGCGTTTTTCCCCGGTTGGGGATGGCTGGTGTTCCCTGGCCTTTCCCTGGGTTTTCTGGCCGTGAGCGGAGCTGGTGCGAAGCGCGGGCTGGCACTGGGGTTCCTTTGGGGTACGACCTTTTTCCTCTTGGAGTTCGCGGTGCTGCGGAGCCTTTCCCCCTTCATTGGGCCCCTGGCCTACGGGGTCATCGTGCTTTTGGCCCTCTATGGCGGGCTTTTCTTTGCGGCGTTTGGGATTTTTGCCGGCTGGCGGGGCACCGTGGGCCTCCTGGCCGGGGGATGGGCCCTCATGGAGATCGCCAGGGGCACGGGGACCTTGGGCTTCACGTTCGGCTCGGTGCCCGCGGCGTTAGCGGGGACCCCCTTTGTGGCGGCGGCGGGGGTCGCTGGACCCTGGCTCCTGTCCCTGGGAGTAGCCTCCACCGCTGCCCTGCTTGTTCACGCCCTGCGTAGGCCCAAAATCCTCCTCTTTGGTTTTCTTCCTCCCGTGCTCCTTTGGGGGATGGGCCCGGCCCTTCCCCACCCCAGGGCAGCAGGAGCGGCGCGCTTGGCCCTCATCCAGCCGGACATCCCCCAGCGAGATCGGCTGGATCGCACAAAGCTTCCGGAAATCCTGGCCCGCTACGAGCGCTTGCTGGCCCACGTCCCTAACGATGTGGACTTGATCGTGATCCCCGAGAACGCCACCCCTGCCTTCCTGCGCATCGAGCGGCAGTACCTGGCGCCGTTCGTGCGGGCTGCGCGGGAAAAGGGGGTTCCGGTGATGGTGGGCACGGCAGACCTCCAGGGCGAAGCTGTGCGGAATACCATGGTCCTCCTTGCTCCCGACGGCCGCGAGGCCGCAGTGTATGCGAAGATTCACCTTGTTCCCTTTGGGGAGTACGTGCCCGGCCGAGCCGTGTTTGATCGCGTGGGACTGGGCGCCCTCATCGATCAATTCCTTCCCTACGATCAAACCCCGGGTGAGCGCTTGGAGCCCGTGGGGATCTACGGGGTGGTGATCTGCTTTGAGTCCACATTTCCTCAGCCCGCGCGGGTGCTCGCCCGCAAGGGCGCGGAGGTGATCCTCGTCTCCACCAACGACGCCTGGTTTGGCCGGACGCGGATCCTCTGGGAGCATTACGCCATGGGGGCGCTGCGGGCCGCGGAGACGGGCCGCGTGTGCGTGCAGGTGGGCCAAACTGGGATCACCGGCGCCTGGGATCCCCGGGGACGCGAGCTGGCCCGGTTCCCCTTGGGGGAAGGGGTGTTTGTCCTGGATGTGCCCCGGTTTTCCGGGCGCACGCCATACACGGTGGTGGGCGATCTTCCCGTGCTGGTGCTTGCAGGAGGGCTGGCCCTATGGGGGCTGAGGGGCCCGCGCCCACGGGCCCCCAAAAACCCCAAGGAGGCCGGCCGAGGAAAAGCTAGGGGGAGGGCTCTGTCACCTCGATGGTCACCGTGGTTTCGCTCGTCTGGTTCAGAGTGTCCCAAACCTTGAATGTGGCAGTATAAGAGCCCGCCTGCGTGTAGGTGTAATTCCTCGTGCGCCCCAGGGTTTCAACCTCAAGCCCCTCTTCTCCCGTGAAGCTTCCGTCCCCGAAGTACAGCATCCATTTTGTGATCTTGGCCCCGGGGCCAGCGCTCGCCGAGCAGGTGAACGTCACGGGAAGCGGCGCATCCCCGTCTTCCGGGCTAGCGGTCAATTGCACAGAGGGTGGTGGTGTGGTCACGGTCACGGTCACCTGTGCTGTGGCGATGAAAGCGAGGTTATCTGTCACCGTAAGCGTAGCTTGGTAGGTTCCGGGTTCAGAGTATTGGTAAGGAATGGACAGGTCCAGGCTTGTTGTGTCCGCCGTGAATTCCAGTGCATTATCGTCACCAAATTCCAACTTCCAGCGGACGATCCTTCGGCCCGGAGCGGCCGTGGCTTGCACCACAAAGATGACCTCGAGGGGCGCGGGCCCGCTTGCGGGCGTTACCCCCAGGGAGGCGGTGGTGCCCGGAAGAACGGTGATGGTTCTGGAGTGGGTGGCCCTGCGGCCCTGGGCATCCTGCACCGTGAGCGTTGCTGTATATGTTCCAGCCTCGTTGTACGTATGGCTAACGCTTACGGTGAGGTCTGTGCCCGTATAAGCGGGCGAGCCATCCCCAAAATCGATGGTGAAGGAGACGATGGGGCCGGTGGAGCCGGCGGCGCTGAAGGTCACTGAAAGCGGGGCCGGGCCGGAGGTGGGCTCCGCCGCGAGCCTGGCCTCCAGAGGTTGCAAAAGCCAAGCACAACCACCTAACGCCAGGCCCCCCAGCACGAGAAGTGCCCACGCATAACGCTTCGCTTTGCGCATGACCGACCTCCTTATGTTCATTGGAGTCCACAAAAAGCGTAGCTCCGGATGCGGTCTCGTCGAGGAATGGGGTGCGGAGCCCATGGGGGCTCCGTCCGCCCCTGCCCGGACAAATGTCCCAGACAAACCGGGTTGCCTCCCCAGGTGTATATTGGCTGCGGGGAAAAGGAGCGGCCATTTTGCCCGCAGAGGAGCTCGAGCTGATCCAGCGTAGCTTGAACGGTGATCTTGAGGCCTGGGGGGAGATTGTGGCTCGCTATAAACAGGCGGTGTTTGCCGTGGCCTACAGCATCCTGCGCAACCGCGCCGACGCCGAGGATGCTGCTCAAGACGCGTTCATCCGCGCCTATGAAAACCTCCGCCGCTACGATCTTTCCCGCAAGTTCTCCACCTGGCTGTTCACGGTGGCCGCCAACGTCGCCAAGAACGCCCTGCGCAAAAGGCGCCGGACAAAGGACCCTCCCGTGGAGGAGCACGCGGTCGACCCCGCGGAGGAAGTCCACATGGATCTGCGCTTAGCCGTGGTTCGACAAGCTGTCCACGAATTGCCCGCGGACCACCGTACCCCGGTTTTCCTCTACTACTGGCATGGCCTTGGTGTGGCGGAGATCGCCGAGATCTTGGGGCTTCCTGAGGGGACAGTGAAGACGAGACTCCATCGAGCGCGGGCCATGATCCGGGCCAAGCTGGTGGAGGAGGGGGTGATTTCCGATGCGGTGGGATGAGCTGGATGAGCTTGTGCGCGCGGCCTTGCTACGGGAGGTAAGGGGGGCGTCCGGAGGGCTGGCCGGGCTGGAGAACCGGGTGTTGCAGGAAATACTCAGCCGTTCGGCGCGCCGCGGCCTGTGGGCCAGAATTCGCGCGTTCTTTGTGCAGCCTGTGCCCCGCTGGGCCCTGGTGGGGGCCGCTTGCGCCCTCCTCCTTGGGTTCGCATTGGGGCGGTTCACCTCTCCCAAGCCCATCCCCTCTTTCACCTCCAACCTGTTTGTCATCGCCGCGCCGGGAGCACGCTCGGTGGCGGTGGTCGGGGACTTTTCCGCTTGGCAGCCCGTCCCCCTTTTCGACCACGATGACGATGGGATTTGGACGGCAATCATACCCCTGCCTCCTGGCCGCTACGAGTACGCCTTCCTTGTGGACGGGAAATGGGTGGGTCAGGACCCCCTGGCCCAGGAATACCTCCGCACTTTTGGGGAGTATGTGTCCGTGCGGTATGTGGGAGAAAGCGGTGCTCGTCGTTCTTCTTAGTTTGGCAACGTTTTTCGCTTGGGCCCAGCCCGTGATTGCCCCGGCCGTGCCCTCCCCCGCTGCGGAGGAGGTCCTGCAGTTCCTTTTGGGGATGAGTTTGAGCCCCGAGTTTCGTGCGGCCTTTGCCAGCGTTTTGGGCCCGGGCCTGGCCACCGGCCGTGCCACCCCCACCGTGAGCCTGCTGCTTCTGCGCGACCTTTATGCTCTCCCCCCTGGGATTGTGGAGCGCCTTTTGGAGCCCATTCGGTTTGCTTTGGCCCAGGGCTTCATCGTGGACACGGGCCTAACCGGCTCCTCCATGATGAACGAGGTGCGGAAGCTTTTGGCTTTGGGCCGGCAGCCTGAGGAGATCGAAGGGGTTTTGCGGATCAGGCTGGCCATGTTGTTGGCCACAAGAAGCGTCCTTTCCCGCTATGGTCTCGTGACCTCGCCCCCCTTGGCCCCCGATAAACCTCTTCCGCCTGAAGAGAGGTTTGTGCTGGAGGTGGCGTGGGCTGCGGCGGATTTCATCCTCTCGGAGGGCGGAACAATTGCTGATCCCCGGTTGTTTGGGTTTGTGCAGACGCGATTGAACCGGTTGTGCGCCGTGGGCGTAATTTCTGGGGAGCAATGCCAGAGGACCCTGGTCGCCCTGACCCTGGAAATGCTTCAGGAGATCGGGCGACTCGCGTTCCAGCCGGAGAGGAGGTAGGGTATGAAGCGGATAGTTTTCGGCGTTTTGGCCGGCCTTCTGGTGGGCGGTTTGGCCTTCGCCCAACAGGAGGGCGTTCCTTTGGGGATCGTCATCGAACCACCTGCAGGTGAGCTCAGGGTGCGCATTTGGGTGGACAAGCCCGTCTACGCCGTGGGCGAGACGATCCGCATCAATTTCGAGCTGAACATGCCCGCGTACGTGTACATCTGGGACATCATGCCCGATGGAAAAGTGCAGCAGATCTTCCCCAACTACTATGAGCCCCAGAACTACTTCCCCGCGGGGGTGCACAGCATCCCCAGTCCCGGGATGGGGTACAGATTCACCGTGGCCCCGCCAGTGGGCACGGAATGGCTGCAGATCATGGCCACCACTGTTCCCATTCCCCATTTCCAGGCCTATGGCCCCGCGCAGCCCTTCCCGCCCCTTGGGCCCGACCCCCAAAGCTGGCAACAGCAGTTGGAGGCCGAGGTCCTGGGCCTCGTGCCTGAGCCAGAAAACAGGGCCTTCGACTTCACGTTCTTCCAAATCGTGTACGGACCAGCTCCCGGATACGGTACCCTCCAGGTCCTCACCACCCCCCCGCTGGCCATGCTCTACGTGGACGGGATCTTCCGGGGCTACACGCCGCGAACTCTCACGGTGACCGCGGGATCCCACACTGTTCTCATCAGCAAAACTGGATACCGGGAGTATACGGCCACGGTGTACATCCTGCCGGGGGGAACTCGTACCCTGAACGTGAGCCTGACCCCGGTGGTGATCAGCCAGCCGCCCGTGGCGCAGTTCACCTTCGCTCCGGCAGCTCCGCTGGTGGGGCAGTGGGTGACCTTTGACGCCTCCGCCTCCTACGATCCTGATGGGGCCATCGTCAAATACGAATGGGACTTCCAAAACGATGGGGTGTTTGATGCCACCGGAAAAATCGCGTTCTTCAGGTACACCGCTCCGGGCACCTACACGGTGCGCCTGGTCGTCACCGACGATAAAGGAGCCAAGGGTTCCACCACGAAAAGCGTGGTCGTGAGCCCGCTTGTGGTCAATCAGCCGCCGGTGGCCGTGTTCACCTACGCCCCGGCCATGCCCCAAGTGGGGCAGACCGTGATTTTCAATGGCACTGCTTCCCACGATCCTGATGGCACCATCGTGGCCTACCAATGGGACCTGAACGGCGACGGAATCGTTGATCAGGGTGGGCCGGTCGTGGCTTGGATTTACCCCGCCCCTGGCGCTTACAGCGTGACCCTGACGGTGGTGGACAACCGGGGAGCCATGGGCACCGCCCGCCAGATGGTCACGGTCCTGCCCACCGGGGTCCCCGGGATGCCCCCCATGCATGGAATTCCCGGGATCTTCGTGTGGGGCACGGACCGCTGGTACATCACGGTGAATGGCGCACCTGCTTGGACCATGCCCCGCGCGTTCCGCCTTGAGCTGCGCACCGATGGGGAGTTCGTGGGATTCGCGGAAGAGCCAGGGCCTGCGCCGTTGGGGCTTGTGCCCGAGCCGGTGAGCGCCGGCTGGCAAGTGGTGCGCGAGGGCACGGTGACCACTGGCAGCGTCACCTACTCCTTTGATGTGCGCAATGCCACCACCATTTACTTCGACCTGCGTTTAGATATGGACGGGGATGGCGTCCCCGATACCTCGGCTTCTTTGGTGCGGCTGCGGCAGCGCATGGTGAACCCACCAGCAAACCCGTTTGTGGTGGGGATTCCCGAGAATTACACCGGCCCCTTCGTTCCTACCCTGAACTTCCGCATTGGGCGTGCTCTTGCGTACACCCAGACCGTGCGCATCATCTTCTGGCAGACCACGATCGGCGCCCTGGAGGGGTTCTAAGCCTGAGCCTCCTTCCTCGTGGGGCCCGGGGTTCGCCCCGGGCCCCTTGTTTTGCTGCCCCCCTGTTGTGGTATTTTCTTGTTTTGTGAATAGAGGCCCCCCTCCCAGGGAAGGGGGTGAAACCCGGTCCAAGAGAGGAGGGCCCAACTTCTGCGCAGGAGGTGGTTCAACCATGGGGCGAAGCGTGTTGCTGTGGGCAGTGGTGTTGGTGCCGTCATTGGCCTTGGGAGGCCCAGCGCTGAACAACCTGGTCATCGGTGCTACCCAGGAACCCGACCAGCTTAACCCCTGGGAGGGCGCAGCGGATACCAAGGAGAACGTGCTTGCCCTCCTATTCATAGGGCTCACCTATTTCGACATTTACGGCAACCTTCTTCCCGGGCTGGCCTCGGAAATTCCCACCTTTCAGAACGGGCGGCTCCGTGTCGTTTACGACGAGGTTGGCAATTTTGTGCGGCAAGAGGTGGACTGGACCTTGAGGGACGACGCGGTTTGGTCCGATGGTGTTCCCATCACCACTGAGGACGTGTTGTTCACCTGGAAAGTTCAAAACCATCCGTTGATCCCTGTGACGTTCCGGACCTTTTCCAATAAAGTGCAGGAAATCATCGTGAAGGACAGGAAGAACTTCACCATTGTCTACAATTCCCCCAATCCCTTCTACGCGAACCCCTCAGGCCGAATAGGTCTGGCCCGGTTTTACGATATCGCCCCCAAACACATCTGGGAGCCAATTTTCCTGGAAACCATCCGGGAGGCCGAGGCTCAGCCGGAGAAGGCCGCGGAGATCATCACCGCCAAGTTCCTGGGGGCGGACCCCGCCACCGGCCGGGATCCCGCGAAAGTGGTGGGCAGCGGTCCCTTCCGGTTTGTGGAATGGGCGAAAAACCAGTACCTCCGGGTGGTGCGCCGGCCAGACTTCTTCCTCAAGCCCCCGGGCCCGGCGGAGAACTACGTGCAAGAGGTGGTCGTGCGGTTCATCATCCATGAGCCCACGCTTCTGGCCGCGCTGTTCGCGGGCGAATTGGACGCCACCGACGACATCGCCCTTTCCGGCTATGATCCGGCCATCCTTGCCGCCCAGGCCGGGGGGACGTTCAAGGTGGAAGTGGTGCCCTCAGGGTTCATCGAGATGCTCAACTTCAACCACTTCGGTCACCCGCGCTACGGGGACGAGGGCTGCTCCATCGCCCGGGACCTCCTGCTCCATGACGTGCGCACGCGCCAGGCCATCATCATGGCCATCGACCGCGAGGCCCTGGCCGAGGCGGTGTTCCCCGGGGCCATCGTGTCCAACTCCTTCGTGGTGCGGGGCGACGTGGGCTACAACCCCGACCTCATCCAGTGGCCGTACGATCCGGAGAGGGCGAAGGCGCTGCTGGCGGAGCTTGGCTGGAAGGACACCGACGGAAATGGTGTCCTGGACCGGATCACCCCCGACGGACGCAAGGTGGAGTTCCGCCTGCCCCACGTGACCACCCCTGCGCCCTTCCGGGTGCGAACTCAAGAGCTGCTCCTGGAGTACCTGGCGGAGGTGGGGATCAGGCTAGAGCCCACCAACCTTCCGGCTGCGGTCCTGTTCAGTACAGAGTTCATCAACCGCGGTTCCATCTGTTCCTGGCCGGGGATCATCGAGTACGCCGCGGGCGGTGGGATCGGTGAGGTCCCTGCGGACGAGATCTCCGGGGAGCTATGGGCCGACGACCCCGCCACGCCGGAGCCCTTGGACAACGTGCCGCGCCGTGCCAACGCCTTTGCCGGATCCAACGTGCGGGGCTGGGTCCACGAGGAGTATGATCGCCTGCACTTCGCGGCCCTGAACGAGTTCGAGCTGGTGAAACGCGCGGACATCATCAAGAAGATGCAGGTCATCTTCAACCAGGAGCTGCCCTTCATCCCGCTTTATGAGCGCGTGGAGATCGTGATGTCCAAAGTGGCGCTTGCCAACTACATCACCGGTTCGGCCATCACCCGCACCCCCTTCTGGAACGCCTGGATGTGGGGATGGGTGGAGCGCGGTGCGGTTCGCGTCTTCTGAGGGGGAGCGGTTTGCGTCCGGGGGAGGGGCAGGGCCTCTCCCCCGGTTTCCTCCGTAGTGGGCCATGGTTGCGTTCCTGGTGCGCCGCCTTTTTCTGGTCCTGCCCACACTTTTCCTCATCTCCGTGATCGTCTACGCCCTTTTGGCCCTCAAACCCGGGGATCCCGTGGATGAGCTACGCTTTGGGAACCCGGGGTTCACGTTTGAGGATTACCAGCGGCTGATCCGGTTGTACGGCTTGGATCGGCCCTGGTATGTGCGGTATTGGTACTGGCTGGGGCGGGCGGTGCGCGGGGATTTTGGTCCCTCTCGGCGGTACGGGATGCCCGCGGCGGAGTATGTGTTCCGCCAGCGGCTGCCGAACACCCTGCTTCTTTCGGGCCTGGCCCTGGGGGTGGCGCTGGGCGTGGCGGTGCCCGCTGGGATGCTGTGCGCCCTGCGGCCGCATAGCCTCGTGGACTATGCCGTGACCACCCTCAATTTCCTGGGCATCTCCCTTCCGGTGTTCTGGCTGGGGATCATGCTCATCTATCTTTTTTCCGTGCGGCTGGGCTGGCTGCCCGCGGGCAGCATGGGTACCCCGGGGCTGGAACTGGGAAGCGTCTGGACCCACCTTTGGGATCGTCTACGGCATCTGGTGTTGCCGGTTTTGGCCCTCTCTTCCATTCAAATGGCCACGTGGACCAGGTTCATGCGCAGCTCCATGCTGGAGGTGATCAACCAGGAGTTCATCCGTGCCGCTCGGGCCAAAGGACTTCCGGAACGGGCCATCGTGCTGAAACACGCCCTGCGCAACGCGATCCTTCCCATCATCACCCTGGTGGCGCTGGCCATACCCGGCATCTTTTCCGGAGCTGTCCTCACGGAGACGGTGTTCAACTGGCCAGGCATGGGGCGCGCCATCTATGACTCCATCTTGGCCAACGATTTCAACGTGTCCATGGTGTCCCTGATGTTCATCTCCCTTCTCATCCTTGTGTGCAACGTTCTGGCTGACGTGGCCTATGCCTTGGCCGACCCACGCATCCGCTATGACTGAAGCGGAACGCCCTGTCTCCGCGTTTTCCCTGGCCTGGTCCAGGTTTCGCCGGCATCGTCTGGCCTTGCTTGGGGGCGTGCTGCTCCTGATCCTGGGTCTTTCTGCGGCGTTGGCTCCTTACCTTTCCCCGTACGACCCAGCACGCAGCAACTTGCGCTTGCGCTTCAGCGCCCCCAGCCTGCAGCCGCCTGAGGATCCCCGTGCATTTCCGCGCTGTGCTCGCGCGCGGGGGGCGTTGGGCTGGCCCTGTGGCCTCCATCCCTTTGGCACCGATGATCTGGGCCGGGACATCCTCACCCGCGTCCTTTATGGGGGGCGCGTTTCCCTTTTGGTGGGCTTCGCTGCGGGGGTCGGTTCCACCCTTTTGGGGGGCCTGTTGGGCGCCGTGGTGGCCTATGTGGGCCGGACCGTGGACGTCCTCATGAGCCGCTTCACCGACACCATGCTGTCCATCCCCCAGTTCCCGCTTCTTCTCATCCTGAGCGGACTTCTTGCCAGCCGCGAGGTTCCTTTCGCGGTGTACCTCTCCGAGGTCCTCGGGCCGAGCAAAAGCATCATCGTCATCATCCTGGTCATCACCGCCCTCTCCTGGATGCCGGCCTTTCGGTTGATCCGGGGGGAGGTGCTGAGCCTGCGGGAGCGGGAGTTTGTCCTGGCCGCCCAGGCCGTGGGAGCCTCCCGGGCGCGCATCATCCTGCGGCATCTCCTTCCCAATGCCTTGCATATCCTCATCGTCCAGTCCACCCTCATGGTGGGGGAGGCCATCCTCATCGAGTCCGGGCTATCTTTTTTGGGGCTGGGCATCCAACCGCCCGCCGTGTCCTGGGGCAACATGCTTTCCCGGGCTCAAGAATTTCTGTACTACCCCAACGGCATTTACATCGCCCTTTTCCCAGGGATGTTCATCTTTCTCACCGTTTTGTGCTTCAATTTCGTGGGCGACGGCCTTCGCGACGCTTTCGATCCGCGGTTCACCCACCGGGTGTGAACGATCCAGGCCCGTCCCAACCAGGTTTTACTGCGAGGCATCCCCAAAGAGGCGTAGCGGTTCATTCGCGAAGCACGGCAGGGGACGGAGGTGCGCGATCAACAGTTCCCTGGTGCGGAAGCGGTGGAGAAGCTTTTGTATCTGGAGTGCGAGCGCCAAGAGGGCCAATGGGAGCAGAGGCGACGGGGGTTTTGGAAGCCCAAGAGGAGTTGGAGGAAATTTTCCCGGGGCGGTACCCTCGGCCCAAGACTCTTACACAAACTTCTTGACGCTACCCCGCGGGACCGCGGATGGCGCAGGCGGCGTCCCAGAGCTAGGTTTCACTGGGGGGTGGTCGCGATGTCGCGCGGGGTATGAGTCCCTCCCTCCATGGCCTGTGACCACCCATTCCTTGAGATCCACTGGGCCATCATGGGTGCCATCCTCGGCCCAGGCCTTTCACGTGGCCCTCTCTGCGGGGTGGGCCGCGCCTTGGCGCCGCGGTCGCGTTTAGAACGGACAGATGCACCTTGGTCGTTCCCTACCGCCCTGGTTACACTCCCTTTGAGGTGATGCGATGGCTGTGATCGAAGATATCTGGGCACGCGAGGTATTGGACTCCCGCGGCAACCCCACGGTGGAGGTGGAGGTGGTCCTGGACGACGGGATAGAGGCCCGGGCTGCCGTCCCTTCCGGTGCTTCCACCGGCACCTATGAGGCCCTGGAGTTGCGGGACAAGGACAAGCGCTACTACGGGAAGGGTGTGCTTCAAGCCGTGCGCAATGTGAACGAAATCATCGCCCCGGAGGTCGTTGGCCTTGATCCCCTTTGGCAAGAGGATATCGACGCCTTGCTCATAGAGCTTGATGGCACACCCAATAAGAGCCGGTTGGGTGCCAACGCCATTCTGGGCGTTTCCCTGGCCGTGTGTAAGGCTGCCGCGGCCGCCCTGGGCCTGCCCCTTTTCAAGTACCTGGCCGGCGCCCGCTCCGGACGCATGCCCATCCCCCTCATGAACGTGATCAATGGCGGGGCCCACGCCGACAGCGGGCTCGCTATCCAGGAGTTCATGATCGTCCCCGTAGGTGCAGAAACATTCGCTGAGGCCCTGCGCTACGGGGCTGAGGTGTTTCACACCCTGCGCAAACTCCTCAAAAGCGAGGGCTATTCTGTGGCAGTGGGTGACGAGGGCGGTTTTGCTCCCCGCCTGCCCTCCGAGGAAGCGGCCCTGAAGTTCCTTGTGCGGGCCATTGAGGAAGCGGGCTACGAGCCCGGAACGCACGTGGCCTTAGCTTTGGACTGCGCAGCCACCTCCTTTTTTGATCCCGATCGCGGAACCTACGCCCTACAAGGGGAGCACAGCGCCCCTGATCTGGTGGGCCTCTACGAGGAGTGGACTCGCCGCTACCCCATCCTGTCCATCGAGGACGGCATGGCCGAGGAGGATTGGGAGGGCTGGGCCCTTCTCACCGAGCGCCTAGGGAAGAGGATCCAGCTTGTGGGCGATGACTTGTTTGTGACCAACCCGGCGCGGCTTCGCCTGGGGGTGGAGAGGCATGTGGCCAACGCCATCCTCATCAAGTTGAACCAGATCGGCACAGTCACGGAGACCCTGGACACCATGGAGCTTGCCCAGCGCGCGGGCTACGGGAGCATCATCTCCCACCGCTCCGGCGAGACGGAGGACGTGTCCATCGCCCACTTCGCGGTGGGGACAGGGTGCGGCCAGATCAAGACCGGTTCCCTTTCGCGCTCGGAGCGGGTGGCCAAGTACAACGAGCTTTTGCGCATCGAGGACATGTATGAGCCGCCCATGGCGCGGTGGCCGCAGCGCTAGGCTCGGCCTGGCCCTCGTCCTTCTGAGTTTAGCCGGGCTGGGGACCTTATTTGGACTGCGGGTCTACGCCATCCATAAGGCTGCACAGAGGGTGCAGGTCCTCCGGGAAAAACAGAGCCTTTTGCAGGCCGAGATCCACGCGCTTCAACTGGCGGTGAAAGACGCGGAAAAGCCGGAAGTGGTGGAACGGATGGGGCGGGAGGTATTGCGCTGGGGCTACCCCGACGAGGAGCTGGTCATCATCATCCGGCGGAGGTGAGGGATGAGTTTTGTCCACCTGCACGTGCACTCCGAGTACTCCCTTTTGGATGCGATGTGTCGTATCCCCGAACTGGTGGAGACCGCGTTGGCCCGGGGCATGCCCGCTTTGGCTCTCACCGATCACGGCACCCTCTCGGGCACCATCAAGTTCTACCAGGCCTGCGAGGAGGCCGGAATCAAGCCCATCCTGGGCGCGGAGCTCTATGTGGCCCCAGGGTCCCGCTTCTCCCACGACCTCGTGCAGGACCGCTCCACCTACCATCTGGTGGTCCTTGTGCAAAACGAGGAGGGCTGGCGGAACCTCATCGTGTTGGTGAACCGCGCCCACACCGAAGGATTTTATTACCGGCCCCGCGTGGACCTTGAGCTTCTTGCGGAGCGCAGCCGGGGTCTCATCGCTCTTTCCTCTTGTGAATCGGGCGAGGTGCAAAAACTGCTTCTCCAGGGAAGGGAGCAGGAGGCCCGGGAGGCGGCCGCGCGCCTGGCCCAGATCTTCCCTGGCCGCTTCTATATCGAGCTTCAGGACCACAATCTCGAGCGGGGGTGGGACCTCATCCGCAAACAGCTCGCTCTCGCCAGAAACCTCAACCTTCCCGTGGTTGCCACCGCTGATGTGCATTACATTCGCCCTGAGGATGCTGAACCCCATCAGGTCCTCATAAACATCCAAGCCGGGAAGAAGCTGAGCGACCCAGACGCGCGGAGCTTCGAGGGCACCGATTACCACTTCCTGAGCGCGGAGGAAATGGCTGTCAAGTTCCGGGAGGTCCCGGAGGCCTTGGCGAACACCCTCAAGATCGCGGAAAGTTGCGAGTTCGTGCTTTCCCTTCACCAGCGCCTTCTTCCTCGCTTCCCTGTGGAGGGGGGCACGCCCCAGGAGGAGCTGGAGCGGCAGGCCTGGGAGGGGGCGCGCCAGCGGTACGGGGAGGAAATACCCCCTTCCGTGCGCGAGCGGCTGGCCTACGAGCTTTCTGTGATCGACAGGATGAACTTGGCCCCGTATTTCCTCATCGTGGCGGACTTTGTGCGCTACGCGCGACAGCGGGGGATCCCCGTGGGGCCGGGCCGGGGCTCTGCCGCCGGGTCCCTGGTGGCCTATTGTTTGGGCATCACCCAGGTGGACCCCCTCAGGTTCGGCCTCCTCTTCGAACGCTTTCTGAATCCCGAGCGCCTGAGTCTTCCCGATATCGACATCGATTTTTGCATGCGCCGCCGCGACGAGATCCTGGCCTACGCGGCCGAGAAATACGGGCGCGACCACATCGCTCAAATCGGCACCTTCGATCGCATGGCCTCCCGCTCGGTCATCCGGGACGTGGCCAGGGTCCTTGGCCTGCCCTACGAGAAAGCTGATCGCATGGCCAAACTTGTCCCCTTCGGCATGTCCCTCCCCCACGCCCTTGAGCAGATCCCCAAACTCAGGGAGCACGCGGAGGAGGAGCCCAAACTCTTTTCCATCGCCCTGAAACTGGAGGGGCTTTTGCGCAACGCCTCCACCCATGCGGCGGGCGTGGTCATCGCTCCGGAGCCCTTGGAGAGGTTCGTTCCCCTCCTGCGCCTGCCCGATGGCCAGTTCGTCACCCAGTTCGACATGCATGACCTTGAGGCCTTGGGTCTTCTCAAAATGGACTTTCTGGGTCTGCGTAACCTCACCATCCTTTCCGACGTTCAAGAGTTCCTCCGGGAAAGGAAGGGCTTGGAGATCAGGCTGGAGGACATCCCCCTGGACGATCCCGCCGCCTACGAACTCATCCGGTCGGGGGCGACCAGCGGGGTGTTTCAACTGGAGTCAGCAGGGATGCGGGCCCTGATCCGGCGGCTTGCGCCCACAGAGTTTCGTGATCTCATCGCCATCCTTGCTCTATATCGTCCGGGGCCGCTTGAATCAGGGATGGTGGACGACTACATCGAACGCAAGCACGGCCGCCAACCCGTGATCTATCCCCATGAGCGCGTGCGCGACATCCTGGGCGAAACCTACGGACTGCCCATCTACCAGGACCAGGTGATGCTCATGGCCCAGAGGCTTGCGGGCTTCACCCTGGCCGAGGCCGATCATTTGCGCAAGGCCATGGGCAAGAAAAAACCCGAGGTCATGGCGGACATGCGCGCCCGGTTCGTGGCCGGCTGTGTACAAAACGGCATACCCCAGGCGGAGGCGGAGGCCATCTTTGCCGACATCGAGAAGTTCGCAAGTTACGCCTTTGCCAAAGCCCATGCCGCCGCCTACGCCTTCATCACCTATTGGACCGCCTACTTCAAGGCCCACTTCCCCACGGAGTTCATGGCTGCCCTGCTCACCTCCGTCCAGGACAACGTCGACAAGGTTGGGGCTTACATTGAGGAGTGCCGGGAGATGGGGATCCAGGTCCTGCCCCCGGACGTGGGTGAGAGCATGGTGGGGTTCACCCCTGTGGGGGAAAAGAAAATCCGATTCGGCCTGGGCGCCATCAAACACGTGGGAGAGGCGGCAGTGAAGGCCATTTTGGAGGCCCGGCGCCTTGGCCCATTCCGCGATTTCTGGGATTTCTGCCTTCGCGTGGATCCCGAGCGGGTGAACCGGGAAACCCTGGAATGTTTAATCAAAGCCGGAGCCTTAGACCGCTTTGGGCTCACCCGTAAGGCCATGATGGCCATGGTGGAGGAAGGCCTGCGCTTGGCCCAGCGGGTGCGCAAAGAGAAGCTCTCCGGGCAGGCCAGCCTCTTTGGCGAAGCCCCCGTCATACCCAACCTTCCCGTGACGGACGAGGAGTACCCCACGGAGGAGCTTCTGCGCTTTGAAAGGGAACTGTTGGGGCTCTACCTCTCAGGCCATCCCCTGGACCTTTATGAGGGGAGGATTCGGGAGCTGGGGGCTGTGCCCGTGGCTGCCGCGGTGGGCAGGACCGGAGCGTTCCTGGTTGCAGGCCGGGTGAAAAATTTGAAGACCGTGGGCACAGCAGATGGAAACATGGTCTTCTTCACAATAGAGGACAAAACCGGTGAGGCAGAAGTGGTGGTGCGGCCGAAGGTTTGGGAGAAGTGTTCCGGGTTGCGCGAGGAAGAGGTGGTGGCCGTTCAGGCCGTGTGGACCGAGCGCAACGGCGTGCCCCGTCTGAACGCCATGGCCGTGGAGCCGTTGCGCCAGCCCCCGTCCATATCCCGCTGCTGGATCCGCCTTCCCCTGGCCACGGTGGGCAAAGACACGGTGGAAGAGGTGGTCAAGGTGGTGGCGGACCATTTGGGTTCAGTGCCGCTGGGGGTGGTGATCGTGGACGGCGAGCGGGAGGTTCGCGTGCTGGCGGGGCCGCGCTATTATGTCCAGCCCACGCCGGAGTTGGGGGAGGCCCTGCGTCGGCTGGGCGCAGAGCTGGTGCTGGAATAATGCGCGTGCCATTCTTCTTGAAGATCCTGCTCCCCGGGATGGGGGTCAAGCGCTGGTTCTTTTTGGCCGCCGGCGGCGTGGTGTTTTTGGTGTTCGGGGCCTTCTGTTTGCTTGGCGAAACCGGGATGCGCGGGCTGTATCAAGCGTTCTTGCACGTCTTTCCCACCCTTTGGCAGCCGGCAGTGGGCGCAGCTTTCGCGGCCGGCGGCTCCCTGGCCCTCATCCTGGGCACGAGCATGATGGTGCGGGGCATCCTCCGCGCCGTGGCCCCCAAAAGCGGGGGCTCTGTGGCCGAGGCCCTCTACCAGGCCCGCATCCTCAAGGCGGCCCCAAAAGTGGTGGCCATCGGTGGCGGAACGGGGCTCTCCAACCTCCTGCGGGGCATCAAATTCTATACCGCCAACCTCACCGCTGTGGTCACGGTCATGGACACCGGCGGGAGCTCGGGACGCCTACGGCGGGAGCTGGACGTCCTGCCCCCCGGGGATGTGCGCAACTGCCTTTTGGCCCTGGCGGAGGATGAGGAAAGGATGGCGAAATTCATGCAACACCGGTTCACCGGGGGCGAGGGACTCGCTGGGCATGCCCTGGGCAACATCCTCCTCGCCGGTTTGGAACAGGCCACAGGGGGTTTTGACCGCGCCATCGAGGAAGCCAGCCATTTCCTCTCCGTGCGCGGCCAGGTCCTCCCCTCCACCCTGGACAAGGTCCAACTCGTGGCAGAGCTCGTGGACGGACGCACGATCGAGGGGGAGGCCGAAATCGCCGCGGATCCCACGCCCATCAAGCGCGTCTGGCTTTCTGCTTCTGCCCACGCCTATGAACGTGCCCTGAAAGCCATCGAGGAGGCCGATGTCATCTTGATCGGACCGGGAAGCTTGTACACCAGCATTCTGCCCAACTTGCTGGTGCAGGGGATCGCCCCCGCCATCAACCGCTCCCGGGCGGAAAAGTTCGTGATCATGAACCTCATGACCGAGCCCGGGGAGACCATTGGCTACACGGCCCACGACCATCTGAGGGTGTTGGCCCAGTACCTGGAGCTGGGGCGGTGCGCGGGGGTGATAGTGAACACTGAGCCTCCCCCGCCGGGGATCCTGGAGCGCTACCGCGCGGAGGGCAGCGAGCCGGTCAAGGATGACCTGTACGGGCCTAGAACTTTTGGGATGCGCGTGATTCGCGCGCCACTTCTCACCGTGGTGGAGATGGAAGGGAAACCCACGGTGAAGCACGATCCTCTCAAGCTCGCGAAGCTTTTAACCCGTGAGAGCAGGGCCCTGCGGCGCTCCTGGACCCGCTGGTTCAGCCCCTAGACGTCCACCACGCCCTGGGCCATCCATGTCCCGTTTTGTTCCTCCACTTTCACCCAGTTGTAGGTGGCCGCTTTCACGTCGATCCCAGCTTTGTGCTTTTGGGGATCGAATTTCTCCCCAAACGCTTGTCCAGTGAGGCGAAAACGCTGGCCCTCTTTGTGAATGCGCAGGGAAAAGCGGCTGAAAAGCAGACCATGAACGTCACGCAGGAAGAGAAGCTCACTGAGAAACCGTACAAACAGGTCCTCCAGGGTTTCCGCTTCCGCCTCGAGTGGGGCAGCCGCTGCGGGGGCGACCGTCTCCAGGTCGGCCATGAGGGAGAACATGGCCCGCGCGGCCTCGGAAAAGGCCTCCTCCACGGTGCTCCCAATCCCGCGCACGCCCATGTCCGAGGGGTGAGGAATGAACTCGTAGGGCATCCTAGCCTCCCAATTTCCAGACGGCCAGGGGCGTGTATTTCGCTCCTTCTGGCCGGAGCTCCGAGCGCATGAGGGTCAGCCCGGGGAGATTGGCCTCAGGGAGCGGGGGAAGGGGCCGCGCCAGGACGGCCCGCAGGTCCTGGGGGCTCTTGAACCGCGCCAGGGTCACATGGGGCCTGGGCTCCTTCTCCTCTTTGGGGAAGCTCAGGGCTTGCAGGCCCTCCTCCACCCGCCGGCACAGGTCCCGAAACTCCTGGAGCTCCGCCTTCGGCCCCACCCATAGGACCCGCGCCGCCCGGGCTTGAGGAAAGCCTCCCAAGGTTTCCAGCCTCAGGGCGAAAGGTCTGGCTTCCTGGGCAGCACTCTTTCCCAGGTGGAGAAGCGCGGGAAGCTTCTCCTCCGGGACCTCGCCCAGGAAGCGCACGGTGAGGTGGTAGTTTTCAGGAGGGACCCAGGTGCCCGTCCCTAAAGCGCGGCGCACATCCCTGGCCAGTTCACCCAACGCACCCTTGAGCTCCTCGGGAAACTCCAGGCAAAAGAAAAGGCGCACGATCGCATTATAAGGCCTACTGGCTCCTGGCTGCCGCGTGAGAAAATTGTCCCTGAACCGCCCACCCCTCCTCGCCCGCCCCACAGGTACGTCAAGGGATCCACAAGCTCATAGACCCCCGAGTCCTGGGCGAATTGGCGCAAAAGCCAGGCATGATTTGCGCCAATGGCGAGGAGGATGCGATCCCCCTCCCCTGTGATCCTCACGAGGTTCACGAAGATCTTGAGGTTGCGCCTGTGCCACTCTCCCACCCAGTTGGCCCGGGGTAGCGGCTTCCCGCGCCGATGCGGGCGAGCAAAAAGTACACGCGGTGGGAAGCATGCAGAGTCCCTTCACGGTTCATCCACCGGTAAAGCCCAACGAGGCCGGCTTGAGCGAGGAGCGCCTCCTCCGCC
>CAYSAN010000007.1:51908-69652 GCA_964429165.1 uncultured Thermotogaceae bacterium
CCTCCGCCAGGCCCTTCACAAACAGGCCCTCCTGGCCATGCTCTCGGGCAAACTTTTCAAAGACCACGTCCAGGCCGGCAACCAATCCACCGCATAGACCTTGGGGTGGCCAAGCTCTCTAGCCAACCGAAAACCTATTTGATGAGCCTCAGAGCGCGCGAGCGCAAAGGAATCCGCAAGATGCTTCCCGTGATCTTCGTTTACCTCGTCGTCCCTCTCGGCGAGCTCCTCGAGCCGGTGCACGATCTCCACCATTTCCTGCTGGCGCTGAGGCGCAAGAACCTCGTCGATGACGGGGTTCACGTAATCACGCCCAGGATTGTCCAAATGCGGACTGGCCAAAATTAAGAGCTTGGAGTTCGTCATCGCTCCTCACCTACACTTCCCTTGCACCTTGCATTTTTTGCCCTGTTTCCTGCGGGAGCGTTGGCTAGCGAAAAATTCGCGCGGCCTTTGCTCCAGAACGCTTGGAGAAGTTTGCTCCGCCCAGAGATCGGTGGGCTACACTTCACCGCTATGGCTGAGGCGCTGCACCTGAAGGGACCAGTGATTCATGATTTCCCCTATCCGCGGGAGCGCCGCAAGTGCCCACACCGGGCCCTGGTGTCCCTCACCCCTGCCGGAAGCTGCGTGCACCTGTGCCCCATGTGTTACGCCCGCGCGTATCCCTGGAGCCGCGCGGAGCCGGTCTTCTACGCCAACACCCCCGAGAAGCTCAGTTTTGAGCTGCAAAGGGTCGAACTCTGCCCGCCCCTCTACATCAGCCAGGTCACGGACCCCTTGCAACCTGTGCCGGCGATACGGGAGCTCACCGCCCAGGTGGTGCAGGTGGCCATCAACTACAAAGTGCCATTTCACATCATCACAAAAAGTGGGGACGGGGTGCTGTGGCTTGTGCGCCGTGTCCCCGAACTTCTGGCTTACCCCCTGTGGTGGCTGTCCATGACCATCGAAGCCCCGCCAGAAAAGCAGGGCGTCACGAGCCCCAACGCCTCCCCGGTGGGGGAAAGGCTCAAAGCCATGGAGAGGTGCGCACAAGCTGGGGTTTTCGTGGTGGTGCGCACTGACCCGGCGATCTGGGGCTTCGTCCGGGAGGAGGACGAGCTTTGGATATTGAATCGCGCGAAAGATGCGGGGGCGAGCCATGTCGTCTCTGCCATGGGCCATTTCAACCGCACCTCCTTCCAGCGCTTGGTGGAGGCCCTGCGGGCCTCCGGGTTCAAAGGGGAGGCGGAGGAGGTGCAAAGGACTTATGGGCGCGGGAAGAGCGAGGGCCTCTTTTCCCGTCCGGACACCATTCGGGCCCCTCTTTCCTTGCGCCGGAGATTCCACAGGTTCATGCGCGCGGAGGCAGAAAAGAGGGGGATGACCTATGCCGCTTGTTTGGAGATGGGGAGGGAATGGGACTCCCTGGGCATCCCTCACTGTGAGGGCGCTCCGCCTGGAAGGCTTGCGAGAAAAACGCGGTCCGGGGAATTCGAGCTTCTCCCCGATTGTTTTGGCGATTGTCTGCGGCGTTGCCCCAACCCCAGCGCGCCCCCATGCGCACGCCCGGAGCTCCAACACCAGTACCCTTTCAAATTCAACACCCTGCTTCCGCGTTCTGCGCCGCTTGCGGGCTGAGCCCCAGCATATTTTGGGGACAAAGGGGCCAGCCGCCGGGGTAAACTTGGGAGCGGATGACGGAGGTGAAAGGCGATGTCCCAGGCGTGGCGAGGCCCTTTGGAGCGAATGGACGAGTTTCGCTGGAAGATCCCGCGAACCTATAAGCGCGAAATGCGCACCGACGGCGTCATCTATGCCTCGGAGAAAATGATCCCCACCATCTGCGAGGACCAAGCTCCGGAACAGGTGGCCAACGTGGCCTGCCTGCCCGGTATTGTCGGCTACTCCATGGCCATGCCCGACATCCACTTCGGCTACGGCTTTCCCATCGGGGGAGTGGCCGCGTTCGAGGTGAAGGAGGGGGTGGTCTCCCCGGGCGGGGTGGGCTACGACATCAACTGCGGGGTGCGCTTCATTCGCACGAACCTCGCCGTGGATGAGGTGAAGGCCCGTCTTCCTGCCCTGTTGGACGCGATTTTCGCCCACGTCCCCTGCGGAGTAGGGATGAGCGGGAAGATCAAGGTCAGCGTGGAGGAGCTGCGCCAGGTGATGGTGAAGGGCGCGCGGTGGGCCGTGGAGCGGGGCTTTGGGTGGGCGGAGGACCTCGAGCACTGCGAGGAGGGCGGGGCCCTGGCCGGTGCCGATCCGGCCACGGTCTCCAGTCGCGCTGTGGAACGGGGCCGGCCGCAATTGGGAAGCCTGGGGGCAGGAAACCACTTCCTGGAGATCCAAGTGGTGGAGGAGATCTACGAGCCGGCCGCCGCGGCCAAACTGGGGGTCACGGCCAAAGGCCAGGTCACGGTGATGGTCCACACCGGCTCGCGCGGCTTTGGCCATCAGGTCTGCGACGATTACCTCCAGGTCATGCACAACGCCGCGCGTAGGTACGGAATTTATCTGCCTGATCGACAACTGGTCTGTGCGCCCGTGGAGTCCCCGGAGGGCAAGAGGTACTTGGCGGCCATGGCCTGCGCCGCCAACTTCGCCTGGGCCAACCGCCAAATGATCACCCACTGGGTGCGCGAAGCGTTTGAACAAGTGTTCAAAAAGAGCGCCAGAGAACTGGGGCTCCTTGTGATCTACGATGTGGCGCACAACATCGCCAAAATTGAAGAGCACATGGTGGATGGACGCAGAGTCACGGTGTGCGTGCACCGCAAGGGCGCGACCAGAGCCTTTCCGCCCGGGCATCCGGCGGTGCCCAAGGATTACCAAGCACTGGGCCAGCCCGTGCTCGTCCCCGGCGATATGGGCACCCTCTCCTACATCCTGGTGGGCACGGAGCGGGCCATGAAGGAGACCTTCGGCTCCACCTGCCATGGGGCGGGGCGGCTCATGAGCCGGGCCGCGGCCCTGCGGGAAAAGAGCGGGCGGGAGGTGGCGGACGAGCTCCGGGCCAAAGGAATCCTGGTCAAGGCGGCCAGCGAAAAAACCCTGGTGGAGGAGATGCCCGCGGCCTACAAGGACGTGACCGAAGTGGTGGAAGCATGTCACGGTGCGGGCATCTCCCGCCTGGTGGTACGGGTCCGG
The DNA here is from genome assembly GCA_964429165.1 of uncultured Thermotogaceae bacterium. Classification (GTDB taxonomy): domain Bacteria; phylum Bipolaricaulota; class Bipolaricaulia; order Bipolaricaulales; family Bipolaricaulaceae; genus DTER01. Next base: position 55,044 of record CAYSAN010000007.1, read on the forward strand.
CCCATCGGCGTGGTCAAGGGCTGAGCGGAAAGAGGGTAAGATTTCCCCACAGAGAGGAGGAAGGATGCCCAAGGAGCAGGTTCCTGAGGTGAAGCTCAAGGTGGCGGAGGCCCAGCAGCAGGATGTGGGGCGGGGCATCGCACGTATCGCCAGGTCGTACCTTGAGCGACTCGAGGTCTCCCCTGGTGAACCCGTGGAGATCGAAGGGCAAAGGCTCAGCGGGGCTGTGGCCGCTTTGGCGTACCAGGCGGACGCTGGGTTGGACATCATCCGCATCGACGGACTGATCCGCACCAACACCGGGGTCAGCGTGGGCGACACGGTCACCGTGCGCAAGGCCAAATGGAAGCCCGCCAATCACGTGACCCTTGCGCCCGCGCGCAAGGGCTTGCGTCTCATCCTTCCTCCTGAGAGCCTGCGCGCCGTTTTGGTGGGGCGGGTGGTGCGCACCGGTGACGTGGTGTCCACTGCCGGCCGGGCCGACCGCTCGCCTTTCGGCGGGGAGCTTCTCACCGAGCGCATCTTCCGGGATTTCTTTGAGATGATGTCCCCCATGTCCTTGGGGTTTGGCGAGCTCCTCCTCAAGGTCGTTAGCACCCAGCCTGGGGGGATCGTGCGCATCACCCCCGAGACGCAGCTTGAGCTCCTTCCCGAGCACGTGGAGGTGGCTGAGCGGGGCCGGGATGTGCCGGAGGTCACCTACGAGGACATCGGGGGACTGCGGGATGTGATCCAAAAGATCCGGGAGATGGTGGAGCTTCCCCTCAAGAAACCCGAGCTTTTTGCGCGGTTGGGCATTGAGCCCCCGCGGGGTGTTCTCCTGTACGGGCCTCCGGGCACAGGGAAGACCCTCCTGGCCAAGGCTGTGGCCCACGAGACCGATGCCCATTTCATCGCCATCTCCGGCCCGGAGATCATGTCCCGCTACTACGGGGAGAGCGAGCAAAGGCTGCGGGAGATCTTCGAGGAGGCGCAGAAGAACGCGCCCTCCATCATCTTCATCGACGAGCTGGACTCCATTGCTCCCCGGCGGAGCGAGGTCACCGGGGAGGTGGAGCGCCGTGTGGTGGCCCAGCTCCTCACCCTCATGGATGGCCTCAAGGAGCGGCGCAACGTGATCGTGATCGGCGCCACAAACCGTGTGGAGGCCATTGATCCTGCCCTGCGTCGGCCAGGGAGGTTTGACCGGGAAATCGAGGTTCGCGTGCCCGATCGCGACGGGCGAAAAGAGATCCTCATGATTCACACCCGGGGGATGCCCCTTGCTTCCGACGTGAACCTGGATGAGCTGGCCGCGATCACCCACGGTTTCGTGGGCAGCGACTTGGCGGCCCTGGCCCGGGAGGCCGCCATGAACACCCTGCGGCGAGTGCTGCCCAAGATCAACCTCGACGCAAAGGAGATCCCAAAAAAGGTTCTGGACGAGCTTGTTGTCCGGCGGGAGGACTTTGAAGCCGCCCTCAAGGAGGTGCGGCCCTCCGCCATGCGGGAGGTCATGATCGAGGTGCCCACGGTGACCTGGGAGGACATCGGCGGGCTGGCGGAGGTAAAGCAGCTTCTGCGCGAGGCCGTGGAGCTTCCCCTGAGCAATCCCGAGGCCTTCCGCCGGCTGGGGATCCGTGCCCCCAAGGGCATCCTCCTCTTTGGCCCACCCGGCACGGGAAAAACGATGCTGGCCAAGGCTGTGGCCAACGAGTCCCAGGCCAACTTCATCACCGCCAAGGGCTCGGATCTCCTCTCCAAATGGTATGGGGAAAGCGAGCAACGGATTGCTGAGGTGTTCCGGCGGGCAAGGCAGGTGGCCCCGGCCGTGATCTTCCTGGACGAGCTTGATGCCCTGGCCCCCCGGCGGGGCACGGCCATCGGTGAACCACACGTGACGGAGCGCATCGTGAACCAAATGCTGGCCGAGCTGGACGGTCTGGAGGAGCTGAAAGGGGTGGTGGTGATCGGGGCCACGAACCGGCCGGACATCATTGATCCCGCGCTTTTGCGCCCAGGCCGCTTTGACGAGCTCATTTACGTTCCCCTTCCTGACGAGAAGGCACGCTGGGCTATCTTCAAGGTGCACACGAAAGAAATGGCCCTCGCTTCTGATGTGGATTTGGCGGAACTTGCGCGCCGCACCGAGGGCTACAGCGGCGCGGACATCGCCGAGGTGTGTCGTAAAGCCGGCCGGATTGCCCTCCGGGAGGACCCCCGGGCTGAGCGCGTGGCCATGCGCCACTTCCTGGAGGCCGTGGAGCAAACCCCGCCCTCCGTCGCGCCCGAAGAGAGGTCTCGCTACGATAAGCTCAGCAAGAACCTGCGCCGAGTTGTGCGGCGCCTGGCTGGCTTCATGGTGGAAGAAGAAGGTTCCAAGGAGGAGAAGTGAAAAAGCTTTTTGCCCTTTTGGTTTTCGTGGGGCTGAGCCTCAGTGGGCTGGCCCAAGTGCCGGTGGCCGTGGTGAACGGCGAACCCATCGGGCGCGAGGAGCTGGAGAACGCTTCCCGCCTGAATCAGATCATCTACAGCCTGTACTTCCAATACCCGCGGTTTGCCCAGTCCCTCCTCTCCACACCGGAGGGGAAGGCCTTTCTCGCCCGCTATCAGCGGGATGTCCTTGAGGACCTGATCCTGCGCAAGATCCAGCTGCAGGAAGCGCGGGCCCGCAAACTCCCCGTGGATCCTGTGCGGGTCGAAGAGCTTGTGGAGGAAACCCTGGAGTACATCAAAAGCTACTACAACCTCACGGATGAAGAGCTTGTGGCCGGGCTCGCGCAGGAAGGGCTGACTCTGGAGGAGTTCAAGGTGCAGCTGCGGTCCCAGGCGGAAGAGCGGGCCCTGTTGGAGGCCCTGAGGTTCGCGGTGACCGCCGAGGTCACGGTGAGCGAGGAGGAAATCGCCGCCTACTATCAGGCTAACCCCAGCCAGTTCTTGAACGATAAGGGGCAGGTTCTTCCCCTGTCCGAGGTCCGCGCCAAGATCGCCACCCTTCTTGCGTCCCAAAAGCAGGAGACCCTGTGGCAGGCGTGGCTGAAGAGGGCCAGGGAGGCGGCCAGCGTTCAGATCAATCTGTGACCGTGGGCGGGGCTAGGAAGGCTAGCCCCGCTTCTCCACGCGATCCACATACTCCCGGGTGTATACGTTCACACGTACGATGTCGCCCTCACTGATGAACTGGGGCACCAGCACTTCCAGTCCGTTTTCCAGGGTGGCAGGCTTATACACGTGGCTTTCCTTGTCGCGGATGGCCGGGGCCGTGCTCACCACCCGCAGATCCACGGTCTCCGGGAAAACAATGGCCACGGGATTGCCCGCGTAGAGCTCAACGGGCACGCGCTGGTTGGGCTGGAGGAAGACCTCCAATTCCCCGATCAGCGCAGCGGGTATGGCCACCTGGTCGTAGGTTTCCAGGTCCATGAAGTGAAAAGCCTCGCCGTCGGTGTACAGGTATTCCATGGGCCGGCGTTCCAGGTGGATGTCCTGTACCGCCTCGTCCGGGCGGAGCCGCCGCTCCACTAGCGTCCCTGTCCGTAGGTTCCGCATCTTCAGGTACACAAGCCCCTTCTGCTGGGCGCTGCCGAGGTGACGCACCGCCTCCACCACCCGGAAGATCTCCCCTTCCAGCCGCACCGTGGCTCCCGGCCGAAGCTCGCTGGCCAAAGACATGTCTTCCAAATGTTACTCCTCCCCGGCCAGGGGGATCAAAGCCTCAGGGCTTCGGTGCGGGACGGAGGAAAAGGATGCCCAAAGGGGGCAAGGTCAAGCGCAGGGAACAGGGCCAACCGTGGGCTGGTGTGGGCTCAGCCCACACACCGCCGAGGTTTCCCACCCCGCTTCCCCCGTACTCTTGGGCATCACTGTTGAGCATCTCCCGCCAAAAACCGGGCCTGGGCACGCCCACCCGATAGTCCAGGCGCACCACGGGCGTGAAGTGGGCCACAACCAGCACACATCGCTGTGGGTCCCTGGCCTTCCGCAAAAACGCGAGCACCCCGGAATCCGCATCGTCAGCGATCACCCATTGAAAGCCCTCCGGCTCGCAATCAAGCTCGTGCAAACCTGGCTCTTCCCGATAAAAAACGTTCAAGTCCTTCACCCAAAGTTGAAGCCCTGCGTGCTGGGGCTGGGAAAGGAGCCACCAGTCCAGCTCCCCTTCGTGGTTCCACTCCCGCTCCTGGCCGAATTCCCCGCCCATAAAGAGAAGCTTTTTCCCCGGCACAGCATACATGTAGCCCAAAAGGAGCCTGAGGTTTGCCAGTTGCTGCCAGCGGTCGCCCGGCATCTTTCCCAAAAGCGAGCCTTTTCCGTGCACCACCTCGTCGTGGGAGAGGGGCAAGACGAAGTTCTCCGACCAAGCATAGAGGCCCCTGAACGTGAGCTTCCCATGATGGTGTTTGCGATAAATCGGATCAAGGCGGAAATATTCAAGGGTGTCGTGCATCCAGCCCATGTCCCATTTGAACCCAAACCCCAGGCCCCCCGCATATGTGGGGCGGGAGACGCCTGGCCAGGCCGTGGACTCCTCCGCATAGGTCTGGATATCCGGGAAACGCCGGTAGACCTCCTCATTGAAATGGCGCAAGAACTCTATGGCCGTGAGGTTCTCGCGCCCACCATAGGGGTTTGGCACCCAGGCCCCTTCCGGACGGGAAAAGTCCAGGTAGAGCATGGAGGCCACGGCGTCAACGCGCAGACCATCGGCATGGTAAAGGTCCAGCCAAAAACAGGCGCTGGAAAGGAGAAAGCTGCGCACCTCATGGCGGGCGTAATTGAAGATCAGGCTACCCCAATCGGGATGGACCCCTTGGCGGGGGTCGGCGTGTTCATAAAGGTGGGTGCCATCGAAGAAGGCCAGTCCATGGGGGTCGGAGGCGAAATGGGAGGGGACCCAGTCCAAGATCACCCCGATCCCCGCCTGATGCAGGGTGTCCACGAGATGCATGAAATCCTGAGGGGTTCCATAGCGGGAGGTGGGGGAAAAATACCCAGTGCCCTGGTAGCCCCAGGACCCATAGAACGGGTGCTCCATCACCGGCAGGAACTCCACGTGGGTGAAACCCATCTTGCGCACGTGCTCCGCAAGCAGCGGAGCGATCTCCCGATAGGTGAGGAAGCGGCCGTTGGGCCCACGCCGCCAGGACCCCAAATGCACTTCGTAGATGGCGATGGGCGCCTGGCGGCTGTTGCGTTTGTGGCGCCCCGCCATCCAGGCCCCGTCTCCCCAGGCATAGGAGAGGTCCCATACGATGGAGGCTGTCCGCGGTGGCAGCTCCGCGTGGAATGCAAACGGGTCTGCCTTGAACCCTTGCCAGCCGTGATGTGAGACGATGTGGTACTTGTAGAGTGCGCCGGGCCCGACCTCGGGCACGAAGCCCTCCCAAATCCCGGAGCTTCCCCGCGGGCGCAGGGGGTTCTGTCCTGGCCTCCAGCCGTTGAAGTCCCCCACCACGGACACCTCTTTGGCGTTGGGGGCCCACACCGCAAAATGCGTGCCACCCTGGCCGCGCCACTTAACGGGGTGCGCACCCAAGACCTCATAAAGCGCGGAGTGACGGCCCTCGTTGCACAGCCAAAGGTCATCGTCCGTGAGCAGGCTGGGATGTCCCGCGATCTCTTGGGGTTGCCGTGGCGTCATCCGGGAAAATGTTACTTCTTGTCAGGGCCAAACGCATGGCCTAAGATGCGCACATGCTAAGGCCCATGGAAATTCCTGAGGTTCCGGAGCGCATCCGCGGGATCGTGGAACTGGCCTACAACTTGTGGTGGACTTGGCATCCGCCGGCGCGCCGGCTTTTTCGCGCTTTGGACTACCAAGCCTGGCGGGAGAGCACCCATAACCCTGTGCTCATGCTGCGCGTTGTTCGGCCGGAACGGCTGGCAGAGGTGGCCCAGGACCCGGAGTTCCTGGCCCTCTACGACCAGGTGATGGCTGAATATCAGGGATATTTGGCCCAAAGCGGCCCGGATTTACCCGGCCCCGTGGCCTATTTCTGCGCGGAGTTTGGCGTTCACATCTCCCTTCCCATCTATGCCGGGGGCCTGGGGATCCTCGCCGGCGATACCCTAAAGGAGGCCAGCGACATGGCCCTGCCCGTGGTGGGCGTGGGCCTCGTCTATTCCCATGGGTACGTGACCCAAAGGATTGGCGCGGATGGTTGGCCGGAGGATGCCCATCAGAAGGTGTTGGACCACAGCGCACACCCCCTGCTGCCTGTGCACACCAAAGATGGTCATCCCCTGATCTTCACTGTTCCAGCCTTCGATCCGCCTCTGAAGGTCCAGGTGTTTCAGGCCCGCGTGGGCCGCGTCCCCCTGTTTCTGCTCACCACGGACCTGGAGGAAAACGCCCCATGGGACCGGGCCATCTCTCAACAGCTTTACACCGCCGATTTGGAACAGAGATTCAAACAGGAGTGGATTTTGGGTGTGGGCGGGATGCGCGCTTTGGAGGCCTTGGGCATTTGTCCGGCGGTGGTGCATTTGAACGAGGGGCACCCGGCTTTCGCGCTCCTGGAGAGGATTCGCCAGTTCATGGCCGCGGGCCTTTCCTTTGCCCAGGCCCTGAGGAAAACCCGAGACACCACGGTGTTCACCACCCACACCCCGCTCCCTGCGGGAACGGACGTGTTCCCCTTTGCCCTTGTGGACCGTTTTCTGACCCCATATTGCCTTAGTTATGGACTTCCCCGGGAGACCATCTTGGAGCTGGGCACCCATCCGTCTGATCCTGGAGCGGGATTCAACATGACCGTGTTGGCCCTGCGCCTGTCCCGGCATGTGAACGGCGTGAGCACAAGGCATGGGGAGGTGGCCAGAGGGATCTGGCGGAGCGTGCGTTTCCAAAACGAAGAGGTGCGCATCAAGTCCGTGACCAATGGGGTCCACCTGTTCACCTGGATTGAGCCCCTTAGGGTTCAGCGCCTTTTGGACAAGTACTTGGGCCGGGAATGGCGGGTCAGGCCAGATGATCCCCAAGTTTGGGAGAGGGTGAGGGAGATCCCGGACGAGGAGCTTTGGGCTGTGCACCAGGACCGTAAAGAGGCGCTGTTGGCCGAGCTTGCCGCCCGGGCCCGCAAACGCTGGCAGGAGGGTGCGCCCGCGGGCAACGTCCTTGCCTTGGGGACCCTCCTTGACCCGAATGTCCTCACCCTGGGATTCGCTCGCCGGTTCACGGCCTATAAGCGGCCTGACCTCATTCTGCATGACGTAGAGCGTCTGAGGATGATCGTGACCGACCCCCTCCGGCCCGTACAGATCATCTTCGCTGGCAAAGCCCATCCCGCGGACATAGAGGGCAAGCGCTTGATTCAAAAGGTCTTTCGCCTGGCCCGTGACCCGGCTTTTGCCGGAAGGATCGCGTTTGTGGAGGAATATGACCAGCATCTGGCCCGGTTCCTCGTGGCCGGGGTGGACGTGTGGGTGAACACCCCTCTTCCGCCGCTTGAGGCCAGCGGCACCAGCGGCATGAAGGCCAGCGTGAACGGTGTCCCCCACCTTTCCGTCCTGGATGGGTGGTGGCTTGAGGGGCATACGGGCGCAAACGGCTGGGCCTTTGGGGAGGAGGAAAGCCCAGGGGATCGCACCGCCAACGACGCCGCCCACCTCTATCGCTTGTTGGCGGAGGTGATCGTTCCCCTCTACTACAACCGCGGGCCGGACGGCATTCCCCATGGTTTTGTGAGGGTCATGAAGGAGGCCATCTGCACCGTTGCTCCCCGCTTCTGCACTCGGCGCATGCTCAAGGAATACCTGGCGGGTTTCTACTGCCCAGCCGCAGAGGCCTGGAAAAAGGAGGTCTGAATGTTTGTGCTTTTATTGTGTCTGGCGGCACTGGGCGTGTTTGCCGAGGAGATGCGGACGTTGCACCCCATCCCCTGGCTGGGCGATCTGGTGTGCGTGGATTCCCTGGCCTTCCTTGGCTCTTTCGAGAGGGTGGTGATTCTCTCCCTCCCCGAGGGCCGGACAGTGGGCGAGCTCCCCTTTCCCGGCCAGGTGAGCGCGTTGGCCTGGGATGGCCAGGGCTTTCTTGCCGCCGGCGGATGGAACACTGTACGGGTCTGGCGCTGGCCTGAGGGCACACTCCACTGGGAGGACGTGGGGTGCGCCACCTTTGTGAGGCGCCTGACCTTCACCGCCAACGGGCTCCTTCTCGGCGGGGGGGCAGATGGCCTCGTTCTGGCTTGGGATGTTCGGCAAAGACAGCGGTTGTGGACGCTTGCGGCCCATCCAGGTTCAGTGTGGGGGATCGCGGCCTCTCCCCAAGCCCCCGTGTTCGCCACGGCGGGATCAGATCGCCTGGCCATCTGGGATCTGGCCACGCGGCGGGAGATCCGCAGCGTTGCGGGCCGGGCGTGGGACGTGGCCTTTTCTCCAGATGGTTTTCTCCTTGCCGCCGGGATGGGGAAACTTTTGAAGGTCTGGGATACCGCGGTGTGGCTTTTGCTTTGGGAGGCCTGGGCCCACGAGAGCTGCACCGTGTCCGTGGCCTTTTCCCAAGACGGGGCGTTCATCGTCACCGGCTCGCTGGACCAGACGGCCAAGGTGTGGGAAGTGAGCACAGGCCAGGTCCTTTGGGCTTCGCCTGTGTCTTCGACCATCGTGAGGGCCGTGCGGTTCAGCCCAGCAGGATTTCTCTTGGCGGGAGGGGAGGACGGCACCGTCGTGGTGTGGCGGCCCTAGCAGTTTGTAGCAATTGGCTGTCACCCATACAATGTCCAAAAGATCAATAGGAGGCGCGCATGTATCAAAGGCGGGTGCAGGTCACCGGTGGCGGCACGCTCCTTGTGACCCTGCCCAAGGAGTGGGCCACGGAAATGGGGGTGGGCCAGGGAACCTCCATGGCCCTCGTCCCCACGCCCTCAGGAGGCCTTCTTCTGCTGCCCCCTTCCGTGCGGGAGCGCAACCGCTGCCGCATCGTCATGGACGGGAAGACCCCTGTCCAGCTTCGTAGGGACATCATAGCCCACTACATCGCCGGGATCGAAGTGATCGAGGTGATGGGGAAAAGGTTCAGACCGGAGGAGCGCCGCACCATCCGTGAGATTGCCCAATCCCTGGTGGGCCTGGAGATCCTTGGCGAGACCCAATCTGTTGTAACCCTGACCTGTGTGGCCGACGTGCGCGATTTTCCCGTGGATGGCACGATCCGCCGCATCTACGGGATCACCGAGGCCATGTGGGACGATGCCCTACAGGCGTTTTTGGGCAAAGACGAGGAGCTTGCTCAGGACGTGATCGAGCGGGATGGCGACGTGGACCGGTTGGCGTTGCTCGTGGCTCGCCAGTTTGGGCTTCTTTTGCGGGACCTTCTTTTGGAGGAGGAGGTGGGGCGCTCCCGTCAGGAGTTCTGGCACTATCAGAGCGTGGCGGATCAGCTGGAGCGCGTGGCGGACCACGCGACCAAGGTCTGCCGGGCGGCGATGGCCCTCGCCCACCCCCCTCTGCCCGCGTTCGGCGCGCGTCTTGGGGAATTGGCCAGCGGTTCTCGCTCCGTCATCGCCGAGGCCATCCGCGCCTTTGAGGAACGGGACCCGGCCCGGGCCAACGTCGTCCTGGAGGGGAAGGAGCGGCCGGAGGAGGTCTGGCCCTGGGTGCAGGCCGCGGCCCGCGATCAGCCAGAAAACGCGCTCCCCCTGGCCATCGCGGCTGATAGCCTGCTGCGCATCAGGGAGCACGGGTACAACATCGCGGAGATCGCATTGGACGTGTCCGTGCAGGCCCCTCTCTATATATAGTATTTAGGGATCTTTTAGGGCTGAAGGCCAATTGCCCCCAAAGAGGACAAAGTTCTCCCCGGGGTGGCCTTGGTAGGGCCTGCCAAGGTGCTATAATGGGGCGACAAAATATATGTAAAGGAGGAAAAAATGCGTACAAAGTGTTTCTGCTCCATCGCCCTGGTGGCCCTGGCCCTTGCCGCCGGGCAGCCCGCGGCCGCCACCCCAGCCCTGACCATCGTGGTGGACGGCTCCAGCACCGTGGGCCCCATCCTGCAGGCCGCGGCCGCGGAGTTCGCCCCCCTGAACCCGCAGGCCCGGATCTCCGTGGGCATCAGCGGCACAAGCGGCGGCTTCCGCCGCTTCCTCGCCGGGGAAACCGACATCAACAGCGCCTCCCGCCCCATTCGCCCCGCGGAGATCGCCACCGCCCAGGAGCGCGGCGTGGCGTACCTTGAGCTCCTCCTCGGTCTGGATGGCGTGGTGGTGGCTGTCTCCACCCACACCCGGATCTTTCGCCATGGCCCCCCCGTGCTGACCCTGGGCGAGCTGGAGCTCCTGTGGTCCAGGGAAGCGGAGGGCCTGGTGACCAGCTGGCGCCATCTCGGCTCAAGGTTCGCTGACGCTCCGCTCGTGCTCTCCGGAGCAGCTCCCACCTCCGGGACCTTCGACGTGTTCACCGCCGTGGTGAACGGGAGGGAAGGCGACTCCCGGGCTGATTACTTCGGCACCGAGGAGGATCAGCTCCTTGCCGAGCAGACCGGAGCTGACCCCTACGCCCTCACCTACTTCGGCTTTGCCTACCTTGAGCACAATCGGGACCGTGTGCAGGCTGTGGCCATCGACCCCCGCCGGGTGGTGATCGACCCGCCGGAGGAGATCCTTCAGGAGATCAACCGCCGGCGGGCCGCGGTCGGAAAGCCGGCCCTCGTGGCCGTGCCCAACCTCCGCCCCCAGGGCCTCACCCCCACCCTGGACACCATCGGCAGCTTCCTCTACCCCCTGAGCCGCCCCCTCTTCATCTACGTGAACGTCCGTTCCGCTGAGCGCCCGCTCCTTGGGGAGTTCGTGGACTTCCTGCTGGAGAGGGTGGCAGATCCTGAGTTCATGCTGGACGTGGGTTACCTCCCGGTGGCCCCGGAGCTCCTCATGGCCACCCGCAAGGTGTGGCAGGAGCGCCGCGCCGGCACGGCGTTCGCCGGGCGGTTCGTTGGCCTGTCGCTGGAGGAGATGGCCAGACTGTATCGGGTCCATGCTGGTCTATAGCGTTTCCTCCCGCCGCACCACCCTCGCCCGCCTGCGCAAAGGGAAGGAGGGCGCCGTCCGTGCCCTCCTTCTCCTCTGTGCCCTCTCCGCCTTGGCTTTGGTCCTCGCCGTCGTGACCATCTTCGTGCACGAGAGCCTCCTGTTCTTCCGCACCGTGCCCCTGTTTGAGTTCCTGGGGGGGACGCGTTGGGCCCCCATCCACGAGCCCGCCAGCTACGGCATCCTGTCCCTGATTGGGGCGACCCTCGTGATCACCGCCATTGCCCTGGCCGTGTCCGTGCCCTTGGGGTTCTTCGCCGCCCTGTTCCTGGCCGCCTACGCCCCCGCCCACCTGCGGGCCTTTCTCAAACCGGCCTTGGAGATGCTCGCCGGTATCCCCACCGTGGTCTATGGCTTTTTTGCTCTACGGTTCGTGACCCCTTTTCTGCAGCGTTTTCTCCCTGTGGGCTTTTGGAACGGGCTCTCCGCAGGTCTCGTCATGGGGATCATGATCACCCCCTACATGGCCTCCCTTTCCGATGATGTCCTGTACGCCGTGCCCCGCAGCCTCTGGGAGGCCGGCTATGCCCTGGGCGCGCGTCGGCCCACGGTGCTCCTGCGGGTGGTGGTGCCCGCGGCCTTCTCCGGGATCGGTGCGGCCTTCGTGCTAGCCCTCACCCGGGCCGTGGGGGAAACGATGATCGTGGCCCTGGCCGCCGGCCGCACCCCAGCCTGGCCGCCCAACCCCCTCCGCCCCCTCCTCCCCCTCACCACGGCCATGGTGAACATCGCCACCGGGGACCACGAGGCCGGCGCCTTCATCTGGAGCCACCTATTCGCCATCGGCCTCCTCCTTTTCCTCGTCACTTTCACCCTGAACGTCCTCAGCCACCGCGTGATCCGCCGCGTGCGCGGGAGGTACGCATGAGGGCCGTGCTGAAGGCCTTGGAGCGGGTGGTCGTGGCCGGAGCGTTCCTGGCCCTTCCCCTCGCGCTGTTCACCCTGGGGATAATGATCGCGGTGACCTCCCTGCAGGCGGGTTTTTGGACGAACATGCAGGCGTTGGAGGAGGCGGGGATCGTGCTCTCGGCCCGTTCCCTGAGCCTTCCTGACGGCACGGTCATCCCCTACGTGGCCGTGGCCCAGGTGCGGGAGGGTTCCGCGGCCGCGGGCTTGGGGATCTCCCGCGGCGATGTGCTCGTGGGAGCAGCTGGGAGGGGGGTGGACCGCCCGCTTGCGGCGTGGTCAGCCCTGGCCGCGCTCCCTGAACGCCAGCGTCTCCTCCCCTTGCGCTGGGTCCCCCGCGCCGAGGTCGCCTTGGGCTCGCTCCAAACCCGCTGGGAGGGGGGAAAGACGTGGGTGATGTTGGCCGTGCCCTCGCCCCACGCTCAGGCCCAGGGCTTGGTCGGGGGCGACGTGCTTCTTGCCGTAAACGGGACGCCGGTCACCGGCGCGCGCCAGGCCTGGGAGGCCCTGGTGTCAGCGGCTCGCACTGGCGCAGTTCCGCTCGAGCTCATGGTGCGCCGGGGCGACGCGACCCTCGTGCTCCCCTTTGACCCGTGCCGGGAGGGCGAGCTCCCGGTGGAGCGGAACCTTTGGCGGGCCTGGACGAGGTTTCTAACCCGCATCGGCGACCCCCGCTATCCCGAACAGGCCGGGCTTCTTCCAGCCCTGCTGGGGTCGCTTGGGGTGGTCCTGGTGATGTCCCTGGTGGCCTTCCCCCTGGGGATCGCCGCGGCGGTGTACCTGGAGGAGTACGCCCGCCCGGGCCGCCTCACGGGCTGGCTGGAGATCCTTGTGGCCAGCCTGGCGGGGCTCCCCTCCGCGGTGATCGGCCTTCTGGGCCTGGAGATCTTCGCCCGGGCCTTTCAGCTGGGGCGCTCGGTCCTGGCGGGCGGGCTCACCTTGAGCGTGCTGGTCCTCCCCGTGGTGATCATCACCAGCCGCGAGGCCCTGCGCACTGTGCCCCGCACCCTGCGGGAGGCCGCGTTGAGCGTGGGCGCCACCCCCTGGCAAACCGTGCGGCACCACGTGCTCCCCTACGCCTTCCCCGGCATCCTCACCGGGGTCGTGTTGAGCCTGTCCCGGGCCCTGGGGGAGGCCGCGCCCCTCCTCCTCCTTGGGGCCTTTCTGTACGTGAACTATGCCCCCCAGAGCTTGCGCGACTCCTTCACCGTCGTGCCCATCCAAATCTTCGACTGGGCCACCCGGCCTCAGGACGGTTACGCGGTGGTCGCCGCCTGCGCCATCCTCGTCCTGGTTGGGCTCGTGCTTCTCCTCAACGGCCTGGCTATCCTCCTGCGTGCCCGGTTCCAACGGAGGTGGGTGGAGTGACCGTCTATTGGGAGGAAATCTCTTCCCCTGTGCTTTCCGTGCGGGAGTTCTCCGCCTGGTATGGGCAAAGCCAGGCTCTGCGGGCGGTGACCCTGGACATCCCGCGGAATCGGGTCACCGCCATCATCGGCCCTTCGGGGTGCGGCAAAAGCACGCTCATCCGGGCCATGAACCGCATGAACGACCTCATCCCCGGGTTCCGGGTGCAAGGGGCCATCGTCTTTCAAGGCCGCAACATTTATGATCCCAAGGTGGATCCCGTGGAGGTCCGGCGGCGCATCGGCATGGTCTTTCAGAAGCCCAACCCCTTCCCCAAAAGCATTTTTGAGAACGTGGCGTTTGGCCTCAGGGTGAACGGATTTCGGGGGAATTTGCGGGAGCGGGTGGAGTGGGCCCTGCGGCGGGCCGCCCTGTGGGATGAAGTGAAGGACGACCTCCACCGCAAAAGCGGCTACGACCTCTCCGGCGGGCAACAGCAACGGCTGTGCATTGCCCGGGCTCTGGCCGTGGAGCCCGAGGTCCTCCTCATGGACGAGCCTGCTTCCGCTTTGGACCCCCTGGCCACGGCCAAAATTGAGGACCTCATCCAGGAACTTTCTTCCTCCGTGACCGTGGTCATCGTCACCCACAACATGCAGCAGGCCGCGCGGGTGAGCGACCACACGGCCTTTCTCCTCCTGGGAGAGCTGGTGGAATTCGGTCCCACCCGGGAGGTGTTCACCCGCCCCAAGGACTCCCGCACCGAGGCCTATATCACTGGCCGGTTCGGGTGAAAAGGAGCCACAGCGATGGTGCGTGAAACCCTGAATCGGCGCCTACAGGTTTTGGAGGAGGAGGTGGCGCGCCTGGGCGTAAGCGTGGCCCAGGCGATCCGGAACGCCTTGGCCAGCCTTAAAGCTCAGGACCTGGAGCTAGCCCGGTCCGTGGTGACGGGCGACCAGGACATCAACCGCCAGCGGTTCGCCATCGAGGAGGCGTGCTTGGAGCTGTTGGCCACCCAGCAGCCCATGGCCACGGACTTACGCCTCATCACCGCGTTCATGCACATTGTCACGGACCTTGAGCGCATGGGCGATCATGCGGCCGGCCTGGCCCGCATCACCCTCCTCATCGGGAAAGCTCCGCTGATCAAGCCTTTGGTGGACATCCCGCGCATGACGGAGCTTGCGGTGGGCATGTTGGAGGAAGCGCTGGCCGCGCTGCGCCGGCGCGATGCGGAGACCGCGCGCACCATCGCCCTGCGCGATGATGAGGTGGACGACCTCCACGACCAAGTGCACCGCGAGCTTTTCCTCCTCATGCTGCAGGACCCGCGCAACATCACCCAGGCCA
>CAYSAN010000008.1:0-63912 GCA_964429165.1 uncultured Thermotogaceae bacterium
AACATGTCCATGCTGGACAAGATGATCGCTGCGCCGGGCTTTGCTAACCTCCGCGCGGACCTCCAAAACCTGCGGGATCAGGTCACCCCCCTGGCAGACCAAGTGGAGAACTTGGTTAAGCAGTCCCAGGTGACGATCCTCAATTACACGGACTTCTTTAACCAGCTTCAGCAGCTTCAAGCGGCGTTCCAACAGGTGGACCAGCTCCTCACCCAGGTAGCAGCGATGAAGATCCTGGAAGCCGCTCAAGGGGTGGCACACGAGCAAGACTACCATCTTGTGCTTCGTACAAGGGACGTGGTTATGTATAGCCAGACTCCGGTGGTTAACCTTACCCGTGAAGTGGAGGAGCGCCTTAAAATTTTCTTCGGACCGGTTCTGTAACCGAACCACAGGGCTTGGGGAGCTGGCGTTGACCTGTTGTGCGAGCGCTGGGAACGCAGGATTCATAAGAACAGATGCCAGCAATTGAGTTCATGCCCAGTCTTGCGCTCACCAGAGCCTGCCGAACGTCACCGGGCCAACCCTGTGGAGCTCTGCGGGTGTCCAGGGCAGAGGCCGAGGGTAGGGAAGAAAAGTCACGCCGGCATGGTGTAAAGCCCTAGGGCGAACATGGAGTGCGTGTTGCGCACTTTTTGCCTTCGGACAAGGTGAAGCTTGGCCTGAACACCAGTGCCCTCTTAGGTGTGGAAAGAACGAGCTTATCCGCTCACCAGGGTCCTGAAAGGGTGGAATGGCGATAGCTCCAGGCGCTCTTTCCCCCTATTCAGGGTTTTGCCAGCCGCTAGCTTTTCATCAGTTGTGCAAGTATCACGCTGTAATATTCAGCTCTGGTCTGGAGGCCGCTGGCCGGCGATTGCTGGGCTTTCCTTGGGTTTGGATGCAGCCATGATGAACATTTCTGCACTTGACGCCGGTGCTTCCTTGGCAAGAGCGGGCTCAGCGCAACCTTGCTCCTAGGTAATAGGGCCAGATAACTATGGCCAGGATGGCCTGCCACCAGAGAGGCTGAACATAGGCCAGGGTGAACAGCCAACCCGCAAACCAAAATGCGCTCGCAAAACCTGCTGAGCCAACTCGCCAGTGCCGTCCGCGCGCCACTGCCCCTCCTTTCTTGGTGCCCCATTGTAAGGGCTGTTCATCCCAAGGACGAACCGCGGTTTTCCCCTTTCGCACTGATAAGGTCATTTTCGGATCCATTTTCCCATAGTTCTTGTAAGGGCGGCGAGCTCCGGAAAATTGTAGCCTGCGGCCGTAGCCTATGCTTTTTAGCTCCTCGCACAATATTTAAAGTGGCCCCGCCATGGTTTACCCCAAGGGGACCAGGCATATGACGCTTATGTGATAATGGATTCAGGCAAAAGCCGAACATTGTAGGTTACATCAAAATTATGCCGGTGGGCAAAGTTGCCCGTTTCGCCCCAAAAGGTCAGGGTTGACTCAGCGGGATGAAGTAAATGACGGCCCTCAGAACCTGGGCACAACGCTCATTGTCACCTTGCCCCAACCAAAGCCGGCAGTGCAAGTGAAGCCCTGAATACCCGCAATCTGTGAAAACTCGCAGCTTTTCCCCCTGCTTTATCTCCACACATACTAGGATCTTAGACGGCAACCAGGCTTTTCAGTAAACTA
The DNA here is from genome assembly GCA_964429165.1 of uncultured Thermotogaceae bacterium. Lineage (GTDB taxonomy): Bacteria > Bipolaricaulota > Bipolaricaulia > Bipolaricaulales > Bipolaricaulaceae > DTER01. The sequence goes on from CAYSAN010000008.1 coordinate 1,633, forward strand.
GCGAATGATGGTCTCAAAACTTGCGGTCTTTGCGTTGGGTACTGTACTGTGGGGCCTATGGGTCCTTCTTTGGCGCGAACCGGATTGGCCAGTGATTCTAGCCGGCCTGATTTTTCCCGCTGGCATGTACCTCGCCGTGTGTTGTGGACGCATCTCCGTCCGTGTTCCTAAAAGTTTCTTTCGCCTGGATCTCTGGGTTCTTTTTGACGTCGTTGTGCTGTGGCGTGTTCTCCTTTCCCTGTGCCGAGTGGGCTGGTCCATCCTCGCCGGGGGCATCTCCCCAGGGGTTGTGGTCATCCCTCTTCAGCTTCGCACGGAGACCGCGCAGCTTCTGTTCCTTTGGGCCATAACCGTCACGCCTGGGACCATTGCCCTCCTGGCCGAGGGGAATAGGCTTCATGTGCATTGTTTGTATGCGCCGCCGGGTGGGGAGTTGCCCGAGCTCATGCCTCTTCAAAGACTGCTGCAAAAGCTCTTGGGATGAAGCTGATCACAGAGATCTTCATCATCGCCAGTGCTATTTCCCCCCTGATTGTGCTTTGGCGGGGGCCGACCCTCTGGGACCGCCTGTGCGGGGCCGCGTCTTTAAACGTTCGTGTCGCGCTGGTGTTGGCTGCCCATGCAGCTTTCTCTGGACACGAACTCCTTTTGGATGTGGCTTTAGCCTATGCAATCCTGGGTTTTTTAGGTACAGTGCTGGTCGCGCGCTTTGGGGAGCGAGGTGAAAGGTGAAAACTGTCGGGGCGCTCTTTCTCGGCGTGGGACTGGCTCTGCTTTGGCTTGGTGGCCTGGGAATCATACGAGCCCGCTCCCCCTACGTGCGGCTGCATATGGCTGGGGTTGCAGATACAGGTGGGGCTGGGTTGTTCCTCATCGGCCTCATGTTCTATACAGGCTGGGCTGCCACCGGAGGTCTCACCGTGGTTCTGCTGCTTTTCCTCCTTTTCACCGGGCCGCTGGCCACCCACGCCATCGCGAAAAGCGCGTTCACCCGCAAACTGCGAGACTGAGATGGTGGCCATCCTTCTGGCGGTTCTCGCTTTCGCCCTGATGGTGTTTTCACTCACCCAAAAGCGCCTGCTTTGGGGAGTAATCGGGGTGGGGGCTTATTCGCTAGTTTTGGCCAGTTTATATTTGGTTTTGGCGGCGCCAGATGTGGCTCTCACAGAAGCCGCGGTGGGATTTGGCCTTGTGACCTTCATCTACCTCCTTGCTGCACGCCGTACGGGCAAGCTCGTGGTAGTGGCCTCCCCCCTTTTCCCCTGCTCTACCAGGAAGGGGAACGTATTGCTGGTCTGGAATGGGAGATCCTTGAGCGTTTTGCTCGCTGGTGTCATAGGGATTTGGAACTGCTGTGGGTGTCCCGCCCAGAGATTCCGCGCCTGTTGAAAGCCGGGGAGGCTCACGTGGGGGCGGGGGGGTTCTTGCCCACCGCGGGGGATGGTTTGCTGTACACCAAAGCCCTGGTGCCCACACGGCTTGTGCGGGTGCGGATTGGGGGAGGCCCCATGGGCGCCGTGGCCGGCGAGCCCGCAGCTCAACTCCTGGGCCCCGACGGAAAACTCTTTGAGGAGGCAAGCGAGCTTGCCCGGGCGTTGGCCTGCGGTGAAGTGGGCGAGGCGGTGACAGACCTTATGCATCTGCAGGAATGGGCCAGGCAAAAACTCACTTCCGGTGCGGAAAAGGTTGTTTTGCCTGGTGCACATGGTTTCGCGTTCGCCTTCGCCCCCCAAGAAGAGGAGCTTCACGCAAGCTTTCTGCAGTTTTTGACAGAGCTTGAGCGGCAAGGCGAGCTCTCTCAGCTTATCCGGAGGTGCTTGGGATGAGGATTTTTTTGGCTGTCGGCCTGCTGGGCTTGGCCGGGATTTTGGCCTTGGGGATCGCTGACCTTTGGCCCAGAGAGAACTTTTTGGACCCAGACCCAGTGGCCCAGGCCTGGGGGGTGAGCAACGCCGTGGCTGCCGCCGTCTTGGGCCTGCGCCTTTGGGACACGCTGCTTGAGGTGCTTGTCTATGTCGTGGCCATGGTGGGGGTGCGGCTTTACCTGGGCGGGCTGCGGTGGCGGGGGGAACTCCCTGCGGTGGCAGAAACGCCGCTTCTCAAGCGCTCGGCGGATCTCCTATTGTGGCCTATCCTCGTCTTTGCTGTGTACGTGGCGGCCAGCGGGCATCTTGCCCCCGGCGGCGGTTTCCCCGCCGGCGCCATCCTCGGTTCGGCCCTTCTTCTTTTAGCTCTGGCCAAGGGCGTGGAACGCCTGAGCGCTGAGCTTTATGAGCCGCGCCTGGAAAGCTTGGAATACCTGGCCATCATGCTTCTCCTCTTTCTCGCCGCTGTGGTGTTGATCCTTGGGGTACGCACGCCCGCCGCCTTCATCACCGCCAACATCCTCATTGCCCTAGAGGTGGCCATCGGTGCCTGGGCTGTACTGCACCGGTTTGCGTCCGCGCGCGGGGAGGTGTGAGGTGGAAAGCCTGAGCGCCATCTCCTTAGCTGTATCTTCTGCTGTCCTGGGGATTTGGGTCATGGTCGTGCGCCGCAACCTGGTGTGGAAACTCTTGGGACTCAACGTGGCCTCCAGCGGAAGCATCTTGTTCCTTGTGGCCATTTCAAGCCGGCCGGGCGCGCGGTCGGCCATCGTGGGTTTGGGGCCGGGTCCTGCTGCTGATGCCCTCCCGCAAGCCCTCGTCCTCACCGCCATCGTCATCCACTTCGCCACCCTCGCCCTGGCCTTGGCTTTCGTGATCCTTCTCACCGAGCGCCACCACACTCAGGACTCGCGAAAACTGGAGGGAGAGGGATGACAGCGGCTCTGGCTGGAGTGCTGGCTTACTTCGCCTTGGCCGCGTTAGGGCTCGTTCTGGGGCGGGGCCGGGAGATGGGGGTGCTCGCCGTTTGTGCAGGCCTGGTGAGTCTGGCGCTTTGGGCCCCGGGGTTTCCCGAGGAGCTGGTCGGCGGCTTGCCCTGGGGCATCGCCGTGGCCGGCGATCCCTGGGCCCTGGGCATTTGGACCCTTTCCCTCTTCCTCCACGCCGCCGTCCTCTTTCCAGCCTGGTCCAAGGACTCCTTGTACCATGCCCCTCCTTGCTCTTCTTGTGGGCACCTGCCTTGCCGGCTCCATCTCCCGCGACATCTTCAATTTGTACGTGGTGCTGGAGCTGTCTTCCCTCATCGCGGTGATCCTCGTGGCCAAAGAGGGCCGCCGCGTTGCCATTTGGGCGGCCCTGCGCTACCTCATCCTGACCGGCGTGGGCATGTCCCTCTACCTCTTTGGTTTAGGCCTCATCTACGGCCGCACCGGAGCCCTCGCGGTGAGCATGCTTGCCCAAACCCAAGTTTTCGACGCGCCTCTGCGCGTGGGCGTCGGCCTGGTTTTGGCGGGGGCCGCCACGAAAACGGGGGTGTTCCTCCTCGGGCTTTGGCTTCCCCAGGCCCATGGCCAAGCTCCCACCGAGGTCTCCGTGCTCCTTTCCGGCCTGGTGGTGAAGCTCGGGATCCTCACCATAGCGCGGGTGGGGGAGGCCTTTCCTATTGGGGCGGTCCTCATCGCGTTGGGCCTGCTCACCGGATTCGGGGGCATCCTCTATGCCCTGCGGGAAAAAGACCTCAAGACCATGCTGGGCCACCACACCGTTTCGCAGCTAGGGTACATGCTCATTGGTCTTGGTCTGGGCGCTGAACTTGGGGCCATGGTGTACGCCGTGGCCCATGGGCTATTCAAGGGGCTTTTGTTCCTAAGCGCAGGCCAGGCGGTGGAGGCGCGGGGAGCGCGGTCCATTCCAGAGCTCGCGGGCAGGGTTCCTTGGCCAGCGGCCTTGGGGCTGGCCCTGGGAACCTGGGCCATCGTCGGCCTTCCGCCCCTCGCAGGTTTTGTCGCGAAAGGTTTCCTCATCCTTGGCCATCCGGCCTGGGTCAAAGCCTCGTTTGTCCTGCTGGGCATGGGCACGGCTGCCTCCTTCGCCAAGGTCCTCCCCCTTTTCCAGGGACAGGGCGGAGGAAAAGCTGGCGGCGTCGTGTTTTTGGCGGTTGGGCTGATCGCTCTTGGGGTTTGGGGGGTCTTGAATAACCCTGCATGTTGGGCCTGGCAGAACTGGGCGGAGGCTGCGCTGGCTGCAAGTTTGGGCTTTCTTGCCCACCTTTTTTGGCCCAAGAAATCCTTATCTTTGCCGCGCTTTTCTCTGGAGCATGCACTTCTTGTGGGTCTGCTTGCTACGGTGGCCTTGACCGCTGCTCTCCTCATCCTCTAACAGGCTGCGCTCGCCACCGTTGGGCCCTGTGTGGCCCCTGAGCCCCCTCACTTGTGGAGGTCGGCGGGACCAAAGGCGTGGGGGAGCAGGTCCCGAAGTGATGCGCGCCGCCAACTTTTTCCGTCCCCATCGGCCATGATCACGAGAAGGTCCGGGGCGAACTCGTACAACACCTGGCGACAGGCCCCGCACGGCGCGCAAGGGCCTGGGCCACAGGCCACGGCCAGAGCCAAGAATTCCCGGGCCCCCGCGGAAACCGCCTGGAACAGGGCCACCCGCTCCGCGCACACCGTGAGACCATAGGAAGCGTTCTCCACGTTGCAGCCCGTGAAGATCCGGCCATCTTGGGCAAGGATCGCCGCGCCCACAGCAAAGCCTGAGTACGGCGCATAAGCGCGGGACCGCGCCTCCACCGCCTGCCGCACAAGCTCCGCCTCCATTTCGCCCAGGATCATCGGCTCACCGGGGCAGGGTCACACCCGGCTGATCCTGGTAAAGTCCGCCGGCTTCTTTTTCATCGTAGCCGCGGGCTGGGCGTTTTCCCCGGAAGAACACGACCTGGGCGATGCCCTGGCCCACATGGAGACGGATGGGAAGGGGCGAGAGATTGGCGAGCTCCAGGGTGAGTCGGCCCCGCCAGCGCGGCTCCAGGGGCGTGACGTTCACAAGGAGACCACACCGGGCATAACTGGATTTCCCCCAGCACACGCCCAGCACATCGTCCGGCATCCAAAAGGTCTCCACCGATTCCGCCAACACCTGGGAGTGCGGGGCCAGCTCGAACGTCCCGTCCACCTCGATCTCGCGGAACAGAGCCCGCGGGAAGTTCACGGGATCCAAAACGGCGTTCACCCCGCCCAGCGGCACCAGAAACTTACGGCCCAACCGGATGTCGTAGCCGAAGGAGGACAGCCCATACGAGGGCTTTCCTTCCTGGCGCGGCAGGAAAGGCGTGATCATGGGCCGCTCCCCTTGGCAAAGGGCGGCGATCTCCCGGTCCGAAAGGAGGGAATGACCCACAAGCGTCTCGTGAACCCTGCTCATGCCGAGCCCTCTTTTCCCCAGCGCTCAGCCACCGGGCGTAGGTCTTCAAAGCAGCTTGGGGCATGCTCGTGAAGGATCTCCCACATGCGGCGGGCCAGCTCCCGGATTTCCCACTGGGCCTCGGGGCTAAGCCGCACTCGTAGGATATGCCGTAGCTCCCGAAAGTTCGCGGTCAGAACCAGCTGAGTTCCGATCCCCAACGGAAGCACATACCGCGCGTCCTCCCTGGGAATCCCCCGGGCTAAAAGCGCTTCGTACAACCGCAACGCTTGCTGGAAAAGTTGCTGGGCTTCATGCCAGTCCTCTGCGGAATAGGAGGGTGGACGCACGAGCTGATGCTTGCGGGCATCCACATAACGCTGGGATTCTTGGACGAAACTGGCCAGACGATGACGGGTGAGCTGGTTTGCGCAGGCGCGGGAGACCCCGGAGATGGCGAATGTGGCGCTGGCGTGTTCCAACACGGATTCATGCCCCATGGCAAGCAGCTTGCGCAGGAGGCGCCGGTCGTCCTCCAGGCCCTTGGAGGTGCTGCGGTGGCTGACGCGGGCGCAGCGCGCGATGTGACGCTCTGCGTCCGGAGTGATGAATACCAGTTCAACCTGCATCGAGCCTCATGGTGTCTGGCCTTCGGCCTGGAGGCGCTCCAGCTCCCGGCGCCGGAGCTCAGCGCGCTTGATCTTGCCGCTGGGGGTCTTGGGCAGCTCCTCCACAAACTCTATCTCCCGTGGGTACTTATAGGGTGCGGTCACCCGCTTCACATGTTCCTGTAGCTCCGTGACAAGGTCTTCGGAGGGCTGGTACCCTTTGGCCAGGACCACAAAGGCCTTCACGATCTGTCCGCGCACGGGATGAGGTTTTCCAATCACCGCGGCTTCCACCACCGCGGGGTGGGAGACCAGCGCGTCCTCGACCTCAAAGGGGCCGATGCGGTAGCCGGAGGCCTTGATGACGTCATCGGCCCGGCCCTCGAAGAAGAAGTAGCCGTCTTCATCCACCCGCACGAGGTCCCCGGTGCGGTACCACTTTCCGGCAAAAACAGCGTTAGTCAGGTCAGGATCGCGCCAATAGCCGTCAAAGATGGCGGGGTTCCCCACCGGAACAGCAATTTCACCCACTTCACCCGGCCCCACGGGGTTCCCCTCCTCGTCGATGGCGGTGGCGTTGGGACCGGGGGTGGGAAGCCCCATGGAGCCAGGCTTCACGGGGAGCCCGGGCGGGTTGCACACCAAACACACGGACTCCGTTTGTCCATAGCCGTCCCGAATGGTCACCCCGAAGGCCTCCCGGAACACCTCGATGGGCTCCACGTTGAGGGGCTCACCGGCGGAGAGGGCATCCCGCAGGGTCAACTTATACCGCCCCAAGTTCGGCACCTGGATCATCATGCGGTACTCCGTGGGCGTAGCGCAGAGCTTGGTGATGGGGTAGCGGGAGAGGATCTCCAAATATCTTTCGGCCTCAAAGCGTCCGTAATAGACAAATTGGGTGGCCCCCACATTAAGGCCCACCCCAATGGGTGACCAGTACCACTTGGCCCAGCCCGGCGCGGTGGTGGCCCACATGAAGTCATCCGGGGAGAGATCCCACCAATAGCGGGCAGTGATGCGCAGGTGGCCATACAGCCACCGGTGTCGGTGCATCACGGGCTTGGGATTCCCCGTGGTGCCGGAGGTGAAGTTGATGGTGATAGGATCGTTCACCGTGAGGGGGACCGCTGGCGCTTCCGGTGCTTTTTCGATCTCCTCTTCAAAGGAAAGCCAGCCCGGCCTCTTTCCGCCGATGAGGATGAAGTGGGCCAATGGGCATTGGCCGCGGGCAGCATCCACCTCCTCAGCCACGGATGCGTGGGCCACGATCACGCGGGCGCCCGACACCTCCGCGCGGTAGATGATGTCCTTAGCGCGCAGCATGTCCACACAGGGCACGGCCACCGCCCCGGCCTTGAACGTGCCGATCTGAGCGATGAAGGCCTCAGGGAGCCTGGGAAAAATGTGGATGACCGGATCACCTTTCCTTACGCCTAAACGCATTAGGACCGCAGCAAACCGCGAGGACAGTTGGGAAAGCTGACGCCAGGTGAGGGTGCGGCGCTCCCCTGTTTCTGACTCCCAAAGAACACAAGGTTGGTCTCCTTTTCTGTGGGCATGGGCATCCACCATGGCCGCGATGTTGTAGTCCTCAGGGATGTCCCAGCGAAACCCGCGGCGTGCCCGCTCATATTCCTCCCTGGTGAACGGCATACCCCCTCCTTTTGTCTTTTTCGACCGTTGCCGGTACGGTTATAACATGTGCGCACGCCACATGGCAAGGGCTGAGGGGCAGGCAGTGGTGGTGCTTCCGGCGGAAGCGGGGAAGAGGCTGATCGGCCGGGCGGTGGCCCAGCTTCCCCACGTGCAGCGGGCCAAAACAGCCGGGCTCATCGTCATCGGCTGGGGAACAACCAACGCCTACGTGGCCGAAGAGCTCTTGGGACGCGCAATCCCCAAGGAGCGGTACATCGCCGGGTTTTTGGCTGAGGAGCTGAGGGTGCTCCCAGCTGAAGCCCGGGAGCCGATGCTCGTTTTGGACGGGGGAGAGCCCAAGAGTCTGGGCTGGTCAGAGATCTTGGCCCGCCTCTCCCCAGGCGATGTGGTGATCAAGGGCGGAAACGTGCTGGACCCCCAGGGGGTCGTGGGCGTGTACGTGGCTGGGGAGGACGGCGGAACAGTGGGCAAGTTTCACGCCGCCGCCCTGGCCAGAGGTGTGGAGGTGGTCATCCCCATTTCGCGCAACAAATCCGTACATACCTCGGTCTTAGAGCTCTCCAAGCACTTAGGAAGAGGAAAGGTGAGCTTTTCCTCTGGTCCCGCGATCGGCCTTGTTCCCCTTATAGGCACGGTGATCACGGAGACGGAGGCCGTGGCCGTTCTTTACGGCGTGGAGGCGGTGCACATGGGAGGAGGCGGGGTGGGGCGGGGAAGCGGCGCCGTGGTCCTCCTTATTTCCGGTCGTGAAGAGGACGTGGAGCGGGCCTTTTCCGAGCTCGCGGCGTTGGCCGCACGCGAACCTTGTTTACAAATAAGGCCATGATCGATTTTCTCGCCGGCCAAGTGGTGGAGAAGGCTGAGGACACCGTTGTTCTTGCGGTAGGTGGGGTGGGCTTTCGTCTGGCCGTGCCCACCCGCTCCCTGGAGGGGGTGAGGATCGGACAAGACCTGCGGGTTTATACCCACATGCTTTTGCACGACGAAACGTTTTCCCTGTACGGATTCGCTAGCCCCGAGGAGCGGGAGATGTTTGTGACCCTTCTCTCCGTGCCCCAGGTGGGGCCCCGGCTTGCGTTTAAACTCGTGTCTGCTCTGCCTCCAGGGGAGCTTGTGGCTGCCATCCGGCGCGGGGACCTATCCGCCTTGGATGCGGTGAAGGGCGTTGGCCGCCGCACAGCCCAGCGCGTCCTCTTGGAGCTTTCAGAGCGGGCCCTGCGGTGGGCGCCACCCGCCGCCTCACCGGAGGGGGAAAAGGAAAAAATCGTGCTCCAGGCCCTTACCTCCAAAACCCTGGGCTTCAAGGCCGAGGAGGCCCGCCGGGCTTTGGACCAGGTGCGCCAGGAGTGCCCGCAGGCCTCGGTGGAGGAGATGCTCCGCCGCGCCTTGGCCCTCCTTTCCCGCGCATGAGCAGGGTCTTGGCCCTGGACGTGGGCGAACGGCGGGTGGGCCTGGCTTGCACCGATGAAAGCGGGACCCTGGCTGTACCCTATGGGGTTTACGTGCGCAGGAACCTGGCTGAGGACGTGAAGAAGCTGGCGGAGCTTGCGCGCCGCCTGGGCAGCCAAGCTTTGGTGGTGGGCCTGCCCCTCAACATGGACGGGACGATGGGGAACCAGGCGCGTCAGGTGCAGGAGTTTGCGGAGGCGGTGGCCCAGGGAGCCCAACTTCCCCTCCACTTCGTGGATGAGCGCTGGACCACCATGGAGGCCGAGCGCGTGCTGCGTGCGGCTGGGCTTCGGCGGCGCCAACGCAAGGGCAAAGTGGACGCCCTCTCCGCAGTGCTCATTCTCCAAACCTGGCTGGAGGGAGTACGATCACACGGGGGTGAGTAGGATGCAGGAGTTCACCTTCTTTTTGGGGAATAAACCGGGAGCTCTTCTGGAGGTGGCCGGAGCGTTGGCGGAGGAGAAGGTAAACATTGAAGCCATCGCTGCCCTGACCGTGCTGGATGAGGCTGTGGTTTCCATGATCACGGATGCGCCCGACAGAACCAGAAAAGTGTTGAAGAGGCTGGGGGTGGATTACGAGGAGCGGGAGGCCCTGAGCCTGAGCCTGCCCCATCAGCCTGGGCAGCTGGCCACCGTGCTGGATCGGCTGGCCCGCGACGGCATAAACGTCCTCTCCTGCTATTTTGCTGCGGAGAAGAACATGCTGGTGTTCACCGTGGACGACCTGGCCAAAGCCAAAGCCATCTTCCGCGTGGCATGAAGCACGCGTTCTTTCGGTTCTACGCGGAGTTAAATGACTTTTTGCCCCCGGAGGCCCGCGGCCATGTCATCCCCTATGCCTTTCAGAGCGGGACCACGGTGAAAGAGGCCATAGAGGCCTTGGGCGTTCCCCACGTGGAGGTAGAGCTCATCGTCGTGGCCGGCGAATCCGTGGATTTTGGGTATCGCCTGCAAGATGGCGACAGAGTCGCAGTGTACCCCGTGTTCGAAAGCTTGGACGTCAGCCCAGTGCTCAGGGTGCGCCCGGAGCCGCTGCGCCGGATCGCCTTTGTGGTCGATGCCCATCTGGGGAAGCTCGCGCGTATCCTCCGCCTTTTGGGCTTCGACACCGTGCACCACCCGCACATCTCCGACCGCGAGCTTGTGGCTTGGGCCAAAGAGGGGCGGATCCTCCTCACCCGGGATCGAGAGCTCCTCAAGCACGGGGCGTTGACCCACGGCTATTGGGTGCGCTCCACGCGGGCTTTGGCCCAAGCTGAGGAGGTGGTTCGGCGTTTTGATCTAGCCGGGAAGTTTGCCCCCTTCACCAGGTGTCTGCGATGTAACGGGCTTTTGCGCCATGTCCCTCCCGCGGAAGGAAGGCTCAGGGCTCCTCCCAAGGTGCGGACGTGGTGCAGGGAGTACTTCGAGTGCAGCTCCTGCGGGCAGTTGTTCTGGCCGGGCACGCATTACCCCAGGCTGGCCACGTGGGTCAGGCTTTTGGAGGGGGTTTAGCCGGCAAGGCTGGGGACGGCCCGCGGTTTTGGCCCAACACCAGCGAATAGGTTGTGGCCCTAAAGCACTGGGCGCAAAGCTTCATCCAGGGTGAGCTTGGTTTTCCTCACTGGGCAAGCGCAGCCCCAAAAGGTCTGGGCGATTGCGAACCGTCTTCTTCCAGGCCTCTTTTTCTCGAAAACGGCGGATGCGCTCGTGGTCGCCGGAAAGGAGGATCTCCGGCACAGGGAGGCCTTGAAACACGCGGGGCCGCGTGTATTGGGGATAGCCCAAGCGGGGGCCAGCGTAAAAGGAGTCCGTGGCCACAGAGTCGTAGCAGCCCACCACGCCGGGCACCATGCGGGCCGTGGTTTCCACCACAATGGCGGCAGCCAGCTCCCCACCAGCCAAAACAAAGTCACCAATGGAAAGCTCCAGGTCACAGAGGGAAAGGACGCGCTCATCCACGCCCTCATACCGGCCACAAAGGAGCAGAAGAGCCCGTTCCCGGGCGAAGCGCTTGGCCCACTGTTGGTTGAAGAGAACCCCCTGGGCGGAAAGGAGGATCACGTAGGGTTTCACATTCGTGGTGTGGGCGATGGCCTGGATGGCCCGGGCGAAGGGCTCCGGCCGCATCACCATGCCCGCGCCGCCGCCAAAGGGCCGATCGTCCACAAGCCCCCGCGGATCCGGGGAAAACGCGCGCAGGTCATGCACGTTTATCTCGATCAACCCCCGTTCCTGCGCTCCTGCGAGGACCCCTTGGGAGAAGAAGGGGCGCAGCATCTCAGGAAAAAGGGTGACGACGTCAAACCTCATTTCCAGTCAACGATGACTTCGCGGCCGAGCCTCTTGCCCACCCGCTCAAGCACGACCACCAACGCCTCCTTGTCCCTCTCGCTCAGGGCCTGTTTATCGGCCTTGGCCACCTCGAGGAACAAAAAATCCACACCCCCGGACTGCACATGTTCCACGTTGATGCCCGTGGGATTGGAGGTGATGGCCCTAAGAAGGTAGCGGCTCAGCTCCAGAAGCACGTTGAGGTCCAAACCGGCGCTCGTGCCAAACCTTCATGACCCCCGCCCGGGAGAGGAGGCGCCGCGCCGCCTCCGTGGGCTGGGCGCCCTTCTCCAACCACTGCAGGGCCCGCGCCACGTCCAGCGTGAGGTCATCGGTCTTCACCAGGGGATGGTAGTGGCCAATGACCTCCACCACTTCCCCATCCCTCTTGGACGCCTCCTCCACCACCACGATGCGGTAGTGAGGCTGTTTCCTTTTTCCCATGCGCATCAGGCGAATTTTCACCGCCATACCATCACCTCGGGAACGGAAGTTTTCCGCCCGGGAACTTATGTCGGCCCAGGTCTTTCATGAGCTTTTTGGCCTGTTCATACTCGGCCAGGAGACGATTCACGTCCTGGACGGTAGTTCCTGAGCCGCGGGCGATACGCCGTTTACGGCTGGCCCCGATTATATGAGGGTTGCGCCGCTCCTCAACCGTCATGGACTGGATGATGGCTTTCATCTTCGTGAACTCCCGCTCGAGCTCGTCCTCCTCGGGACGGGCAAACCCAGGGAGGCGGCCAAGAAGCTGGCCGAGCGGGCCGGCCCGCCGCACCGCCTCCAGCTGGGCCAGGAAGTCCTCCAGGGTGAACGTCCCCTCCTTGAGGACTTTGGCGGCCCGCGCCGCGGCCCCCGTTTCCTGGAGCTTTTCCACCAGGCCGGTGAGGTCGCCAAGCCCAAGGATCCGGTCGGCCATGCGCTCGGGATGGAACGGCTCGAGGTCCTCGGGTCGCTCGCCTACTCCCACGAACAGGATGGGCTTTCCCAGCCGGGAGGGCAGGGAGAGGGCTGCGCCGCCCCGTGCGTCGCCATCGAGCTTGGTGAGGATGATGCCCGTAAGCCCCAGGGGCTGAAAGACCTCGGCCACGGGCAGGGCCTCCTGCCCGGTCAGGGCGTCCACGACCAGGAGGACGTCGCTGGGCTTGATCCTTGGGATGAGCGCGGAAAGAACCGGGGACGGCGGCACACCGGGCGGCGTGCCCGGGGTGTCCAGGATCACCACGTCCTGCAGCTCCCGCTGGGCTTTGCTCAGGAGCTGGGGCACCTGGGTCAAGGGCTCGCGGTCAGCGGAGGCCCAGGGCAGGCCCAGGCGCTGGGCGAGGGTCGCCAGCTGTTCCGCGGCTGCTGGCCGCTCAGGGTCAGCCGAAACCAACAGGATTTTGCGCCCTTTTTTCACGAGCTGGCGGGCGAGCTTGGCGGCGGTGGTGGTCTTGCCCGAGCCGGCCGGGCCCACCAGCGCCACCACCGCGGGCCTCCCGGCCAGCTTGAGCTTTTGGGCCTCGCCGCCCATGACCCTGGCCATCTCCTGCCGCACAATGGCCAAAAGCTGCTGGGCGGGGGAAAGCGATTCCACCAGCCTCTCCCCCACGGCCCGCTCCCGCACCCGCGCCAAAAGCTCCTTCACCACCTCCACATGCACGTCGGCCGAAAGCAGGGCGGAGCGGATCTCCTGGAGGCCTTGGTCCACGTCAGCCTGGGTGAGCAGGCCTTTGCCCCGCAGCTTCTGAAAGGTCTGGCTTAACCGCGCGCTTAGGGATTCAAACACGAGACAGTCTACTCCTGGGATTTGACCTGTTCAAGGAAGTCCGTGCCCAAAAAGACCTGGGCGAATTGGGGATGGGAGATGATGGAAAGGAGGAAGTCCCGGTTGGTCTTGACTCCGCTTATCTGAAAGCGGCGAAGTGCCGAATACAGCCGAGTGCGGGCCTCCTCGCGGTCCTCCCCGTGGGCGATGATCTTGGCTAAAAGCGGATCGTAATAGGGAAGGACGGGCATGCCCTGGTAGATGTGGGTGTCCACGCGCACGCCCACCCCCCCAGGCAGGCAGTGGATCCAGACCCGGCCGGTGGAGGGCAGAAAATCACGGTCAGGATCCTCAGCGTTGATGCGGCACTCGATGGCATGGCCATAGAGCTCGATTTGGCTTTGCTTGTACTCCAAAGCTTTTCCTTGGGCCACGCGCAGCTGCTCGCGAATAAGGTTGCGCCCCACCAGCATCTCAGAGACAGGGTGCTCCACCTGGATGCGCGCGTTGACCTCGATGAAGTAGAAGTCCTCTTCGCTCACGAGGAATTCCACGGTGCCTGCGCCCACGTATCCGATGTGTTCGGCAAGGCGCACGGCAGCGCGGGCGATGCGGTCCCGCAGCGTAGGGGACAGGGCGGGGGCAGGTGCTTCCTCCACGAGCTTTTGATGCCGGCGTTGCACCGTGCAGTCCCGTGTGCCCCAGTGCACTACGTTCCCAAATTTGTCGGCCAGGATCTGCACCTCCACGTGGCGGGGGCGGGGAACGTAGCGCTCCAGGTACACCCGGCCGTCGGCGAAGGCCAACTCCGCCTCCTTTTGGGCCTGACGGAACACGGCCGTGAGCTCCTCCGCGGAGCGGATGAGGCGGATGCCGCGGCCTCCCCCTCCGGCTGCGGCCTTAAGCAGCACAGGAAAACCCAATTCCTCCAGCCACTTCCCCGCTTCCTCCTCGTCGGCCAGGGGCGGGCTCCCCGGCAGCACGGGGAGGCCGGCGGCCCGCGCCGCCTCCTTGGCCGCCACTTTGTCCCCGCAAAGGCGCAGCACGGGCGGGGCTGGCCCGATGAACGTGATTCCATGCGCGGCGCAGATCTCCGCAAGATCAGGGTTTTCGGAGAGGAAGCCGTAGCCTGGGTGAAGGGCATCGGCCCCGGTGATCTCGCAGGCCGCGATCAGAGCAGGGATGGAAAGGTAGGAGCGGCGGGGATCCGCGGGGCCAATGCACACGGCCTCGGGCGCCTCCCGCACATGCAGGGCCGCCCGCTCCGCCTCAGAGTACACGGCCACAGCGAACAGGCCTTCCTCCCGGCAGGCCTCAAGGATGCGTAGCGCGATCTCCCCGCGATTGGCAATGAGTACCTTTTCCATCCTCACACGGGGCGCAGGCGGAACAGGGGCTGGCCGTATTCCACACCCGCGCCCTCCTCCGCCAGGATCTCCTCCACCACCCCTGCGGTCTCCGCCCGGATCTCGTTCATCACCTTCATCGCCTCCACAATGCACAGGACTTGGCCGGGTTGGACCACGTCCCCCACCTTCACGAACGGGGGCTCACCGGGAGCGGGCCGGAGCCAAAAAGTGCCCACCACCGGCGCGCGCACGAGGATGCCCGTGGTCGGGGGTGGTGGGGCTTGGGGGGCCACGGGCTGGACAGCTCGGCGCAGGGTCACCCGCCGGCCGCCCTCCTCCACCGTCAGCTCCTCTAACCCCTCCTCCCGCATGAGCGCGCACAGCCTACGCAGCTCCTCCAAATCCATGCCTCCTCCTTGTTCGGACCCCGTATCTGCGCGTTAACCCTATAATACCTAAGAGGGGTGATGTGAACGGTGAGCGCGGGGTCGCAAGGTTTGTTGCTCGTTCTGCTCCTTTTCCTGTCCGCGTTCTTCTCGGCTGCGGAGACAGCGCTGAGCTCCCTCTTTGAGCTGCGCATCCGCCACCTGCTTAAGACGAACAAGGGCCGCAGGGCCAAGGCCTTGGAGCACCTGCTGCGCGAGCCAAATGACTTCATCACCGCCCTGGTTCTGTGCAACAACCTGGTGAACGTGAGCGCCTCCGCCTTGGCCACCCTCCTGTTCCTACGCCTCCTGCCCGCGGACCTGCCCACCTACGTCACGGGCTTGGTGTCCACGGTGGTGATGACCACCGCCCTCCTCCTTTTGGGCGAGGTCACCCCAAAGACGCTGGCCAAGAATCGGCCCGAGGCGATCGGGCTTGGGGTGGTTGTGCCCGTTTGGTATCTGACGCGCGCCCTTTTCCCGTTGGTGCGGGCGTTGCGCGCCACCTCCACCGGCCTTGTGCGCCCGTTTGGCGTGGATCTCCTGGTGCGGGAGGGGCCGCCCATCACCCGCGACCAGTTCCTGTCCCTCATCGAGGTGGCAGAGGAGCGCGGAGCCATCACCGCACAGTTTGCGGACATGATGCGCCATATCCTGGCCTTGGATCAAACCACCGCTGACGAGGTTATGGTTCCCCGCACTGAGGTCAGGGCCGTGGAGGTGAACACCCCGCTTCCGGACATCATCGACTTCATCGTGCGGGATGGACACTCCCGCTATCCTGTGTATCGGGAGCGCTTGGACCATGTCATCGGTGTCCTCCATGCCAAGGACCTCTTGGACCATGCCCGCCGGTGTGACCTCACCGTTTCCGTGACCTCCTTATTGCGGCCAGTCCTGTTTGTGCCCACGACAAAGCCGGTGAGCGCGCTCCTTAAGGAATTCCAACAGGAGCGGGCCCATCTGGCCGTGGTGGTGGACGAATACGGGGGTCTGGCGGGCATCGTGACCCTGGAGGATGTGCTGGAGGAGATCGTGGGCGAAATTGAGGACGAGTACGACCGCAAGCGTCAACGCACCCTCATCCGCCGCCTTTCCCCCACCGAGGCCCTGGTGGATGGGGACACCGAGGTGCGCCGGCTGAACCGCACGTTGGGGCTGGACCTCCCGGAGGAGGAGGCCGTGACCATAGCCGGCCTCATCCTGGAGGCACTGGGTGACATCCCCGAGCCGGGAACAAAGCTGCGGTTGGGCTCGGTGGAGCTCACCGTGGAGGAGGCCACGGAGCGGGAAATCCACATGGTCCGCGTTACCATTCAGCCAGCCCACCAGAAGGCTGGGAATTGAAGGAGGTTGCATGCGCGCTGTTCTATTTGGGGTGGCGATTTTTGGCGTGCTCTCCTCGGCCGCCGCTGTGCGCATCACCGCAGAGTTCGACCCCAAAACCCAGGAGCTCCGCGGCACCCAATGGGTGGAGTTTTCCGAGCCCCAGGACGAGGCGTGGTTTTTGCTTTTGGCCAACCTCGGACGGGAAAAGAATCCTTACGTCTCCCCACTTGTGCTCGACTCGGTATACGTCTGGGGCTTTGACCCCGCTTGGACGAAGATCGAGGAGGTGGTGTGGGAGCCGCTCGGGATGGTCCTCCCGTTCGAACCTCTTCCCGCTCCCGCCACGTACCAAACCTATTCCTTGGCGGACGTGTTTTTGCGCGTTGAGCTTCCTAAAAAGCCGGGAACGCTACGCCTTGCTTTTCGTACGCGCTTTCCTCACGTGTGGACTGAACCGGGAAGGCTGGGGGATATCTACACCTGGCGGTTCGGTTGGCACCCCATTCCCTTGCCCACAGCGCCGGGTGAGACCCTTCCACTTTTTCTTCCCTTCCACCACTACGAAGTGGAGTTGGTATTGCCGGAGGGCTGGCGCGCCTTCCTGCCGGGCCAGGCCGTGGCGGAGGGGAACCGCTTCCGCACGAGGTTTCCTGTCCCGGTGAACTCCGTGGCTTTGTACTTTGGCCCGGCGGAGCGGTTCCATGCCTTCTCTCTGCAGGCGGAGGGCCGGGTGTGGGAGGGGGTGGCCATGCCCGGGGATGAGGCCGGCCTGCGGGCCATCCTGACCTGGGCCCCAGAGATCCTTGCCTGGTACGAGGAGCGCTTTGGTCCCTATCCCTTGCGCCGCATCCTCCTCGTGGAACATCCCACTGATCTTGGCTTGGCCCTGACCGCCGAGGGCATCGTCTTCCTTCCCCGCTGGTTCTTCGCCCGGGAACACCTCACCGCCACCGGAGCCCTCACCCGTCTGGGGCTTTTCGTGCTGGCCCACGAACTGGCACACCTGTGGTGGGGCGTGGGGGTGGGCGTGGATTTTGACACGGAGAACTGGCTTTCCGAGGGCTTCTCCCAATATCTTTCCGTCACCTGGTTCGAGGAGCGCTTTGGCCACAAAGGCGGTAACCTCTTCGTGTTCGACAAAAAAGGCCTGGGCGAGGAGCTCCTGAGCTACCAGCTTGGGTTCGTGAACCTGCGGGAGCACCTTGTGGAGCTCCCTTACCTTGAGCTTGCGTTCCTTGGGTTTGACGAAGCTTTGGTGAAGCCCACGCGGGAGATCCGGTACGACCAGGTCACGGCGGATCGCATTTACAACAAGGGCTACCTTGTCCTGCGGGCCTTGGCCCATGTGGTGGGGGAGGAGGTCTTTGCGCGGGCCTTGCGCCGCGCGGTCCAGGAATTTCGGGGCCAGGAATTCACTGTGGCGATGTGGCAAAGGATTTTAGAGGAAGAGAGCGGGCAGAATTTGACCCAGTTCTTTGCGGACTGGGTCAGGGGCGAGGCCTGGGCTGATTACGGGATCGCCGGGTTCCGCCATCGTCCCGGCGAAAACGGCTACGAGATCGAGCTTCTTCTCACCTATAGGGGGACGGGGGTTCTGGCGGTTCCGGTGGAGCTGCGTGGGCCAGAGGAACAGAAGAAAACCATGGTTTGGAGACCTGCACAAGAGGAAAGACAGACCCTCACCATCACCCTGGAGTTCCCCGTAATGGAGGTGGTGTTGGACCCAGAGCACCGGGTTCTGGACGTGGATCGGCTGAACAATCGCTGGCCCCGCCGCTATGTATGGGCCATGAAACGTGAGTTCCCCTTGGACGGCTACGTGGTGAGCACGGATCCATCGGGCGCCTTCTCCCTGTCTTACCTGAATAGGTTTGGGTTTGCGGTCTACCCGCAGGAGCTGGCGGTGGCGGGCTGGGTTCGCTTCGGCCGGGAGGCCAGTGTCCGCGGATGGGCCCAGGTGCAGGAAAGCTTGGTGGGAAGCGTGACCATCAGCAAGAACCTCTGGGCCACGCCTCACATCGGCTCCACCGCCACGTATTGGGAGCAGAGGGGCGAACTGTCCCTGACTTTGGCCAGGCTTCCCCAGTGGGCCTTGGGTCTGGGCCTTTCCTGGAGCCCGGGGATGACGAGAGCCGCGGCAGGGGCCGCGAATGTGATCCTCACCGGGGAAGGCCATGTCCTGAGCTTCAACCATACCGAGCTTTTTGGCCTGGGTCCGCATTTTTATCCCACCCTCACCCTGTCTTTGGGCTTTGCTAGTGCGGGGCTGGACGAGCGCTTTTGGCCGGCCCTCACGGAGCTGCGCTCCCTGCGCCTGGGCGCGGATGGCCCACCCCAGGCCAGAACCAAAACCGCTGCAATCCTCGGCCTTTGGCTCCCCCCGTACTTGCCCGCCTTCTCCTTGGGGCAAGCGGCCTTGGTCAGCGAGATCCGGCCCCGCCTGTTTTTGGCCGCCGGCCAACTCTGGAACGATACGGAAAAGCGGTCCACGTTCCTCGAAGTGGGCGGAGAACTCCTGTGCACCGTGGAGGCCCTGGGCGGGTTCCTGCGCCTGCACTGGGTGCTGGGCTGGGCTTGGCCCCTTATCCCCCAGGGCCCTGCGCTCTTATACTTCGGCCTCGTCGGCTAGGGAGAGCCTATGAGGGTCTCGCTGCGGTGGCTTTCGGAATACCTGGAGCTTCCAGAGCTTCCGCCCGCGACCATGACGGAACGCCTCACCCTGGCTGGGCTGGAAGTGGAGGGAATAACCGCGCTCCCGGCCGAGGGGGTGCGGGTGGGAAGGATCGTAGATGTAGAGCCCCATCCGAGCGCGGAGAACCTCAAGGTTTGCACCGTCGACCTGGGGGATGCGGAGTATCGCACCGTATGCGGTGCGCCCATCGTCACCCAAGGCATCCTCGTTCCTTTTGCCCTTCCCGGGGCCCGCCTTCCCCAAGGAACCGTGGAGGAGGCGCACATCCGGGGCGTGAAAAGCGCGGGCAAGATCCTCTCGCGGGAGGAACTAGGGTTGGAGGAGAAGTCCGCGGGGATCTGGGAGCTTCCGGAGGACACCCCCCTGGGCGCGGACCTGCTACAGATGTTGGAGCTTCCGGACCTCATTTTTGATCTGAAGATCACCTCCAACCGCCCCGATCTCCTGGGGGTGTATGGGCTGGCGCGGGAGTTCTCCGCGTTATTCCGCACGAGGTTGCGTGAACTGGCCGCTGTATATCCTGAGGGGCCGGGGCGGGCGGAGGACCTCGTCCAAGTGGAGGTGGAATTGGGCCAGGATTGTCCTCGCTACGTGGCCCGCCTCATCCAAGGTTGCGCCTGGCACCCCGCGCCTCTCCCAATTCAGGCCAGGCTCCTCAAGGCCAGGATGCGCCCGATCTCCCTGGTGGTGGACCTCACGAACTACGTCATGCTCGAGCTTGGTCGTCCGCTTCACGCCTTCGATTACGCCAAGATTGAGGGGAAGAAGATCGTGGTGCGGCGGGCCCGCCGGGGTGAGACCATACGCACGCTGGACGGTGTAGAGCGCGTCCTCTCCTCGGAGGTTTTGGTGATCGCGGACGCGCGCAAACCGGTGGCCCTGGCGGGGATCATGGGCGGGGAGGAGACGGAGGTTGGGGAAGGGACGCGGGAGGTTTTGCTCGAGGCGGCGGCGTTTGCGCCCGCCCGGATCCGGCGGGGCTCGCGCCTTTTGGGATTGCGCACGGAGGCCTCGCTGCGCTTCGAGCGTGGGCTCCCCCCGGAGGACGTGGATTTCGCCTCTCGCCGGTTCTGCGCGCTGCTTGCCCGCCATGGCGGGGGCGTGGTGGTCCAGGGCGCGGTGGACAGGTACCTGCAGCCCTCACCTCGGCGCACGGTGCTCCTGCATCGGAAGCGTATCCCCGACTTCTTGGGGGTGTCCGTGCCGGACGAAGAGGTCGTGGACGGCCTCGTCCGTCT
Organism: uncultured Thermotogaceae bacterium; assembly: GCA_964429165.1. GTDB lineage: Bacteria > Bipolaricaulota > Bipolaricaulia > Bipolaricaulales > Bipolaricaulaceae > DTER01. The sequence goes on from CAYSAN010000008.1 coordinate 21,711, forward strand.
GGGCCTTCGGCTTAGGCCCAGGGGCGAAGGCTGGGAAGCGGAGATTCCCCCCCACAGGCAGGACATCGCTCGCGAGGAAGATCTCCTTGAGGAAATCGCCCGCCTTTACGGCTATGACCGAGTGCCGGAGCGCGCACCGGCCATGCCGCCCCGGGTGGGTGCCAAAGCGCTGGAGGAGGAATTCGCGGATCGCGTGCGCCGGGTTCTTGCGGGGCTGGGCCTCAGCGAAGCCTACACCTTCCCCCTAGTTCCTGCCCGGGAGGCCCAAGTTCTCCTCAGGAACCCCATGAGTCAAGGTCAGGAGGGCTTGCGGCAAAACCTGTTTTGGGGGCTCCTTTCCGCAGTACAGGAGAACCTGAGCGCCCAGGTCCCTGGCGGTGCCCTGTTCGAGGTGGGAAAGGTCTTCTTCATGGAGGACGGCGTTCCCAAGGAGGAGTATCGGGTGGGGATCGTGCTTTTTGGCCGCATGGATATCCCGCTTTCTGGGAAAACACCTTACGGGCCAGCGGAGCTTAAGGGGATTGTGGAGGCACTGCTCTCAGCCCTACGCGTCAGAGATTGGCGTCTGGGCCATTCCGATGACCCCCGTCTCCATCCCTTCCGGCGGGCCACGATCCTTTTGGCCGAAAAGCCCGCCGGAGTCCTGGGCGAGGTGAACCTCGAGCTTTTGCATCTCCCGGGTGAGCGGCGGGTCCTGTTTGCTGAACTCCGTCTACCCCTGATCTGGGCGCACGTCTGCCCCGTCGAATACCGGGCGCTCCCGCGCTTCCCTGCCTCTAAGCGCGATCTGTCCCTTCTTGTGCCCGAGGGCTTGCCTGAAGAGGAGGTGCGCGCACGCATCCTCGCGGAGTCCCTGGTGGACAGCGTTTTCCTTTACGACCGCTATCAGGGACCTGGGGTCCCGGCGGGACAGGTAAGCCTCACCTATGAGCTTTCCCTTCGGCATCCGGAGCGCACGCTTTCCGCTGAGGAGGTGGAGGAGGCTGTGCAGCGCATCCTTTCCAGCCTGGGGTCGGTGGGGGTGCGCCTGCGCACGTGAATGGAGCGCATCGTGATCACTGGGAGCGCAGAGGAGACCATGGCCCTGGCCGGGGATCTGGCCCGAAGGCTCAAGGACGGCGATGTGGTGGCCTTGGTGGGCCCCTTGGGCAGCGGGAAAACCACGTTCGTGAAGGGCTTAGCCCAAGGCTTGCTCATCCCCGCGGAAGTGCTCTCCCCCAGCTTCATTTTGGCCCGCACCTACCAAGGACCAAGAACCCTCCATCATCTGGACCTCTATCGTGTGCAGCACCCTCAGGAGCTCCTGGAGGTGGGGTTGCATGAACTTCTTCCCCCGGAGCGGGGGGTGACCACGGTGGAATGGGCGGACCGTTTCCCTGATCTCATCCCGCGGGACGCGATCTGGGTGTTTTTCGAGCACGTGGGCGAAAACCGTCGCAAGATCACGATTCGCCGCTGATGGGACGCGTTCTTCTTGTTCTCCCGTTTCTTTTTGTTTCGCTTTTTTATTTGCGGGACGTTCTCACCGGGGTCTGGCCGCCCTATCCCGGCGACCTGAAAGAGAGCCAGCGCTATCCCGAGCTTGGCAAGCCCTGGCCCATGTGGCCGGTGGATAACCCCGGGGACTGGCTCCCCAACGGCCTGGAGGTTGCGGACGTCAACGGGGATGGCCTTCTCGATCTCCTGGTGAACTATGAGTTCAACGGGCGGATTCGGGTGGTATTGCACCCTGGGCCGGGGCTTTCCCGCCGCTCGTTCTGGCCTGCTGTGGACGCGGGCTTCCTTCCCAACGCTGAAAACGCCGCCTTTGGCGATCTCGATGGCGACGGGTTTGTGGACATCGCCGTAGTGCACGGCATCGAGTGGACCCACAAAGAGCCCGGGGTCTCCCTTCTTTGGGGAGGGCCAGGTTTACGGTGGGCTCCGGCGGGACTTCTTCCAGACAGCCAGGGTAAGTGGCACTTCCTGGACGTGCAGGTAGCGGACGTGGACGACGACGGCTTCCCTGACATCGTGGTGGGTGGGCGGGCCAGTCGGCCCGCCGGGGGCCCCAAGGACCCCCAGCACCTCTACGGGCTGCCTTACGCGGGACTGCGTTGGTTTCGCAATCCGGCCGGCGTTGGCGGTGACCCCCGCAACCTGTCCCTGTGGCAAGTTTTTCCCATCGATCCTGCGGTCCCCAGCGGCCACGGTTTTGTCCTGCACGACCTGAACAACGATGGACTTCTCGACCTGGTCCTAAACAACGCGGATTGGGACACACCTGAGGAGGAAGAAGCTGTGCTCCTCTATCTGAACCCCGGCTGGCCCGGTCTCTCTACCCCCTGGCCCAAGCTTGTTCTTTATCGCAGTCCGGAGTTCTACGGGAAAGAGCAGGTGGCTGTGGGCGATTTTGATGGTGACGGTTGGCCAGACATCGTGGCCCAATCTGCAGACGTGTTGCACTTTTTCTTTAACCGCATAGTCCAGGGCCATTCAGTTCTTTTTGACCATGTTGTGTTAGAAAAGCACCCAGCTCTGCGCTGGCGCTCCCGCGCGCTAGCTGTAGCTGATTTCAACAGCGATGGAACGCTGGATATCGCGGGAGCAGCCATCCACCGCGATGGCTTTCTGCCTAAAGACGTTGCCGCCCTGTGGTGGCTGGAGCAAACCCCGGACGGCTGGCACCCCCATGTGATCAAATGGGGGTCAGGTTTCCTGGGCCTGGGCCCTTTCAACGGGGAAAAGTGGGACCGCCTGATCCCTCTGGACGTGGACCTTGACGGGGACCTGGACCTCATCGCCAACGTGGAGGAGTTCAATCGCCTGGAGACCTACCTCGCGGTGGTTTGGTTTGAGAACCGACCGTGAGCACGGGAAGCGCGCAAATCTTTGGGTCTTCAAAACTTGGGAAACTGGTTCGACTGTGCACTGAAATTCTCGACCGCCGCCCTGCGCGCACGGAAGATATTGCCGTGTGCCGAGCCATTAAATTAATGTTTCGGTGCGAGGAAAGGAGGGGATGTGTCCCAGATGAACGTGGTGGCACGGGTGAAGCACGGGTATCAGGTGGAGGTGGGGATTCGTCAGCATCGGGTTACAGCGGACCTACCGCCGGATAAGGGAGGGAAGGACTGCGGCCCAACGCCGCCGGAGCTCCTTTTGCCCTCCCTGGCCGCGTGTTCCGCGATCTTCGCCCACATGTTCGCGCAACGAGAGGGCATCGCCGGTCCGATCGAGGTCCAGGCCGAGGCTGAGCTTGCTGATCAACCCATGGTGGTGAGCGACTTCCGCGTGCGCATCCCGGGCCTTCCCCCGGAGAAGAAGGAGAAGGCCCAGGCCTTCGTGGGCCGCTGTGTGGCGAGCCAAACGCTGTGTGCGGCCAATGCTGTGGCCCTCACCATCGAAACCTGACTGGCCGGGGATAGAGCAAAGCCCGCCCCTTTGAGAACCTAGCTCTTCTGCCGCGCAGAGGGGCGGGGTCCCTCCACTTCCCCGCCCCATCCAGGTTTCCCAAAGGAAGCGGGCTATGCCCGCTGCCGGCTCCCCGGGCAACCCTCCCGGACCGGCTGTGTCCCCAATTTGCTCAGTTTACCGCTTAGGCGCTAGCGGGCAGGGCGAATGATGATCTCCGTCACCTGTTTCACCCGCTTGAGTCCGGCTGGCGCTGGTGCGGTGTCGTCCCAGACGAAGAGGAGCGGCCCGCCATCCGCGTCCTCCAGGAACCGGCCGTCCACCTTCAGGGCCAGGATGAACCGGTCCTCTCCGGCCAGGTGGGAAATGGGGATCACCTGGGAAAAGCCATCGGCAGCGCGGATCTCCAGGAGATACCCTGCGCGCGCCAGCTCCCAGTTGAAGGCCATGTCGTCAAACCTGAGCCCTGTGCCCTCAGGAACAACCTCATCGTCCACATAGGCCACGAGCCGCCAGAGAGGAAGTCCCACGTATACGCGGGTCAGGCCCTTGTGGGTGACGGTGACAGCTCGAGCCCGACAGGGACAGGCTACCCCGACCTCCAAGTCCCAACGGGTGAAGACATGTTCGCGCGCGCCAATAAGCCTGAGGGCGTAGGGCCGGTACGGCCCGCGCACCTCGAGGCGGGTGACCATGCGGGCCGAAGCCGCGCTCGGGAAGGTGGGATTGCCCGCCCCGGCTTTGACCATCCGGAAATATCCGGGGTTGAAGGGAAGGTATTCGCCGTCCTCCTTGAAGGCGAGGATCCACATCCCTTCGCTATCCTGAAGGGCATCGTACCGATAGCGCAGCCGGTAGCCGTCTGCGGCCACCACCTCGATCTCCGTTTCCCCAGGCCAATGGCCCAACAGGTCCCACAGCGGAATGCCAGTCCACTGGGCGGTCACCTTTTCCCCAGTGCGGCGCGTAAAAGAACCTGGATAGGTGAGGGCCACAAAACTCGTCTCCAGCTCAGCTAGAGTGAAGGTGCGCTGGCCCTCGGGCGTGATGAGGGTGAGCACGGCCGCAGCCGGCCAATCACCAACCTGGGGAAGTTTCTCCCCTTGCCAGTTCAATATGATCCACCTCACCGGAAAGGCTTGGGGATCGTCCCTGTCCAGGAGGTACAGAAGCGCGGCGTTTTCCGCGCGCTCCCCCGCCAAGGAGAAAACGAGCACCGCGGATGGGACGTCCTCCCGCTTGATGGTGGTAACAAGCTCCCTAGCGGGAGAAAGAATGAACAGTACGTCCTGTTCTCCCATTCCGCCCAGGGCCTGGACGATGGGAGCCAGAGCCAGGCCCTGCCCATACTGCTCCTGCCCAGCAAGGGACACGGTGCCGCGCCACTCCGGCCACACCAAGCTTGGGAAATCCAGGGCTAAGGATTTTGGCCCGAACTGGATGAGAACAGGTTGGGCCAATCCCAACCAAGCCGCCGTCACCACCAAAGCCACAAGTCTGCCCATCACGCACCTCCTCACTTAAATTCTACTCAGGACGCAGACAGGAAACTTCGCACTTTTTAGGTCTGCATAAATTCTCCATAGCCCCCCATTTGAGTCCCAATGGTATAATGTCCCGATAGCGATGAAGATGGCGGAGCGTGTACCCTCAGGTGTGGCGGGATTGGACACTATTCTCCATGGTGGCTTTCCTCAGGGCCGGACGATCTTGATCCTTGGCCCGGCGGGAACGGGCAAGACCATCCTCTCCCTGCAGTGGTTGCTCAGCAGCGATAAGCGTGAGGGGAACAGCCTGTTCATTACCCTGGCCGAACCACGTTCGGCGATCGAGAGAAACATCGCCCCTTTCGGTTGGACCCTGGACGGCATCGCGGTCCTCGATTTATCCCCGTTGAGCCTGGCTTTGGGAAGACCATTTGAGGAGTACCGCGTGTTTCCCCCGGCCGAGGTGGAGGAGATCCCCATTTGGCGGCAGATCATCCAGGCCATAGAGGAGAAGAACCCCACGCGATTAGTGCTTGACTCCATAAGTATTCTACGGGGCATGTCCCATGACCCCTATCAATTCCGGAAGAACATCCTGAGCTTGGTGAACCGGCTCAACGCCATGGGTTGTACGGCCCTCCTCGTGGCCGAGCCCCACGATGTCGAGGAGGAGGCGGGCCTGGCCCTGGCCGTGGATGGGGTGATCCGCCTGCACCGGGAGATCGGCGCCAGCCGCGTCCTGGAGCTGCGCAGCCTTTCGGTAGAGAAGATGCGCGGGTCTGATTACCTCTCCGGCCGTCATCCCTTCCGCATAACCGCCCGGGGAATCGCAGTGTTCCCCCACGTGGTTTATGCTTTGCAGGAAGCCAAGCCCGGTCGGGGCCTGCTCTCCTCGGGTGTGCGGGCATTGGATGAACTCCTGGGCGGGGGGATTGAAATAGGCACCTCCACGGTGATCTCCGGGCCATCCGGCGTGGGCAAAACCACGGTCGGCCTGGGCTTTTTAGCTACGGCCGTGGCCCAGGGCCGCAAGGCTGCAGTCTACACGTTTGAGGAGGCTCCGGAATCCATGATCGCCCGGGCCAAAGCCCTGGGCATCCTCACTGACCGCCACCTCCGGGGCGACAACCTCCTCTTTCGCTACGTGAACCCCTTGACCCTCTATCCCGACGAATTCCTGGCCCTGGTGCGCGCAGACGTGGAGGAAGCGGGGTGCTCAGTGGTCATGATCGACAGCGTCGGCGGCTACAGCCTGGCCATGGAGGCCTTCGGTGATCTCACTGCCCACGCCCAGAATCTCGTGGCCTTTTTACAGAGCCACGAGGTGACCTCCTTTTGGATCAATGCCGTGGAGAACATCACCGGCGATCTGCGCCTCACCGAGCTTGGCATAAGCTATCTCTTCGACAACGCGATGCTGCTGCGTTACGCGGAAATGGGGGTGCAGGTGGTGCGCCTCATCGGCTGCCTTAAGAAGAGGCTTGGCTCGTTTCAGCCAGAATTGCGGGAGATCAAATTCATGGAAAAAGGCGTGTGGGTCGGGGCGCCCTTGACGGGGGTCACTGGACTTTTGACCGGCCATGTGCGTCCCTGGAGGCCTGGGGATGAGCGGTGACCGCCCAACCATCGCGGTCCTTTTCTCCTCGGAGGCGGACCGCCGCCTTCTAACCGAGTTTTTGTCGGAAGAGGGCTTTAGGGCCTTCGCCCCTCCGCCCGGGGGGATATCCGGGTCCGACCTCTCGAATGTGGACCTGATCGTGGTGGAGGCGGCGGTGGCCAAGAAGCTGGGCCAAGACCTCATCAACTTGAAGAACCGCGTTGGCGCAGCTTTTTCGTTCCTGCCCATCCTTGTGGCTCAGCCCTCTTCTGATCCGGTTAGCCCTTGGCTGGCCGCGGGCTTCGACGATGTCATCCACCTTCCGGTTGTGAAAACCCTTCTTTCCGTGCGGGTGCGCACCTGGCTACGCATCCGTGAGGAGACCTCTGGCCGGTTCCGCGCCCTGGTGGAGGAGAACAACATCGGCTTTTATCGCACCACCCCGGACGGCCGCTTCCTTTATGCTAATCCGGCCATGGTGCGCCTCCTTGGCTTTTCCTCCTTTGCCGAGCTTGCCCAACACGACCCTCAGGAGCTAGCCCGGGCCCTGGGCTATCCCCGCACCCGCTTCAAGGCGCTTTTGGAGAGGGAGGGCTGCGTCCACGGTTTTGAGTCCAGCTGGGTCCGCCGCGATGGTAAACGCTTTTACACACGGGAAAGCGCCCGTGTCGTGCGCGATGAGTTCGGCCAGGTCCTCTACTACGAGGGCACAGTGGAGGACGTCACCGAGAGGGTCGAGGCCCAGCAGGCCTATCTCACGGTGGTGAACAACTCCCTCCAGGCATTGGCTGTGTTGGAGGGTGGTCGAGTTGTTTTCGGCAACCCTGCTTTAGAACAACTTTCTGGCCGTAGTCTAGAGGAATTGAAGGCCATGACCCCCGAACAAGTCCTGGCCATGGTTCATCCCGCGGACCGGGGCTGGGTGGCGGAGTGGATGCAGCGCCGGCTGGCGGACGAGCCTGTGCCCCCACTTTCGGAGTTTCGCTTCATCCATAAGGACGGGGGCACGCGTTGGGTGAGGGCCATGGCTCAGCGCATCGAATTCGCGGGCCAGCCCGCCATCCTTGTGAGCTTCGCGGACATCAGCGAGGAGCGCCGCCGTGGGGAAAGGCTGGCGGCGGTGGGCGAGATCGGGCGGAAGCTGGTCCTCTCCCGGTCTCCTGAGGAAGTGGCGCGTTCTGTGGTGGAAGTCGTTCGGGCCCTGATGGGCTTCACCGAGGTGTGCCTCTATATGGTGGACGGGAAACGCGAGGAGCTTGTGCTTTTGGCTCACTATCTGGATGTATCATCTGGCCCGCAGCGTTTGTCCCTGAGCGCGGAGGCGGGCGCAGTCGTGCTGGCCGCCCGCACCGGCAAAATCCAAACCATCCCGGATGTTTCCCCGCAGCCCGCGCACAGCCGCGCGCATCTGCAAAACCGCGCACAGCTGGCCATCCCCCTTAAGGTGGGGGATAAGGTGGTGGGCGTACTGAACGTGGAAAGCGAAGGGCTGGACGCATTCGGCCTGGAGGAGGAGCTGCTCCTCACCACCTTGGCCGATGTGGCCGCCGTGGCCTTGGAGAACGCCCGCCTCTTCGCGGAGATCGCGGAGCTGCGGCAATTCCATGAGAACATCGTGCAGACTCTTGCTGAGGGCGTGGTCCTCTTGGATGCCGCGGGCCGCATCACCTTTATCAACCATGCGGGCGCCAGCCTTCTGGGCTACGAGGCCTCGGAGGTCCTGGGCAAACACTGGGGGGAGTTCGTGGCCCCGCCTTTTAGGGACCTCGTGGAGGAAGAGGTGCGCCGGGCTCGGGGTGAAAGGGGCGCGTGCGAGGCCCTTCTTGTGCGCAAGGATGGTTCTGCCCTGCCCGTGTGTATTCGCGCACGTCCCCTCCTGGAGGACGGGAAATTTGCCGGAAGTCTTGTGACGGTCACCGATGTCTCGCTTCTCAAGGAATTCGAGACCCGCTACCGCTATTTCGCCGAGCAGACGGAGGAGGGCTTTTATCGTCTGGAGCTGCGCAAGCCGTTGTCCGCTTCTCTGCCCCTAGAAGAGCAGGTCGAGCATCTGTTGACCCATGCTGTGCTCATCGATGCCAACGACGCTTTGGCTCGCAATCTTGGTTTTTCCTGCGCAGCGGAGCTATTGGGGCGCGATCTGCGAGAGCTTTATTGGCCGGAGGTCTCCACGGCGTTGAAAGAGCTGGTCAAGGAATTTCTCGAGAACGGGGGGCAGCTGGCCGGCCGGGAAGCGGAGGTCATTTTACCAAACGGCGAGAAACGATGGTTTTCGTACACCGCCGTGGGGATCTTCGCCGGACAAGAGCTCAAAGCCATTTGGGGAACGAGCAGGGATGTGACGGCGCGCAAGTCGGCCGAGGAAGGCCTGAAACGCCAGCTCCAGCGCCTGACCGTGCTCCACCGCGCAAGCCAGGAAATTATTCAAACCCTGGCCGATCCGGAAAAAGTCTATGCGGCGGTGCACCGAGCCGTGGCCGAGCTCATGCCCGCCGAGGCCTTCGTCATCGCCCTCAAGCGCTCGGAACACGAGGCGGAAGCGGTCTACCTCATCGACAAAGGAGGCCGTTTCCCAGCCCAAAAAGTTTCCAAAGGACAGGGCCTCACTTGGCACATCCTCACCACCGGAAAGCCCGTATTGGTCAAGGATCTTCTTCAGAAGAGTATACCCGCTGTTCGTTTCGGGGCAGAAGAGCCGGTGCGCTCCGTTTTAGCCGTGCCGTTGCGGATCGGCGAAGAAACGATGGGCATGCTCTCCACCCAAAGTTATCAGCCCAACGCCTTCGGTGAGGAAGATTTGGCGCTTTTGGAGCTTCTGGCCGCGCAGGTGGCCGCGGCCCTTCGTATTGCCGAGCTCGTTGCCCAGCTGCGCGCCAGCGAAGCACGCTTCCGCCGGCTGGCGGAGAACGCCCCGGACATCATCTATCGTTATCAACTGAAGCCCCAGCCTGGTTTCGAATACGTGAGCCCTGCAGCAACGCGCATCGTGGGATATACCCCCGAGGAGCACTACGCTGACCCCAAACTGGGGCTGAAAATCGTCCATCCTCAGGACCGCCCGCTCTTGGATAAGGTGCACCAAGGGCAAGCCTTTTTTGATAAACCGGTGGAGCTCCGTTGGGTCCACAAGGATGGCCGCATTGTCTGGACCGAACAGCGGAACATCCCGGTGTTTGATGAACAGGGCGAGCTCGTGGCCATCGAGGGCATTGCCCGGGACGTCACGGAGCGCAAGAGGGCCGAAGAGGAGCGCCTGGAATGGGCCAAGGCCGTGGAACGGGTGTTCTACCAGGTTGTGGACGCCTTCTCCTCCGCCGTGGATCTGCGGGAGCCTTACACGGCTGGGCATCAGCGCCGCGTGGCGGAGCTCGCCTGCGCTATCGCTGATGAGCTGGGATTGCCGCCGGAACGGGTGCACGGGCTGCGGGTAGCCGCGCTCCTCCACGACATAGGCAAGGTTCTATTCGTGCCCATTGAAATCCTAAGCAAGCCTGGAAAACTCACGGATTTGGAAATGGCCCTCATCCGAGAACATCCCAAAGCGGGCTACGAGATCCTGAAGCGGGTGGAGTTTCCCTGGCCGGTGGCGGAGGTCGTGTATCAGCACCACGAGCGGTTGGACGGCTCGGGCTACCCTCGTGGCCTCAAGGAAGACCAGTTGCTCCTGGAGGCCAAGATCATCGGGGTGGCCGACGTGGTGGAGGCCATGAGTTCGCACCGCCCGTACCGGCCGGCGTTGGGCGTGGACGCGGCCCTGGCGGAGCTCCGGGAAAACGCTGGAAAACTCTACGACCCCGAGGTTGTGGAGGCCTGCCTGCGGGTGTTTGCCAAAGGCTTTCAGTTCTCTTGATCATCCGCGCCGTCGGTGCTGGGCTCCACGTGCACGACCACCGAGGCGCGACCGTGCAAAGCCTGGCGCACAGCTTCCTCCACCTGGGAAGCGATGTCGTGGGAAGCGGTTACGGAGATCTTGGGATCCACTTGGATGTGCACGTCCACAAAGGCCTCTTGGCCGGAATAGCGCGTGCGCAGCTTATGCCAGCTCTGTACTCCTTCCACCCTTTCGATGGCCTTGATCACTTTTTCCCGCTCCCCCGTGGGGAAGGCTCCCTCCGCGAGCTCATGCGTGGCCCGCCGGAGGATGCCCACCGCGGCCCAACCGATGAGGAGGGCCACAAGGATCGCAGCGATTCCGTCCACCTTGGCAAGGCCGAAGTGGGCGAAAATTCCGCCGGCGATGACCGGAAGCGAGGAGAGCGCGTCGCTGCGGTGGTGCCAGGCGTTGGCCTGGAGGGCAGCGCTGCGCACCTTCCGACCCAGGTGCGCCGTGGCTTGGTATAGCCACTCCTTGAGGAGAACAGAAAGGGCAGCGACCAGGGCCACCGCCCAGCCCAAGCGCACCCCCGCCCCTTCCCCAAGGAGGCGCAGCGCCTCCCACACGATGAACACGCCTACCACCACAAGGGCCATGGCTACGGTCGCCCCCGCCAAGGTCTCGAACTTTCCATGCCCGTAGGCGTGGGTTTCGTCAGGAGGCCGTTTGGCCCAGCGCAGGCCGCCCAAGGTGATCAAGTCCGTGGCCAGATCGCTTAGGGTGTGTATTCCGTCAGCGAAAAGGGCGGTGGAACCCAGGGCTACGCCCATCCCCACTTTGAGGGCACCTAGTCCCAGGTTCACCCCCAGCCCGAGGAAGGTGACCCCTTCCGGAGTTCTGGGGCTAAGCGGGAAGGATTTCGATGGGGTCCCCATCTTGAACCCGATCCAGCCCCTCGGGATCCCCCAGGAGGCGCCCCACCACGGTCACCAGGCTAGCGGGCCGGATCTCTTGGGCATGGCGGGAGGCCGGGGTGGGCCCGAAAAATAGGCACAGGGCCCGGCCCGGCGGCCAATACCCAATCGCCCCCTTCTCCACCACCTCCGCGCCTCTTTCCAGCTCCACCGTCACCGGCGTGGAAAAATACACTTCCTTCCCCCACCGGCTGGCCTGGGCTTTGATGGGAAGGGCCTGGCGAATGGCCGCTACAGTCTTGGGAGCACCCTCCTCCTCCAGCACCGCGCGCACTTCCCCGATCCGCGGCGAACGAATGAGGATTTCCATCCCACGATTCTAGCCCTGCAGGAGGGCCCCTTGCACCAGGGCCGCAACATCTGCGGCCACATAAGTGGGCCGCACCCCAGCCCTCCCCAGGTCGTCCTTTTGGGTCACACCGGAGAGGACAAGGGCGGTGTCCATGCCCAGGGCTTGGGCGCCAGCCACGTCCGTGTCCAGGCGGTCGCCGATCATGAGGACTTTTCCCGGGGCCAGGCCCAAAACCTCCAGGGCCACCTGGAAGACGATGGGCGAGGGTTTTCCCACCACGACTTCGGGGGGGAAGCCCATGCCGCGGAGCGCGCCCACCACTGCGCCCGCACCGGGAACGAGGCCGTCCGGCGTAGGAAAGGTGGGGTCCTCGTTGGTGGCGAGAAGCCTGGCTCCGCGCAAAAGAGCCTGTAAGGCCTGGGCCAGCTTGGCATAGGTGAGGTCCCGATCTATGCCCACTACGATCCATTCCGCCTGCTCAGGCGGGACGAGGATGTGGCCAGCCGCCCTCATCTCCTCAGGGATCCCCCCCTCGCCGATGTACCAAAAACGCACCGGGCCCCAGCGGGAACGCAAAAATCGCGCCGCCATATAGGAGCTGGGCAACACCTCCTCAGTTTCGGCGGGGATCCCCGCGCGCCGCAGCCGCTCCGCTGTGCCCGCCCGGGATTGGCTGGAGTTGTTGGTGAGGAGGAGGACAGGACCGTGGGCCCGCAGGCCGGCCAGCGCTTCCGCAGCGCCCGGCAGGGCTTGCCCACCCCGCACCAACACCCCGTCGATGTCCAAGAGAAACCCGCGGTAGCGCTCGAGCACGAGCCCAATGGTAACAATAATCTTGACCCCACTTCCAGCGGGTAGGCGCCGCCCACAAGGGACGAGCGCCCTTGTCCGCGGCCCCTTTCCCGCCAACGATTGAGGGCATGGCCGTTAAAGTAGCGGTCCTGTGCGGTGGCACTTCCGCCGAGCGCGATATCTCCAGGCGCTCCGGCGCTGGCGTCCACTCCGCCCTCAAACGCAAGGGCTGGGACGCTGACCTCTTGGCCATCGAGACCTTTGACGGCCTACCCCGGCTCCTGGCTCCCTACACGGTGGTGTTCAACATCCTCCATGGTGGGCCAGGCGAGGACGGCACGGTGCAGCTCCTTTTGGAGCTCATGGGCAAGCCCTATGTGGGTTCCGGTCCCCTCGCCTCCGCATTGGCCATGGACAAGCTGGAGGCCAAAAAGGCCTTTCAGGGGAAAGGCTTGCCCACCCCGGCCTGGCTCCTCTGCTCGGGCGGGGAGCTTGGGGAGCTTTTGAAGCGCGTGAAAGAGCTGGGTTTTCCCGTGGTGCTCAAGCCCCGGCGAGAGGGTTCAAGCGTTGGGCTCCACCTGGCGCGCTCTGAGGAGGAGCTTCACCGCGCCGCCGCGGCCTTGGTCCAAGGCTACGGGGAGTGCCTGGTGGAGAAGTACGTGCCTGGCCGGGAGGTCACCGCCGCCCTGCTTGAGGATGACGGTGGGCTTCAAGTTTTGCCGCTTGTGGAGCTGCGGCCCAAAGGGGGGGAGCTCTTCGACTGGACGGCCAAGTACACGCCGGGCGCCTGCGATGTGCTCTGCCCAGCCCCCCTTCCCCCACAGGCAGCGCAACGCGTGGCCGAAGTGGCAAAAGAAGCGTTTCTCCTTTTGGGCTGCAGGGACTTCGCCCGCGTGGACCTGCGCCTCTCGCCGGAGGGCATCCCGTATGTGCTGGAGGTCAACACCCTTCCCGGGATGACCGAGCTCTCCCTTTTCCCCAAAGCGGCGCAAGCGGCGGGGATCAGCTACGATGATCTTGTGGACCATCTCGTGCGCCGCGCCCTTTCCCGCTTGCCCAAAGCCTAGGAAATCGGGTAGAGTCAGCCTGGGCACGAAGGCGAGGAGGTGGTTTTGTGAAAATCCTGTGGTATGGGCACGCCTGCTTTCGCATCACCTCCGCCGATGGCACGGTGATCATCACCGATCCTTACGATCAGAGCGTCCCCTACAAGGCCCCGGAGGGGCCAGCGCACGTGGTCACCGTCTCCCACGACCACTTCGACCACAACGCCGTGAACCGGGTCCAGGGGAAGCCCGAGGTGGTACGTGGTGTGGGCGAATGGACCCTGCGCGGGGTCCGCATCCGCGGGGTGGCGGCGTTCCATGATCCCAAGGGCGGGAAAGAGCGGGGAAAAAACGTGATTTTTAAGCTCGTGGTGGACAGGGTGGTGCTTGCCCACTTTGGGGATCTGGGGCATGCTCTCACCGCGGAGCAGCTCAAGCCCCTGGAGGATGTGCAAGTGGCCCTTCTTCCGGTGGGCGGCTTCTACACGGTGGGTCCCAAGGAGGCCAAGGAGGTCGTGCAGGCCTTGCCCAGCCTGCGCGTGGTCATCCCCATGCATTACCGCACGGAGGTTGTCAAGGACTGGCCCATTCGCCCAGTGCAAGAGTTCTTGGAGGCCGTGGACCTCACCGTGCGGGAGTTCAAGGGTGAAGCGGAGATCACCCCGGAGAACCTTCCTAAAGCGCGGGAGGTGTGGATCATTTCCTATGCCTAGCATATCTGCGCGCAGCCAAGCGGCCCCGGCTTCCCCCATTCGCCGTCTTTATCCCCTGGCGGTGGAGGCCAAGCGCAAGGGCAAAAAGGTGTATCACTTGAACATTGGCCAACCCGATATCCCTACACCGGCGTCCTTCATGGAGGGCATACGTGGGGCCAGAATAGAGGTGTTGGATTATGCGCCCTCGCCGGGCATACCGGAGGCCATTGAGGCGGTCCGCGCATATTATGCGGAGCTCGGGTTCCCGCTGGCCCAGGATAACGTCCTCATCACCATTGGCGGCTCGGAGGCCATCACCTTTGCCCTCACCGTGACCTGCGACCCTGGGGATCAAGTGCTTATCCCTGAGCCCTTTTATCCCAATTACCTGGGGTATGCCCGGCTCGTCAATGTGGAGATCCTGCCCGTGACCACTGGGCGGGAGGAGGGCTTTCACCTTCCGCCGCGCGCGGACATACAGGCCCGCCTAACCGCCCGCACCAAGGCCATTCTCTTCTCCAACCCCGCGAATCCCACGGGCGTGGTCTACACGGAACAGGAACTGGACATGCTTGTGGATTTGGCCTTGAAGTACGACCTGTTCCTCATCGCGGACGAAGTCTACCGGGAGTTCGTATATGAGGGACAGCATAAAAGCCTTCTTTCCTACCCGGAAGTGGCCGACAGGGTCATCATCGTGGACTCCATATCCAAGAGGCTTTCCGCGTGCGGGGCCCGCATCGGCATGTTGATCTCCCGCAACAAAGACATCATGGCTGCCGCTTATAAATGCGCCACCATCCGTCTCTCGGCCCCCACGTTCGAGCAATGGGGCCTCGTGGCCTTCATGAGGGACCCCAACCGCCAGGCCGTTGTGGCCAAGATGATCGAGGAGTACCGGGTGCGACGGGAGGTCTTCTGCCAGGAGCTGGGCCGCATCCCCGGGATCAATTTCCGCAAACCGGAAGGCGCTTTCTACGTGATGTTTGGTCTTCCTGTCCAGGATAGCGAGGATTTCATTCGCTGGATGCTCACTGAATATCCAGGGCAGGAGACGGTGATGTTCGCGCCGGGAGCGGGGTTCTACGCCACACCGGGGAGGGGATGTGACGAGGTGCGTGGAGCGTACGTGCTCAACGTGGCGGATCTGCGGCGGGCCTGCGCCATCCTGGCGGAAGGGCTTACCCTGTACAACGCCGCCCTAGCCCGGGCGCGGCGATGAGGGAGGAAAAGACCCGCCTTGATCTCCTCCTGGTGGAAAAAGGCTTGGCTCCCTCGCGGGCCAAAGCCCAGGCCCTGATCTTGGCCGGACATGTGCGGGTTAACGGCGCCCTGGTGGATAAGCCAAGCGCCCTTGTCGGGCACTCGGCCCTTTTGGAGATCCTCCCTCTTCCCCAGTACGTGTCCCGAGGCGGTGTGAAGCTGGAGGGCGCCCTGCGCGCTTTTCACCTCAACCCCACGGGAAAGATCTGCTTGGACATCGGTGCCTCCACCGGCGGTTTCACGGACTGCCTTCTCCAGCGGGGGGCAACCAGGGTGTACGCCGTGGACGTCGGGCGGGGCCAATTGCATTGGAAACTGCGCGGCGATCCACGCGTGGTGGTGAAGGAGGGCCTTAATGCCCGTTTCCTACGCGCTGAGGACATCGGTGAGCCCGTGGATCTTGTGACCATCGACGTGTCTTTCATCTCTCTACGGCTTATCCTGCCCAGGCTAAGGGGCATCGTGCGAGAAGATGAAGGGGACGTAGTGCCGCTTGTGAAGCCCCAATTTGAGGCTGGGCCGACAGCGGTGCGCAGAGGTTTGGTGCGTGATCCCAAGGTGCACCGGGAGGTTTTGGAGCACCTCGTTCTCTTCATCCGTGAGGAGCTGCACTGGTCCGTGAGAGGCGCGGTGGCCAGCCCCCTTTTGGGCCCCAAAGGCAACCGCGAATTCTTTGTGCACGTGGTGCCGCGCCCTGGCGAGGACCGGGAGCTGCCCTGGGCCGAGCTGGGTTTAGTTGCGTAGCTGCGGGAGCACCGCTTTGGCCGCCTCTCGGCCAGCTTCCACCGCCTCCGCAAAGCGGTGGAAGTCCAGGAGGCCAAGGGAGGAAAGCTCCGGTTTCAAAAGGATCAGGCGTTCCCCCAGGCGTTCACGGGCCCAGGTGATCTGAAGCCCTTGCAGAGCCCGCGCGGTGATGTCATAGGCCCGCAGGGCCACCTCCACCAGCGTGGTGGGCGCAGTTCCCAGGGGCGCGGTGACGTCCACAGCCACTACCCGTTCTGCTTTATCCGCCACCACGGTGATGGGGAGGTTGTTGACCACGCCCCCGTCGATGAGCCAGCGTTCCCGCCAGCGAATGGGGCCCAAGAGTCCGGGCAGGGCTGCGCTCGCACCTATCCCCAAATAAGCAGGGCCCACGCTGATGCGTACCTCCTCCCCGCTCAGAAGATCACAGGCCACGGCCGTGAACGGCGGAGAGAGCTCCTCAAAGCGCTGGCCCTTAGTGAAAAGGCGGAGGAACGCCAAGAACCGGTCGTTCCTTTGGGCGGTGGCTTCCCACCAGGACCTTCCCCGGATCTTCCCCAGAAAACTTACGGCCACAGCTTGCTCCACCACCGTGCGATAATTTTGGGGTACGCCAAACAAGGCGGGAAGGTCTAGGTGAGCGAGGATGCGGCTGATTTTGGCCATGTCCTGACCGGCGCAGTAGAAACCGCCCACGATGGCCCCCATGGAGGTGCCGGCCACGGCCTGGGGCCGAAGGCCGTGCTCCGCAAGCTCCCACAAAAACCCAAGATGGGCGAAACCACGTGCGCCCCCTCCCCCCAATGCCAGGGCAAAGCTCATGGCTTAGGCGAGTTTTTCCCGCAGCCGCGCCGACGCCCAGTCCAACAGCCACACCATGAGGATGATGAGGAGGGTTAAGACCGTGGCTTCTTGGAAGGACCAACCTGCCAGGTATTGGATCAGGCGGAAACCGATGCCGCCCCCGCCCACCATGCCCACCACCGTGGCCATGCGCACGTTGATGTCCCAGCGGTAGATGGTGAAGGAAATGTAGGGGTTGATGATTTGCGGAATGATGGCGTAGCGGATGACTTGGAGGCGGTTGGCACCGGTGGCAGTGAGGGCCTCCACAGGACCAGGATCGATGGCCTCAAGCTGCTCCGCATAGAGCTTCATGAGATCCACGACGGAATGGACGAGGAGGGCGAGGACTCCGGCAAAGGAGCCTGTTCCCACCCACACCGCGAAGATGATGGCCCAGATGATGGCGTCCACCGAGCGCGTGAAGCTTCCGATCATGCGGAGCACGGTGTAAATGGGGCGGGCAATGGGGCCTTGCATGAGGTTGCGGGCGGCCAAAAAGGAGAGGACCACAGCGAAGGGCACGGCGAACGCCGTGGCCATGATGGCCATGAACAGGGTCTCCCCAAGAAGGCGCAATCCCAAGCTCAGAAGATCCCAGCGCGGCGAGGCGATGGCCCGCCAAAATTTGATGGTTTTTTCAAAGCCTGAGACCAGTCGGTAGGGCTCAACTCGCGTCACCCCCACGGCCGCGGCCACCGTGCTCAGTAACACCGCCACGATCAGCCAGCCGGTTAACGTGCGGTGCCAGGGGCGGTGAACGATCAAGGTGACCTCCGCCAAGGTGAGCCCGGAGACAAGCTCAGCAGGAGAGCGGCCTTTGGGATCGAAAAGGGAGGTCAGAAGGGTCAACGGGAAGAGGGGCCAGGCCAGGGCATAAAGAAGCCGTGGGAGGGCAGATCCCCCCTTGAGCTCATGATTCACAGCCTTCAAGCCCACCGTCTGGTCCCACGCGGACCACAGGGCGGCCATGGGCACGATGACAAAGAGCATGGTCGTCCAGGGGAAAAAAGAGTACTGGATGCGGCCAAAGCGGAAATAGCTGTAGCTTATGGACGCTGCCACCCACAGGTACCCCAGGGTCCCAAGATCAAACAGCGCTGGCAGCACCCGCAGGCGCAGGCTCCTTGCCCACTTCACCCCTAGTTCCTCTAAAGACCACAAAATGTTCATGGCTCACACGATCTTTTCCCGCACCCAACCGGAGACGTAATCCATGATCCACACGGTGACCATGAACAGGATGATGATGCCGCCCACGAGCGACCACTGAAGGTCGTCCTTGTACTCGAAAAGGAGGCGCCCAATCCCACCCCCACCCACAAGGGCAATCACCGTGGCCAGGCGCAGGTTGATGTCCCAGCGGTACAGGGAGAAGGCCAGGAACTGGGGGGTGACCTGGGGCACCACGGCGTAACGTAGGACCTGGATGAGGTTGGCCCCGGTGGCGGTGACCGCTTCCACCGGACCGGGATCGATATGTTCCACTTGCTCTGAGAACAGCTTTCCCAGCGCAGCCACGGTGTGGATGAACAAGGCAAGGGTCCCGGCGAATGGCCCAAATCCCACCCAAATGGCAAAGATCGCCGCCCAGTACGCGGATTCCACGGCCCGAAACACGTTGAAGAACCCGCGCACAAGGCCATAAACCGTCCAGCCCATAGAGCTGCGGGCCGCGATGTTCCGCGCCCCCATGAAGCTCAAGGGGAAAGCCACCACGATGCCCGCCACCGTGGCCAGAAGGGCCATGTACAGGGACTGCACAAGGCCGTCGATGAAGGAGAGCTTGCTGCGCGGGTCAGGCTGAATGAGGTAGCTGAAATCCGGGTTGATCAGGCCGCGCCAGATGCGCAGGGATCGGGAGGCGTGGCGGACCAACCGTCGTATATCGATCTCCGTGAGCCGCCAGCCCACGGCGATGGTCAGGGCAATCACCAGCAGCGCGGTGAGGCCATAGACCGTGCGGTACCAGGGTGGGCGCAGAACACCGCTTTCGGGTGGGGGAAGCGGCTGCAACTGCACCCCGGCCCACCGCTCATGCCAAGGACGGTGGGGGTTCACCCACACGCCAACCCCCAAGAAGCAGAGCTCAAGGTGGGCAAAGCCCAGGTAGGCCAGGCGTTGGGCGAAGGTGGGCCGCTCCCCATTTTCTCCCCCAAGATGCACACCTAACACCCGTTGGCCAAGGCTGGGGCCGAAGGCCCGGGTGAGAAGGGCGGCCTCTACGATCCCGGTGAGGACCACAGCCCAGCCCCACGGGGATAGGTCCGGTAAAACCAGCTTCTCCTCGGGCCGCCACGGGCTCCAGAGGGCGGCCAAGTAATAAAGGGTAAAACCCCCGTACAGCAGATAAGCCCAAAGGAGGATATCGGTGAGGAAGGAAAGGATCCGGGCGCGCAGAAGGTTCACCGCACCTCGACCTCCGCGGCTTCCTCGCCGTAGATCTCCTTGAACTTCTGGTCGTCGATGGCCTCAGGAAGGCCATCGAACACGATCTCACCGGCGCGCAGGGCGATGATGCGCTGCCCGTATCGCCGGGCCAGGGAAAGGAAGTGGAGGCTGGCGATGACCGTGACCCCATCCTCCTTGTTGATTTGCTCGATGTACTGCATCACCGAGTGGGAAGTCGCCGGGTCCAGGGCGGAGACAGGCTCGTCGGCAAGGAGCAATTCCGGCTCCTGCATGAGGGCCCGGGCGATGCCCACCCGTTGCTGCTGGCCCCCGGAAAGCTGGTCCGCCCGTACATACATCTTGTCCAAAAGCCCCACGCGCTCCAAACATTCTTTGGCTCGCCGCAAATCCTCGCGGGAAAAGCGCCCAACAAGGGTGGAGAACGTGGGGTTATATCCCAGCCGTCCAGCCAGGACGTTCTGCAGCACTGTGGCGCGTTTCACCAGGTTGAACTGTTGGAACACCATGCCGATGCGGCGACGCACTCTGCGCATGGCCCGCGGGGAGAGGCGGGTGAGCTCCAGGCCGTCCAACAGAATTTTTCCGGAGGTTGGCTCCACCAAGCGGTTGATGCAGCGCAGAAGCGTGGACTTTCCTGAGCCAGAAAGGCCGATCAGCACCAAAAACTGGCCCTTTTCCACGGAAAAATTGACGTTGTTGAGGGCGCGGACTTTGCCGCGCTCGTACACTTTGGTCAGGTTTTCCCCCACTAGATGCGGCATCTTATGAAAAAAAGGGGGGAGCGGCCACTCCCCCCTCTTTTCCCCCTTTCCTCACCGCTTGGGCACGGGGTAGCCAGCCAGTAGGCGATAGGAGTCATAGAAGGAGTCATCGATTTCCGCCACATCGTACCACTCATAGAACCCCGGCCGGGACCAGAGGGCATAGCCCTCGGGCGAGCGAATGTGGGCCTTGATGGCTTCAACAATTCTCTCCTCCAGGTCCTTGGGGAAGCCAGCGGCGAAAGCAATGCAGTCGTTGGGCATGGGCCCCACCACGTCCACAATCCCCACCTTCCTCACCAGGTCCCAGATGTCACCGTAGACCTTGACCTCCACCGCGATGGCCCAGCGCAGGTCCCGGCAATGGCCGCGGATGCCCTCGGGATAGAGGTCATTGTTCCAGCGGTCCCAGAGCCAAAGCTCGGGGTCCATGCCGTACTCCCAGCGCCAGCCCGCGGCCTTGAGGGCCTCCGCGATGGAGTCCGGCGGGAGAGGCGGCGAACCATAACCCGTGCAGAAATCCACCTGGCCCTCCAAGAGGGCTATCATGGCGTTGACGTGAGTCCGCAGCGCCTTCTCCTCCGCAAATGTGAGGCCAAGCGAATCGAAATACATCTTGGGTATCACGTAGCCTGAGGTGGAGCGGGTATGGGCGAAGCCCCATACCTTGCCCTTGAGGTCGTACACGGACTTGAACCCCTTCTCGCGAAGGGCGTACACGGTGGCAAAATAGTAGGGGTAGCCGGCCCGCACCGCAGCCAAACGGGCATGAACCCCAGGATTGACTCTGGTGATCTGAGCATACTGATCGGTGGTGGGGACACCAAACATATCCCCTTCGGCGGTGATCATGGCCTCGATGAACGCCGCGTAGTCCGCGGCGATCACGGGTTTGATCGTCAGGCCTGTCATCTTGGACAGAGCCTCAGCGATCTTCGGCCCCACCTCCTGGATGACGTCCACCTTCACCGAGGGCACAAACAGCATGATGATTGGCCTCTGTGGCGTGCCCAGGGCTTGGGCTAAGCCAGCTAGCCCAACCGCCAACAAACCCACAACCACCAACGCTCGCTTCATGCGTAAACCACCTCCGGTAAACCCATTATACTGCAGTCACTCCCGGCGATAGGGCAGGCCCAGTGCTTTGGGAAAGCGCACCCGGCCAATGACCCCCGCCACCACAAGCAGCGTGGCCACGTAGGGGATCATGGCGATGAACTGCCAGGGCACCACCTCTTTGACCCCGGGAAGGGACTGGATCCACGTGGCCAGGGACTCGAAGAACCCGAAGAGGAGGCCGCCCGCTAGGGCCAGAAGTGGGCGCAGTCCCGAGAACACCACGGTGGCCAGGGCGATGAAGCCCCGCCCCGCGGAGATCTCCTTGGTGACCGAGCCCAGCCACGACACGGACATATAGGCCCCGGCCAATCCAGCCAGCATCGCGCCCGCCATGGTGGAAAGAAGCTGGGTACGCTCCACGGGGATCCCCGCCACATCCGCGGCCTCAGGGTTCTCCCCCACGGACTTGATACGCAGTCCTATTCGGGTGCGCCCCAACAACCAGTGCACGAAAACCGGCAAGACCAAGGTCAGCGGGATCAACGGGGAGAAAGCGCCCACGCCTGTGCGGATGGGCGGAAGCTGCACGGGGCGCGGAACGGTGTAGAACCCGGGCGATCCCAACACTTGGAGTCCGAAGGCCACAAAACCCAGGGCGAAAAGGTTAATGCCCACCCCAGCGATGAGTTGGTTCCCTTTCCAATAGGCACAGATGAGGCCAAACACCAGGCCCACCACAAGGCCGGTGACCATGCCCACGAAAAGCCCGAACAGAGGGCCGCCCGTGCGTGCCCCCAGCGTGCCGGTGAACGCTGAAAGCAAAAGAATTCCCTCCAAACCGATGTTGAAAAGTCCGGCGGACTCGCCGATCACCTCGCCCACGGCCGTAAGGGTGATGGGCACCTGGGCATGAAGGGAGATGGAAAGGAGGCTCCAAAAATAGGCCCAGTTCATGTGGTTCTCCTTGAGCCCCAGATGCGGGTCAGTCGGCGGAAGATTCTAATGAGCTCAGGCAGAGCCAACGCCAACACGATCACTCCTTGCACGGTGCGGACCATTTCGAACGGGACCTTGGCCCACATCTGCATGAGCCGGGCCCCTGCCTGTAGTCCCCCGTAGAACACCGCCGCGGGGATGATGCCCAAGGGATGGGTGCGGCCGATCATGGCCACCCCGATCCCGTCGAACCCAAAGCCCGCGATGTTCGTGAGCCCGCTGTACACCGCATAAGTTGGGGGACGGCCCATGGTTTCCACCGCACCCGCCAGCCCGGCCGCAGCCCCGGCCAATGTGAACACCAACAGCACCGTGGTTTTCGGTGAAACGCCAGCATAACGCGCGGCCTCAGGGTTTGCTCCGGCCGCGCGGATTTCGTAGCCACGCACAGTGTGCCAAAGCCAGATGTATACAACTAAAGCGCAGCCCACGGCCACCACAATGCCCAAGGACAGGTCCGTGCCACGCACAAGCAGGGGAAGACGGGCGGTGCGTGCCACGGACACGGTCTTCTCCGCCCGCACGGGGTCCACCAAAACGTTGGCCACAAGGTAAAAGGCCAGGAAGTGGCCCAGCCAGTTGAACATGATGGTGGAGATGACCTCATGCACGCCGCGGAGGGCGCGAAGCAGGGCCGGGATCACCCCCCACAGGATGCCCGCCAGTGCGGCCATGGCCAGGGTCAAAAGGGGATGGAATCCTGGGGAAAGGCGGAGGAGGCTTGTGGCCACGGCGGCCATGGCCCCCATGTACATCATCCCCTCGGCCCCAATGATGAACAGACCAGCACGCGCACCCACGCTGAACGCCAAAGCCGTGAGGATGAGGGGCGTGGCATTGGCCAAGGCACTGGCCAGACCATAGGTGCTGCCAAAGCTCTCCTGGAACAGCACGCGGTAGGCAGGCCAGGGGTTGTAACCCCAGGCCCTCATGATGAGGGCTCCCACACCAAGCCCAAGGAGACCAGCGATGGCGCTCTCCGCTAGCGGCCGTGTTCCCAGCCAAAAGCGCCTCACCGCACCCCTGCCTTCACGCCGCCCATGAAAAGCCCGATGGCCTCAGGGGTGAGCTCCGCCGGCCTGGCCACCCCGGTGAACGTGCCCTCGGACATGAAAGCCACCCGATCCGCCAGGGACAAGACCTCATCTAAATCAGCGGAGACCAGGAGGATGGCCCGCCCTTCATCTCTGAGGCGAAGAAGAAGCTCACGGATGAACTGGGCGGCGCCAATATCGAGGCCACGGGTGGGCTGAGCAGCCACGATGACCGTGGGGGCCCGGCTGAGCGCTCGCCCCACGACGAGTTTCTGTTGATTCCCGCCGGAAAGGCTCTTTGTGGGCACGTGGAGGCCTGCGGTCTGGATCTGAAATTCCTCGACCAACCGTTCCGCGTGGGCCTGGACAGAGCGACGCCGCAAAAGCCCACCAAAACCGGGAAAATCTGGCTCCCTTTGCATGCCCAAAATAGCGTTTTCCCAAACAGAGAAAGAAAGGATAAGGCCGTGCTTCCAGCGGTCCTCAGGGATGTGAGCCAGGCCCCGCCTATAAAGCTCAAGAGGGGAACGCCCCGTCACCGGTTTCCCCAAAAGGAAGACGTGGCCAGTTTCGATGGATCTCAAGCCACACAGGGCCTCCACAAGCTCCGTTTGCCCGTTCCCCTCCACGCCGGCGATCCCAAAGATCTCGCCCGGAAACACCTCGAAAGAGAGGCCTCGTACGGCAAGCCCGCCGGTGTCTGCACGCACCCGGAGGTCCTGTACCACCAGGGCAGGCCTCCGGTCGGCCAAGGTGGTCTCCTTGGCCAGCACCTGGGTTTCCGCGGCCAGCTCCACGCTGCTCACCCGCCCACGGATCTGCTCGCCCACCATGAGAAGGGCCAACTCCCCGGCTGTCGTGCGTCCAGTCTCCACCTCGCCCGCGATCCTTCCCCGCCGCAGCACCACGATGCGGTCAGTGATGGCCAGGGCCTCCTTGAGTTTGTGGGTGATGAACACCACAGCCTTCCCCTTCTCCTTGAGGGCGCGCAGGAAATTGAACAGCTCGGCGGTCTCCCCGGGGGTGAGGACGCTGGTGGGCTCGTCCAGGATGAGAAGGTTCACGTTCCGCGCCAGGACCTTTAGGATTTCCACACGCTGGCGTTCGCCTACGGCCAACTGCTCCACAGGCACGTCCAAGGGCACGCGCAGGCCCGTCTCCGCCACCAGCGCTTCCAACTTGGCCCGCACGGCAGGAAGGCTCACCCCGCCCAGCCCCAGGGCCACGTTCTCCACAGCGGTGAAAGTGCCCACGAGGGCGAAGTGTTGATGAACCATGCCGATCCCCAAGTGCAGCGCATCCTTTGGGGAACGGAATCGTACTGGTCCAGTGGGGGTGAGGAGGCGGCCGGAGGTGGGCGTAAGCAGTCCGGACAGGATTTTGGTGAGCGTGGTCTTGCCCGCGCCGTTTTCACCAAGAAGGCCGAGGATCTCGCCAGGTCGGATCTCCAGGTCCACCCCGTTCAAGGCCACCGTGCCGTCGGGATAGACCTTGAGCAGACGCTCCGCCCGCAGAAAGAATTCCGCCATGGGCATTTGGCCTGGGGGTCAAGCCCCCAGGCCCCAGGATCTCAGCGCAGGAGAGGATACATGGCCCGGACGGCCAGCATCTCCTCCCGAGTTTTTGGCTTGGGCACAGTGATTTCACCGGCGAGGATCTTGGCCTCAAGCTCATCGACGGCTTGCCAGATCCACTCGGGAATAGCGGCCCGCATGGCCTGCCAGTTCTCCATGATGCGCCCCCGATCAGCCTCGGTGATGGCACCCGCCTTGATGCCGAAGTCGATGAAGTCCAACAGGTCCTGGTAGCGGCTGATGCCCACGCCCTTGTTCCTGAGGCTCAGGGAGAGCACGCCGCCCTGGAACGTGCCCTGGTGAACCATCTGAATGGCTGTGTAACAGCCCACGTCCACACGCTTCATCATGGAGGCCACGACCTTGTTTCCGTCGCCCATCCAGTCCTGGTTGGCATCCACCCCGATCATGAACGGGGGTCCTGCCTCGCGGCCCTCTTTGGCCAGCTTGGCTGTGACCGCCTCGAGCATGCCGATGCCCAAGGGGCCGGCCACGTTGTACACCGCCACCGCGCCCTGTTCGAGCTGAGCCTCGGCCGCGGCCTTCCCTTTGGCGATGTCCGAGAAGGTTCCCGTGTAGACCCAAAGGAGGCCCACATCTGCGCTCTTGCCTGTCACCGCGGCGTACCTCTTGAGCCCCCAATCGATGCCGAAGCGATAGCCGCCCTCAAAGTGGTACAGAACAGGGATTTCAATGCCCAGCACCACCCCCACGTAGGGATAGCCATAATGCGCGGCCAGCATGCCCGCCAGGGCTCCCACCAGGGCCGAACCCTCTTGCTCCTCAAACACAATGGAAAGCACATTGGGATGAGGAACCACTGCGTCGATGATGGCGAACTTTTGGTTGGGGAACTCCGGGGCCACCGTGTTCAGGGCATCCGCCAGGAGGAAGCCCACGCAGATGATGAGGTCGAATTGCCGGGATCGTGCGGCGTGACGAATGTTTGGGAGGTAATCCGCGGAGGTGGCGGACTGGATGTCCACCATTTCCCAGCCAAAGTCGGCGCAAGCCTCTTCTGTGCCTTTGTAGCCCATGTCGTTGAAGGAGAGGTCGCCGCGGCCGCCCACGTCCAGGATGAGGGCCACCCTGCCCGCCCACACCGGCAGGGCCAAGACCACCGCCGCCAAAAGTGCCAATCCCACGCGTTTTCTTTCCATTCCCAACCTCCTTTCGGCACGCAGCCGTGTTGACCCATGCTATCCGAAAGCGCGGGTGAGCAAAAGGCGGGAGGGGAGGGGCTGTTCGCCCCTCCCCAGGCGAAGAGGAAGGAGGCCAGGAGGGGTCATGGGGCGTGCTTTGCCGATTCGAACGGCCACCCGCCCGCTGAATACCAGCAGGAGGGGCTGGAGACCCCGTTGGGCCGGCACCACGCCTCGCACGCCCAGGCCAGCCTCACCTTAGGCCCGGGCCAACAAAGGGGAAAACCCCAGACGTCGCAGGAAGAGGGGACCTTCGCGGCCTAAGGAGCGGACGCTAGTCCGGGAGCTTGGCGATCCGCCAGTACTCCCAAACCGTGCTGAGCAGCCGCTCGAACTCCTCGGGCGAGGCGGGCTTCTGCAGAAAGCCCGCGGCCCCGGAGTCGTAGGCCCGCACCATCTCCTCCTCATCGGTGGACACGGTGAACACAATCACCGGGATCTTGCGCAGCTTTTCGTCCGTTTTGAGCTCGTTGAGGACGTCCAGACCGTGTTTCTTGGGGAGATAAAGGTCCAAAAGGACGAGGTTAGGCCGCGGGGCCTGGGCATAGTTCTTCCGACGGAACAGGAAATCCAGGGCCTCCTCCCCGTCCTTAGCCCAGAACAGATCATAGCGGACGTTGGCCTTCTCCAAGCTGCGCACAGACCGCTCAATGAGCTCGTAGTGCAAGGGATCGTCTTCCACCACCAAGATCGTCATTCGCCGCTCAACGGGCATTGCTCTCCACTCCTTTTCTCAGGGGGTGCCGGGGCAGGGTGAAAAAGAAGGTGGCACCCTGCCCCACCTGGGACTCCGCCCAGATCCGGCCGCCATGCTCCTCCACGATGCGGCGACAAATGGCCAACCCCGCACCGGTCCCCTCCGTTGTCGGGTCCAACCGCTCGAAAAGCTGGAAGATCTTCTCCAGGTACTCCCCAGGGATTCCAGGACCATTGTCCCGCACCCAGAAGAGGTAGGTGTCGGTGCGGTGGGGCCTCCATCCCACTTCCACCACCGGCTTGTCCTTGTCGGTGAACTTCACGGCGTTGTGCAGGAGGTTGGCGAAGAGTTCAGCCAGAAGCCGCGGCCGGCCGTAAACCACGGGAAGATCCCCAGCCATCCGCAGCTCGGCGCGCGTCAAAGCCGGACCCAGATCCTCCCGCACTTCTGCCAGCAGACGGTTCAGGTCCACGGGCTCGAATTGGGAGGGGTCCAGCCGCATTTTCGCGTAGCGGTTGAGGTCCTCGATCATGCGATCCATGCGCTCCAGGCAGCGCTTGGCGTTCTCCAAATCCTCGCGCACCTGGGCGGGGAGGGCACCGTCGGCTTGGGACAGGACAAGGTGCAATCGTCCCAAGGCCGCCCGGGCAGGGTTGCGCAACTGGTGGGAGAGCGCGGCGTTGAAGGCCTTGAGCCGCTCGTTGGTCTCCTCCAATAGGCGCTTCTGCTCCCGCAGCTCCGCTTCCAGGCGTTTTAGGGGGGTGATGTCCGCAAAGTAGTCCACCCGGCCACCCTTGTAATCCCTGGTGGCCAAAGGCAAAGAGCGATACTGCAGGATCCTCTCTTCTCGCCCTTTGCCGGGCCGGACCTGCACCACCAGGCCATCTTCGCTCAGCCCCGCCTGATAGATCTCCCGCACCCGCCGATAGAAGCCCTCCCCCTCCTCCAGCACCATGCTGATCCGCTCCATAAGCTGAAGGGCATGCCGGCCAAACCACTGCTCGCGGTCCAGCCCAAAGAAGCGGCTCACCGCCAGGTTTGCCCACAGCACCTCACCCTTGGCATCCACGAGGATCAGGCCCAGGTCCAGGGTGTCGAGACCGGCTTCGATCACACAGCGGTAGCGGGCTTGCATTTGATTGAGCTCGTATTCCAGCCGATCCAGCTCTGAACGGTCGCGGGCCTCCAGCACCGCGAACTTCCCGGTGACCCGCCGGGCTTGCACTTCCACAGGGATGCTCCTCTTGTCCTCCGTGAGGAAGCGGAGCCGCAGATCCCGAATCTCCCCGCGCTCAAACAGCCTTTCCAGTTCCAAGCGGAACTCGTCGAGGTGCTGGGGGTGCACGTATTCCGTGACATGGAGGCTGCGGCGCTTGGGCCAGCCGAGAAGCTCCAGGGAACGGCGGTTCCGTCGCACCACGTTCCCCTCCCGGTCGATCACATGGAGGATGTCAAGGGAATT
Organism: uncultured Thermotogaceae bacterium; assembly: GCA_964429165.1. Classification (GTDB taxonomy): domain Bacteria; phylum Bipolaricaulota; class Bipolaricaulia; order Bipolaricaulales; family Bipolaricaulaceae; genus DTER01. The sequence goes on from CAYSAN010000008.1 coordinate 49,848, forward strand.
TTCGAACACGTCCTCCCCGTAGGCTTTCTCCAGTTGGCGGTGGACCTGACGATGGGAGGTGCCCTTGCGCAGGGCGAAGCCCAGCCCGCCGCTGACCAGGGCCACGCCCGTCAAGAACAGGGCCTGGGAGGCAAACACCGGGAGGGGTTGGCGGCTGAACGCGGGCGCGCCCACCGCTAACCCGGCCAACGGCGCCCAAAGGCCTCTGGGCCACCCCAGCAAGGCTGCGGCCACGCCCGTCCAGATCCCGCTCACGATGAGGAAACGCACGGGGTCAGAGGCCCAATCCAACGCCCAAACCAAAGCAGACCAGAAGAGAAAAGCCAGTCCTAAAGCAAGCCAAAGCGACAGGCCTGTGCGCCGCATGCCAGTCGGTTTTACTCCAGCCCCGCGGCCTCTGCCAAGGACAGAGGTCCCTGTCTAGATGATGATGGCTCTGTCCACCTCAAGGGAAAAAGGTTCAGCCAGTCGCCGCAGGTAGTCTTCTTTCAACACGTTGATACGGCGGTTGTCGACGGCGATGATGCCCCTGGACTCCAGTTCGCTCAGGGTGCGAATGGCCGTCTTCGAGGAAACCCCGGCCATCTCCGCAAGCTCGGCCCGGGAAAGCTCCAGCCCTAACCGGTCCAACGCGAGAATAAGGCGGGCCAACCGCTCCTTGCTTGAGGCATAGGAGCGCTCAGCCAGCTTGTTCTGGAAGGCCTTGAGCTCCAGCGAAATGTATTCGAAAAAGCGAAAGATCACCTTGGGGTGGTGCTCAAGAAAAAAGAAAAAATCACCGCGCTCAATGAACCCCACTGTGGCGGGGATGAGGGTTTTGGCGTAAGCGTTGTGCACGCCCTTGTCAAAGAGGGTGGTCTCCCCCAAAAGCCCGCCCGGGCCCACGATCTTGAGGATTTGGGACTTCCCTTTGGCGCTGCGCTTGACCAGCTTTACTGCCCCTTTGAGCACCAAATAAAAACCAAATGCAGGAGCACCTTCCATGAAAATGAGTTCTTCCTCGCCATAGTCGATCTTCCGCACCAAACCCCCGAGTTTCTGCAGCTCCTCGGGCTTGAGGTCCCTGAATACCCGGAAATCTTTGAGTTCGACCATTACCCTCACCCAAGGAGTGAGTCTACCGTGCGGCCGGCCAGGCCGTCAAATCTTGACAGAGCCAGGCGGGCTCGTAGAATGCGCCAGGCCGCCGGGGTGGCGGAATTGGCAGACGCGCTGGACTCAGGATCCAGTGGGGTAACCACCCCCCGTGTGGGTTCAAGTCCCACCCCCGGCACCAGCCCTTGATTCCACGTGCGCTCACAGAGGCCCTGCAGGCGCTGCAGGAGAAAAAACTCACGATCAGCGCCATCGTGGAGGATGTTTTCCAGGCCATTGCGGAATGGGAGCCCACCTTACACGCCTTTCTCTTCCTGGCGGATAAGGCGGACTTGACCTCCCAGGCGTTGGCCATGGAGACCAAGCCCATGCGGGGTCTTCCCATTGCTGTGAAGGACAACATCTGTACGCGGGAGTTCCCCACCACCTGCGCTTCCAAACTCCTTGCGTGCTATCGCTCGCCCTTTGAGGCCACAGCTGTGGCCCGCCTCAAGGCGATGGGCATGGTGGTGCAGGGGAAGACGAACCTTGATGAATTCGCCATGGGCTCATCCACGGAGCACTCGGCGTTTGGTCCCACGGGCAATCCCTGGGATCCACAGCGCGTTCCCGGCGGATCGTCGGGCGGATCGGCGGCCGCGGTGGCCGCGGGAGAAGCCTTGGCGGCGTTGGGCTCAGACACCGGCGGCTCCGTGCGCCAGCCCGCCGCCCTCTGCGGGGTGGTGGGCCTGCGCCCCACCTATGGTCTTGTCTCCCGCTTCGGCCTCGTGGCTTTTGCCTCCTCTTTGGACACGATTGGTCCCATCACCCGCACCGTGCGCGACGCGGCCCTCCTCCTTTCCGTGATCAGCGGCCACGATCCCCGGGACTCCACCAGTCTTCCCCTCCCACCCCAGGATTACACCCACGGCCTTCGGCCGCACCTGGCTGGGCTGAGGCTCGGGCTCCCCAAGGAGTACGTCCCCAAGGAGCTGGGCCCCGAGGTTTTGGCCCTGGTGGAGAGGTGGTGCGCTCTGATCGAGGAATTGGGCGGCCAAGTGATCTCGCTTTCTCTCCCCCTCACGGAATACGCTCTTCCTACCTATTATCTCATTGCTTCGGCTGAGGCCTCCGCTAACCTGGCCCGCTACGATGGGGTGCGCTACACCTTGCGCGTCCCTGGGGAAGGGGTGCGGGAGATGATCGCGCAATCCCGGACCCTGGGCTTTGGGCCGGAGGTGAAGCGGCGCATTGCCCTCGGCACCTTTGCCCTCTCCGCGGGTTACTACGACCAGTACTATGGAAAAGCCCAACGCGTGCGCACCCTCATCGCCAGGGAGTTCGCGGAGGCCTTTACCCAGGTGGATCTGATCTTTGGCCCCACTTCTCCCACCCCGGCCTTCCGGCGGGGGGAGAAGGCAGACCCCCTCAGCATGTATCTTTCCGACCTTTTCACGATCCCCGCGGCTCTGGCCGGGCTTCCTGCCATCTCCATTCCCGGTGGGCGGGTGGCAGGCCTTCCTTTTGGTCTTCAGCTGGTGGGGCCGCGTCTCTCGGAGGCCAAGGTTCTTTCCGCCGCCTGGGCCTTGGAGGAAGCGCTAAGCTAGGGTGTGCTCAGGTTTGACCTAGTGGTGGTGGGAGCCGGGCCGGGGGGGTGCCTGGCGGCCTTGGCCGCGGCGGCAGAGGGGGCCAAGGTCCTCCTGGTGGAGCGGGCCCCGCTGCGCCAGGCCCGTTGCGCCGGCCTCGTGAGCATGGCCACAAAGGCGCGCCTCTCCCTACCCGAGCACCTTGAGCTGCGGCGGATCCTCCGGGCCAGGGTCTTCGGCCCGGGTGGCCCCGTCCTAGAGCTTCACGCGGAGGAACCGAAGGCTGTGGTTTTAGACCGAACAGGCCTGGATCGCTGGCTTCGCGCTAAAGCTCAGGAGCACGGCGTTTGTCTTTGGCACGCCTCCGTTCTGGCCGTGGAGCCAGGCCTGCTCCATTGCACCAAAGGACCGGTGGCGTTTGAGGTCCTCATCGGAGCGGATGGTGCGCGCAGCCTTGTCCGGAAAAGCTTGGGGTTTCCTGCGCCGATGGAGGAACTTGTGGGCATCCAAGCCGTGGTGGATGGGGAACTTGATGACGAGGTGCACGTGGTTCTTGGGCCTGTGCCGGACTTCTTTGGGTGGGCTGTGCCGGCGGAGGAGGGGTTGGTGCGGGTGGGCCTGGCCACGGCCCAGGGCCACGCCGCTCCCGACCGCCTGCACGCCCTTTTACGGGCCCAATTCCCCGGGGCCAAGGTGCACCATGTCCAAACGGGGCTCATCCCCCTGGGGCCCCCGGCCCGCACCGTCGGGGAACGCGCCCTGCTTGTGGGCAACGCCGCCGCCCAGGTCAAACCCCTCACTGGCGGGGGCCTGGCTTTTCTATCCCTGTGCGCGCCCATGGCGGGGAAGATCGCTGCTGGCGGGCCGGGAAAGCTGAGCTGTTACGAGCGGGCTTGGCGGGACAAGGTGGGGAAGGAGATCTCCTTTCAGCTCCAAGCCCGCAGGGCATTCTTGCGCTTGGGCCCAGCCCAAATAGCAGAGGCCTTGAAGGCCATGCCCCCTGAACTCACGGAGTTCTTGGGCAAAGAAGGGGACATCGATTCCTTTTCCCTTCTGCCCAGCAAACTGCGAAGACGTCCGGACCTTTGGCCCGCCCTTCTTGACCTTTCGCGCTGGCTGGCCCAGGCGTTTCTGTGCTAAGCTTTGCGCGTGCCCCCAAAGGCAAAGAAGCCAGCAAGGGCAACCTTCCTGGCCCGACTTAGAGTAGGGCTTCTCCTTTGGCTTTTGGCCACCCAGCCCCTCTTCTTTTCCCCTTGGAACACGGAGTACGGCTTTGGGAAAAGCCTGTACACCTTGGTGCTCGTGGGGATGCTTCTCCTCCTTTGGGGCTGGGAGTGGTTGCGGAGCAAGACAGTCCGCGTGGAATGGACTTGGCTTGGCTTTCTGATCCCCGCCTTTCTTCTGGCAGCCTTCCTTTCCCTCACCGGCCCCACCCCCACATGTGTGGTCCTGCAAAGTGCTGGTCTCTTTCTCGCCTTTGGCCTGATCTTTTTGTTCGTGGTCAATACCGAGGAGAAATATCACCCCTGGATGCTGAGTGCTTTGTTGATCGCGGCCTTTTTGAACGCGCTGTTTGCCCTCCTCCAATACCTCGGGACTGTGCCTGGTGGGCCGGGCGGCCGCGGTCCGAGCGCGATGATCGCCACCATGGGCAACCAGCAGTTCCTCGCCGGCTTTCTTTCCTACCTCGTCTTCCCAGGACTGATCCTCCTTCGTGCCCAGAAAGGATGGATTCTGGCCGCGCTTGCCGTGGGCTTCAGCTTCGCCGTGATGCTCCTCACCCGACAGATCGCTGTTCGGCTTGGACTGAGTGCGGCTTTGGTTCTGTTCGCTTTTGGCCTGGGCTTTTGGTCCGTGAGGATCCCGCATCCCAAACGCTGGGCGGTCATGGCCCTGTTGGGACTGACCGCGCTGGGCGCCACCTTGGGGTGGTCCGGCGTAATCGCCGGTGTGGCCCTAGCTCTGGCTGGATTCGGTCTGTATTTTCTCGGCCGGGCCCTGCGGCGCATCCCCCTTCTTTGGCTGGGGGTGACCGCTGCCCTCGGTTTGACGGTGCTCTTCCTCCTCCCTCCCACCACCCCTTTGTCCGTGGTGCGCGAGCTCTGGCAGCGTCAATCCGGAGCTATGCGGGCCTGGGATTTGTGGGTCGGCTATGCCATGTGGCAGGATTTTCCCGCCTGCGGGATCGGGCTCGGTGGGTACAAGATCTTCTTTGTTCCGTATAAGCCAAAATTCCTGGCCAGTCCGCGTGGCGCGGCCTACGCTTTCCCCTTCCCGCGCGCGGACCAAGCGCACAACGAATACGTGCAGGTGGCGGCAGAGCTGGGCACCATAGGCGCCCTCGTCCTGCTCGGAGGGCTTGTCCTTCTGGCTTGCGTCGGTCTGGGGCGGGTTTCCCGAGCAAAGGAGCCCCTGGCCAGATTGGAGCTTCTCCTTTTGGGCGGAGGGTTGATCACCGCCCTGGTGCACGCCGTCCCGACCTTCCCCTTCCACCTCCCTGCCTCCAGCTTGGCCTTTGTGACCACCCTGGGCTTGGCCCTCTCCCCACGTTACGGACCGTGGGGCAGCTTTGCCCTCCCGCTGCGCGGGGGCGGAAGGCGGGTGGCGGCCGGTCTCTTGGCCCTGCTGGGGCTGGCTTTTGCCTTTTTCGCCGTCCGAGATGGAATCGCTGACGGACTCCTCCTCTCCGCTCAGGCCAGCTATTATCTTGGCCGCCTGGACTTGGCCGAGACCCAAATCGCGCGCGCTGTGCGCCTGGATTTCTGCCCGCGTGTTTCCCTCTATTGGCTCGGGTTGATCAACGCCACAGCGGGAAAATTTGGGGAGGCCAAGGAAGCGTTCAAAGCCTGTCTTAGCCGCTATTGTCCTGAATCCCTGTATTTAAACCTGGCGGGGGTGCACATCCAGCTTGGCGAGTACCAGGAGGCCAAGGCTGTGCTCTCTGAGCTTTTGGCCACGCTGCCTTTTCCCGAGATGGCCCGGGACGCCTCATACTACCTGGCGGCCCTGGACTATGCGGAAGGACGCATTTTGGAGGCCAAGGCTAGGCTGGAGGAGCTTGTGCGCACCGATCCGCAGTATGAGCGGGCCTGGATCCTGCTTGGGGAGGTGGCCTGGCGTCGCCTCCTGTGGGATGAGGCCAAAAGCCATTACCAGAGGGCCCTCAAGGTCATCGATGGCAAAATCGCTGGACTTCAGGCGCGCTTAAGCCAACCAATTCCTATAAAGGATTATGGCGAACTTCAGGGTCAGCTGTCTGCGCTGCGAGGGATGCGGCGGAAGGTCCTGCAGGCCCTGGAAGGGCTGCCCTGAGGTCGTATAGTTTCTGGGCCATGCCGATAGTGGGGCTTTTGCGCCGCGTGCGCGACTCCAATGAGCGTAGGTTGCGCCGATTGTTTCCCATCCTGGCGGCGGTCAATCACTGGTCCGCCCGCATGAAGGACCTGTCGGATGAGGAGTTGCGGGGCAAGACCGCGGAGTTCCGGGGGCGGCTGGCCGCCGGCGAGACCACCGATCAAATCCTGCCTGAAGCCTTCGCGGTGGTGCGCGAGGCCGCCCGCCGCACCATCGGCCTCTATCCCTTCGACGTCCAGGTGCTGGGCGGAATCGTCCTTCATCAACGGCGCGTGGCCGAAATGAAGACCGGAGAGGGAAAAACCCTCGTGGCCACCATGCCCGCCTACCTCCACGCCCTGACGGGGAAGGTGCACATCGTCACCGTGAACGACTACCTGGCCAAGCGCGACCGCCACTGGATGGGCCCCATCTACGAGTTCCTGGGCCTCTGCGTGGGCCTCCTTCAGGAGGACACCCCGCCCGCGGAGCGCAAAGAGGCCTACAGGTGTGATGTTGTGTATGGGACCAGCGCGCAGTTTGGGTTCGACTACCTGCGGGACCACATGGTCCTCTCCCGGGACCAAAAGGTCCAGGGCCCGTTGGACTACGCCATCATCGACGAGGTCGACTACATTTTGATCGATGAGGCCCGCACCCCCCTCATCATCTCCGGCCCCACAGAGGAGACGGCCCGTATGTACCGGGAGTTTGCGCGTCTGGCGCGCCTGTTCAAGCCCGGTGAGGACTTCGAGGTGGACGAGGAGCACCGTCGTCTTTCCTTGACGGAACGGGGCTGGGAGAAGGCCGAAAAGCTTCTCAAATTCGACAACATCGCTGATTTGCGGGCGACCACCGCCCGCTACCATCTGGAGACGGCCCTGAAGGCTTTTATGTTTTACAAGCGGGACCGGGACTACATCGTGAAGGATGGCCGGGTCATCATCGTGGACGAGTTCACAGGTCGCCTCATGCCCGACCGCCGCTATTCCGGGGGGCTGCACCAGGCCATTGAGGCCAAGGAGGGCCTGCCCATCCAGCGCGAGCACCAAACCTTGGCCCAGATCACTATTCAGCACTATTTCCGCTTGTACAAGGGCCTTGCGGGCATGACCGGCACGGCCAAAACGGAGGAGGAGGAGCTGAAGAAGATCTACGGCCTGGACGTGGTGCAGATACCCACGAACCGGCCCCTGATCCGCTACTCCCATCCGGACGTGATCTTCCGCACGCGCAAGGCCAAGTTCGAAGCGGTGGTGGAGAAGGTCGCGGCGCTTCACCACCAGGGCCGGCCGGTCCTCATCGGCACCACCTCCATTGAGGACTCTGAATATCTTTCGCAGCTTTTGAAAAGACGCGGCCTGCCCCACCAGGTCCTGAACGCCAAATACCACGAGAAGGAGGCGATGATCGTGGCCCAGGCCGGTCGCTATGGGGCCATCACCATCGCCACCAACATGGCCGGCCGGGGCACCGATATCCTCCTGGGCGGGAACCCCTCCTACCGGGCCCGGCAAGAGGCCGATCCCCAGCAAGAACCGGAGAAATACGGAGAGCTCCTGGAGCGCTACCGCAGGGAGGCTGAGGAGGAGCGGCGAAGGATCGTCCAACGTGCCAATGTCGATTCCCCCTACGGCCGCTGGGTCGTGCAGCAAATCAAAAGGTGGTGCCGGGAGACAGGCCGGGCGTTCCGGCCGGAGGAGTGGCAGGAGATCTATCAAGGCGGGCTTTTCGTGATCGGTTGCCAGCGCCATGAGGCGCGGCGGATCGACGATCAGTTGGCCGGCCGCGCTGGCCGGCAAGGCGATCCGGGGGAAGTCCAGTTCTTCCTGGCCCTTGAGGACGACCTTTTGCGCGTCTTCGGGGGCGAGCGCCTGGCCTCCCTCATGGAGCGCCTGGGCGTGACGGAGGGCGAGGCCATCACCCACGAGCTCCTCACCCGCGCCATCCGCCGAGCCCAGAAGCGCGTGGAGGAAAGAAACTTTGAGATCCGCAAGCGCCTTTTGGAGTACGACGAGATCATGGCCAAACAGCGAGACGCCATCTATGCGCTGCGCGAGCGGTTTCTCCTCCCTGCCCCCGGGGAAACCCCGCACGAGGAGGAGCTGCGGGAGCACCTGCGAGGGATGGTGGAGGAGTTCGCCGAGCTGGTCGTGGAGCGCTATGCGCCGCAGGGCCAACCCCTGGCCAAGGCCGATTGGGCTGGGCTTCTGAAGGAGTTGGCCCAGGTGTGCGACCCCGTGCCCAAGCTGGGGGCCAAACGCCGGGAGGACCTTCTCCGCGTGGTGCAGGAGGCCCTGCGAGCGCAATTGGATCGGCAGTGGGAGAGGCTCTCCCCGCATTTTCCCGTGGTGGCGCGGCTTGTGGTCCTGCGCACCATCGATGAGAACTGGCGCCAGCACCTGTTGGAGCTCGATGATCTGCGCGAGGGCATCGGGCTCAGGGCCTATGGGGGGACTGATCCCCTGGTGGAATTCAAGCGCGAGGCCCATCGCATGTTCGAGGAGATGCTGGTGCGCAGCGAGGAGCAAGTCATGCGCGTGCTCCTTTCCCCGCGGCTCACGATCCGGGTGGAGGGGGCGCCCGCTCCGGCGGCTGCGCCCACGTCCACCTCGACCTTTAGGACAGCACCGCGGCCTGCGCCCGCCCCTCCTGCCCGTTCCGCCCCGGGGCCCGGGAAGGTGGGGCGCAACGACCCCTGTCCCTGCGGCTCGGGGCGGAAGTACAAGCACTGCTGCGGTAAGGGCGGGTGAGGCGAGCCGGAGTGGGCTTGACTTTGAGGTTTTCCCCCCTATCATTTTTCTAGCACTCCTGGGAGGTGATTGCTAATGGAGGGCCGCAGGGCGCGCATCTTAGCGGAAGTGGTGGACCGCTATATCCACACCCGCCGCCCTGTCTCATCCCAAGAGATCGTGCAGGTCTACCGCCACCGCCTCAGCCCCGCCACAATCCGCAATGAACTCCACGCCCTGGAAACGGAGGGGTATCTGGTCAAGCCCCACGTCTCTGCTGGACGTGTGCCCACTGTCCAGGGCTTCCGGTTCTTCGCCCGCTGGCTTTTGGACGTGGCCGAGCTGGAAGCCAAGGCCGAACGCCTTCCTGCTGAACCCCAACCTCTCCCTGCCCTTCCGCCCCTCGAGGAGCTTTTGCGTCGCACCGCTCTCCTCCTTTCCACTATGACCGGGCAGCTGGGGTTCGTGGTCCCACCCCATGGGGAGGAGGTCCCCACCCGGGCGGTGGTCTTGCGCGCGGTGGAGCCCGGGCGGGCCCTGGCCGTCACCCTCTCCGCTTTGGGCGTGATGACGGCCAGGCTCGTCCCCATCCCTGAGGATCTGAGCCCGGAAGAGGAGCGGGACGCAGAGGCTCGGCTAGCCGCGCAGCTTCGCGCGCCTGGGCAGACCCGCCCTCCCGAGCCCTGGCAAGGCCGGGCCGTGCACACCGCGTATCGCTTGCTCCGGGAACTCGCGGAGTGTCCATCCTCCCCCTCCATCTTCGTGGAGGGCTGGCCCCAGCTCCTCTCGGAACTCGGCGTTAGATCAGCGGAATGGGCCCTGCAACGCGTGCGCGACCTGTTCTGCCTTTTTGAGGAGGGCCGAAATTTTGCGGCGCGGTTGGTGGAGCTCCGCCGCGGACAGGAAGGGCTCATGGTCCATGTGGGAGAAGAAGCTGTTTCCGAGCTGAAGGAGTTAACCCTCGTCACCGCCTCCTACTTCTCGGGCCGGGGGGTGCTGGGCGTGGCCGGCCCCCTTTGGCTGGATTACGCCCGTGCGTTCTCTGCGGTGCGGTACCTGGCGAGCCGGCTTCAGTCCCTGCTCATCCAGTACGGAGGTGCATCATGATAGAGGAGGGGCTGACTGAAGGGGAGAAGCGCTTGCGGGAGGAGCTATTGCGCCTGGCCGCCGAGTTTGACAACTACAGGAAGCAGGTGGCCAGGGAGCGGGAGCTTTGGCGGGAGCGAGCCCTGGATGAGGCTGTGCTCTTGTTCCTCCCCGTGTACGAGGCCTTGGAGCGCGCCCTGAGTGCTGACCAAGACCCCCACCAGCTTCAGGACGGTCTGAACGCCGTACACAGCCTGTTCGCCGAGATCCTCCACCGTTTGGGTTGCCATCCCATTCAAGCCGTGGGCGCTGACTTCGACCCCGTTTACCATGAGGCAGTGCTTGCCGAGGAATCCCCTCAACCCAAACATAAAATCCTTGCGGAGCTGGAGCGGGGGTGGCTCCGTCAGGGGCGGGTCCTCCGGCCGGCCAAGGTCAAGGTCAGCCTCGGCCCCAAAGGAGGTGAGACCCCGTGAGCGACAAGGAGAAGGTCGTGGGCATTGACCTTGGTACCACCAACTCCTGTATTGCCCTGGTGCGGGGCGGCCGCCCCGAGGTGCTTCTCAATGCCGAGGGCGAGCGCATCACCCCCTCTGCCGTGGCCTTCACCGACAGCGGGGAAATCCTCGTGGGGCAACTGGCCAAGCGCCAGGCCATCCTCAACCCCTCCCGCACCGTTCTTTCCGTGAAGCGCAAGATGGGCATGAACTGGCGGTTCCGCGTGGACATAGGAAATCAGACAAAAGAGTTCACGCCCGAACAGATCTCCGCATTCATCCTGCAAAAGCTCAAGCGTGACGCAGAAGAGCTTTTGGGCACGAAGATCCAAAAGGCGGTGATCACCTGCCCGGCCTATTTCAACAACCTCCAGCGTCAAGCCACCAAGGACGCGGGAACCATCGCCGGGTTTGAGGTCCTGCGGATCATAAACGAGCCCACCGCTGCCGCCTTGGCCTATGGCCTGGACAAAGAGGGCGAGCAAAAGGTCCTCATCTACGACCTGGGCGGCGGGACATTCGACGTGTCCATCCTTGAGATGGGAGAGGGCGTGTTTGAGGTGATCGCCACCGATGGTGATACCCAACTGGGCGGGGACGACTTCGACCGCCGCATCATGGATTGGCTAATCGAGGAGTTCAAAAAGGAGACGGGGATCGATCTGCGCGGCGACCCCCAGGCCATGCAAAGGCTGCGGGATGCCGCCGAACAGGCCAAAAAAGAACTCTCCACCCGGCTGGAGACGCGGATTTCTCTGCCCTACATCACAGTGGATGCCCGCGGCCCGAAACACCTGGAGCGCACCCTCACCCGGGCGCAGTTCATCGCCATGGTCGACGATCTCCTTTTGCGCACGATTCAGCTCGTGGACCAAGCCCTGGCGGCGGCGAAGCTTAAGCCCCAGGACATCGATCAGGTGGTGCTGGTCGGCGGATCCACGCGCATCCCGCGGGTGCAGGAGCTGGTGGCCGACAAATTCGGCCGGGCCAAGATCAACAAGGACATCAACCCTGACGAGGTGGTGGCTGTGGGCGCGGCCATCCAAGCGGCGATCCTCGCTGGCGAAATGAAGGAGGTTGTGCTCCTGGATGTGACCCCTCTGACCCTGTCCATCGAGACCCTGGGTGGGATTGCCACCCCCATCGTGGAGCGCAACACCACCATACCTGTGGAGCGCACGAAGACCTTCACCACTGCCGAGGACTTCCAGACCTCTGTGGAGATCCACATCGTGCAGGGTGAGCGCAAGCTGGCTGCGGACAACAAGTCGCTGGGTCGGTTTGTCCTCACCGGGATTCCGCCGGCCCCGCGGGGCGTGCCCCAAATCGACGTGACCTTCAGCATCGACGCGGATGGCATCCTCCATGTGACCGCACGGGATCGAGCCACAGGAAAATCCGCGTCCATCACCATTAAGGATACCTCCCGCCTGTCTCCTGAGGAGATCGAGCGGATGCGCAAGGAGGCGGAAAAGTACGCAGAGGAGGATCGCCGCAGGCTGGAACTGGTGGAGACCCGCAACCAAGCGGACAGCCTCATCTATGCGGTGGAGAAATCCCTTGGGGAGCTGAAGGACAAAATAGAGCCCGCAGAACAGCGGAGGATAGAGGAAGCCATAAAGAACCTGCGGGAGAAGATGGCCAGCGATAACGCTGGTGCGATCCGCGCAGCTATGGAGGAGTTGAAGAAGGTCGCGGGCGCAGTGGCCAGCGAGCTTTATCGCCGCTCCGGAGAAGGGGTTTCCGGGTGATGAGGCATGCCGCAAGAGGATTACTACGAGATCCTGGGGGTACCACGCAACGCCACCCAAGAGGACATCAAACGGGCCTTCCGCCGGCTGGCCAAACAATATCATCCTGACGTGTACAAAGGCGATAGGAAGGAGGCGGAGCGCAGGTTCCACAAGATCGCCGAGGCCTATGAGGTCCTTTCTGACCCAGAAAAGCGGGCCCAATATGACCGGTTCGGGCACGTGGGCCCCCAGCAGACCGTGGACTTTGGCGCCGAAGGGTTCCAGCGCACCCGCGCGGCCTTCGAGGAGTTCTTTGGCCCTTCTGCGTTCGAGGAGATCATCAATCTTTTCTTTGGTGAGGGCCGCAGGACAAGCACAATTAGCCGCGCGCAACGTGGCGAAGATCTGGAATACCGCGTGCGCATCACCCTCGAGGACGCCGCCTTTGGTACCGCTGTGCGCGCCTCCATCCCTCGCCACGCAGTCTGCAAGAAGTGTGAAGGAAGCGGTCTTTCGCCCGGCACGGAGCTCAAAGTCTGTCCCACTTGCCGTGGATCTGGACGCCTCGAGTACAAAAAGCACTCCATGTTTGGAACGTTCGTTAACGTCCGGACCTGTCCCGAGTGCCAAGGTGTGGGTCAACTCCCGGAATCGCCATGTCCGTCTTGCCGGGGCAGCGGTCGGGTGCGCGACAGGACAGAGATAACCCTGGAAATACCCGCTGGAGTGGAAGATGGAGCACGACTGGTTTTTCGGGGCATGGGTAACGCGGGAATCGCAGGAGGGCCCCCTGGAGACCTGCACGTCGTGATTGAAATTCAACCACATCCCATCTTTGCCCGCCAAGGCCAAGACCTGTGGGTGGAGGTCCCGGTGCACTACGCTACCTTGGTTTTAGGCGGGACAATTCGCGTCCCCACCTTGCGTGGCGAGGAGGAAGTCGAGGTTCCTCCCGGCACAGAGCCTGACGGAGAGCTGGTGGTGCGCGGACGCGGTCTTCCTGGGCCCAGTGGGCAGGGAGATCTCAAGGTGAAGTTGCGTGTGGTTATACCGAAGAGGCTTGGCCGTGAAGAGCGCCGTCTTCTTCTAGATTTTACCGAAAGGCTTCCCCCTCCTGAGCCACCCCGTCGCCCAAAACTTTGAGGTTCTTACCCCTGAAAACGCCGATTCCCACCAGGCCAGCGGACGAGCTTCCTCCCTGGTGGACCGGCAGCAGGCGACCTAAGACCTCCCCGCCCCACTGCCGCCATTCCTAATTTAGAGCGCTCAGTCTCCTGAGTCCCGCGCTAAACATGTCACCAAAGGGAGTGTCGATTCCTCGTGAGTGTAATCGTTCAAAGCCCGTTGACCCAAGCACGGGTAAAGGCGGTCCTGGAAGCGGTTCAGCCTGGGCACCCGCGGGGAAGCCTGGGGAGAAAAACAACTTTGTAGCACCCCGGCGTTCACTGTAAGGCTACGCCCTGGTTGCTGAGGAGCTGGGGCCATTCAAGGCTTGGGATCACCGCGAGCGCCCGCGGAGCAGCAGCGTGATTTTAAGGACACCCCCTTCGAATGCGACGGACTGCGGACGAATCAGCTCTAAGCGCTTCGTCTTGTTCTTGCCCGAGGGCGTGGCTGTTCTGAAGCGGGAAGGGCAACCCATGCTGGCCTCGGAAACGCAGAGCTTGACCAGCTGAGCCCAGAACGATCACCCCGATATTCGCTACTCACCGGAAGTGCTTCTCAAGGCGATGGCCCCGGTGCAGACGCGCGTGAGCGAAACGCAGCTCGTCTTCTTTGGTACAACTTCCTGGAGAGCGCGTGGGGATAGAGAGAGGGATGAATGACAACCTGGTCCTGAGCGCCCCCGACGGCACCCCACCTGGCCAAGGCCCACTGGCAAGATTGGATCTGGGGCGGCGGTCCTGACTTCGGAGACATAAACTTGCTGGGGGCCTCGTAGGCGGTGGGGCTCGGCCTCGAAGAGAACGCGTAACGGACCGTGGACTCGAAACCCCCTGCGACCTCGTGGTGTAAATTAATAA
>CAYSAN010000009.1:0-62704 GCA_964429165.1 uncultured Thermotogaceae bacterium
CGCGGAAGCGGTGAAAAAGCCTTTGTATTTGGGAGTGCGAACGCAAAGAGGGCCCATGGGAGTGGAGGCCAGGGGGGTTGGTGGAGGTCCAAAAGGAGCGGGAGAAAACGTTTTGGGGCAGCACCCTCAGCCAAAGACAATGACACGAACTTCGTGACGCTACCTGGTCCCCGTGCCTACAACTCAAATTCAGCGACAAGAAAGGTGTGATCAGAAGGTCTTTCCGCGCGGCGGGCCTCCCGGTCAATCCAAGCCCGCACACTTTTTTCCGCTAACGGCTGCGTGGCCCAAATGTGGTCCACCCGCCAGCCCAAATTGCGCTCCAGGGCCTTGGGCACTCGGTAATCCCAAAATGTGTACTGGCCTGGTTCGCCCGGATGATGCATGCGAAAGACGTCCACAAAGCCCCACTTGCGGATCTCTTCCAAGGCTGCGCGCACCCGGGGATGAAAGTCCACATGATTTCGAAGCTTATCTGGGCTATGCACATCGATTTCCTCAGGGGCTACGTTGAAGTCCCCGCACCAAACCAGGGGGTCTTCCGGCGAAAATCGCCGGGCAAAAAAACGTCTGAGCCTCGCCAGCCACTCCAGCTTGTATTGGAACATTGGGCTATCTACGGACTGACCCTGGGGAACATAGGTGTTCACGAGGGGTATTTCCCCCACCCAAAGGAGGATGAGCCGATCTTCATCCGCTGGCCCGTCGGCATCGAGGCCAAAGCGCACATCCTTTGGCTCCACCTGGGTCACCACAGCCACACCAGCCTGCCCCTTGAACCCCCGGCACACCACGTGGTAGCCCGCCTCGTGAAAGGCCAACGCGGGGAACTCTGCGTCCGGGGTCTTGGTCTCCTGCAGACAAAGCACATCTGGCCTCTCCCGGGAAAGCCACGAAAGGACAAGGGACAGACGGCTGCGGATGGAATTACAGTTGTATGTGGCAACCTTGAACAAGGCCATCTTTATCCCCGCAGCGAAATTCTACCCTTCCACCAGGGCTCGGTAGAACTCGGGTCGTCGGTCCCGGAAGAGATCGTTGAGAGGCGTCAGTTTTTTGTTCCTGGCGTGCTCTGGTTCGATTTCCACCACCACTGCTTCCTCGGCCGTCGGGCTGGAGGAAGCTAGGACTTCACCGCTGGGCGAAACGATCTGGGACATGCCGGTGAAGTTGAGAGCCGGCTCATCCCGAGCTTCCCTTCCCACGCGGTTGGCGGTGACCACGAACACCCGGTTTTCCAAGGCCCGAACGCGCATGGTGAGTTGCCCCAACCCCGGCATCACGAAATTGGCAGGATGAGCAATGAGCCATGCTCCGCGCAACGCTAACGCCCGCGAAGCCTCCGGGAACATGTGGTCGTAGCAAATGACAATCCCCAAGGGCACATTTCCAGCTTCGACCACGGAAAACGCTCTATCCCCCGGGCTGAACCATAACTTCTCCTTGAAAAAGAGGTGGACCTTGCGGTAACAAGCCACCAGGCCATTTGGTCCCATGAGAACTGCGCTGTTGTAAAAAGTTTGCCCATCACGCTCTGCCAAGCCCAGGACTAAATACGTGTTCTTTTTCTGGGCAAGGTTCTCGATCCTTTTGATCGTTGGCCCGCCGGGAATAGGCTCGGCAAGCTCTGCAAGCTCCGTGACGTCTTTGAATTGATAGCCTGTAGTGCAAAGCTCCGGCAAGACCCACAAGTCGGCCTCGTTCCCGCTCAGAAGCTCCTCAATCCGTCGCAGGTTCTTTTCCTTCTCCCCGAATTCCGGGGCAAACTGCACATAGCCCACACGCATAACGCTTACTCTACTGGGCAGGGGTTAGAGGCCAAGGACAGCTGGGCCCATTTTGAGGTAGGATTCGCCTGATGCCGATCCGGGTGGGCGCGGAGAGGTTTGCCGAGTTGGTCAGGGAAGCGCTGGCCGAGCTTCCCACTGAGCTCCACCGGTACCTACAAGGTCTGGAGGTCCGGGTGGAGGAGTATCCTGAGGCTGAGCGGATGCAGGAGTGGGGCCTTAGGCCCCCCAATTACCCGTTTGGGATGTACGAAGGGCCCAGCCTCCTGGAAGCCGACGACCCGCGGGACTTTCCAGGCATGATCGTGCTATTCCGCCGGCCGCTTGAGGAATGGTGTCAAAGCGAGGAAGAGCTGCGGGACCAGATCCGGCGCACGGTGTTCCACGAGCTGGCCCACCGCTTTGGTTTTTCGGACGAGGGCATGTTGGAGGAACTGCGAGCCGGGGCGGGCCTGGCTTGGTCCGCGGAGGAAAAACACCAGGAGGCCCAGCGCTACCTCATCCAAGCCCAACATGATGTTCGTGCGGCCAAAGCGCTCGCGGACAAAGGCTTTGCAGATTGGGCATTGGAGGCGGCCCTTACCGCCGGTTGGCGTGCCTTGGTGGCCTTTCTCGTGTCCCGCGGAGAGGACCCCGAGGTCGTGCAGTCTGAACGCTTGCCTACCCTTCTTCTCCGCGCCGCCAAATTGGACAAGCGCTTCTCCCAGTTCAGCCGGCTGGCCCGGCTCGATCAGGTGAGCACGGACATGGGTGATCCCGGGGCGGAGCCTCCTTGTCGTCGGGTGCAGGAGAAAGACGCATTGGGGGCAGCACACCTGGCTGGCGAGCTTGTGAAGCTTGTGGAGGGATGAGCATGGAGAGGTTTGAGGCAAGGGTTGCGGGCACCCGCCTGGTCTTAGTGCAAGGGGACATAACGAAACAGGAAGTGGAAGCCATCGTGAACGCCGCCAACCCGGATCTGACCCCTGGGGGCGGCGTCTCCGGCGCCATCCACCGGGTGGGCGGACCTTCGGTCACCGCCGCCGCAGCTAAGATCCGCCAGGAGCGGGGGCGCCTGCCCATCGGGGAAGCCGTGATCACCCCGGGCGGCAACCTTCCCGCTCCTCACGTGATCCACACCGTGGGTCCGGTCTGGCATGGTGGCAGGACGAACGAGCCGGAGCTTTTGGCCAAAGCGTACCGTTCCTGTCTGTCTCTGGCCGTGGAGCACGGACTTAAAACCCTTGCTTTTCCTAGCATCTCCACGGGCGCTTTTGGGTACCCAGTGGAGGAGGCAGCGGAAGTAGCTTTGCGCACGGTATACGATTTCCTCAAGGAAAAGCCGGGCCAGCTTGAAGAAGTCCGGTTTGTCCTCTTCTCCGCCTCCGACTTCCAGGCCTATCGGGCCGCCTGGGGGCGGATAGAAGCCCTATAATCTTGGCCATGGTGCGCACGGGAAAGCCTCGGGACACCGTTCAGGCGGTTTTCCCCGACGGCCGCATCTTCGAGGGCCCGGTGGACACGCCGCTCAAGGAGTTTGTGACTGCCGCCTACCCCGACCCCATTGTGCCCGCGGTGGCCGCTTTGGTGGATGGGGACCTGCGGGAGCTCTCGGACCCCTTGCGGCGCGACGCTGAGGTGCGGCCTCTCTTCCTCACCGATTCCGAAGGCATACGGATCTATACGCGCTCTTTGAGCTTCCTTTTGGCCGCAGCCGTGGCCGAGCTCTTTCCCCAGGCCCGCCTCATCATCGACCATTCCGTGCCCTTCGGCGGGTACTACTGCCGTGTCGCTGGTCGACCTCCCTTATCTTCGGAGGAGTTGGTGCGCATCGAAGCCCTCATGCGCACCTGGGTGGAAGAGGACCGCCCGATCGAAAAAGACATGCTTCCTGGAGCTGAGGCAGCGCGCATAATGGCTGCGCGGGGGTTGGCGCAAAAGGCGCAACTTCTGAGCCTATTGAACTCCGCGACGCTTCCTCTTTACCGGTTGGGCTCTTTTCAAGACTACTTGTTCGGTCCGATGGTGCCATCCGCTGGGCATCTTAAGTATTTCCGGCTGCACCCGTATCACGACGGTTTCATCCTACAGTTCCCGCGCCGGGAAAGGCCGACGGAACTCGCTCCTGTGGAGGATTATCACGCTCTTTGGCAGGTCTTTGAGGAATACGGGCGGTGGCTGGAGCTTCTTGGCGTGCACGATGTGCCAGCGGTCAATGAAACCATCCGCACCGGCCGCATCACCGAGATCATCCTTGTCTCGGAGGCTTTACACGAGCAGCGGATCGCGCGGATAGCGCAAACCATTGCGGAACAATCCTCTAAGCTCGTCCTCATCGCAGGCCCCTCCTCCTCGGGGAAGACCACGTTCACCAAGCGCTTAGCTATTCAGCTTTTAGCTCTGGGCCTGCGCCCATATCCCGTTTCCCTGGATGATTATTTCCTGCCGCGGGAGGAGATGGCCCGGCGTGGCCTCACGGATTTCGACGACGTCTCCGCTTTGGACCTCCAGCTTTTCCATCACCAGATGGAGGCCCTCCTTTCCGGAGCCGCGGTGACCCTTCCATACTTCGATTTCCCCACGGGGCAGCGCAAGTCTGGGCTGACCATCAGGCTTGATTCCGACGCCCTCCTCCTTGTGGAGGGGCTCCATTGTCTGAATCCCGCTGTGCTCCCCGCGGACTTGGATATCCCAGCTTTTCGCGTCTACGTTTCCGCCCTAACCCAGCTCAATATCGATGACCATGTGCGCATCTCCACCACCGATACCAGGCTCATCCGGCGGATCGTGCGGGATGAGGCGTTCCGGGGGTACAATGCCGAACAGACGCTGGGGCTTTGGGGAAACGTGCGTCGAGGAGAAAAACGCTTTGTGTTTCCCTTCCAAGGTCGCGCGGATGTCATGTTCAACTCCGCTCTTGTGTACGAGTGGAACGTGTTGCGCTCCCGCGCCGAGCCTCTTCTTCTGCAAGTTCGTCACCCAAAATTGCGCTTGGAAGCGGAAAGGCTGTTGAGGATCCTCAGGTTCTTTGTGCCTTACCCTGGGGAAGAGGTGCCCGCCACTTCCATCCTGCGGGAGTTCATGGGCGGCGGCATTCTTGCGGGCTATTATCCCAGCCCGTTTGAGCGGGCCACATGGAGACGGGGATGAGCACATGGAATCAGAGGTTTCAGCGCGTCGAACCGTGGGTGGGATTTGGTGAGGTGCAAAAGCAATTGCACCAGGGGGGCGCCTTTCTGGTCTCCGTGGATCAAAACGGCCGCCCCAACGCCATGACCATTGGCTGGGCCCTGTTGGGCACCGCCTGGTTTCAGCCCGTGCTGCTTGTCCTTGTGCGGCCATCCCGCTACACCCATGCCTGCCTCCTCAGTTCCGGCGAGTTCTCGGTCAATGTGCCGCTTGGGAAAATGGAAAAGGAGCTGGAGTTCTGCGGGGAGAAATCCGGCCGAGACGTGGATAAGTTCGGAGAACTTGGTCTGCGCTGGGAAAAAGGGCTGGAGGTTTCCGTCCCCGTGCTCTTGGATTGTGACCTGATATATGAGTGCAAAGTTATTGCCCAGGTGGACCTTGCGCCCCACCAGGTGCTTTCTGAAGAAGTGCTTGGCCGCTACTACCCCCACGGCAATTTACACACCTTGTTTTTCGGGGCGATCAAGGCCGCCTGGCGCGCCCGCTAAAAGCTGGATGGCCTGCACAACGCCCTCAGCAATTCGCAAAGACCGTGTGGACACTTTGAAAGGAATGGAAGGATCGCAACGCGGGTCTATTTCCGCTACCTTCATCCCCGGCTGAACCTCCGCTCCGCTGTGCAAAAGGCCGCGGATCACCCCAGGAATCGGCGCGCGAAGAACCCTTTCCCCAAGTTGAACCACAGGTTCACCTGCTTCCACAATCTCACCGATCTCCCGGAGGGACTGCACTCTGCCCGCGCACGGTGCACGTATCACTCTCTCCTCGGCCAGCTCCTCGATGGGGCAAGGCTGATGGCTGTGGGGGAGCGGACTGCCCCAGAGGTACACCCGGCCGAGCTCTGGGCCCTCCAGGGTCTCCACGGCAGCGTGGCAATCCTGGCCCGCGGTGAACCCCGGTCCCAGCCCAATCACCACCGGCGCCTCCGCGAGGCGAGTGCCTAAATTCCTCTTGGCCATGCGGGCATCAACGAGTAAAGCGGGTCTGACCTCACCCAGGGCATTTCCCTCGGGGGCGAGGACAGCTACCCTCCCCTCCTGGACCAGGTTCAGGGCCTCCTTGGCAGAGGAGGCATAGCGGGCTTTCACTCCCTGTACTTCCCATTCCCCGCGGTATACAGCCTCGGCAAAGGCCGCGAACCGGCGAAGCACGGTGGGTTTGGGGAGCTCGCTGTACACCAGGGCGTAGCCCAGTGAACGCAGAAGGAGACCCACAGCGGTGCCTACGTCGCCTGCGCCCCGGATGAACGCGAGCTTCATCCCTGCCAGGGAATGAATTGCCCGCGGCCTGGCTGGGCCAAGATTTCGCCGTCCCTGTACACCCACGCGCCGCGGGAAAGCACCCCTACCACCCGGCCCTGGACCTCCAAGCCCTCATAGGGAGAGAAATCCGTGTGCATATGAAGATCCTGGGCGTGAATTGTCCACCGCGCTTTTGGATCGAAAAGAACGAGGTCGGCATCTGCTCCTGGGTGGATACCCCCTTTTCTTGGCCAAAGGCCGAAGGCCCGGGCCGGCCCCTCGCTCAGGTACGTCACCAGGTGCCCAAGGGTCAGCCAGCTCTTGGTCACTCCCTCGCTGTGGAGAAGCACAAGAAGCGTTTCCACGCCGGGCAGGCCGGAGGGCAGGCGCTCCGGGTCATTCCGATAAGGCTCCTTCTGGGCGCGGGTGAACGGGCAGTGGTCTGTGGCCACAGCCTGCAGGCCCCCTTGGGAGAGGGCCCGCCAGAGGGCCTCCTTATCCGCGGGCCGGCGCACAGGCGGGGTCACCGAGAAAAGGTGTCCATCTGGCCGGGCGTACACAGATTCATCCAGAACAAGGTAATGAGGGCAGGTTTCGCCCATAACCGGCGCGCCCTGCCGCTTAGCCCACCGCAGGGCCGCAAGCCCTGCGGCGGAGGAAATGTGCGCTATATACGTGGTACACCGCGTTTCGCGGGAGATGGCGCCCACCTCCCAAATGGCCACCTCCTCGCTGATGGTGGGCCGGGCCCAGGGGAACGGCCCCTGCCTTGGGTCCACAAGCTCCTCAGCCTCGGCGTGGACCATGGCCACGCCGCCGATGTCCCGGATGGCGGTCATGGCCGCCCGCAGGGTGCCCAGGTCCGTGCGCCGGCCGGATTGGGAATAGGCCAGGTAGAACTTGAAGGAGCGAAGGCCCAACTCCGCACAAGCCCGGATTTCCTCCACGCGGTCCGCGCTCCAGCCCACCATCTCCACATGAAAGGAGTAATCAGCCACGCTGGGTTTGGCCTCCTCAAGCCTGGCCTCCACGGCGGCCGGGAGAGAGACATCCGCGCGCCCGACGGTGAAATCCACAAAAGTGGTGACCCCACCGGCCAGGGCCGCACAGGACCCGGAAAGAAAATCGTCCGCTGACCGCGTCCCCGCCACAGGCAAGGAAAAGTGCACGTGGACGTCCACTACGCCAGGAAGAACGAGGAGTCCAGTCACGTTTTCCCGGGGCGTCGCCCTACCTGCGCCTTTCGTCACTCGCAGGATGCGGCCGTCTCTGACATGCACCGCCGCTGGGCTGACCCCACGGCGCAGCACCACCGTTCCCCCCTCCAAGACCAAATCCGCCATAGGGAGAGCATCTTATCTTGCCCCGGACGCTCAGCCCAGCCTAGGGCATAATGGACGCCGATGGACAAGATTTTCCTTTTGGACCTGACTTTGGAGGAGCTGGAAGCGGAGCTCCTAGGGATGGGCGAACCCAGGTTCCGCGCCCGCCAGGTCTGGGAGTGGGTCTGGCGCCACCTTTGCTTTGATTTCGGTGCCATGACCAATTTGCCGTTCAGCCTCCGGGGGGCATTGGCCAGGCGTTTCCATCTGGCCCTTCCTTCGGTCTTGGCAAGGGAGCAAGATGAGGAAGGCACGGAAAAGGTCCTCCTCGGACTTCGCGATGGCGCAAGCATCGAAGCCGTGCTCATACCTGAGGAGGACCGGCGGACCGTGTGTGTGTCCACCCAGATTGGCTGCCCTGTGAGCTGCGCCTTTTGTGCCACGGGGGCCATGGGATTTGTGCGCAACTTGACCCCCGGTGAGATTGCGGCCCAAGTCCTCCACTTCGCTTTGGTTCTCAAGGAGAGGGGGGAACGGGTGAGCCATGTGGTGGTCATGGGCATGGGTGAACCTCTCCTCAACTACGAAGCTACGCTTAAGGCTTTGCTTAACCTAAACGATCCGCGGGGCTTTGGCCTTGGTGCCCGCCGGATCACGCTTTCCACTGTGGGCGTGGTGCCAGGGATCCTGCGCCTGGCTCAGGAGGATCGGCAGTTCAATTTGGCCGTTTCCCTTCATGCACCTGAGGAGAACCTGCGCCGCAAGCTCGTGCCCCTTGCGGAGCGCTGGCCTTTGCCGGCCGTGCTGGGTGCTGCTGAGGCCTATGCCTTGACCACAGGGCGCCGCATCACCTACGAGTACGTGCTTTTGGCCGGGGTGAACGATGGCTTGGCCCAGGCCCGGGCCCTGGCCAAGCTCATACGCGGGAAGCTGGCCCACGTGAACCTCATTCCTTTCAATCCCGCGCCGGGTCTTCCGTTTGCGCGGCCCTCTGAGGGGCAAGTGGAACTTTTCCGGCGCGAACTCTTGGCGCACGGGATTGACGTGACGGTTCGGCGCTCCCGGGGAATCCGCATCCGCGCCGCCTGCGGCCAACTCCGTTCACGCCACCTGAGCGCGGTTAAAAGCGCCGATAGCCAGGATAGTCGCCATTTTCAGGCGAAAGCTTGAACACCGTTGGACGAGTGGCGTTAACACTTGACAGTTTGCCTTCGGTCACGCTACCATAGTTTGCAAACGAAGGGGGAAGGATGCTTTTAGGAGCAAGACTGGCACATGGAGTTCGCGCCCTTTATGAGCTCGCGATTCTACCGGAGCGGAGGAGCGCTGTTCGCGATTTGGCGCAAAAGTGTGGGACTACGGAGGCCATTCTACGCCGAATACTTTTAGATCTGCGTGCAGCCGGATATTTGGAGGCCCAAAAAGGGCGAGTGGGTGGCTTTCGCCTCATCAAGGATCCCCAGGAGATCAAGGTTATTGATGTAGCTAGGATTTTGGAACGCGAACCCGCGCTGGCTCTGGGCGGGATGCGCAGGGATCTTGTGCCCCTTGAGCCCCAGTGCCCTACATATCTGTTCTGGCAAACCGTGGAGGCCAAGTTCCTTGGGGAGGTGAGCCAGGCCACGCTGGCTGATGTGATCGCGCTTGCGAGGGAGGCAGAGCGGCGGAGGATGACCCGCCGCGGCCAGCCGAAGGCTAAGGGCTCCCGTCGCCCCACAAAAGGGGCCAAAGGGCGCGCGCGTCGCTCACGCCGCTGAACTCCTCAGAGCGCGCCGTAAGGCCCGCAGGGGCAAAAGCGCACAGTTGCGGCGGGTTTGGATCACCCCACCCAGCGCGGAGAGAAGTTCTTCATCCTCCATTTCTCGCAGTGCCACCACCTCTTTGTCTTTGATCAGCTCAGTGAGAAGGGAGGCCGCAGCCTGGGAAATGGCGCAGCCGTGGCCATCAAAGCGCACATCCGCTACCTTTCCGTTGGAGATCTGAAGCTCCAGGCGCACAGCATCCCCGCATAAGGGGTTGACCTCCACCCCCACCAAATCCGGGTGCGAAAGCCGTCCTTTATTGCGGGGGTTCTTCCAGTGCTCGAGGATGACCTCTTCATATGGGCTCATCGCAACGCCTCCCGAACTCTATCCAGCGCGGACAGCAAGGCGTCCACCTCCTCGTGGCCGTTATAGATGTAGAACGAGGCCCGGCAGGAAGCGGCTATGCCCAGACGGCGGTGGAGGGGCTGAGCGCAATGGTGACCAGCCCGAATGCAGATCCCCTCTTGGTCCAAAAGGGTGGCCACATCGTGGGGATGAAGGCCTTTGAGGTTGAAGGCCACTAGGGCCCCGCGCTTGCGCGGGTCCTGAGGGCCATAGATCTCCACGAAGGGGCGGGCGCGCAGGCCCTCGAGGGCGTGGGCGGTGAGTTCTTGTCCGTGGGCGTGAACTTTGGCCATGCCAAGCCCCTGGAGATACTCCACCGCTGCGGCCAAGCCGATGGCTTGAGCGATGGGGGGGGTGCCGGCCTCGAACTTCGCCGGCGGATCCGCCCAAATGGCCCGGTGGATCTCCACCTCCCGAATCATCTCCCCCCCGGTGAGGAAGGGCGGCCACTCCTCAAGGAGCTCGCCCTTCGCCCAAAGAACACCAATCCCTGTGGGGCCGAGCATCTTGTGGCCAGAGAAAGCCATAACGTCGGCGCCCAGCTCCCGCACGTCCACAGGCATATGCGGAACGGACTGGGCCGCGTCCACCACCACCACCGCCCCCACCTCATGCGCCTCCTCCGCAAGCAGGGGGATGGGATTGATGGTGCCCAAAACGTTGGAGACGTGGGCCACGGCTACAACCTTCGTCCGGCCGTTCAGCATCTGGCGAAAAAAGGGGAGGTCCAACTCGCCGTGCTCTGTGATCGGGGCGGCCACAAGCTCGGCGTTCTTGCGGCGCGCCAGCTGTTGCCAGGGCAGGAGGTTGGCGTGGTGTTCCATTTCTGTAACGAGGATGCGGTCGCCCCGAGCGATATGAGTTTCCCCAAGGCCCCAGGCTGCCAGGTTCAAAGCCTCCGTGGTGCTGCGAGTGAACACGATCTCCTCCGGGCGGGCGTTCAACAGGGCAGCCACGGTTTTCCGCGCCGCCTCATAAAGCTCGGTGGCTTCATGGGCCAAAAGGTAAACGCCCCGGCGAACGTTGGCGTTCTTTTCCCGGTAGAACCGGGCCTCGGCCTCAAGCACAGAGAGTGGCTTTTGGCTGGTGGCGGCGGAGTCCAAATAGATCAGGGGCTTTCCATTTTCCAGCCGGCGGAAAATGGGGAAGTCCGCACGGAGCATGGCCACGGGGATCATGCCACGGCCCCCTCAAAGCTCATCTCCAAAAGACGGCGCAGTTCTACCGCGTATTCCAGAGGGATTTCTTTGAGGATGGGCGAGACAAAGCCGTTCACAATGAGGCTCAGGGCTTGGGACTCGTCGAGGCCCCGGGACAACAGGTAGAAAAGCTGCTCCTGGGAGACGCGGCCCACAGTGGCCTCGTGCCCTAGCTCCACTTCGTCGGTTTCGGCTCTCACCACGGGGATCGTCTCCGTGTGGGATTCCCGGGAAAGAAGGAGGGTGGAGCATTCCATGTGCCCTTTGGCCCGGCGGGCCACGGGCGCCACATGGATCGTGCCCCGAAAAACGCTGCGCGCCCGCCCCTGGACCACCGAGCGGGAGATCAACCGTGAGGAGGTGTCAGGCGCGCGATGAAGCGCGCGCGCCCCCGTGTCCAGCCACATGCCTTCCTGGGCCAAGGTGAACGACAGGTTTTCCGTGCGCGCGCCTTGGCCCAAAAGCACGGTGGTGGGATAGAGCATGGTGATCCTGCTCCCCAATGATGCGGAAACCCAGTCCACCCGCGCTCCCGCTTGGGCCCAGGCCCGCTTGTTGTTCAGGTTGTAGACGTTCTTGGACCAGTTTTGAATGGTGGTGAACCGCACTTTTGCCTCCTCTTTTGCCACGATCTCCACCATGCCCGAATGGAGGCTCAGGCGGCTGTAGCGGGGGGCAGAACAGCCCTCGATGTAATGCACAGAGCTACCGGCCTCAGCGATGATGAGGGTGTGCTCGAACTGGCCCACCCCTTCCGTCTGCATGCGGTAATAAGCTTGAAGCGGGATCTCGACTTCCACCCCTTCGGGGATCCAGATGAACGTGCCACCGCTCCACACTGCGCCATGCAGGGCGGCAAATTTGTTGTCCTCGGGAGGGATTACCTTCATGAAGTATTCCTGGACCTCAGGAAATTCCCGCACGGCCTTCTCCATGCTGGTGAAGATGACCCCTTTGGCCCGCAGCTCAGCCAGGAGGGAACGGTACACTTCCTCAGAGTCCACTTGTGCTCCCAGACCAGCCAGGGCCTTTTGTTCCGCCTCGGGCAGGCCCAGGGCCTGAAACGTGCGGCGGATCTCATCCGGCAGGTCCTCCCAGCGCCGCACCGGGTCCACGGGGCGGGCGTAGTAGGCCAGGTCGCCCAAGTCCAGCTCCGTGAGATCCGGGCCAAACCGGGGCATGGGGAGTTTCTCGAAGATCGCAAGGCACCGCAAGCGATGCTCCCGCATCCAGGCCGGCTCGCCTTTCTCCCACGAAAGATGCTCCACAAAATCTTTGGACAGTCTGGCCGCGGTTTTCTCCATCATTGCACCGCCTTGAACCCTTCCTCCCCGATTTTCCAGGCCAGTTCAGGCCCACCTCTATCAACAATTTTCCCGTCCAAAAGCACAAAAACTTCCGCAGGCAGGACGTGCTCCAGAAGACGGGGGTAGTGGGTGATGACGAGAACAGCAGTGCCAGAGGCCGCCATCTCCGCAATGACCCCAGCGATCAAGCGCAGGGCATCCACGTCCACCCCGGAGTCGGGCTCATCCAAGAGGGCGACCTTGGGCCGCAGCAGGTAGAGCTGCAGAACCTCGGACCGCTTCTTCTCGCCGCCGGAGAAACCCACGTTCAGCTCGCGCTCCCGGAACTCCTCCATCCTCATGCGGGACAAGGCCTGAGGGAAGGCCTTTTGAAATTCGCAGAAACCCTTGCCCCGCTCGGCGCAGGCCAAGCGCAGGAACTCCCTGAGCTTAACCCCCTCGACCTCCGGCGGGTATTGGTGGGCCACGAAAAGCCCGGCCCTGGCCCGCGCATGGGGGGGCAAAGCCAGAAGATCCTGGCCATCCAGGAAGGCCTGGCCCCGCACCACTGCGTATTCCGGGTGGCCGGCCAAGGCCAAGGCGAGCGTGCTCTTCCCGGAACCGTTGGGGCCCATGAGCGCGTGCACTCGCCCGGGCGTAAGGGCCAGGTCCACCCCACGGAGCACGAGCTTGTCACCCACACGCACATGCAGGTCGTGCACAGTTAAAGCGGTCATCAACAAAATCTTACCTAAAAGTCCGATTCACCGCAACGTGCTATACTCGCCTGCCATGGATGTGATCATTGGACTTGAGATCCACGTGCAGCTCCTCACCCGCACCAAGCTTTTTTGCCCTTGTAGAGCAGATTATTTTGCCGCCCCGCCCAACACCTTGACCTGTCCAGTTTGCTTGGGCCTTCCTGGTGCCCTGCCGGTCCTGAACAGGCGCGCGGTGGAATTGGCCCTGCGCGTGGCCTTGGCCCTGGACGCAGAAATCCAAACGCTTTCTCAGTTCGATCGCAAAAACTACTTCTACCCCGATCTGCCCAAGGGATACCAGATCACCCAGCGCGAGGTGCCCCTGGCCGTGGGCGGCACGCTCGCGTTCCGCGTGGGGGGTCAAGAGAAAACCGTGCGCATAAAGGAGGTGCATCTCGAGGAGGACGCGGGAAAACTGGTGCACACGCCCAAAGGAACGCTCATCGACTTCAACCGCTGCGGAATTCCGCTGGTGGAGATCGTGACCGAACCGGACATGCGCTCCCCTCAGGAGGCCCGCGAGTTTCTCCGCGCCCTGCGCACGCTTCTTCGCCATCTGCGCGTGTCCAACGCGGACCTGGAGAAGGGCGAGCTTCGCTGCGATGCGAACATTTCCCTCAGCCAAGGGGGTCGGCTGGGCACAAAGACGGAGATAAAAAACCTCAACTCCTTTCGGGCTGTGGAGCGAGCGCTGTGGGCCGCCGCGGAGTACCAGCGCGCACTGCTTGCGGGCGGCCAACGCGTGGAGCAGGTGACCTTCGGATGGGACGAGCATGAGGAGAAACTGCTCCTCCAGCGAACCAAAGAGGAAGCCCATGATTACCGATATTTTCCGGATCCAGATCTTGTGCCCTTGGTGATCACCCCGGAGTGGCGGGAAAAAGTGCGGGCGGAGATGCCTGCCCTCCCCTGGGCGCGGGAGGCCCGCTGGATACAGGAGCTTGGCCTCAGCATTCCCGAGGCCGAGGCGCTTTTGGTGGACCCTGTGCGTGCGGACTACTTTGAGGAAGTGGCGCGGGCGGTGCCCAATCCCAAGGCTGCCGCGGGCTGGGTCCTTTCCGAGCTCGGCCAGTACTGGACCGGCGATGCGCCCCCCTTACCCGCTCCAGACCTGGTGGCCCTCATTCGCGCGGTCGAGGAGGGCCGCATTACCCGCCCTCAGGCCAAGGAGATCCTGGATGCGGCGGTGAGCAAGAAAACCCCGGTCCCCGCGCTGCTTTCTGGGGCCGGCGGGGTGGTCCGCGATGAAGAGGCTCTGCGGCAATTAGCGGAGGAAGTGGTGCGCGAAAATCCCCAGGCGGTGGCCGATTACCAGGCAGGGCGGGCCCAGGCGCTGGGATTCCTCGTGGGCCAGGCCATGAGGAAAGCCCAGGGACGAGCGGACCCCAAGCGCCTGGCCCACGTCTTGCAAACCCTGCTCAGCGGAGGATGAGCAGTTTTTCTGGCTCAGAAAGCAGGATTTCCGGAACCCCTTGGTAAACGCTGATCTCCCCAAAAGCGCGAACCTTTACGCCGACCAAGTTCGTCCAGAAGCGTGATCCAAATGCCGCTTCAAACTTGCCCACGTGCCGAGCGGGGATGAACAGGGTGAACCTACCTGGATCAGGATAGGGCTTTCCCAGGTTCAGGAAGACGTCGCCACCGCGGCTTGTGCCCACGCTGGCCACTGGGCCCTCCACACAAGCGGTGTTGCCCACATGCCTTCCCGCCTCATTCCACTGGTAGACGGTCGGGCAGGCCAGCGCCCTCTGGGCCTGGGGGACGTTGTCCATATGGGCCAAAACGGGGTCATATCGCCCAGCCTGGGCAAGGGGCACAAAGCCGGCCAAAGGGCTAGCGATCAGTATCGCGTTCACAAAAAGGTGCCCGGCTGGATCAAGGAACACGTAGGCCCAAAGCTTTCCGTCCTCCCAGGTCCTTTTCTCCTCAAGCTCCAGATGAACTCGGCGGTTCTCCACGAGAATGGCGTTCAAGCGGCGTAATTCCTCGGCGTCCTGGGGTGAGGAGGGAACGCCAACGCCGATATAGCGCACGACAACCACATTTCCCGCCTGGAGCCCAGCTGGAGCCGGGACGGGCACGCTCTCCAGGCGCACCTCCACGGTAGCTCCGTCCAGAACCCGGGTGACGAAAGCGGGGACAAGTGACCCCGCAAAAGCCGTAAAGCTCGCCACCGCCACCAAAAAAAGAGTCCTTCTCACGCTTCCTCCTTCACAGGAGCTATCGTAGCCGCGGGCCAGCGCTTTGCCAGGTTTAAGGCAAGAACTGTGAGGTGTAGAGCGCTTCCAGAGGAAGGAGCTTGCGGATCATGCCCGTGTGGAAAAGAAAGGTCACCATGTCTTCCCACCGGGAGTGGTCATCATGCCGGAGATCTTGCGCGAAGAGGGGGAGCGTCACCGCCAAACTTCTACGGTTTAGGACATCCTCAAGTTCTGGAAAGACCTGGACGAAGAGGCGGAAGGCTTCCTCCGGTTCCTGGCGCGTGAACGCCAGCCCCCGGGCCACAGCCCGCAGAACTGCCCGCAACTCCTCTGGCCTTTCCCGCAGAAGCTCGGGGTGGACGACAAACAAGAGCTCGTAGGTATTGGGCACGCCATAGTCTTCCTGGGGGAAGAACACCGGATCGTGACCCAAGAGTTCCACAGCCAAGAGCTCGTAGTTGCGAAAAGCACCGATGGCCTCAACGGAGCGAGTCAGAAGAGCTGGCACTGTGCTCATCCCGGTGTACACAAGTTCGTACTCATGTGGGGCCACGCCTACGGCGGCAAGCATGGTGCGCCAAAGCACGGGCTCCAGGGGCTCCAGGGAGTAGCCGATGCGTTTGCCTCGCAGATCCTCGAGTCTCGCCACGGCGTACGCCCGGAGGCTCAGGAGCCCGCCCAGGGCCCCGTCAATGAGGGCGGCCACGGCCACCAAAGGCAGGCCCTCGTCCACGGCGATGAGGAAGTTCATTTGGGGAGTTAGCCCCATCTCCACCGCCCGCGTCGCCACAAGTTTGGCCGGCGCGCTGGGGTCGGAGGGCACCACCAGTTCCACCTCCACCCCTTCCACCGCGAAAAATCCACGCTCCTGGGCCACATACAGGGGGACGTGGTTGGGATTGGGATAGAAGTCCAGGATCAACCGGAAGGCCGCGTGGCCGCCAAGCCCGAAAACCGCGACAACCACGAAAAGAACTCGCTTGCCCATAACGATAATTTTAGCGACGAAGACGAAGGAGGCGTTCCAGCCAGGCCAAAGCGGCGAAGAGGCCAAGACCGAGCAAGGTGAGGAAGAGGACTACGGCGAAAACGCGATCCATGCGGAGGCGGGCATTGGCCTGGATCATGAGATAGCCCAGTCCCCGGCTTGCGCCCACCCACTCGCCAACGGTAGCCCCCACCAAGGAGAACGTCGCTCCCACCCGTAGTCCGGAAAGCAAGAAAGGGAGCGTGGCCGGGATGCGTACCAAGCGCAAAAGCTTCGCCTCGCGGGCTCCCAAGGCCTGGAAGAACTCTAACAGCTCCACGGGCACAGAGCGCAGGCCATCGAGGAAGTTCATGGCCACGGGAAAGAAGGTGATCATGGCCGCCACGGCCACCTTGGGCCAAATGCCGTAGCCGAACCATAGAACGAAAAGGGGAGCGACAGCAAAGATCGGGACCACCTGAGTTCCCACCAGGAATGGAGTCAACGCCTGGCCCACGGGCCTCACATAAAAGGCCAGCGCCGCCACGGCAATCCCGATGATCGCGCCGATCCCTAGTCCCAAGGCCACCTCCACCACCGTGACTTCGGCGTGGTACACAAGCAAGGGAAATTCCCGCAGGAAAGTGGTGAGGATGAGGCTTGGCGCAGGGAGGACGTAGAGGGGCACGCGGAAAACCCGACAGCCTCCCTCCCAGAGGGCGAGGATCCCCGCTACCACCAAGGCGGACTGGGCGTATTTCGCCAATCTGGTCATAGGGTTTTTCCCCTGGTGAGGGTGGAAAGAACCTGCAGCCGCAAAGCTTGCAGTTCCGGCCAGTCCCGGGCTCTCGGCCTGGCGGCCGTGGGCTGGATCTGGCGGATGATTTGAGCCGGCCGTGGGCTCAGCACCAGGATCCTATCGCAAAGGAGAAGGGCCTCCTCCACGTCGTGGGTGACAACCACCGTGGTGCGGGGAAAAGCGCACAGGATTTCCCCAAGCCAGTTTTGCAGCTCGGCGCGGGTGATGGCGTCCAAAGCAGCGAAGGGTTCGTCCAAAAGCAACAGCTCCCGGCGGGCCAAAAAAGCTCGAAGCAAGGTCACGCGTCGCCGCATTCCGCCGGACAGCTCGTGAGGAAAGCTTCGTTCGAACCCGGAAAGGCCGAACTGGGCAAAAAGCGCCAGCGTGTGGCGGCGCATTTCCGGAGTAACTGGGCCATCCACCTCCACGGCGGCGAGGACGTTGCCCAGGGCGGTGCGCCAGGACAGAAGGGAGTCCCCTTGAGGCATGTAGGAGGCTTGCCCACGGGGTGCTTTCCCAAACACCCAAACCTCTCCGCATTGTGGGCGCAGAAGGCCAGCGGCAATCCTGAGCACCGTGGTCTTTCCGCACCCTGACGGCCCCACAAGGCCCACCACCTCCCCTCGTTCCACCTCCAAGGAGAAGGCGCACAGCACGGGGAGGGGACCAGCCGGGGCGCGAAAACTCATGTGTACTTCCCGCAATTCCAGGGCTTTCTCCACCATTTTGCCGCTAGCGGGGAGGCAGGAAATGCTGGCGACAGCGAGGCTCATAGGTTTCCAGACCGCCAATGAGGACTTCCGGCCCAGCCAGGGCGGGCTTGCCTCCCAGGAGCCTTTGGGTGCGGGTGGCGGGCGCGCCGCATACCGTGCAGACTGCGGTGAGTTTCACCACCTCATCGGCCAGAGCCATGAGCACGGGCACAGGGCCAAACGGTTCGGCGCGAAAGTTCAAATCCAACCCGGCCACAATGACCCTTTTCCCCCTATCCACGAGTTCCTCGCAAACCTCGGGAAAGGCCGCGCCGAAAAAGTGCGCCTCGTCAAAGGCGAACACGTAGGTGTTGGCCAGCGCCGGTGGGCTGACCCTGGCCTTGAAACCGGCCAGGTCGATCGACACTGGCAAAAGGTGACAAGGAAAGCGGCGGCCGTTATGGGTGACCACCTCGGTGGTGGAGTACCGGACGTCGATCTCGGGTTTGAACAAAAGCACGGTTTTCTTGGCGATCCTAGCCCGCTCAACGCGGCGCAGAAGCTCTTCCGTTTTACCAGCAAACATGGGGCCAGTGATGACTTCGAGCCTTCCCCCCATAGCGGAGGCATTTTAGCCCCTTGCGGTCCCCTGGAGCCAGCGGGAAACCTTGCTCTGCAGGCGGACCATGGGTAGGATTTTGCACCTGATGCCTGGCGCTAAAGGGACACAAGCTTACTGGGCCCGCCGGGCTCTATGGCTTTTTTTCGTATATCTAGCCCTCCTTTTCACCCTAACCATCACGGCCCTGCCCTTCTTTTGGATGATCACCACCTCCCTTAAGGAACGGGAGGCGGTGCTGCAAATTCCCCCTCAGTGGATCCCCAACCCCGTGCTGTGGTCTAACTACAGGGAGGCCTGGAACTCCGCCCCCTTTGGCCGCTACTTCTTCAACTCCTTCTTCATCGCCGTGGCCACCACCGTGGGGGATGTGGTCACCAGCATCCCCGCTGGCTACGCCCTGGCCAAGATGGTGTTCCTGGGGCGGGGGGTGATCCTGGCCCTCCTCCTGGGGACGCTCATGATCCCTGGCCAGATGCTCCTCGTGCCCACGTTCATCCTGGTGAACCGCATCGGTTGGTACAACACCTATCAGGTGCTCATCATCCCCTGGACGGCCGGGGTGTTCGGGATGTTCCTCCTCAGGCAATTCTTCAAAACCGTTCCCGACGAGCTTTGGGACTCCGCGCGCATCGATGGCTGCTCGCGCCTTCGCTACATGTTCCAGATCGCGGTGCCCTTGGTGCGGCCGGGCATCGCCACCGTATCCCTCCTCAAGTTCGTGGCCTCGTGGAACGCGTTCCTGTGGGTCATCGTCATGACGGATCGGGTGGACCTGCGTACCGTGCCGGTTGGGCTACGCTTTTTGCAGATGGAGATGGGCGATTTCCACCATCTCCTCATGGCCGCGGCCACCATGGCCATCGTCCCCATCCTCGTTCTCTTCTTCTTCGCCCAAAAACAGTTCATCCAGGGGATCGCCCGCACGGGGCTGAAATAGGGGGTGAACGGTGAGGGGAAACAGGACGGATGGGTGGGAAACGCGGAGCGAGGCAAACCCAAGGAGGTGGCATATGCGAAAGTGGATGTTGGCGGCAATGATCTTGGGGTTGTGGGCGAGCACGTTGGCCCAGCCGGTGACCATCACCTTCTGGCACGCCATGGGCCGCGCCCACGGGCCTTTCCTGGAGCGGCTCGTCCAGAAGTTCATGGAGGAGAACCCCGACGTTCGGGTGGAGTTGGTGTACCAAGGCGGTTATGGTGCACTGCAGCAGAAGCTCGTGGCCGCGGTGGCCGCCGGGAACCCCCCCACCTTAGCCCAGCAATACGAGAACTGGACGGTCACGTGGCTCGATGCCCTCGTGGACCTGGACCTCTTGCTCTCCCCAAAGACGCTCGAGGACATCCATCCCGCGTTCCTCCAGTACTTCCAGGGGCGCCTGGTGACCGTGCCCTTCAACAAGTCCGTGATCGTTCTCGTGTACCGGCCGGACTTGGTGCCCAGGCCGCCCACGAACTGGGAGGAGTTCCTAGCGGTGGTGGAGGCGTTCGGCAAGGACGAGGGCGCTCGTCGCTACGCCACGGGCTTCCGGCCCCCGAACCCCGAAATGTTCCTGACCCTCCTTCGCCAGGCCGGCGGTGACCTTCTCTCCGAGGACTGGAAGGAGGTGGTCATAAACAACGCCGCGGGGCTCAAGGCCGCGGAGTTCGCCGCTAAGCTGGCCCGGTACGCCCTGGTCCAAGGCGGGTACCTCAACACGGCCATGGCGGAGGGCGTGGATATCGCCCTGTGGCTGGACAGCTCCGCGGGCTGGCCCTACAACGTGGACGCCGCGCAGCGCCGGGGCGTGCCCATCGCCGTGGCCCCCGTGCCCTGCCATGTGACCTGTCAGTCCATGATCCAGGGCACGAACCTGGCCATCTTCTCCATGAATCAGACGCTGGCCCAGGTTCGGGCCGCAGCTCGGCTCATCGAGTTCCTCCTCAGGCCCGATAACGTCGTCTATTGGGCCGTAAACACGGGCTACCTGCCGGTCACCTGGCGCGCCCTCACATCCCAGGAGTGGCAAGCCCATGTGGCCACGGATCCTGTGGCCAAGGCCGCCACGGCGCAGCTTCAGGCCGGGGCCTTCCAGCAGCTCCTGCACCCACGCTACATGGACATGCGCAACCTCCTCATCACCTACTGGGAGCTCCTTCTCACCGGTAAGCTCAGCGCCCGGGAGTTTGTGGATGGGCTTGCGGCGGAGATCGCCGCCCTGATTGCGGAGTGAAGTGCACCGGGGGAGGGGGCGCCCCCTCCCCCTTTTTCCCATGAAGCGGCGCATCCCTGGGGAGTGGAAGAGCAAACGCTTCTGGAAGGAGACGGTGGAGGCCTACGTCTACCTTCTGCCCACCCTGGCCGTGCTGGGTCTGTTCACGTTCTACCCCTTTGTGAACGCCTTCCTCTACAGCGCATACGACATCGGAACCCGCACCGTGCCCGGGGAGGTCCTCCTCGTGGTCGCCGAGGGCGTGGAGGAGTGGGTCGGTGCCCTGCGGCGTGGACGTGTGCCCGAACCCCTTTCGACGTTCTTGGTGGGAAGGTACGGGTTGGATCCCCAGAACCTTTGGGTGCGACTGCGCCAGCCGGACCGCTGGGTCCTCCGGGACGAGGGAGCGCAGCGGGAGTTCGTGGTCCTAAAGGAGGGCGGGACCCTCACCGTGCGGCCGGCGGTGACCCGCTGGGACCTCCGCCCCGTGGGATGGGCCAATTTCCAGGCGGTCTTCGCCGATCGGGATTTCCATAAGTCGCTCATCAACACCACCATCTACGTGATCGTGAGCGTCCCCATCACCCTGGGCCTGGCCCTGCTTTTGGCCACGCTCCTGAACCAGGCCGTGCGGGGACGGGCCCTGTTCCGCACCGCCAACTTCCTCCCCTACATCACGCCCTGGGTGGCCGTGGCCATGGTGTTCCGCTGGATCTACAACCGAGATATTGGTCTTCTCAACTATTTTCTTTCCTCTTTGGCCCGGCCCTTGGGGGTGCACCTGAGCGTGTGGGACTGGCTGAACGATCCGCGCCTGGCCATGCCCGCCCTCATCCTCATGCAGGTGTGGCGCTTCACCGGGTACCAGGCCTTGATCCTCTTAGCGGGCATGCAGGGGATCGATCGGGAGTACTATGAGGCGGCTCGGGTGGACGGCGCAAGCTCCTTCCAAACCTGGTGGAAGGTCACCGTGCCCCTCCTCACCCCCCAGATCTTTTTCCTTCTCATCATCTCCCTCATCGGTTCATTTCGGATCTTCGAGGAGGTGATGATCCTTTTCATGGGCGCTGGGCCTCAGAACTCCGCTCTGACCATGGTGTACTACATTTTCCGCAAGGCCTTCGAGTCCGGGCAGTACGGGCCGGCCTCCGCTGCCTCGGTGATCCTTTTTGCCATCATCTTTGCGCTTTCGCTGTTCCAGCTCACCGTGGTCCAGCGCCGCGTGCATTACGAACGCTAAGGAGCGAAAGATGAGGTGCTGTGCAGCATTTTTCGTGGTGTTGCTGACCGTTTTGGGCTTTGGCCAGCCCCCTGCCGGGAGTTTTCCGGTCTCCGTCACGCTTTGGTCTGACGGCGATACCGCCCGCATTCGCGTTCTTGCGGACGCACCCAGCTGGGTGGCCAAGTATGAAACGCTTCGCCTTTTGGGTGTGAATGCGCCGGAGTTGAGCCCCGCCGAGCCTTTCGGTGCGGAGGCCAAAGCCTTTGTGCACAACCTCACGTTCGGGAAGAAGCTGTATGTGGAACTGAACCCTTGGGAGCGGCGCGATACGCACAGCCGCCTCCTCGCTTACTTATGGGTGGAGACGGAAGAGGGTTGGGTGTTGGTGAACGAGGTGCTCCTTCGGGCTGGACTGGCGCGCCTTCTGGTCTACTATCCGGAGCGAGAGCCCTATTACTGCCGGTTCCTCAGGGCTGTGGCCCTGGCCCAAATCGAGGGCCGTGGCCTGTGGGGCAGTGCTGTTCCTCCGCGTGCCCTTTGGGAAATCGAGGCAGCTCCTGTGCGCTTTGTGACCCAGGCGGTCTCCGTGGTGTTCGAGGTCTCCCGGGTGGGGCAGGAGGCGCAGGGTTGGGCCTTGTGGGCCAGCGGCAGTCGGTACGGATTTCGCGTGTTGATCCGGCCCACGCTTTGTCAGGGGTTCTGGTCCCTGGAAACCTTCGATCCCGGGATCTTGGTGGGAAAGAGAGTGCTGGTGGCCGGGGAGCTCTCCTGGGACAGCCTCCGAGATGGGCCTTACGTTTTGGTGCGGTTTCCTGAGCAGATCCAAGTGTGGGAGGAGCCATGAGGACGATCCTTGTCGGTCTCCTGTGGGGAGCGTTGGCCTTTGCCAGCCCCCTTTTGTATGGGCCTTGGACCGGTGCACCAGAGCTTACCTCCGTCACCATCTCCTGGGTCGCCGCTCCGGCTTCCCCTGCACACATTGAGTACGGGCCGCTCACGGATTATGTGCGGACAGGCACCTTTTCCCTGTCCGCATGGTACACCCCCCCCAGTGCAAAAGAGAAGGAGATCGTTCATTTTCACTTGACCGATCTCTCCCCTTCCACGTGGTATGTGTACCGCCTGAGGTTTCCTGACGGAACCGTCACTTCCCTCGGCACGTTCCGCACCGCTGCGCACCGGGGAGAGCCCGTGGCCTTTGGGGTGCTCGCCGATACTCAGTGGCAGTGGACGGGGCCGAACCGTGTGGAGCTCGTGGCCTTGGCCATGAGCCTGGACCCGTGGGCGTTCCATTTCGTGTTGCACGCGGGCGATCTTGTGGAAAGCCCTGTTCCCTCGCATTGGGAGTTCTTTTTCCGTTCCATGGCGCCAATCCTGCGTTGGACTCCCTTCCTTCCCGTTTTAGGGAACCATGAGCGCGATAGCCTCAGTTATTATCAACACTTCCAGCTGCCGCCCGGGGGAGGAAAACAGGGGAAACGCTGGTGGGCTTTGCATTATGGTGACGTGGTAGTCGTGGGCTTGGATTCCAACGCACGCTCCCCCCAGGATTACCATGACCAGTTGGCTTGGGCCCGCGCTCATCTTTCCGGTCCTGAACCACACAAGATCGTGGTCTTCCACCATCCAGTGTTTTCCTCGGACGCCTCATATGGCCCAGGCGCGGAGGGACTCCAAAAGCTTTGGCATCCCGCTTTTGCGGAACTGGGGGTGGATCTTGTGTGCAATGGCCACGCCCACAATTATGAGCGCATCGAGCGTGATGGGGTCACTTATCTCGTGGTTGGCGGGGGTGGGGCAAATCTCTATCCCCTTTCCCCCCAACGAGTGGGGGGCTCTGTGGTCGGGGTGGAGGGCTGGCACTTCTACGTGGCCGTGCGGGCCGACATCGAGGGGATCACGGTTCGCGTCATTGGCGTAGCTGCAGTGCACGCAGGCCAGGTCTCACCTAGGGTCCAAATCCTGGATGCTTTCTTTTTGCCCGCAGATTAACCTGGTCGGAGCGACCGGATTTGAACCGGTGACCTCTGGCCCCCCATGCCAGCGCGCTGCCAGGCTGCGCTACGCTCCGCTCCATGCAATCTTAGCCAGCAACTCCAAGCCCTGCCAGCGCACCTCCCTCCTGGTTAAAGTTCCGGTGTGCTGATTTTTTACACCGTGGGCCACTCCACCCGGACCTGGGGAGAGTTTCTCCAGCTCCTTTCCGCTTACGAAATTGAGGCCGTAGCCGACGTCCGCGCCTTCCCCAGCTCCCAGCGTTGTCCCCAGTTTGCGCACCAACCGTTGGCCGTGGCCCTCAGGAAGGCAGGCCTGGCCTACTTCTGGTTGGGGAAGGAGCTAGGGGGCCACCGCCGCACAGGCCTGGGCGAGGCCTCGCCCAACAAGGCCTGGGCCAGCCTGGGCTTCCGCAATTACGCAGACCACATGCTGACGGAGGAGTTTCGCAGCGGCGTAGAAAAACTCCTTGAGGTGGCCCAGCATAGGAAAGTAGCCTTGCTCTGTGCGGAGAGATTTTGGTGGCGCTGTCACCGACGGCTTCTGGCGGACTGGCTGGTGGCTCAGGGACATAAAGTCATTCACATCGTTGATCTGGAGCACACCGTGGAACATGAGCTATCGGCGTTCGCCCGGGTGCAGGAGGGGCAGGTGATCTATCCGGCGGAGGGGATATGAAGCCCTGGGTGCGGGAAGCCCTCCTTCAGGAACCGCTCCCCGGAGGAAAAGCCCGGTGCTTGACGTGCGAACGCCGCTGCCTCCTTCTCCCCGGTCAAGCCGGTTTTTGCCGCACCCGCGAAAACAGGGATGGCCACATCCACACCCTTGTTTATGGCCTGCTTCCCTCCATCTCCCTCAACCCCATGGAAAAGAAGCCTTTTTATCACCTGTACCCAGGAGATCTTGCGCTTACCTGCGGCACTTGGTCGTGCAATTTCACCTGCCCTTGGTGCCAGAACTGGGAAATTTCCAAGCGCGGGCCTGATCCCAGTGGTGGCGCAGGCTGTTTTTCCCCTCAGGACTTCCTGGAGCTGGCCCAAAGACTGGGCGCGCGGGGGGTGAGCCTGAGCTTCACCGAACCCACACTACTTTTGGAGTGGGCAGTGGAGCTTTTCCCCGTGGCGCACGGGGCTGGCTTGCACACCAATTACGTCACGAACGGCTATATGACCGAGGAG
The DNA here is from genome assembly GCA_964429165.1 of uncultured Thermotogaceae bacterium. Classification (GTDB taxonomy): domain Bacteria; phylum Bipolaricaulota; class Bipolaricaulia; order Bipolaricaulales; family Bipolaricaulaceae; genus DTER01. The sequence goes on from CAYSAN010000009.1 coordinate 24,780, forward strand.
GCATTGGAACTTTTGGTGGCCGCAGGGTTGGACGGAGTGAACGTGGATCTCAAAGGTTCTCCTGAAGCTGTGCAGCGCTTTTGCCAAGCCGATCAGGAAAAGGTCTGGCGCAATGTCCGTCTTTTCAAGGCTAAAGGGGTGCATGTAGAGGTGACCACGCTGGTGATCCCCGGGGTGAACGATGCCAAGGAGGATCTCGCAGGAATTGCGGAGCGCATTGCTGCGGAGCTTGGCCCACTTACCCCTTGGCACGTGACCCGCTATTTCCCGGCGTACGCTTTTCGCGTTCCTCCTACGCCCATCGCTGCCCTTGAGCAGGCCCAGGAGATCGGGTTCAAAGCTGGTCTCAAATACGTGTACGTGGGAAATGTGCCTGGGCACCCGGGGCAAAACACCTATTGCCCAGGATGCAAGGCTCTCCTTTTTGAGCGAGAGGGGGTGCGCTTGGTGAAGCGGGCGATGCCCGGCACCCGCTGCCCGCGCTGTGGAGAATTCATCCCCATCCGAGAGAACCAAAAATGAACCCCCTCCCTCTGGAACGGCGAAGAGGAAGGGGGGCCATGGGGGCGTGGGCTGCTCCTAAAAGAAGATGAGCCAGGCCAGCGCGGCCAGGCCGAGGATCACGCCGGTAAGACCAAGGACAACGCCGAGCTGAGCCCTCTGGGCGAGGTCTCCCCCCTGGTTCAGGCTCTGCTGCAAGTTGTTCACGCGATTGGAAAGAGCCGCGAGTTCTGTGCCCAGACGGTTCACGTCCGCCGAGAGGCTGCGCAGCTGGTTTTCCGCGGCGCTAAGGCGCGGCGTCATATCAGTGCTGGGCAGTTTTGCCTCCAGGTTTTGGATGGCTCGATACAGCCAGACCGCCGCGTCGTACCGCAAAAGGGGCTGGTCGCCCATGAATTGACCGCCGGCGGTGGGCACGAGGACCCCGCGGGACAGGAGATTCTGCACGGCCGCGTAGGCCGGATGATTTCGGGGGACATCCGTGAAGGTTCCGCCGGGCAACCCCGCGTCAGCCAGACCGGGGGTCAACCCCCACACCGAGACCATTCCCAACGCTGCTATCGCTAAAAGTAATCTCCGCATCATTCCTTCGCCTCCTTAGGGCGGCTCGCTTGACCCAAGGATAGGGAGTGTGTCGGAAGCCGAACAAGGAACCACGGCCAGGGTTCACGGGACGCGCGTTCCCTGGGCCAAGCCCATGTGACCCCGCAAGTTCAAGGTCAAAATCTTTCCTGGACGTAATGGGCCTGAGCCCGGTGGATGAGGTCCCAGGCCTCGCTTTTGCCCCGCCACCCCAGGATCTCCGTGGCCTTTTCCTCCAAGGTTTTGTACACGGTGAAGAAGTGCTCTATCTCCAAAAGGAGATGTCGCGGCAGTCCCTCAAGGTCCTCCACCTCCATGAACCGAGGGTCCACCGCCGGAACCGCCAGGACCTTCTGGTCGGGACCTCGCTCATCCTGCATGTCCAGCACCCCTACGGGACGGATGGGCACAATGCACCCCGGGAAGGTGGGCTCATAGGTGAGGATGAGGACGTCCAGTGCATCCCCATCCTCCGCCAGGGTGTTGAGGATGAAGCCGTAGTCCGCAGGATAGTGAAGAGGGGAATAGAGCACGCGATCCAGGCGCAGGCAACGCCGCGCTTTATCGAACTCATACTTGTTGCGGCTTCCTTTGGGGATCTCCACCAACGCCTCCAACCACGCCATCTTGACCTCCTCTGCCAAGGTAGCCCATATTACCCCCGCGGGGGACAAGAGCCCTCCCTTGAACAAGTGCCTCCGTCTAGCCTTGGCCTATGGGGTGATGGACATGAGGAAGCTCATTTGGGCTGGGCTCCTGGTGGTCGTAGCGATCACAGGTTGGGCCGCGGCGCGGGTGCACCCGCCGCTTATCCTGCGGGGGGAGGCGGAGTTGTGGGGGGTGGCCCAGGGCTTGGGAACAGCGGTTGAGCCTTACCTCCTCGAAAACCTGCGCATCGACGCCGCTGGCGAACCATTCGGCCTGCTCATCGCAAACGTCAGCCGCCCCCTCATCCTCCGGAACATCGAGATCTATGGGGCCTCCGTGGCCGCCTTGCGCTTGCAAAACGTGCGCCTGGTGCGGCTGGAGAACCTTGTCCTGCGGGGGTCCGCAGCAGGGCTTCTCATAAGCGGAAGCGAAAAGGTGATGGTTCAGGACGTGATCGTTCGTGATTGCCACGATGGCATCCGCATCATGTTCTCAAGGGAACTGCAGTTCATGCGCATCAACGTCTTGAAAGCTGTCACCGGTGTGTGGTTTCAAGGTGTGCACAACTCAGCCCTCTTGGACTCGGAGATAGTGGAGTGTGGGGTTGGTATCCTTTTGGAACTGGGAAGCGCCGGGAACCTTGTCTTGGGCAACGCGTTCCTGGCAAACCACATCCATGCCCGCTCGGAAGGAAAGAATGCCTTTGATGACGGGAAGCGCGGCAATTTCTGGGGCGGGTTTGAGGCGAAGGACAGTGACGAGGACGGCATCCTGGACGGGCCTTACTTCATAGGTCCTGATGCAGACAGGTTCCCCTTGGCCTCGCCTCCGCGCCGTTGAACGCTGTGGGTCCAGGCCCAAAGGGCCAGCCATGCCAACGTCGCCAGGCCCACGAGCCCCCAGAACGGAAGGGTCAAGCGCAGGCGTGAGGCGCCAAACCCCAGGGCCCAGCCCGTGCCCGCAACGAGGCCAGAGCGCAGAAATCCGCGCGCCATCACCCGCTGAAGCTCTCTCCTTTCCCCTCGCCAGTGCAGAAGGTCTGTGCTGTCCCAGGCCACCAGGGCCAAGGCCATCCCCCCAAGCCCACCATCCGCGGAACCGCTCGCGGCGCAGACCCCGGCCAGGACCACAAGTCCGGTGAAGCCAAGCCCTAGCCACTCGCGCCGTTTTTTCCCCGCGGCTAACCCCCAGAACATGAGGGGGAGGAGCGCCGCACCCCAATACGGATGCAAAGGCATTCCCTGCCCCATCCAGCAAAGCCAGGTCGCCATCACCGCAAAAACGATGGGGATTAGCGACATAGGACACGACGGGCTCGGCGCAGCACGACGCCCAGCGGTCGCTCCACCGGCCAGGCCAGCACCACGGCGCCACTTCGGTGTACTCGCCGCACGAGAACCAATCGCTCCAAGTGCCAAATCCTTTGGGCCAATTCCTCCTCCCCTGGCCCTGCCCTTCCTCCACCCATCTCCGGCATGATCACCCACACCTTGTAGCCTCGGGCCACCAGGCGCCCTAGGGTTTCCTCATCCCCCAGGATCAGGGGCGAGATGAGGACCAAAAGGGAGCCTGGGGGAAAGAGCCGGGTGGGAAGATGCGCCAGTTCAGCAAACACCTCGGAATCCCCGGGCTGAGCACGCGCGAGCTCTTGCAGGATTCTTTCGGCATGACGGCGACCGTAACCTGGGAAAACCCAGTCCAAAATGGTGCCGTACTGCAGGAGTCCGACGCGGTGGCCCTGGCGCAGGAAATGGTGCGCGAGGGTAGCGGCAGCGCGCACCGCGTGATCAAAAAGAGCGCTGTTGGCGCGATAGGTTCGGCGCCGCGTGTCCAAAATGACAGCGATCTCTGTGGCCCGCTCCTCCGTGAACTCCACGACCACCGGCTCCTCCCTGCGGGCCATGGCCTTCCAGGCCAGTTTGCGCGGCATATCACCGGCACGGAATTCCCGTACACCATGGAACTCCACGCCCAGGCCGCCCCGGCGGGACCGCGCCGTTCCGGGGATGGGGAGGGCTCGTTTGGCCCCGGCCTCCAGGGAGAGCCCCCGCTCAATGCGGGGCACAGCCAGAGCCTGACCTGGACAGGGAAGATCCCCATGGATGGGGGCAAGGCCCCAAGGTTCCCGGATCTCCACCTGCACACGCAGAAAGCGATGAACACCTCTGGCCGAGCGCGCTTGATAGCTTAAGGTCAGCGCTTCTCCCGAGGGAATCACCGCGGTGTCAAACCACTTGCCCTCCAGCACCTCCAACCCCGGGGGAACCTCATCCCAGACATAAACCTCAAGCGCATAGGCACTGGTGTTTTTCACCTCTATCCGCACCGTTAAAATCTCGCCTTCCTGCAGGCGGGTTGGGGTAATGTGCCTGGAGGCCTGCAGCTTTTCCCACATCCCGCGTGAGGAGAAGCTTGTGCTTAGGACAAGATGCCAGCCCAACGGGATGGCTAAGGCCAACAGGGCGGGATGGCGCAAAACCAGCCCCAAAAAGGCCAGCCCCAGGAAGAGGAGGAACTCCAGCCGTGTCTTATGCTGGATCATGCCGGGACTTTGGGGACGGGCACGCCCGCTAAGATCTCGGCCACCACGTCCTCGGCCCGGGTTTCCCGCGTCCACAGCTCTGGGGAGAGGATGAGGCGGTGGCTTAAAGCTGGTATGGCCACGGCTTTCACCTCGTCCGGGATGACGAAATCCCGGCCCTGGAGGGCAGCCCAAGCCCGGCTCAGTTTAAGGAGGGCGAGGGTGCCGCGCGGGCTAGCACCCAACGCTAGGGCTGGGTGACGGCGGGTGCGCGCCACCACCTCCACCATGTACCGCACCAGCGCGGGCTCCACGTACACCTCCTCCAGGGCTTGGCGCATGGTCAAAACCTCCGCCGGCGACGCCACGGCCCGCACGGAAACCTCTTCTTGCTTGCGGGCCAGCCTCCGACTCAGGATCTCCACTTCCTCCTCGGGGTTGGGATAGCCGAACCGCACCCGGATGAGGAAGCGATCCACCTGGGCCTCCGGCAGGGGGAAAGTCCCCTCGTATTCAATGGGGTTTTGCGTGGCGATCACCACAAACGGCTGAGGAAGGGCATAGGTGTTCCCTTCCACGGTGACCTGGTTCTCCTGCATGGCCTCAAGGAGGGCGGATTGGGTTTTAGGGGTGGCGCGATTGATCTCGTCCGCGAGGATTATCTGGGCGAAGATTGGGCCTGGTTGGAACACAAATTTCCCCTCATCCCTGCGGAAGACATGGGTGCCCACGATGTCTGCGGGCAGAAGATCAGGGGTGAACTGAATCCGGCGAAAGGAGAGACCCAAGGCCTGGGCCAAGCAGCGCGCGGCCAGGGTCTTGGCCAGCCCGGGGTAATCCTCGATGAGCACGTGCCCACCAGAGAGGATGGCCGCAAGGATGAGGGCGAGCGGCTCATGCTTTCCCACGATCACCTTTTCCACTTCCGCCAAAATGGCCTCCGCCTTGGCCTTGAGCTCAGGGATGGTCACCACTCACCTCCACCTGCGTAGCGCTCCAGGGCCTCAACTACGCGAGTCAAGGCTTGGCTAAAACTCGTCTTCTCCTCCCCACGGAAGAAAGCTCGTGCCACGGAGTTTTTGGGCCAGTGGCCCTGCTTTATCTCAGCCCAAGCCTTATCTGGACAAATCTTCTCGTGTTCACAGCGCAGGGCCACTGCCAGGTGCATCAGGCGCGCGCGCAGGCGCTGCCTGGCCCAGGGGGAAAAACGCGCGCGCCTTAAAAGCACCGCCAACTCCGCCATCCCCGCGATGTCCTCTGCGCCCTTCCCGCTGGTGTTCTGCTTGGGAATCTCAGGCCAACGGAACTTGCGCCAGGCCAGCAGGGCCAGGATAGCCAACACACCCCCCCAGACCAGGCCCTGCGGTAACGCGTCCACGAAAAGAAAGATGCGCAGGGCCGGGTCCACGAAAAGATCATGGATGGCCCCGCCCAGAGCCAGGGCAAAGAGGAGGCTCAAAAGGATGGTGAGAACGGCGAGGAGGAGGCGGCGCCGCCCCTCAGCCGTAAGCCTTTTCCAGGGCGGAAAGGGCGGAAAGGGCCAATTCCCGCCGGCTTTCGCTGTCCTTATGGCCGTAGCGCACCTCCTCAAAAACCTGGGTCAAAAGGGAAATGGCCTCGTCCCGAAAGCCTAATTTGGCCAGGGATTGCGCGAATTCCCGGGGGGTGAGCTGAGGCTGATCCCGGGCTCCCGAGCGCCAACTGAGGATTTCCACCATGCGCAACCAACAGCGCATGACCACATCGTCCACTGGTGCCCCTTGCGCCAGTTCCCACTGGGCTTCACGCGCCAGTTCTCCGAGGGCTCGCGCTTGCCGAACTCGCTGCATCCGGGCCATGAGCCTGGGCGTGAGCCAAAGGGCTAAAATGGCTCCCAAGACCAGCGCTCCCACATAGACGGCCCAGGTGGGCGCGTGCACCCTCTCCATGGCCCCCTCTGATTCAGCCCAGGCACTGCCGGCCGCAGCCCCCTGCGGCGGGAGCACGGGCTCCTCCTCCCCTTTGGGCAAGAGCCTCAGGGAGTACCACGCCAGGAGAAGCACCCCCATGGCGATGAGCAGGCGCAAAACATGGCGGCGCAAGTTCCGGGAAAACAGGGTTAAAATGAGCACGGCAACGCTGAGCAACAGTAAAACGCGCAGGAGCTGGGCAAGCCAGTCCCCGGGAAACGCCGGCGCCTCCCCTCCGGCCCGGTAGGACATGGGGGGCACCGTGGGCCACGGTTTCCCGGGGTGAAACGCTGTGCCCTGGAGCCCGGCCGCCAGGAGGACCAGGGCTGCCAGGGCCAAAACACCAAAGGCCAGCACTGACCAGCGCATCATTCTACCGCCAACTTTATGCCCAGCTCTTGCAGCTGCGCTGCGTCCACCTCAGCAGGAGCATTGGTGAGGGGGCAGGCGCCGGTGGCGGTCTTGGGAAAAGCGATCACTTCCCGTATGGAGTTCTCGCCCGCGAGCATCATCACCCACCGATCGAGGCCGAAGGCGATGCCTCCATGGGGTGGGGCACCGTACTCCAAAGCTCGCAGGAAAAAGCCGAACCGCCGCTCCGCCTCCTCCGGCCCGATCCCCAGAACCTGGAACACCCGCTCCTGTAGATCCCGCTGATGGATACGAATGGAGCCAGAGGCAAGCTCCACCCCGTTCAGCACAAGGTCGTAACATTTGGCCCGCACCCGCAAGGGCTCGGTCTCCAAGAACGGAAGGTCTTCGTCCCGCGGAGAGGTGAACGGGTGATGTTCGGCCTCGATTCGACCGTCGTCCGATAGTTTGAACAGGGGGAAGTCCACGATCCAGGCGAAGGCCCAGCGGTCCTCAAGGTTGAGGCCGCGTTCCCGCGCCACGCGCAGCCGGAGCTCCCCCAGGGCCTGAGCCACAGTCCTCGTGGGTCCTGCCGCCAAAAGCAGGAGATCACCGGGATTGAGGCGGGCCTTGTCCGCGGCTTCCCTCAACACTGCAGGGGGAACGTGTTTACTCAGCGAGGATTGGATGTCGTCGGTCACCTTCAGCCAGAGCAGGCCCCCTAAGCCCGCCTTCTTGGCGGCTTCCTCAAGTTTACCCAGCTCGGCGCGGGAGAAAGCTGCGCCGCCGGGCACGGGCAAAGCCCGCACTGCTCCGCCCGCCTTCAGCGCCGCCTCAAACAGATGAAAGCCAGTTCGCACAAAGAGCGAAGAAAGATCCAGGATCTCCAGGCCAAACCGCAGGTCAGGCTTGTCCGTTCCGTAACGGGCCAGGGCCTCCTCGTAGGGAATCCGGGGAAAAGGCGTGCTGATCTCCACGCCGATGGTTTCCCGGACCACGTGCGCCACCAGTCCCTCCAGAAGGGGGAAGAGCTCCTCGGGGTCCTCTACAAACGCCATTTCCATGTCCAGCTGCGTGAACTCCGGCTGGCGATCGGCCCGCAGGTCCTCGTCCCGAAAGCAACGCACGATTTGGAAGTAGCGTTCCACTCCAGAGCAAACAAGGATTTGCTTGAAAAGCTGGGGCGATTGGGGCAGGGCGTAGAACTTACCGGGTTCCAGCCGGCTGGGGACGAGGAAGTCGCGGGCCCCCTCGGGCGTGGAGCGGGTCAGCATCGGCGTTTCCACTTCCACAAAACCCTGCGCGTCCAGGTATTGGCGGATGGCAAGGCAGGCCTTGTGGCGCAGGCGCAAGTTCCGTTGCATCCTGGGCCGGCGCAGGTCCAGGAAACGATAGCGTAACCGGGTCTCCTCGCTCGCCTTCACTTCCTCCTCGGGGAGGAAGGGCAGGGGCTTGGATTTGGCCAGGATGACGAGGCTCTCCACAGCCACTTCCACCTCGCCGGTGGGCAGATTGGGATTGGGGTTTTCCCGGCGAACCACGGTGCCCGTGACGCGGATCACGTCTTCCCGGGCGAGCTCCCGGGCCGGCGAAACCCCCCGGAACACAAGCTGCACGAGGCCTGAGGCGTCGCGCAGGTCCACGAACGTGAGGTTTCCGAAGTCCCGCACAGCTTGCACCCAACCCGCAAGGGTGACTCGCCGTCCTACCGCGCCCAGATCCAACTTTCCACAGTGATCGCGTTTCATTCCTCCTCCCCGTGGACAAGCGATTGTATAGGCTTGGGCCTAAAGGGGCAGGGCGGCGGGGCAGATGGTGCGATAAGCGCAAGGCTTGCAGGCAGCGAAAGATGGTTTGGCTTGGAAATCCCCGCGACGGATGCCTTCGGCCGCCTGCTGTATGGCCTCCCATGCGTTTTTGAGCATCCTGTCCGTGGGCTCGGCGCGGCCCACCACCACCTCGGGGGTGAGGAACCGCAACTCCACTGCCCGCGGGCGCGCGCCAAAGGCATGCTCATAAGCCAAAGCATAGATTGCAAGCTGCAAGGACTCCTGCGCCCGACGATCTGCTGATTCCCAGTGGGCTTCCGAGGTCTTGTAGTCAATGATCACAGCCCCCTCGCGCCGCCGATCCACCCGGTCCCAGTAGCCGATCACCTTGATCCCCTCCTGGCCAAAGGCGAAATACTGCTCCACGAACGTAGGGCGCGCGCCCTCCTTCTCCTCGTATTCATGAAAAAAGCGCAGGGCCTCCTCTCCGTGGCGGCGGAGCTCCTCCTCTTGAGCGGCGGAGAGGAAGCCCTCAGAGCGCCAGGCGCGGTGGAACACGGATAGGAGATCACCCAGGGGAAGAGCATGGCCGTGCTGTCGGGCAAGATGGTACGTCCGGATGGCCTGGTGCACGGCATTACCCAATATGACCGCCGGATGGAGGCGAATGGGCACCCGCAGGACGTGGATATATCTGTACTTGAGAGGACAAGTGAGCCAATCGTCCACCTGGCGGAAGGAAAGCTGCAGGGTGGTCTCGACTTTTTCCGGCGGAGGGGAGGCGATGGGGTGGGTGGCCCGGGCGATGCGGAACAGGGGCGGGGTTTGTGGGGCGCGCGGGCTCAGGTTCTCCTCGCCCAGCGCTTCCACCACGAAGCGGGAGATCTTGGCTGGCCGCCTCCGCGGCTCCTCGCCGGGAAGCCGGTAATCATCGGAGGAAAGAAGGAACAGGTGGCGTCTGGCCCTCGTCAGGCCCACATAAAACAGGCGCCGCTGCTCCTCCAGGTGGGCCACCTCCGCGGGGAGGTCCTCGGAGCTGAGGCCCTGGGGGAGGGGAAGGGGCGGCCGGGTTCGCCGTCCAGGGAAAAAGTCCTCCACAAGACCGGTAAGGAAGACCACGTCGAACTCCCGGCCTTTGGCCTGATGAAAGGTCATCACTTGCACAGCGTCCAACCCGGGCTCAGCCTCGCCCACCATGGGGTTCCAACCCAGCTCCCGCAGTTCCTCCACGTAGCGCACAAACCAAGGCACCCGATCGTAGCGGGCTACCTCCTCGAACCTTCGCACCACCTCCTCAAAGAAATGGGCGATGTTCTCCAGGGCCTTCTGGCTGTGGAAGGAGATCTCGCGGGTCAGTTGCACAAGATAACCGGTGCGCTCCACCAAAAAGGCGTAGAGGACCTGGCCTGTGGACGAGCTTCTGGCCAAATTCTCGCAATATTCCAGATCCTCCAGGGCTTTGCGCGCCGAAGCCAGTGCTGTGGGAGAAAGGGCTTGGTTTTTCACGGCCTCGGCCACGAGCTCCCGCAGTGGCCGGTGCGTGCTTTGGCAAAGCCCAGTGAGACGGGCAAGCTCCGCCCCATCCAGACGATAGATGGGCGAGCCCAGAAGGTGGTACAGGGACTGGTCGTCCCGGGGGTCAGAAAGCGCCCGCAGGAAGGAAAGGATGAGCTTGATCTCCTCCTGGTCGAACAGGCCGGCGCGAAAGCCCCCGGTGAGGACCCAGGGCACGCCCTCTTCCGTGAACGCCCGCAAATACGGTTCCGGCCGGTAGCGGTTGCGATAAAGCACGGCCATCTCCCGGTAGGGAATGCCTTGAGCGTCAAACTCTTTGGCCTTTTGCGCCACAAAGGCCGCCTCCTCCACGACGCTGGGAAAATGCCGGTGCACGGGATGCGCGCCTTCCCCGGAGGAGGAGCGCAGTTCCTTCGTGATGCTATGGGCAATTTCACCCCGAATGGATAGGGCCTCCAAACGGTAGGCATTGTGGCGAATGAGACGCATGGCACAGTTCAAGATCCTCTGCGTGGACCGGAAATTCCTGGTGAGCGTCACCACCTTGGCCTCAGGGAAGGCCCGCAGAAACGCAAGGAGGTTATCCCAAGGCACACCGCGAAAGCCGTAGATGGCCTGATCGTCGTCGCCCACCGCCGTTACGTTTCCATGGCCGGACATAAGGGTCACCAGGTGGAGCTCTGCTCGGCTCGTGTCTTGAAACTCATCGGCAAGCACAAAGGGAAAGCGCTCATGGTATTCGGCAAGGAGTCCAGGCCGGCCCGCCAAAAGCTCCGCGGCGCGCAAAATGAGGTCACCAAAATCCACCAGGCCCTCTTGGGCTAAAAGTTCCTGATAGGCCTGATAGGCTTCAGCTAATTCCCTATAAAGCTCGCGCTGGTCCGCGGGGAGCGCGTCTTTGTGCGTCTCCCACCAGCGGAGGTAGTCCGCGGGGGTGAGGGCTGCGTCCTTGGCCCGGCCGATGTGGTCCAAAAATGGCCCGAGGAAAGAGAGGGGACGGCGCATGGCTTGGGCTCGGAGCCTCCGCAACGGCAGGTCCCCCAGGTGATCGAGGAGGAACAGGCGCTGGCTCCACTCGTCTAGGACCTTGAAGTCCGGGGGAAGGCCGGCCAGAGGCGCATTCTCCCGAAGGATCCGCTCGCACACGGAATGGTACGTGGCCACCCAAGCATCCAAGGCCGCGTAGCGAATCCAATCGAAGGCCCGATCCAACATCTCCTCCGCGGCCTGGTTGGAGAAGGTGAAGACCAGAAGTTGGCTGGGTCTTTGCACGAATCCCCTGGCGATGAGGTAGGCAATGCGGCGGGTGATGACCGTGGTCTTCCCTGTGCCCACCCCGGCCAGGACCAACAGCGGGCCTGTTCCGTGGGTCACCGCCGCTTTCTGTTCCTCAGTGAGCCCAGCTAGCACCTCCATGGGCAGAGGAAGTGTAGCTTCGCAGACCTTTTCCCGCAGCCCTTGTCGCCCGCCTGGCTCTAGCCTATCCTTGAGGTGCTATGAGCCCTTTGCAGCTTTTGTTGGTTTTGGCCCTGCTGGGCGCGGTGGTGGTAATGGGTTATCTCGCCGTCACCGATTGCGCTCAGGCGGAGCTCGTGGTTCTGGCGGGGGAGGTCAGGGGGAAAACGGTGGAGGTGAGGGAGGTGGAGCGCACGGTGGTCGTGGGCGGCTGTCCCCTTTGCCCGGGCTCCAAGCCGGAGACGCGGGTGGTCAGGGAGAGAGAAGAGGTTCACTATCTCCTTGTGGAATTGGATGAGGGTGGCAAGAAAGAGCTCAAGCGGTTCGCGGTGGAGGAGAGCGTGTATCGCAAGGTGACGCCGGGAACAGCTGTGCAGGTGCGGTATTTGCGGGGCAACATACGCGGGACCCCGTGCACTCCGCCCCAGCTCGTTTTCCTGGAGAGCTGAGGTGGTGGGAAAAACCCCCGCCGGCTAAGATGGTGAAGCTGCGCCCGTAGCTCAGTAGGACAGAGCGGCCGCTTCCTAAGCGGCAGGCCGCAGGTTCGAGTCCTGCCGGGCGCATTCTTTTTTTCCCTTTACCCAAAGCCCACCATAGAGTATAAAGTCGACCATATAAAGCCGGAGAGGAACCAAAGATGTGGGCGCTTCTCCCCGCGCTGTTCATGGGCTGGGCCTTGGGCGCCAACGACGCCGCCAACGTCTGTGGGTTGGCCATCACCACCGGAGCCATGCGCTACTGGCGCGCCCTCGTCCTCACCGCCCTCTGCGTGGTTTGGGGCGCATTCCTCTCCGGCGCGAAAGGGATGGGCACTTACGGTGCGCTGGCCAGCCATGGGGTGAGCAGCGCATTCGTGGTGGCCTTGGCGGCCGGCCTCACTGTGACCGCCATGACCTGGAAAGGCCTGCCTGTCTCCACCTCCCAGGCCGTGGTAGGTGCCATCGTGGGTGTGGCCCTGGCCGCCGGAAAGCCCGTGGATTGGTCGGTGTTTGCCCGCATCGCCGTCTCTTGGTTTAGCTCCCCGCTGGGGGCTTTGCTCATTGCCCTTGTTCTTCAGGTGGCCCTGAGCTTTTTCTTGCCCCGCTTGTCCTTGAGCATAGAGGTTTTGGATCGGATAGCTCGTCTGGGCCTTCTTCTCATCAGCATTTGGGGCGCATACGCCCTGGGTGCCAACAACGTGGCCAACGTGGTGGGCGTGTTCGTGGGCGCAGGGCTCCTCTCCACAGACCTGGCCGGCTTGGTTGGCGGCGCGGCCATCGCCTTGGGAGTTCTCACCTATTCCCGCCCGGTGATCGAGACCGTGGGTCAAAAACTGGTCCAGGTGGGGACCTGGCCGGCTTTGGTGGCCTTGGTCGCCCAGGCTGCTGTCCTCCAGACCTTCACCGCCGTGGGGGTTCCGGTTTCCTCTTCCCAAGCAGTGGTGGGCGCAGTGGTGGGCGTGGGCTTGACCAAGGGTGTTTCCGCGGTGAACCTGCGGCGAGTGGGAGGCATTGTGGCTGGCTGGGTTTTCACGCCCACCGCGGCCGGTGTGCTGGGTTTCCTTTTGTGGCAGGGGCTGGGGCGGTTTCTTGGATGAGGGGGTTGAGTTAAACTTTGACCAGCGGAGGGGTGGGCGAGCGGCCGAAACCACCTGCCTGGAGAGCAGGTGCACCCCAAAAGGGTGCCGCGGGTTCAAATCCCGCCCCCTCCGCCACCGTGGCCTCCGCTTTTGCTCCCTTCGCCTGTCAACCTTGCGATGCCCGGGCGTGGTGCCGGGCCCGCCGTGCCCGTTGGACAAAGTACACGAGGAGGAGACCACCAGCCCCGGCTAGGTCCGTGACCGGATTGGGCTGGACCAAAGCCACGCCCACTGCGGCCAGGATGATCCGCTCCCACCACTTCGCCGGGACGATGAGGTACCCCTGGATCGCTGCGGAGAAGGCGTACATCCCGATGAGAGACGTCACGGACAAAAGGAGCACTTCGTACCAGGTGACGTCGATGAGGAGGAGGCCAGGGTTGTACACGAACATGAACGGCAGGAGAAATGCGGATAGGTCGAACTTGAACCCCAGAATCCCGGTCCGCACCGGGTTGGAGTGGGCGATCCCCGCGGCGGCGTACGCGGCCAGGCCCACAGGCGGAGTGTCGTCAGCCAAGATGGCGTAGTAGAAGATGAAGAGGTGGGCCGCGATGAGTGGAACCGCCGGCCCGCCCACCTTGAGGATCGCTGGAACGGCGAGCACCGACACCACAATGTACTTGGCCGTGGTGGGCATGGCCGTCCCGAGGATGAGCGAGGCGAGGGCTGTGAGGAACAGGGTTGCCCATAGCTGCCCCCCCGCCAAGTGCAGGATGAGCGAGGTCATCCGCAGCCCCAGCCCAGTGAGGGTTATCACTCCGACGATGATCCCGGCCGTTGCACAAGCCAACGCAATCCCAACCATGTTCTTGGCCGTGGACTGCAGCGCGGCGAGGACATCCTTTACGAGCGCCGCTCCTTCGCGGTAGGCCGCCCTCGCCAGCCCCTCCCCCCGGGCCGTCCGCACCGCCTGCACCGCCCGCTGGACAACCATGATGGCGATGATGGTCAGGGTGGAGTAATACGCCGTCTTGAGGGGGGTCATCCGCAGGCCCATCAGGAGGTAGAGGAGCACGCCCACGGGGATGAGGTAGTGCAGGCCGCCAAGGAGGGTCGGCAGCACCGGGGGCAGCTCTTTGCGGGGGATTCCCACGAGGTTCAGCTTGAGGGCCTCAAGATGAACGATCCCGAAGATGGCCACGTAGCTAAGAACAGCGGGAACGAAGGCAGCTTTGGCGATTTCCAGGTACGGAATGCCCGTCATCTCCGCCATGACGAACGCCGCCGCCCCCATGACCGGTGGGAGAAACTGGGCATTCGTTGAGGCGGCCACCTCCACGGCGCCCGCCGTTTCGGGCTTGAAGCCCATCTTCTTCATGATGGGGATGGTGAACGAGCCGGTGGTGACCACGTTCGCCACTGAGCTCCCCACGATTGTGCCCAAGAGGCCACTGGCCACCACCGCGACCTTCGCCGGCCCGCCCCGGGCGCTGCCCACAAGCGAGAACGCCACTCGCAGAAGCCAGTCCCCAGCCCCCGACCTCTCCAAGAACGCCCCGAACATGACGAACATGAAAACGAACGTGGCCGAGACCCACAGCGGCACCCCAAAGATCCCCTCGCTCGTGTAGAACAGGTGGTCCACCACCCGCCGCAGGCTGTACCCACGGTGGGCGATCAGGCCCGGGAGATGGGGACCGACGAAGGCGTAGCCGATGAAGATCAGGGCGATGATGGGCAGAGCAAGCCCCACTTTGCGACGTGTCGCCTCAAGCACCAGAAGAATCGCCACCACTCCGACCACCACGTCCACGGTGGTCGGAGCCCCCGCCCGCAGCACGATCTCCCGGTAGAAGAAAAGAAGGTAGCCAATCACGCCACCGCCAGCGACCGCGAGAACGAAGTCGTAGATGGGCACCCGATCCCGTCTGCGGCTGCGCAGGGTCGGGGGCAGGAGGATGAACGCCAAAAATAAGGCAAACGCGAGGTGGACGCCCATTTGCGTCACCGCGGGGAACGTGCGGAAGGCCGCGGTGTAGAGGTGGAAGAGGGACATGGCCACCGCGACCGCCCCCACTCCCACGGCCACGAGCCCCCGCAAGTTCCGCGGGGCACCCCGGTATTCAAGGTCCACGTCGCTCACCTGCGGGCTTCCCTTTCTTGTCTCGGTTGACTCAGCCATGACCCCTCCTGGGTGACCAGCCTGCCGCGCAACCTCCGCGGAGGTCCGGTGGTCACTGTACCAGGGCCCGCCGTCTCATCCCAAGTGGAAGACGGCCCTGCACTAGAACCTTGCCCCCGCCTAAGCCGCCGGGCGGTGAAAGCACCACGCGGCCCCGTGCTTCCACCGCCCAGCTGCAGGGCTCCTACCGACCTAGGGAAGAAGGCCCTTTTCTTTGTAGAACCGCTCGGCTCCCGGATGGAGCGGAATCGGCATCCCCTCCAACGCCCGCTCGAGGGCGATGTCCTTCCCGCGAGCGTGCGCGGCGGCCATCGCGTCCAGGTTCTCAAACAGGATCTTTGTCAGGTGGTACACGAAGTCGGCCGACAGGTCTGCCCGGACCACGAGCATGGCCCGGACTGCCACGCTCTCCACGTCCTCCTCAACTCCTGGGTAGGTTCCAGCCGGAATGATGGTCCGGACGTAGAACGGGTAATCGGGAGCAAGCTTCTCCGCGACCTCCGCGCCGATGGGAACGAGCCGGATGCGGTGCGTGGTGGCGAGGTCGATGACCGCGGCCGTGGGGATCCCGGCGGTCAGGAAGGCCGCGTCCACGTGGCCGTCCTTCAGCGCGGTGGCCGCAGGCGCAAACGCCAGGTAATGGGCGGAGATATCGGCGTAGGTGATCCCCGCCGCGGCGAGGATCTGCCGCGCGTTGGCCTCCGTGCCGCTTCCGGGCGCACCCACCGCCACCCGCTTCCCCCTCAAGTCTGCCAAGCTCTTGATCCCCGAGTCCGCAAGCGTTACGAGCTGGACCGTCTCCGGGTAGAGGGTGGCCACCCCCAAGATGAGGGGAATGGGAGCGGTGAACATCTCCTTCCCATAGTGCGCCCAGTGGGCGATGTCGTTTTGGATGAACGCGATCTCCACGCTCTTGGTCTCCAGGAGGCGTGCGTTGGCGATCGAGGCGCCCGTCGCCTCCGCCGTGGCCGTGACCCCGGGCATCTTCTCGTTGATCAGCCGGGCGAGGGTCCCCCCCAGGGGGAAGTAGACGCCCGCCACCCCTCCCGTGGCGATCGAGACGAATTTCGGCCAGCTTGCCAACACCGTCAATCCCAAAGCCGCAATCGCCACCAAAACAACACCCGCCTCACTCCAAACACGCTTCATTCCAGCACCCCCTTTTGGTCCGGTGATCTCCGTGGTCCGCGCCAGCGCGTTGATCAGGTGGCACCACCAACTAATAAGTTGTGCCAAAAGCGGCCAACCTGCTTCTCAAATCACACCTGTTCCCCGGATCCCCGAACCAAGATTCATTTGTGATCTTAGTCCTTTTTCCACAGGTCTTCAATCCCCACCCCATGGGGCGGACTTGCGCGACGCAGAGCTTAAGAACAAAATTGCCCGCTCTCAGCTCAGCGGTTAGTGGCCCGCCTTGTCGTGAAGCAACGGCCACTGAGGGTCCTGCGGTGGTCTCAGGATGCCTGTTCCCCCAGGGAGCTTCCTTTGGCAATCGGGCGTTCTTCTGGATCCGGCGCGTGGGCCTGATCGTCTTCCTGTGCGGCCGAAAGCCGTTGCACCTGATCTTGTGAGCCTGGCAGCACAGGGAAAGGTGCGCGCGAGGAGGACCAGCGTTGTGGAGAGCGTCCCCGGGTAACGAGCAGGTTTTTCTGGATTCGGTCGATGATCTCCAGCACCACTTGCTGGCTCCGGCTGGTACGGGCCTCGAGCTCGCACCAGCGGGTATCGCTGTCCAGAGCTTCGCCGGCATGGGGTCACGCGCCCGTGGTGCATTCCCCCCAGCGGGCCACAACATCAGTCTCCACAAGGATGGTTTTCGGACGCTGCGGTCGATTGACGGGACAACATGCTTTCCTTACACTGAGGGCGGCCCGTGCAGGGTGGGGGGGTAGCGGTCCCCTGCATCCAAAACCCGCTACACGTGGAGCCCATGGGTTCCCCGAGAGGCGGGGTGGCGGAAGCGGCTCGGGGAGGGCGGCGATGACGGCTGAGCCCCCTGCGACACAGGCCGGTGAACCCCGCCAGGCCCGGAAGGGAGCAACGGTAAGCCGCCCCCTGTGGGTGATAGGGGATCCCTTGGCCCGAGCTGGCCACCTGGGTGCGCCCGGAGGCCTTGGCCCCGACGGGAACTCCGCACGGGCCACTTGATTTCCGTGCTTGGTCCACCTAAGATAAAAGAGATAAAGAGGTCTTATTTAGGGAGGACCAGTGCGTCTGACTATCTCTGCCAAGTACGCTATCTTGGCCCTCGAAGAGCTGGCTCGGCGCGAAAACCCCGCCTCCGTACAAGAGCTGGCCGCCACCTTGGACATCCCCTCCGCGTACTTAGCCAAGCTCGTCTCGCTTCTGGCCCGCATGGGCATCGTGGCCACCCAGCGCGGCCGCGGTGGAGGCGTGTCCCTCGCCAAACCCCCGCAGGCCTTGTCCCTGCAGGAGATCATCGAGGCTGTGGAAGGCCCCACAGCCCTGCAGGACTGCCCATTTGAGCTCTCCCCATGTGCGGGGAATCCGCGCTGCCCACTTTACCTGGTGTGGGACCCTTTGCGCGCGCACATCGTGCAGTTCTTGGCCCAAACAAGCCTGGCAGAAGTGGTGAAGCGCACCGCCTCCCAAAAGGAGGACGAGAATGAGCGAGATGTTGAGCAACCACAGAACGGAGGCCATTGAAAATGAGTTTTGTCTTTCCACAGGCGAACTGCGGCCCAAGGAGCTTGAGGCCGTCTGGAACGCACTCCCGGTGGACATCACCTTCGAGAAGGACGCCGCCACCGTATGCTATTTCAACGCCCAAAAGGAACGGATTTTTGTGCCTACGCCGGCCGTGCTTGGCCGAAAAGTATAAAATTGCCACCCCAAAACAGCCTCCCGCTAGTGGAGCGCATCCTCCAGGAGTTCCGGGAGAAAAAGCGGGAAGAAGCGGGGTCTTGGAGCAATCACAGGGGACGGTTCGTGTACATCTATTTCCCGGTTAACAGCCGAACTGGTGCATTCCTGGGCACCCTTGCGGTCACCCAAGCACGCTCTTGGCTGAAAAGCGCCTGCTCGATGAGGTATAGGGCGATGAGCACCGGTCATGAAGTGGCGCCCAAGCGGGCACAAGGTGGGAGCAAAAATTGGGCCCTTGCGGATACGGTGAGCGCAGGCGAACAGGTTTCAAAACCCGTGGGCGCTGCGGAGGTGTCTGGTCGACTGGAAACGGAGGAAATCAAAATGGGTTTGGAACTGGTCGGGAATCTAATCCACACGGTCCGAGGCTGAGGAGGAAGGACATGGCGAGAATCAAGATCAAGCGCGTATATGCGCCGGTGGAAGAAGATGATGGCGTTCGCATCCTTGTGGATCGGGTTTGGCCCCGCGGCCTCTCCAAGGATAAAGCGAAAATCGACGTTTGGCTCAGAGAACTGGCTCCCAGCACTGATCTTTGCCGGTGGTATAGCCATGTGCCGGAACGGTGGCCTGATTTCCTCCAGCGCTACCACACCGAGCTGGACCTGAATCCCCAGGCGGTGAAAAGGATTTTGGAGCTCGCGTGCCAAGGCCGAATTACCCTGCTTTTTGCTAGCGGTGAACCAGAGAAAAACAATGCCATGGCCCTCAAACTTTATTTGGAAGAAAAATTGCAGGGAAACTGCGAAGATCCTCAGGAGGACAACATGGGATTGCGTGAAGAATTTGAGCGCAGGCGGGAACAACTCAACGCTTTGGTGTTCAAGGAGGCCAACCTCCCCATCAAGCGCTTATTCGCCTTGGATTCCGATGTATACGCGGATGGTGCTCTTCCCCGCAAAACCAAGGAGCTTCTGGGCCTGGTGGCCTCCCTTGTGCTGCGCTGTGACGATTGTGTTTATTACCACCTTATCCAGGCCAAGGAGAATGGCGTGAGAAAAGAGGAGGCCGTGGAGGCGTTGGCCGTAGCCCTGGTTGTGGGTGGCTCCATCGTCATCCCTCACCTGCGTCGGGCGTTTGCGCTTCTCAAGGAACTTTGGGGCGAGTGATGAGCATTCAATCTTCCCCTGCCGCGTTTCTCCTTGCCAGTGTGGCCCTGGTTGGGTTAGATCAAACCACCGGCGTGGAGGCAAACTGGACCGGCATGGCCGCGTTCGGCCTGGGTCCTCCGGTTTGGAACGTGGGTGTGGCTTAGCCATGCCGGTGCGGTCAGAAAGGAGGATGGATGACCACCTCATCCGAGGCGCTGTCGCCTGATGTGTACGAGGTGATCGTGATCGGGGCTGGGCCCGCGGGGGCCACCGCTGCCTTGTATGCCGCCCGGGCCAGGCTCAAAACACTGGTTCTGGATAAAGGCCTGTACGAGGGCGCAGCAGGTCGCGCTCAGATAATCGAGAACTTCCCCGGCGTTCCTGGCCCCATCTCGGGAGCGGAGCTGGTGCAGCGCATCCGCGCGCAGGCTCAGGCGTTCGGCGCCGAATTCCGCGAGGAGAAGGTCCTGCGTGCCGAGGTCCTGGGCGAGCCCAAGGAGGTGTGGACGGCCAATGGCGTCTACCATGCCAAGGCCGTGATCGTGGCCACGGGGGCCCTGGGGCGGAGCCAGTTCCTCCCAGGAGAGGAGCAACTCATGGGCCGTGGCGTGAGCTACTGCGCCGCTTGTGACGGGCCATTCTTCCGCGACGCCACCGTGGCCGTGGCTGGGAACAGCCCAGAGGCCGTGGAAGAAGCGCTTGCCCTTGTACAGCACGCAGCCCGCGTGTTTTTTCTGGCCCCGACCACCAAGGTCCTCGTGCCTGATGAGCTCTGGCAAAAGCTCACCACCCACCCCAAGGTTGAACTGAAGCTCGGCGCACGCCTTGTGGAGATCATGGGGGAAGGGAAGGTGGAGGCGGTACGCGTTGCCACCAAAAACGGCGAGGAAGTGATTCCCGTGGCCGGGGTGTTTCCCCTTCTGCAGGGCACAGCGCCGGTGGTGGATTTCCTCGGTGAGCAGGTTACCTTAGGCGAGGGCGGATGTCTTGCGGTGGACGAGCTCATGTGCACGCCGGTTTCCGGTGTTTTTGCCGCAGGCGACGTGCGGTGCAAACAATTCCGACAAGCGGTGATCGCGGCGGCGGAAGGCGCTCAGGCCGCGCTTTCTGCGGAGCTTTATGTGCGCGGGCTGGCTCGTCCCCGCGCCGATTGGGGTGCTTAATTTGCAGTGTTCACTGGGTCCTCATGAACGCCGTGCCATAACGAATCCGCCATTGCGGAAGACCCCCCACCAGAGCGTAGGCCCGCGGCAAACCCAGGGCCTGCAACAGTTGCGCAGCCCGTTGCGCCAGGCCTTCTCCTTCGTCCACGCAATAAATGAACGGCTGCAGTTCAAGGGGGCGAGAGGCCAGGGGCAGGAGATATTTCAGGAACGCATCCAAGCCCTCAGGCCCCACGTGGACTGCACCCACAAGGTGCTCCCGGGCGTACGCCTCGCGGCTGCGAAAGTCCAAAATGATGGTGTATTCCCGCGCAACGTCGGTGGGAGAGATCGCCCCTGCGGATGTCTGGGGCTCCACAGACGGGGCCTCGCCCACGAGAAGATGGTCACCCAGCGCGCGCACCCAGCCCGCGAGGCCCCCGGCAAGGACGCGCACGGCCCAAAAGCCGTGTTGTCGCAGGAACTCCCCCGCGGCAAGCCCCCACTCCCCGGCCTCGTCGCACACATAAATCGTGGTTTGCGGAAGCCAAGGGAGAGACGGCCCGAGCAAGGTCAGGGGCACATTCAGCGCGCCCAAAAGATGCCCACGAGCAAAGGCCTCCCGCTCGCGCACATCTAGAACAAGGCGGTAGCGCGCCCGCAACATGTATGCTGTGTCCTCATAGGCCTCCCGGGGAGCGACATAGCCCTCGAGAGCTAGGGTGAGCTGGGGATTTTGGGGGTCATCGGAGTACACGTAAATGTACCTCACGGTGCGACGGCCCCCGTAGCCTGTGGTTTCAAACTGCACCTCTAGCTCCACGGACTCACCTGGTTCTAGCCTCATTTTGGCGAGCGGCGCGCTGGTGCACCCGCAGGAGACGCCGGGTTGCCGGGAGAACGTGAGCACGGAATCACCGATGTTTCGCAAAAGGAAGCGGCGCACCACCAGGATGCCCTCTTTCACCTCACCAAAGTCGTAAACCAACTCCGACGCAGAAAGCCTGGGAGTCGCTCCTGTCATCACGGAAAAAACGGTGATCGCTAACACCAAGCTCAACGCGCGTGCCATCGTTCACCTCCCTAGGAGAAGCCCCTGCGCCAAGTATAATGGCCGAGGAGGCGGCATGCTTTTTCAATATGGCCTGGGCTTCAGCTTGTTGGGCAAAGAGGGAAAGCCTGTAGCACTTTCCTCACTCCTTGGTCACTATGTTGTGCTCTACTTTTTCCCGCGGGCAGGGACGCCGGGTTGTACGCAAGAGGCGCGGGCTTTCCAGGAGCATCTGCCGAGTTTTCGCGGGCTTGGGGCAGAAATAGTGGGCATCTCGCCGGACAAGCCCCAGGCCTTGGCCCGCTTTGCGCGAGAACAGGGGTTGGAATTTCTTCTCCTTTCTGACGCCGACGGGATCTTGGCTGAGGCCTACGGGGTGCGCAGGGGGTTACGGATAGAAAGAGCCACGTTCCTTTTGGATCGGGCGGGGGTGGTGCGCTGGGCCTGGCGTAGGGTGCGCGTTCCCGGCCACGCTGCGGATGTTTTGCAAAAACTGAGCGCTTTGGCCGCGGCTGACCAAGCTCTCAACCCGTTGATCAGGGTCCGGCGGGCCAAAAGGGCTTTGAATACCGAGCCCATCTCGAAGGAGGACATCACCCGCCTCCTTGAGGCCGCACACTTAGCCCCCTCCTGCTTCAATAACCAGCCCTGGCGGTTCGTCGTGGTGGAAGGGGAGAGACTGGCGGCGGTGAAGAAAGCTCTGCCTGGGGGTAACTACTGGGCCTTGAAATCACCAGCCATGATCGCTGTCACATCTCATATGGACCTCGACTGCCGACTCTCCGATGAGCGCGACTATTTTCTGTTCGACTGCGGGCTCGCGGTGGGGTTCCTCCTGGTTCAAGCCACCCAGATGGGCCTTGTGGCCCATCCCATCGCGGGTTTCGACCCCCTTGCCGTGAAGGAGATCCTGGGCATCCCCAAGGACCACGTGCTCATCACCTTGGTTGTGCTGGGCTGGCCGGGTGATCCTGCAGAGCTCAGCGAGAAACATCAGGAAATCGAGGTTGGGCCGCGGGTGCGTAAGCCCCTTTCCGCCGTGGTAGGTTGGAACACAGTGCCAAAGGAGGAAAAGTGACGGACCTCTTGGAAGTGTTAAGGGGAAGGCGCAGTGTATTACGGTTCAAGTCAGACCTCGTTTCCGAAAGCGATCTTGAGAAGATCCTGGAAGCAGGGCGGTGGGCTCCCTCCTACGCCAACTCTCAGCCTTGGAAGTTCGTGGTTGTGCGTGACCCCATAAAGAAGAGGGCTTTGGGGGTCCTAGTGGAACGGATCCTCGTGTTTCGGCCAGGCCGGGTAGCTCTCTCCTCCTCCGGTTTGGGCGAGGCTCCGGTGGTGATCGTGGTGGTGGTTGACCCGGCGCGTGATCCCTTACACCACATTGAGGCGGGGGCTGTGGCCACACAAAACATGGCCCTCATGGCCCATGCCTTGGGCTATGCCTCGTTTTGGGCCGGCGTGGCCGGCCGAGGAGAGGTGGAGCGGGAGATCAAGAGGCTCCTGGGGATTCCGCGGGGCATGCGGGTCGTGGCCCTCTTGCCCCTGGGAAAGCCGGCATATGAGCCTGACCCAGGTCAACGCCTGCCCCTGGCGGAGATCGTGATGGAGGAGAGACCAGATTAAAGCTCCAGAAGCTCCCCCCTCAAGGCCATAAGGTCCACAAGGGCGAACGTGGCGCGCCCGGTGAGCCAGGCGCCCAGTTCCCCAGGGTTCACCACCAGGGGGGGCCCGCTTTGCATCATGGCCCTGTGGGTATGCCCGTATATCACAAGGTCATACCGGCGCGCGTTGACCAACGCCTCAAGGGCCCGGGGCTCGTGCATGAGCACGATCTTGCGCCCGGCAAGGTCGAACTCATGGGGCCCCACGTGCAGCTCCCCCAGGGTCCTAAACCTTTCCTGCAGTTGCAACCGGTCCCCATCGTTGTTACCAAAGACCCCAAGCACCTGAAGTCCGGCCTCCCGGAAGGGCTCGGCTACAAACGGGGACACAAAATCTCCGGCATGGAGGACCAGTGCCACTCCGCGCTCCTTGAGGATGGCCAAGGCCCGCCGCAAGTTCGGCAGATTGTCGTGAGTATCGGAAATGATCCCGATCTTCACTGGCCCCTCCTTTCAACCCGCTTTGAGCCCAAAGCCCGTGAGCGGCACCACCACGGTCTCCCCTGACCTGATCACACCAGTGCTGACCAACTTGGAAAGAGCAGCAGGAGCTACAGCCGCCGTGGGCTCCACATAGAACCCGGCGCGGGCAAGCTCCCGCCCCATGGTGCTGATCTCCGCGTCGGTTACGGTCACCCCCACGGTGCCCACAGCGTGGGCAGCCTTAAGAACCTCCCTCCCACGCTCAGGGTGGGGAATGCGCACGCCCTCGGCTATGGTGTCACCAGGCTCCACTGGCGCTGGTTCCGCGCGTTTTTGGGTCAACGCTTGGACAATAGGGGCACAGGCCTCGGCCTGCGCCACGTGAACAGCCGGCATTTTCTCCACCAACCCCAGCTGCAAAAGCAGGGCAAACCCATAGACCAAGCCCAAAAAGAGACCACCTCCGCCGAGGGGCACCACCACGTGATCGGGGGCCCGCCAGCCCAGGTCCTCAGCGATCTCAAAGGCCAGCGTCTGAAGCCCAGCCACAAAATACGGGGAGGCGTTATGAGAGGCGTAAACCAGGCGGGGATTGCTTGCACACGCTTTTTTCGCGGCCGCGGTGGCCAGGGGGCGCGGCCCAGGGACGCGCACAAGCTCAGCACCATGGGCCTCGATCTGCCGAAGTTTTGGGCCGGAGGCGTAAGCGGGCACGAACAACCTGGCCCGCAGTCCGGCCCGGGCGCAGTACGCGGCCAGGGCCGCGCCGGCATTCCCCGAGGAGTCGTCCACAAGGATTTCTGCTCCAAACGCGCGCAGGGCCGCCACCATCACCGCCGCACCCCGGTCTTTGAACGAGCCCGAGGGATTTAAAAACTCCAGCTTCCACCAAAGCTCTAACCCCCAGGGATTGGGGCCGCGCACCAAAGGCGTTCCGCCCTCGCCCAGGGTCAAAGCTTCCGTCCCCGGGAGGAGCATTCGATACCGCCACACTCCCCGGCCGGAAAAAGCGCGGACCGTGGGCTGATCCCGCCTCTCCCACCGCAGAGGCACGTGGCAGGCCGGGCAGCTGCACAGTTCACCGCCAGGCTCGGTTTCCCACGAGCACAGGGGACACACAAACCGCTCCATCCTAGCCTCCCCACAGTTCCCGAAAGCGACGCGCGTCCTGCGCCATGGTATCGTTGTTGAAAAGGATGTACACGAGCCTGGCGTCCAAGGTCAGGACTTGCTCCCGAAGCCAGCGGAGGTCGTCATCGGTGTAGGTGTAGCGGTACATCCTTGTTCCGGGCGGAGCGCCATGGAGACGAAGGTAGGCGAAGGGCTTGGTGCGCACGGGCCGCGCCTTAAACGGATCCGTGCAGTGCACAAGATCATGGGCCTCACAGACCTCTTGCACCAACTTCGGCTCCTTTTCCCAGGCACCGCGGGGTTCCCACACCAGGAGGAACTCCGCGCCGCGCATCTCCTCGAGGAAGCGATGCAAAGCCTGGATGTTCTCGGGGCGTGGGCCGAAAGAGGCCGGACACTGAAGGAGGAGGACGCTAGCTCGTACGGCTCTGGCCACCTCCGCGGAGCGCAAAAACATCTCCCGCGCCACCCCTCCCCGAAAGCGATCGCCGTGAGTCACTGCCTGATGAACTTTCACAGTGAACTCAAAGCCCGGGTTGACCTCGTCCGCCAGGGTGCGCCAGGAGGCCGCGGTGGCAAGGCGAGGAAGCTTGTAGAACGTGGAGTTCACCTCCACCAGGGGGAAATGGGCGGCATAGAGCTGGAGACGGTGCCGATATTCCTTACGCCAATCCCCACGCGCAAAATCCTGGGGCCGGAGGGCAGACCAGCCACAGCATCCCACCCTGATCTCCACGGCCGATTATAGACGTGCCTCCTCAAAACACCTGAGCACTTCCAACATCTCGTAGGCCGTGAGGTCCAGGTGCAGTGGGGTCACGGAGACATAGCCGGAGAGGAGGGCCCACACGTCGGTGTCCTCCTCGCCCTCCGGGGGCTGGGAGAGCATTTCCCCTGAGAACCAGTAGAACTCCCGGCCGCGCGGATCGGTCCCGCGCACGAGTTCCTCCGTCCAAATTTTTCCCCCCAACCGCGTGACCTTGAGCCCCCGCGGAACGCCACGGGGCACGTTCACGTTGAGGAGTATTCCCAGTGGCAGGGGGGTTTTTTTTAGGATAAGGCGAGCCAGCTTCACCGCCACTTGGGCCGCTTTCTCATAATCTGGGCTCTCCTCAGGTTCACCGGAGACGTCCAAAGAAACGGCCAGGGAAGGTATGCCGGCTTGAGCTCCTTCCATGGCTGCGGAAACCGTGCCGGAATAGGTGACATCGCGACCAAGGTTGGCGCCGGCGTTGATCCCCGCTACCACCAGATCCGGTCGCCTGGGGGCTAACCCCAATAGGCCCAACAGCACGCAGTCGGAGGGAGAGCCATTGGTCACCCGCACAGTTTCCCCATCCGGAAGCCGTGCGGAATACACGCGCAAGGGCTTGTGGAAGACGCGGGTACGGGAAGCTGCGGACCAGTTCTTCTCCGGAGCTAAAACCCACACTTCCCCCAGCTCCGCCAGGGCCCGCCGCAAAGCCAAAAGGCCAGGGGAAAGATATCCATCGTCGTTGGTGAGCAAAACAAGTGGGGCCATGGTTGGCCCGAAGTTTACACCTCGCGCCCCTGTTTACCAAGCTGGTAATAGGTGAGCCGCGTTTCGCCGTAGACGCGGGTGCCCACCCACAGGAGGGGCGGAAACGCATCCTGTGGTTCCTCCTTATGGAAGGTTTCCACCACCACCCAGGCGCCCGGCCGCAGGGGCGCGAAGGTGGCCAGGGCCTGCAGGGCGGAGACAGCAAGCCCCGGGGTGTATGGCGCTCCCACGAACACCAAGTCAAATCGGCATCCTCGCCGTGCCAGCTTTTCCACAGCCCTCACGGCATCATCCTGCACCACCTCCACTCGGTCTTGGTAGCCCAGGCTGTTCGCATTGGCACGGACGATGCGCACGGCCTTGGCCGAGGCGTCCACAAAGGTGGCGTGGGCTGCGCCGCGGGAGAGGGCCTCCAGGCCCACCGCGCCTGTCCCAGCGAACAGGTCCAAAACCCGCGCTCCCTGCACCGCTTCGCCCAGAGTATCGAATAAGGCCGTGCGCACCCGATCCCGCAGGGGCCGAATGTTCGGGTCCTGCCAGCGCACGAGCCGCCGGCCGCGATGCTCACCACCGATGATGCGCATAACTTAAGCATACCCGCTGCGCTTGCGTCCTTTCTCGCCCTCGTTAGGATTGCTTGGATTTTCAAAAGGGGTGTGCATGCGGTGGGAGTGCGATGTGGCCATCGTGGGGGCTGGGCCGGCGGGGCTCTTCGCCGCCCGGGAGCTGGTAACAGCTGGACTCCGCTTGATCGTGGTGGAAAAAGGGCTTGCGCCCAAGGAGCGCACAAGCCTCACCTGCGGGGTGGGGGGAGCAGGTGCTTTCTCCGACGGAAAACTCAACCTCACGCCTCGCATCGGTGGCGAGCCGGAAGAGCTTGGGTTGAGCCTGGCCGCGGCCGAGGCCCTCATCCGCTATGTAGACGAAACCTTCAGTGAATACGGGGCGCCGCCGGAGTACTCCGGTGAGGATGAGGAGGGCTTAAGCCAGTTGCGCAAGGTGGCCACGGAGGCAGGTGTGGAGTTCATCGCCGGACGCCAGCGCCATATTGGCACCACCAAGATCCGCGAGGTCATCGATAACCTCTACCAGGACCTCCTGCGGCGGGGCGTGACCTTCCTCTTGGGCCACCGGGTCCAGACCATTCGGCATGAGGGCTCGCAATTTCTCCTCGCCCTGGGGGGTGAGGAGATCGCGGCGCGTCAGGTGGTCGCCGCCCCGGGCCGAGCGGGAGCCTATTGGCTTCGGGAGGTCACACGATCGCTGGGGATCGGCCCAGATTTCGGCCCCCTGGACGTGGGCGTGCGCGTGGAGTTCCCCGCGGAGATCTATGCCCCCATTGAACGCATCATGTACGACGCGAAATTCCGGGTGCGTACCCCCACTTACGATGACATGGCCCGCACCTTTTGCACGAATCCTCGGGGGTTTGTGGTGGCTGAGGACCACGGGGAATTCGTGCTCGTCAACGGCCACGCCGAGAACGAAAAGAAGACGGCGAACACGAACTTTGCTCTCTTGGTGCGCACTGAGCTCACGGACCCTGTGGAGGACACGACTGAGTATGGAAGGGCCATCGCCAAGCTGGCCACAACCATCGGGGGAGGGAAACCGATTCTCCAGCGCCTGAAGGACCTGCGGCAGGGCCGGCGCTCCACCCTGGAACGCATCCGTCGTGTGCCCATCGAGCCCACCCTCAAGGAGTTCACGCCTGGCGACATCTCCATGGCCCTGCCCCATCGGGTGGTGGTGGACCTCGTGGAGGCCCTGTCCATGCTGGACCGGGTCATGCCCGGGGTGGACTCCGGCAGCACCCTCCTTTATGCCCCTGAAATCAAGTTCTATGACACGCGTTATCGGGTTGGGCCGGGCATGGCCACCGAGCTTCCCGGGTTTTATGTGGCGGGCGATGCCTCCGGCCACTCCCGGGGGATTGTGTTCGCGGCGGTAACCGGGATTCTCGCCGCACGTCACATCCTTTCGCTCCATGCTTAAGCGGGTGGGGTTGCTCACCAGCGGCGGGGATGCGCCCGGCATGAACGCCGCCATTCGCGCTGTGGTGCGGGCTGGCCTCGCCCAGGGTTGGGAGATGCGGGGCATCCGGCGGGGCTTCGCCGGCCTTTTGGCGGAGGAGATCCGCCTCCTGGGCGCCCGTGACGTGGGGGGGATCATCCACCTGGGCGGAACAATCCTGGGCACTGCTCGCTGTCCGGAGTTCAAAACGCCCGAGGGCATTCGCCAGGCTGTCCGCGTTTTGGAAAAGCACAGGATTGACGCCCTGGTGGTGATTGGCGGCAACGGCTCACAAAAGGGCTCCCATGCCCTCTTTTGCGAAGGGGTGCCCGTGGTGGGCGTGGCCTCCACCATCGACAACGATCTTGTGGGCTCGGACATCACCATTGGCGTGGACACCGCCCTCAATGTGGCCCTGGAGGCCATCGATCGCCTTAAGACCACGGCCTCCTCCCATAACCGGGCGTTCCTGGTGGAGGTGATGGGCCGGGACTGTGGGTATCTCGCGCTCATGGCGGGAATCGCGGGCGGAGCAGAAGCGGTGGTGATCCCGGAGGTGCCGGTTTCTCCGGAGGCCGTGGCTGAGGCTATCCGCGAAGCTTATGAGCGGGGCAAACCTCATGCCATCGTGGTTGTGGCCGAAGGGGCCCCCTACAACGCCCAAAGGCTGGCGGAGTACTTCCAGCGAGAGCATCTGGGTTATGAGCTAAGGGTTACGGTGCTGGGCCATGTGCAGCGGGGAGGGGCGCCGAGCGCGTTCGATCGGGTGTTGGGCACCACGCTGGGCGCCGGGGCGGTCGCGGCCTTGGCGCGGGGAGAAACCGGGGTCCTCGTGGGCCAGAGGAAGGGCGAGGTTGTCACGACCCCGCTCTCCGAGGTCGTGGGCAAACACAAGCCCTTGGACCCCAAGTTGTTCGAGCTTGCCCGTGTTTTAGCCCAGTAGGGCTACTCTTTGACCGCACCGCCTGTGAGCCCAGAGATGATCTGGGACTGCAAGGCGTAGAAGATGAGGAGGATCAAGGCTGCGCCAATCACGGCCGCCGCGGCGAAACTGCCCCACCGGCGGTTATACGCCTCCCCAATGAAAAGCTGCAGCCCCACCGCCAGGGTGTACTTGTCCATGCCTTTTAAGATCAAGCTCGCCAAGAGGTACTCGGAATACACGCTGATGAACTGGATGACGAACACCACAGCGAGAATAGGTCTGGCCACGGGCAGCACGATGCGCCAAAAGGCCTGGAATGGGGAGGCGCCGTCCACCAGGGCTGATTCCTCCAGGGACCGCGGGATCGTGTCGAAATACCCTTTCATGAACCAAGTGTTGAACCCGATGGCCCCGCCCAGGTAGACGAGGATGAGACCAGGATGAGTGTTCAGTCCAAGCCAAGGGAACTGTTTTCCGATGGTTTGGAGGATGAGGTAGATGGCCACCATGCCCACGGTTTGGGGGAACATTTGGACCAGGAGGATGGTGAGGAGTCCGGTGCGGCGGCCGCGGAACCTGAACCGCGAAAACGCGTAGGCTCCAAGCGCGCAGAGAAAAACGCTAACGCTGGCGGTGAAGCCCGCCACGTACACCGTGTTCAAAAGCCAGCGCGGAAAGTTGATCTCCTGCCGTTCCCGGAAGAGATAAAGGTAGTTTTCTGACGAGGGCTGCGCAGGGATGATGCTGGCTGTGCGCAAGTTCTGTACGGGGTCGAAGGAGGTCCCCAGCACGAAGGCTGCGGGGAAGAGGGCGAAGGCGATGGCCACCCAGGCCAAGAAGTTGCGGATGAATCGGCCAGCCCAAAAGCGCGGGGATCTTCTTCTAAAGGCCACGGGATACCTCCTCCAAGGCCTTCGTGCGCGCGAAGCTAACCCCGGAGATGAGGACCAAGATGGCAAAGATGATCACCGCCAAAGCGGCGGTCATGTTGTACTCCGCACCCCGTCCACCCATGAACGCCAGCTTGTAGGCGTACGAAAGGAGGATGTCCGTGGCGCCAGCGCGGCTGCCGATCTCCACCACCGGCTCGCCGCGTGTCAGGAGCCAAATAAGGGTGAAGTTGTTGAAGGTGAAGGCAAAGGACCCGATGAGGAGAGGCGCCACGGAGATGAGAAGCAAGGGAAAAGTAATGTGCATGAACCTGCGCCAGCCCGTGGCTCCGTCCACTTTGGCCGCTTCGTACATCTCCTCGGGGATGGATTGCAAAGCCCCAAGGCAGACGAGCATCATGTAGGGGTAAGTGAGCCAGACGTTGGTGACGATGCAGGAGAACCGCGCCCAAAACGGCGTGGTAAGCCAAGGAACCCGCACCCCAAAGGCCTGGCTGAGGACGCGGTTGAGAAGGCCCACTTCCACATTGAAGAACCCCCGCCAAATGAGGATGGAGATGAACGCGGGTATGGCGTAAGGCACGATGAGGAGCGAGCGGTATAGCTTGCGAAAGCGCAAGGTCTTATCGTTGAGGAGGATTGCCAACCCCAGCCCGAGGGCAAAGCTCAGGACCACGGTGAGCACAGCCCAGGTCACAGTCCAGGCAAAGACGCGCACAAACGCGAGGTGATAAAGGGGGTCGCTCAGGAATTTGACGTAATTGGCGAGGCCGGCGAATGTGACCCAGCCTGGGTCAAGTTTCTCTCCGTCCGCGGAAACAAAGTTACCGCCCTGCGGCCGGTATTCCTTCCCAGTGCGCCGATCGGTGAGGACATCCCGCCGGGGGTCGTAGGCGTACTGCCGCGAATAAACGCGCATCGTGCTCAGGGTGGTGATGCGCAGGACTCCTTCGCCAAAGGGCACCTCCAGCTTCTGCAGCAAAGTCAGAAAGCGGGCCACATCGGCTGTGGACAGAAGCGGACGACCATCAATGGCCTCGGGTATACCATCTCCATCGGCGTCCTGACGACTGTGCCCTTCCATGGTGCTCAGCTGGCCGTCCGGAAAAAGCAGGTATTCCCCAGCGGGCCCGAAAAGGTAAAGGGCGTAGAGGGAATCCGCTGTTCCGTAGGCGCGAAACGTGAAGGTGGGCGCGTTGGGGGGGAGAAAATAGCGCTTGGCCAGAACCTCGAGCGCCTGGGCCTTGGTGAGGATATTGCCCGTGGCGTAGTTGGTGAAGGAGATGTAGACCGTGTAGACGAGCGGGAGCACCACCATGAGCGTCAGGAAAAGGAGGCCCGGCGCAAGATAGCGGAAGGGATAAACTCGGCGGGAGAAGGCGAGGACGTTAAGCCCCACAAGCCCGCCGGCCAGCAGCCCCACAAGAAGCCAGCTCTTTTCCCACACAAGAAGGATGAGGAAGTAAAGGGCAATGGCGTCGAACAGCGAAAAAAACACCACCTTGAGCAAGGCGCTGGACATGGGGCCTAAGCGTGGTCTGAGCATGGTGGAAGGGGGGCGGGGACAATGGCCCCGCCCCCCTTAAGAGTTACTTGCAGGCCAACACGGCGCGGATGCTGTCCGCGGCCTTCTTCAGGGCCTCAGCAGGCGTGGCCGTGAGGTTCCCGATCAGGGCCATGGCGTCGTACCAGGCGCCCCACACCGCGGACATCTGCGGGATGTTGGGCATGGGCACACCATTGGCGATGGACTCAGCAAAGCCCCTGAGGATCGGGTCCGCTGCCACCTCGTTGTAGGCTGGCAGGAACGCGGGAATGCGCGGGTCCTTGGCGTAAAGGGCGAGCATGGCCTTCTTCGTGGCGAAGTAGTTGAACAAGAAGTCGTACACCACCGGGAGGTTGGGGGAGAAGGCGGAGACCATCACGCCCTGCACGCCCACGAAGGGCTTGGGGGCTTTGCCCCGAATGGGCGGGAGGGGCCCCACACCGATGTCGATCCCCGCGGCCTTGGCCCGGCCCACAAACCACGGCCCGGTGATGACCATGGCGATGCGGCCCTCCACGAACAAGCTCGTCCAGGTGTCCCAATCCAGCCCGGCGGGGATGAGGCCCTCCGCGAACAAGGCCTGGAAGATCTCCGCCCCTGCGATGGCACCGGGGCTGTCCAAGCCCACATCGCACGGGTTCAGCTTCCCCTCAGCATCGTAGCCGAAGATGTAGCCGCCCAGCGCGGAGATGAACGGGAATGCGTGGTAGGGATCAGGGTTCTGCACCACAAAGCCGTACTGAGGGAGGGTCGGGTCAGTGAGCTTGCGCGCAAGTTCGATGAGCTCCTCAAACGTGGCGGGAAGCGCCGGAACCAAGGCCTTGTTATAAAGGAGGCCCACGCCCTCGCGGGCATAGGGGAGGCCATAGAGCCTGCCGTAAACGAAGGCCTCAAGGCTCACGGGATCAAACAGCGCTTGCAGTTCAGGTGGGAGGAGGATCTCCTCCAGAAGCCCGCTTGCGGCAAGCTCGCCCACCCAGTCGTGAGCCCCGATGATGAGGTCCGGGCCCTCACCCGTGGGGGCCGCAGTGATGAACTGATCCCGAATAGCGCCAAATGGGATCTCCACCACCTCCACGGGGATGCCGGTGATCTTCGTGTACTCCGCGCCGATCTCCCGGAACACGGGAGCCCGGGTATCGTCAGCCCAGATCAGGATCTTCCCCGGCTGGGCCGCCCAGGCCCAAACCGCCACACCAGCCAATAGCGCCAACACCAGCTTTTTCATACCTGACCTCCTTATTAGACCCTTGCGGGTCCTCCCATTTTACCCCAACAAAACCTTGCCTTCCTCTCAAAAGCTCCAGACGAACCCGGCATAGGCCTCGCCCAAGGTGGGCGACACGTTCAGCACCACCCGCAGGTTCGGCATGAGCGGGAACTCCGCGTCGATCCACATGCGCCTGATCCCAAAGAGTCCGCCTGTGGGGCTGAAGAACGTGGTGATCGCCAAATTCCAGGAACCGCCGCAGCAACCCGGCCCGCAGAACCCAAGCTTCACCATTTGGTACTCGTTGTCACGGAAGATGTCAGCCCGGAAGATCTCCTCGATCTTCCCCACGTTCAGGGCGGTGAGGACCTCGAGGTACCCACATGGCGCAAGGTCGCAACGGATCCTCCACCCGTAGATCTCGATGCCCTCGATGGAAAGAGCGCTGACGCGGGCATCGCCGTAGACGGTGAAGCAGCCCAACATCCCTGCCCAGGAGAACCGCGGGGAGACCTTCTTGAAGGTTGTGCCGAACTCCACATCCACTCCCATGGTGATGCCACAGCAGGGGCTGAAGAGGTTGTCCGCGGAGAGCTTCAGGTGCTGAAACCCGGCTTTAGTGAAGTAGAGCTCGCTGGAGAGGGTGATGCCGCAGCACAGGGAGATGTCTTTGAGCTTGAGCGCGAGGTCTTTGAACATGATGCCGCAGGAGCAGTCCTCGAACCGCAGGGTAGTTGTGATGTTGCCGAGCTTGATGTCGAAGGTGTAGCGCATATAAGCCGGCATGGGGTCGCCCACAAACCGCACGGCGTTTCCGCCCCAGCGATACCCATGGGCAGCGGGATCAGCCGGTCCCTCCCCGCCAAAATCGGCCATGTTCGGAACCCAGTACCCCGAGGTATTGGTGTCATCGCGAATCCAATACTTGTACTCGATGAAGGTGCCGGGCTGGAGCAGCAGGGTCACGGCCCACGTTCCGTCGGGCTGTGGGCTCAAGGAGGGGGAATCGTTAGGATTCCACCAGCCATAGCCCGTATAGGCTGGCCAGGCCCCGGGAATCCTGATCTCATACACTTCGCTTTGCCAAGCCCGCGGCCTATACCGGAAAGTGACGGGGACCAAGTCAGCCCGGCAGACGCTTCTCACGATGCGCACGGCGTTTTGCCCGCCGAAGCCATCGTCCACGTAGCCATCCGCCGCGGCGTCCACAGGCCCACCGCCTACAGGATGGTCGCTGGACATGTTCCCCACCCAGGAGCCGTTGATCACGTATTTGTACCGCACCGTGCCCGGATCCAGGCGCACCCTCACGGACCAAAGACCGGTAACTGGATCGAAGATCATGGGCGTGGCCGTTGGGCTCCAACCATTGAACTCCCCTGCCACCGTCACCGAGCTGAATGTGCCCCCACGCGGATCGAACACGAACGTCACTTCCACTGGACAGCGCCCTGCGGGCAGATAGCCCTCAGCCCAATGCTCGGCCTTGGCGGTGAGGTCGAGACCAGGAAGGGGCGGCTTCAGCTCCAAAAAGGTGTGCTTGTACTTGACGGCCTGGGGATCAAAGTACATTCCGGCCTTGAGCGGCGTGGCCCCCAGGATGAGCCCGGAGACCTCAAACCCCTGCTCCTCGAACGCGCCACCCCAGCCCATTCGGGTGAGGCTGGTCAGGGAGAGGCCGTGGATGGGCATGGTGAGGGAAATGTGGTTTCGCTCGATGAGCGGGGAGGGCAGCAATCGCGTCTTGAAGTCCCAGGTGCCGGAGAAGTACAGGCCCACGCGGCGCACGGCGTTGCGGCCGCCAAACCCGTCGTCCACGTAGCCGTGGGCCTCGGGGTCCACGGGCCCACCCGCCCGATCCGTGGCCATGTCCCGCGGCCAACGCCCGTTGATGTAGAACTTGTATTGATGCTCACCGGGGTCAAGGCATACTGTGATGGCCCAAGAGCCATCGGGCTGCCTGGTCATGGGCCACTCGCCCCAGTTGTTGAACGAGCCCCGCAGGCTCACTGACCGGATTGTTTCCCCAGCAAGCGGTGTGTACCGAAACGTCACCGCGTATTTTCCCGGTGGACAGGCACTGGTTTGCGCCAAGGCTTCAAAAACTAACGCAGCTAGGAATATGGCTGCCAATCCCACGACGCGCCTCATGAAACCTCCTTTCCACCTCACTCTCATCTTCGCAAGCGATCTTCTTTTACCTACACGCAGGAAAATTTTTCCGCTCTCACCCCCCTTTCACCTCACTTCCACGGGAAGCACCACAGCGTAGGTTCTTCCCGGCACGTAGCCTGTGAGCATTTTGCGCTGAGCATCCACAGTGGACGCGAGGACGTCGTAGATCTGGGGCGCCCACATGGGATCAGGGCAGCCGCCGCCGGTCCATTCCCCAGCGGCCCTGCCGATGGGGCGGATGTGGTTGGGACCATAACCATCCTGGGAGCCCACCAGCACGTAGTGCCAGCCGCGGATCTCCGGGATCACCTTCTTGGAGATCGTCACGATGACCCGTCCCCGCTTGGGGTCAGAGGCCACGTCCAGGAGGTATGGCCCCTCCCCGCCGGCGGTCCACAGGTGTCGACCATACCCTGGCCAACCCGCGATCTTGAGCACGTAATCCCAAGGATGAGCAGTATGAAACGCGACCTGCGCCGCTTTACCCTCTTCGTGGGCGTCGGTGCGGCCGCCCTGGGCCACGTCCAAGTACACGAAGATGATGGGGTGAGAGAACCCATGTGGTCCGTTCCAGGGGTTGGGCAGAGCTGGGAAGTCAAACGCCAGCTGCCAAGCATCGCCGGCATCGTAGACCGCGTAGCGAACGAGGTCGAAAAGGCCGGGGGCTTCCGCGAAGACCTTGTTCAAGGGGTAAACGTACGTGCCGGGACCAAAGTCATCGCCTTGGGGGTCCTCCATGGCCCAGATCTCCGTGCCGCGGATGAGGGTGGGGATGCGGGCAAAGAGCGGGCGGTCTGGGGCCTTGCCCACAAGCTCCGTTGGCCGTTCCATCGTCACGGCCACCGTAAGCGCTTGCCCCGGCTCCACTCCCAGCTCCTCGAACGGCACCATGAACTCCACGACCTCACCCACAGCAGCCTTCCGGTACAGGAGGGTCCGGGCCGGCGAGGTCAGCCGCCAACCACCTCTTCCGTCAGCCCCATAGCGAAAGACGTAGCCTGAACCGTCTGCGCGGATCTTGGCGAACTCCATCTCCACCGCGGAGGCGAGAGCAAATCCCAGCTGGACCCCACTGTGGCGAGTGACGATGTTCACCCTTTCCCCTGGCCTTCCGCTGGCGTACAGAACGAGCCGCAGATCAGAACCAATGAGCTCTCGCGCTGGCCTAGTCAGATCCACGCGCACGTAGAGGTAGCTTTCACCATAGGCCAAAGCAAAGGTGCGGATTGCTCCCTGTCCTGCGTAGACCACGGCCTCGCTCCATTCCGTGGCGTGGGTGATGTGCCCATCCAGGGTGGGCTTCACCTCACCCAGGTTGGCCCGCACTGGGATCAGGAGGCGCAGAAAGAGCGCGGTGGGGATCTCCGCCTCCGCGTAGCCGGCGGCGCGGTATGCACCGATTAGGTGGGCCTTGAACAGCCAGTCGAAGAGGTCGTCAGTGCCGGAGTCCTGGTCGTCGCCATACCACCAGAACCAATCCGAGCCCTGTGCCGCGTATAGTGCCTGCAGGGCCTGGGGATTGGGGTCGCGCGCGAACACAGCTCTTCTGACCTCGGCAAGCCTGGCCCACCCCTCGTCCTCCTCAGGCTCACCTTGCCAGGTGGAGAGGTCCCCACCCCACGAGCCCACGGGCAGGCGAGGGAGCACGGCTCCCACAGCCTTTTTGGCCAGGAACTCCGCGGGGGTGACGGTGCGGACCCAATCAGCCTGGAGCAACGCCCGATACAAGGCACGCAAAAACTCCCGGCCGTTGTCGGGATAGCCAGCCATGAACATCCAGTTCTCCCCGTCCAGGGCCACCACGACCACGTGCTCCTCGGGATTTGCAAGGATAGACCAGTATTTGCGGATTTCGTTCATGAAGTCCGCCACCGCTTCGGCCGTGGGTTTGTTTCCGTAGGAGAAAGCGATTTTGTCGGAGATGTTGTGGTCGCGGAAAAAGATGGCGATGTCCCCAAGCCGCCAGGGCTGGGCGAGCTCAGCGGGAGTGGGGCCGCGGCCCAGCGCGGCGCTTAAGCTCCACTCGTCGGCCACGGTCCACTTGAACCCGGCCTTGGCTAACAGGGCCATGGCTTTTTCGGACACCGCTTGTTCAGGAGGCCACACGCCCACCGCTTTTTTCCCAAACAGCCGGGTGTGCTGCTCCTGGCCAAGGGCAACCTGGGCCAACACATCCCCATCCCATCCGTATTCAGCTAGGATGGGGAGTATGGGGTGGTAGAAGGGGCTGGTGATGAGTTCCGCTCCGAACTCCTGGGCCCGGCGGTAGTAGTCGACCACCTGGGTGATCACCCGGTGCTGGGCGCGGATCACCCGCACGATGTCGTCCTTAGTCCAGTTGCGTTTGCCACGCAGGTCCAACAGCCCAAGTTCCTGATGAAGCTCCGGGGAGATCTGCCAAAGGAGGAAGAGGCCCGCTGCATCAAGCAGCTCTTGATCGGTGAAAGCCCTTTGCCCCTTGAGAACGTTGAGCTGGGCGTAGTAGGGATCGTAGTACTTACCGCCCGGCCGAAGCATATAGGGATTGAGCCAGAAGAACTGCTCTTGCATCCTCGCCCGGTCCTCCGGGGAGAGGCTGCGTGGGTCAGTGATCACAGCCCAAGTCCACTTCAAGTGGTTGTCCACCGCCCCAATGAGCTCGTAAAGACCACCCCGTGCGCGTTCTTCCTCCGTTATTTCCGCGTAGTCCAAGGTCTGCCAAAGGAGGCTGGGTTGCAGGTTATATGTCACCTTGATGCCGGGAAACTCCAGCTGAATCCGCGGGGAATCCACATACTCCTGCACCGCATGCACGCGAACCCAGGGTAGTTCGTACTCGCCGGTGAGGCGGTTCCAGTAAAGCGGCTGGTGCATGTGCCACACGATGGCCAGGTTCACGGGACCTTTTGCCCAGGCCAACACAGAAATGACCGCCAAACCCAACAGCACCGCCTTATGCATCATCCCCCCTTTCCACCACTTTCATTTTATGCGGGGGGCAAAAAGTTGTGAAGTCCCTGCAATTGGGAGCTTGAAGATCTTCCCGGTGTGATGCCCACAGGATGCGCTAAAGGAAGAAGGGGCGCCCGAGCAAGGATTTTTCAGTATCAGCGAACGCTTTGCGTGGGGTGGTGCCGGGTGCCCCCTGGACCACCGGGTGATCAGTTCACAGCTTCACGCGCAAGCCCATGCCGCCGCAGCCGCCTTGGTCCAAGGCCACCTCGCACCGCCCGTTGTAGCAGGCCT
>CAYSAN010000010.1:0-62069 GCA_964429165.1 uncultured Thermotogaceae bacterium
TAAGTCCATCTCTGTGTCAAGACCCGCTCTTTAGAGATCGAGACCAGGGCAAATGTTTATCCAGGGGTGGTGAAAACAAGCCGGTGTCCCGAAACTAAGAACGCTGGACAACACGGAAGAAGAAAACAGCTTTGCTGGACCTCACCCACCACAAGGTGTGGCCCGTGAATCCTGAGAACGAGAAGGAAACCGGTGGAGCCCTAATTGCGCACCGGGAGCATCTCCCAGACAGCCCGCTTTCGGGGAACATCTCGCGCCGTGGCGCGTGAGTGGGGGCAACGCTACCAAACAGAGAGCCTGGCCGGTCTTAGGGACCGCTCCCGCCGACCACACCCTTCGCTCCGCCGCACTTTCCAAAAAATGAAAAAAAGTTTGTGCCGCCCGCAAGCGCACGGGGCCCGGGAGAAAACGCCTGGCCTGGTGCCTGCGACGAAAAGAGGGCTTGGCTCTTCTTCCCAGGCCATGCGCCATATCCCGCGCGCCAGAGATTCACGAACTCTTGTTCTGCACACTGGGCCTGGGAGCCGGGAAAGCCCTTCGCCCTGGTCCAGGCGAACGTAAAAGACATCCCGGACAAGGCCACATTGGGGACAACCCTGACAAGATCTCCGCTCTTCAGCACCAATGCTTTGCCCCGCTTGGGGCAAGACCTGCCCAGTTCCCTAAGGGAAGAAAGGGCACAGCGGCCAGGTGGAGCGCTCCCGCTCACGGATGACGAGGAGTTTTACATCCTCTCCTTGAGCAAGAAGAGGGGTTTCTGAAAGCTGAGGCTAGGGCCTACTGTAAAACCGGGCACGGCTGCATCATGGCACATGGATGGCGGGGAAGCTCCCATTCCGTGGGGTTCAGAAACGTGGCTATTCTCTTTCCCACGAGTCGCTGTGTTTCCCCCGTATTCTGGACAGGCTCGGCGTGGATCGAGTTTTCGGGCCTCCCGGGGTGGTACCGACGTCTTGGCACATTACGGGTGCGAGTTTCCAGAGCGTTTGCTATGATCGCATGTGGAACGGTACAAGGAAATCATTGACGACTGGGAGGCCTTTTGGGACGCACTGCATCGGCCATTGCCCACCGTGATTCGTGCCAACACTTTGCGCATCGATCCGGAGAGCTTGCGTCGCCGATTGGAACGCAAAGGTTTTGCGCTGCATCCCTTGCCTTGGGATGCCTCCTGCTTTCAAGTGACAGGGCTCATCTCCATCGGAAACACGGTAGAACACTGGCTGGGACACTTTTATGCGCAGGAGGCCACACAGCTTTTGCCCGTGAAG
Organism: uncultured Thermotogaceae bacterium; assembly: GCA_964429165.1. Lineage (GTDB taxonomy): Bacteria > Bipolaricaulota > Bipolaricaulia > Bipolaricaulales > Bipolaricaulaceae > DTER01. The sequence goes on from CAYSAN010000010.1 coordinate 1,272, forward strand.
GCCTTGGAGCCCAAGCCTGGAGAGCGCATCCTTGACCTCTGCGCTGCCCCTGGAGGGAAGACCACGCAAATAGCACAGTACATGGAGGACCGGGGGCTGGTTGTGGCCAATGATGCTTCCCCCAAACGCATCCAGGCCCTGCTTGCCAACGTTTATCGCCTGGGGACCCGATGCGTGGTGGTCACGGAATGCCCCGGCGAACGCTTCCCCGGAACGGCTGTTTTTGACCGGGTGCTAGTGGACGCACCATGTTCAGCGGAAGGCGTGGCCAGGCGTTACCCCCACCTACGCAAGGGCGCGGCGTTGGGCACCATTCAAAGAATGGCGGCGTTGCAAATCAGGCTTTTGGTGCGAGCGCTAGAGCTCGTGTGCCCCGGCGGGCGTGTTGTCTACTCCACCTGCACCATTGCCCCGGAGGAAAACGAGGGCGTGATAAGCCACGTTCTGAGCAAAGGTCTGGCCGCACTCATCCCTTTCGAGCCCCCTGTGCCTCACGCCCGGGGCCTGGAATCCTTTGGGCCTTTGGCGTTTGGTTCGGAGCTCAAAAAGGCTGTGCGATTCTATCCTCATCACCTTGACTCCGAAGGGGGGTTCGTTGCCGTCCTGGAAAGACCCGCTTGAGGAAGCACGGGCTGTGCTTCAGGAGTTCGGGGTCGATGAGCTCCCCGGCAGTTTGGTGGTGCGTGGAGATGCTATTTGGCTCACCACAGCTGCGGGTTGGCCAACGGAGGTGCGCATCCATGCCTTGGGCATACGGCTTTTTCGCATCCATCCCCGTGGGCTTAAGCCTACGAGCTTTGGCCTTCAACTCCTGGGGTCCCTCATCACGGCCCGTCGGGTGGAGGTCGACCGTTCCGAGCTGGAACTGCTCCTCTTGGGTCGAACGATCCGCAAGCCTGGCCTCCCCCAAGGGTATGTGGCCCTGTGCCTGGAAGGGGAGGTTTTGGGCTGTGGTGAAGTGCGGGGTGAAATCTTGCGCTGCACGATGCCTTTGGCACGAAGACAGGAGCTTTTGGCAGCCCTTGCCCACGAGGCTCGCCTTCGCCAGGTTAAAATGAACGAGAAAGGAGCGAAGGTGAAGACACCAGAGGATGTGTTGAAGGGCGCCATTCTCCTTGAGGAGCGCGGCCGAGCTTTTTATGAGCACGCTGCTCGTTCCGCCCAATCGCCTGGAGTGCGCGAGGTTTTCACCATCCTTGCCCAGGAGGAGATGCGCCACAAAGAATACCTCGCCCAGTTCCTGGCTGAACTTTGGCGCACGGGAAAAATCGGGACCTCTAGGCCTGAGCCAGTGGAGGTAGCCTCAGCCGTTCTTACTGAGGCTGTTAAAAAAGAGATCGAGGCCGCAGGGTTTGAGGCCGCCGCTATCTACGCAGGAATGGCCTTGGAGGAGCGGGCTGTGGCGTTTTACACGGAACAAGCAAAGAGTGCTCCTCCAGGACTGGCTGAACTCTACGCTTCGTTGGCGCGGTGGGAACAAACCCACCTCGATCTCCTGGCCGCCATGGACGAGGATCTGCGCCAGCGGATCTGGTACGAACGAGGTTTTTGGCCCGTGGCCTAGCCCAGCCAGAGAGGATCCGGCTCAACCCGCACGTTCTGAGGGATCATAGGAAGGGCCTTTTTCAAAAGCCCAGGCAAATTTGCCTCGCCGCGCACGAGGATTTGATACCTGAGCTCTCCCCGCAAAGGGTGGAGCTTGGCCGGACCAAGCACTTCCAATCCCTTCTCCGCCAAAGCTCGAGCGAGCTGCAAAGCTTGGGCCTCGGCGTGCTTCCCACGCACAAGGATCCGCATGATACGGGAAAACGGCGGGTAACGTAGAACCCGGCGAAAGCTCAGCTCCTTTTGATAAAAGCCTTGGAAATCGCCGCGCAGGGCGGAAGCAATGGCGTAGTAGTCAGGCATGTTTGTTTGAACAAAAACTTCGCCAGGCCATGGGCCACGGCCTGCTCGGCCAATCGCGGACAGGATAAGCTGAAACGTCCGTTCTGCGGCGTAGAACGTGGGAGCAGCCAAAAGCTGATCGGCATCCACAATGCCCACCAGGGTCACTTTGGGAAAATCCAAGCCTTTCCCCACCATTTGCGCTCCCACAAGGACCTGTACTTTCCCGGCCGCAAACGCGGAAAGGATGTGGTCTCTATCCCGTGCGGTCTCTTGATCCAACCGGGCTACTGGAACGTCCGGGAAGAGGCGCCGCACCTCATGTTCCAACCGCTCCGTGCCTGCCCCGAAGAGACGAAACCGTGTGCCGCCACACCTGCCGCAAGCGGGGTCCGAAAAATCCGCGCCGCAGGCATGACAGCGAAAAACCCTCTCCACGAGATGAAATACAAGGGGAACCTCGCAGCCTGGGCAACGCAAGATCTCCTTACAGCGCCGACATGAGGCCCCGGTGAAAAAACCAATGCGATTCAGAAAAAGAACGACTTGGCCGCCATGGAGAAGATGACGGGTCATGGCCTCCCGCAGCTCCGGGCCAAGGACCTCCTCCCCTTTGGGGACCGCGCGCACCGTGGGAGGATGCCCCGCCACCCGGTGGGTGAGCTGGACCAGGGCCAGCTCCCCCTTTTCCGCGCGGAAGAATGTCTCCACTGCCGGTGCGGCAGAGCTCAGGACCACCGCGGTTTTCTCTGTTTCCGCCCGGGCTTCTGCCACCGCACGCGCGTGATAATGGGGCGCCATCTCCTCCTTATAGGCAGGCTCGCCCTCTTCATCAACCACCATGAGCCCTGCACGCGGAAAGGGGAGAAACACGGCGGAACGGGTGCCCACGGCGGCGGCCACGCGGCCGCTCAGGGCGTCTTGCCAAACTCGCCAGCGGGTACTGGGCGAAATCTCGCCGTGATAGACGGCGGGAGGCTCGCCCAACGCTCGTTTTGCCCGGGCCCAAAGCTGGGGAAGAAGGGAGATCTCCGGCGCCAAAAGAAGAGAGGCGTAACCTGCTTCTTTAGCGATGCGGGCGCAGGCAAGGTAGACCTCAGTTTTTCCTGCCCCAGGTGGACTGAAGAGCAGAAACTTCCGGCCTCGTCCAATCCCCTCCGCAATGGCGGCCACCGCGTTCCTCTGCTCGGCGGTCAACTCCACGTGTTTCTCCGGCTCGCTATAGAAAAAGGGAAGTCTTGAAGGCGCTGCTCTCTGGCTTACGGGTTTGGGAACCACGTGGGCCACGGTCATACCCAGCGCGGTGCAGGCCTCGCGACTGAGCCGCGACAGAACAGGGAAAAAGTGCGGGGGCAGGGCTTTCCCCAGCACACGTCTAATCTCCTGCAGCTCGCCTGGGTATGCTGGCTCCTCTCGCAACCCCTGGACGATCCCTAAACGCGAACGCTTGCGAAATGGGACCTCCACCCAAACCCCAGGCTCTACCTCCATTCCTGCCGGCACGCGGTAATCGAAGCCCGCGGCCCCAGGGACCGGGAGGAGCACGTAAGCGATCAACCCTTGGCCTCCTTGCGCCGCAAGTAGTGGAGGACGCCGCGCACGGACATGGACCAGTCCCCGGAAACCCCAGGGCCCATGGGCCAGCCTTCGGCCGCAAGCTCCTGTAATACGGAGGCCACCGCGTCCTCCTCCGGCAGATCCATAAAGCGGCGCACGCGTTCCACCCAGACGACAAGAAGTTTTCGGTATTCCCCAAGGAGCGCGGGGCTGCCCGGACCAAAATGAGTGAAAAGAAGGAGTTTGGGCGCAAGGGCTTCCAACCTGGCCAGGGTTGCCAACCACGCCTCCAAATCGAAGCTCGGCGGAACTGTGGTGGGCAAAAGGTGCCCTTTCAGATAGAGGCCGGCGGCGTCACCAGTGAAAAGGAGCCCCTGCTCGGGCACGAGGAAACAGAGGTGATGGGGGGCATGGCCAGGAGCATCCACAGCGTTTATGTGCAGAGAGCCCAGGGGAAAGGTCTCGCCGTCTTGGGCAGGGTGCACACGCTCCTCGGGGATGGGCCGGGCTTCGCCATAAAAGCGGAACCGCGGCCCGGTCGCACTCTGGGTGGAGGCCAGGAGCTTGCTTGGGTCCAGGAGATGTTTGGCACCCCGCGGATGAACGACCACCTTGGCGCGCGGAAACTCCCATACTAACGCGCCTGCTCCCCCAGCGTGGTCCAAGTGCACATGGGTGAGGAAGATCCAATGCACTTGGTCCCGGGCCAAACCGAGCTCCGCCAGAGCTCGCAGCACGCGCTCCTTGGAGCGAGAGGTGCCGCTATCAATCAAGGCTGTGGCATTGCCGGCCGTGAGGATGTAGGCCCCCCCGAGCCCTGGCTCACCAAAATGATCGACATCTACAAGGAAGAGCCCAGGAAGAACTTCCTGCACAAAGCTCAACTCTGACCTCCTTCACATGAACCATCCGGTCCTTATGGCTAGCCAAAGAAGCACACTGGCCGTGAGCCCGGCCACGAGGTACACGGGGATGCCCACGCCCAACCAGCTTCGCTGGTTGAGGGGGGCAGAGCTGTGCCGGGCCAGGTTGACCACCACGATGTTCGCGGTGGTGGCAAATGGCGTGGCTGGGCTGGCAACACCAATGCCCAAAGCCAAGGCCCACCACAAGGGGTTGACAGGAACGCCCAGCGCGCCGAGCTCCTGCACCATGGGCACGAAAGCCACCGTGGCCGGGACCGCGCTGATGAGAAGGGAGAGAAGCCCCGCACCCCAGAAGAAAAGGAGAGCCAAAAGCGTCAGCGAACCGTGGCCCAGCGCGCTCAGCTTGCGCGCCAAGTACGGCAAGGCACCGCTGCGGTTGAGCCCGCCCACCACCACAAACAAAGAAAGCAAGAAGATCAAGAGCTCCCAGTCGATGCTCTCTAGCACTGCCTCTGTCTTGGGGCGCAGTGAAACGATAGCCCCAGCCGCGCCGGCAAGGGCGATCAAGCCTGGGGTAACCCGTAGCCACGCGTGGGCCACAAAGAGCAGGATAACGCAAGCAAAGATGGGGAGTAGCCGGACCATGGCCTTGCGATCGGTCAGAACCTTGTGCTCATCCAGCTCTCGTAGGATCTCGACTCTCTCAGCCTGAGACCGCAAGAACTTTCGGTAGCGGAAGACCAAAAAAAGAAATGCGGCGGCCAGGGACGCGAGGGCCACCGGCGCAGCATGGGTGAGAAAGTCGGTGAAGGTGAGCCTGCCTGCAGAGCCAATGATCATGTTGGGCGGATCACCAATGAGGGTGAACACCCCGCCCAGGTCGGCCCCCATGGTCTCCCCCAAAATAAGGGGCAGCGGGGATATCCCCAACACCTCAGCAATGGAGAGAGTGACGGGGAAAAAGGCGAGCATGGTGGTGACGTTGTCCAGGAACATGGAGACCACGGCGCTGGCCAGAGCCAGGAGCAAAAAAAGCACCAACGGATTCCCCTTGGACCATTTGGCCACCTTGATGGCCAGGAATTGGAAGAAGCCGGTGCGTTGTAGAAGCCCAACGATGATCATCATCCCAGAAAGCAGCCAGACGGTGTCGACGTCGATGACCTCGGCTACCTCGTGAGGGGAATAAAAGCCGTAGGCCACGCCTGCCAGCATCATGGTCACCGCGCCCAGAAAGGCGCCCAAGGCCTGGGAGAGTCGGCCGGAGAGGATTAAGAAATAAGTGAGGGCCAATACGCACACCGAGACGATTGTCGCGCTGTTCATAAGCGGGCCGGTTTTAACCGGCTTTTAACCACTCTTCTGCCTGACGCAGGGCCTCACGTTGTTCGGCAAAAGTGATGCATCGGAGGGCCTCAGGGAAGCCCAGCCAAGCCATGTCCTCCACCTCCTCGCGAAAGGGTTGGCCCTCCTCGTCTGTACGAGCCAGGAAAAGCACCACCTCTTTTCTCACGGTCCCGCGTTGCCGAGAAAAGGTGTAGCGCACCACAGTTCGGAAGCCCGGGACGAGCTGGATTCGGCTGATATTGACCTCCTCAGCAGCCTCCCGCAGGGCCGCTTGAAAGTCATCCTCCCCGGGCTCCACATGACCTTTGGGGAAGCCCCAATGTCCACCACGTCTGTTTTTGATGAGCAGGTATTCCCGCCGTCCGGAGTTCTCGCGGAACAGGATCAGCCCTGCAGCTCGTTCCTCCATGCTCAGACTATATCCAGCTCCCGGCCGCTTTTATCAAAGGCTTTGAGGGACAGCCCAAGGCAGCGGAGCTCTTGCCACAGCACCTTGAAGGATTCGGGTATGCCCGGCCGGGGGAAGTCCTCGTTCCGCAGGATGGCCTTGTACAGCGCGACCCGGCCCCGCACATCGTCACTTTTGAGGGTGAGCATCTCCTGGAGGAGGGAAGCGGCACCATAGGCCTCCAACGCCCACACCTCCATTTCGCCGAGCCGCTGCCCACCGAAGTGAGCGCGCCCACCCAGCGGCTGCTGGGTGATGAGGGCATACGGGCCAGTGGAACGAGCATGGATCTTGTCCGCCGCGATGTGCTCCAGCTTGAGCAGGTAAAGGACGCCGACGGTCACCGGCGATTTGAAGGGCTCGCCTGTGCGGCCATCCCGCAGGGTGACCTTCCCATCCGCGCGTGCGTCCCCAGAAAGCCCGCGTTTTTGGAGTTCCTCGCTGAGCTGGGCGAGGATCTCCGCTTCCTTGGCGCCATCGAAGGGCGGGGAGGCGATCTTCTCCCCCCGCAGGTGCGCTAGCCAACCCACGTTGGTCTCAAAGATCTGCCCCAGGTTCATGCGCGAGGGGACGCCCAACGGGTTCAGGATCACGTCCACAGGGGTGCCATCGGGAAGGAAAGGCATGTCCTCCACGGGCAGTATGGCGGCGATGACCCCTTTGTTTCCGTGGCGGCCCGCGAGTTTGTCGCCCACCGCCACCCGGCGGCGCTGGGCCACGTACACCTTCACAAGCTCGTTCACCCCGGCTTCCAGCTCGTCCCCAGCCGCCCGGGAAAGGCGCTTTACCCGGATGACCGTGGCCGTGCCCGTGATGGGCGGCATACGCAACGAGGTGTTTTTGAAGTTGCGCATGCGCTCACCGAAGATGGAGAGGAAGATGCGCTCCTCCGGTGTGGGCTCACTCTCCCCCTTGGGCGTGATCTTGCCCACGAGGATGTCCCCGGTGCGCACTTCCGTGCCCACCCGCACAATTCCGTGTTCATCCAGATTGCGTATGGCTGAACGCGGGAGGTTTGGGATGTCCGCGGTGATCTCCTCCGGCCCAAGCTTCGTGTCCTCCGCCCGCACCTCGAATTCCTGGATGTGGATGGAATCAAGGAGGTTCTCCCTGACCAAACGCTCGGAGACCACGATGGCGTCCTCATAGTTGTAGCCCTCAAAGGGCAGGAAGGCCACGAGCAGGTTCGCTCCCAACGCAAGCTCGCCGCCCTCGGTGAATTGGGAGTCCGCGATGACCTGGCCCTTTTTGACCTTATCGCCCTTGCGCACCAAAGGTCGCTGGTGGATGAGGGTATCCTGGTTGGAGCGCTCGAAAATCCGGAGTCGATAGGTATGCTCCCCCTTTTTCCCTTTGATGATGACCTTTTGGGCGTCCACGTATGCGACAGTGCCGTCCTCTTCAGCCACGATAGCTGCACCGGAGTCCTGGGCGGCCTTGGCCTCCATGCCTGTGCCCACAATAGGGGCCTGGGGTCGCAGGAGAGCCACGGCCTGGCGCTGCATGTTAGCCCCCATGAGGGCACGGTTAGCGTCGTCGTGCTCCAGGAAGGGGATGAGGGATGTGGACACCCCCAAGGCCATACTGGGGGAAACCTCCACAAAATCCACCTCAGCAGGGGCTACAAAGCGGAACTCCTCGCGGCCGGTACGCACCAAAACCTGCTTTTCCACGATCCGGCCGTCCTTATCCACCTTGACCGTGGCCGGTGCGATCTTGTACCGCTCCTCCTCGTCGGCCATGAGGTAACGGATCTCCTTGGTGAGCCGACCGTTCTTCACCACAATGTAGGGGGCCTCGAGAAAGCCAAACTCGTTGACCCGTACGTAGACAGCCATGGAGGTGATGAGACCAACGTTCTGGCCCTCTGGGGTCTCGATGGGGCAGATGCGGGCGTAATGGGAGGGATGGACGTCACGGATTTCCACTTTGGCCCGGCGGGCGGCGGGACTGCCCACGGAGGAGAGGCGGCGCTTGTGGGTCAGCTCGGCCAGGGGGTTCGTCTGCTCCAGGAATTGGGAAAGTCGCCCAGTATAGAACAAGCTGTTGATGGCGGCCTGAATGGTGCGGGTGGATACGACCCGGCGTAGCAGGTCCTTTTCCTCAAGCTCGAGGTGGATGAGCTTGTCCTCGGCCACGCGAGCCATGCGCACCAGGCCCTCCCGCAGGGCAGCCTGGGCCTGCTCGCCCGCCAACCGCACCCGCTTGTTCGCCAGGTGATCCGGCTCATCCAAAAGATCAGGCTCCTCCGGGGCGCGCAGGAGCAGGTCCACAGCGGCAAAGACGTCGTCAGGAACAAGGTGTGTTTCCGAGCGCTCATAGCCGAGCTTCCGGTTGATCTTGAACCGGCCCACTTTCGTCAAGTGATACGTATCCGGCCGGAAGTAGAACCGCGCGAGGTACTCCTCGGCCTGGGCCAGGGGCACCCGTTCGCCCGAGCGGAACTTGGAGTAAATGAGGCGGATGGCCTCCTCGCGGGAAGCAACCTTTTCCTCCAGGAGGGAACGAGCAACGGCCGGATGGGCGACGCGCACCGTGCTTCGCCCTAAACGGCTCAGGACTTTTGCCCGCTCCAGGGTCAGCTCCTCCCCGATCTGCCAGACCTCATCGCCGGCAGCGATGGGCTCGGCCAAAAGCACGGCCTTCCAGCGAGATATGAGCTCATCCAAGGCTTCCCAGGGGACCACTTGGCTGTAACGGCTGAGGATCTCCGGGGTATCCATCCCCAACGAGCGAAGGTAGGTGGTGGCAGGCACGGTGGCACGCCGATCGAGCCGGACTTTGAGGCCCCAGCGTTTCGCGTCCAGTTCAATTTCCAGCCACGCCCCTTGCTCAGGAAGAAAGTGTGCGCGGAAGAGATGGGGTTCATCTTGGGTGATGTACAAGCCAGGTGAGCGCACAAGCTCGCTCACAATCACGTTTTCTGTGCCGTTGATGATGAAGGTGCCCCGCGGGGTCATGAGAGGGATGTCCGCCAGATACAGCTCAGCCTCCTGGCGGAGCTTCCCCTCCACCCAAAGCCTTCCCGTGGCCCGCAGGGCCGCAGCATAGGTGAGGTTCCGATCACGACACTCCCACTCGTCGTAGCGGGGCTCGCCCAGCTCGGGCTCCAGGAGCTCCAGATACAGGTCCTCCCGGCCCGGAGCGCGGATCGGGCTCACTTCCGCAAACACCTGAGGTATGCCCTCCCGCAGGAACCGCTCATAGGACTGAAGCAGGTGGGCAATGAAGTTCGGCGGTTCCAGGCGGGGCACGACCCGGCCGAACGAGCGTCTGGTGGTCATCACTTGATCTGGATCTCGGCTCCCGCCGCCTCCAGCTTCTTTTTGAGGTCCTCGGCCTCCTCGCGGGAGACGCCGGATTTCACCACCGCCGGCAAGTTGTCCACAAGATCCTTGCACTCCTTGAGCCCCTTGCCCGTGACGTCCTTCACGACCTTGATGAGCTGGATCTTCTGCTGGCCGGCGTTGGTGATGACCACATCAAAGGTGGTCTTCTCCGGGGCGGCCGGGGCTCCTGGGGCCCCGGGCTGCGGGGCCACAGCCGTCGCCACCGGCGCCGCCACCTGGGCAGACACCCCAAACCGCTCCTCCAGAGCCTTCACCAGCTCTGCCAGATCCTTCACCGTCATCTGCTCGATGGCCTGGATGATCTCCTCTTTCGTCATCGTTCACCCCTCTTTTTCCTTGAGTTTCTGTACCTCTGCCAACGCCACCACGAGTTTGCGCAACAGCCCGTAGAGGACAAACGTCAGGCCCTGCACGGGGCCCAGCATGGCTCCGCACACGCGGGCCAAGAGCTCCTCCCGCGAGGGCAGGGTGGCATACCACTGGACCTCCGCGGCGGGCACCATCTCGCCCGCAAACACCCCGCCGCGCACCTTGAAGAAGTTCGGGTACCTTCGGGCAACCTCCGCCGCCACTTTGAACGGGACGGCAGGGTCATCCCGCCCGATGACGATCAAATTTGGACCGCGCAGGAACTCCGCCAGACCCGGGACCCCTGCCTCCTTGGCCGCCCGCTGGGCCAGGGTGTTCTTCACCACCTTGAGTTCCACGCCCCGCTTGCGCACGAGTTGCCGCAGGGCTGTCATCTCCGGGCCGGGAATCCCCTGAAAGCCCAGCACCACTACCGTGCGGGAACGCTCAAACTTCCCGCGGAGTTCCTCCACCGCCTGTGCCTTCTCCGGTCGGACCATGGCTCCCCCCCTCACCGCAGCTGAGAGGCCAGGGCCAAAAGCTCCCGTTCATCCACGCGGATCCCCGGCCCCATGGTGGAGGCGATGGACACCCGCTGCACATAGCGGCCGCGCACGCCCTCGGGTTTCCGCTCCAAGATGGCCTTGGTCAGCGCCAAAATGTTTTCGTAGAGCTGATCCTCGGTGAAGGAGCTCTTGCCAAAGGCGGCATGAACGATGCCATACCGGTCGGCGCGGAATTCGATCATCCCGGCCTTGAGTTCCCTCACCACGGCGGCCACGTCCATGGTCACCGTGCCCGTCTTGGGCGAGGGCATGAGGCCCCGTGGCCCCAGGATCTTCCCGAGCTTGCCCACCACGGGCATCATGTCCGGGGTGGCCACCACCCGGTCGAACTCCAACCACCCCTCCTTGAGGATCCTCTCGGCCAGCTCCTCGCCGCCCACATGATCCGCGCCCGCGGCCTCCGCCTCCCGGATCTTCTCGCCCTTGGCGAACACCAGGACCCGCACCGTTTTTCCCGTCCCGTGGGGCAACACACACGTGCCACGCACCTGGGACTGGCTGGGATTGATGCCCAATTTGAACGCGGCTTCCGCGGTCTCCGGGAACCTGGCCGTGGCCGTGCGCTTAACCAGGGCGATGGCCTCCCGCACCGGATAAACCCGTTCCCTCTCCACCACGGCCACTGCCTGTTGGTACCGTCGGCTGCGCTTCATGGCACCACCTCGATCCCCATGTTCCTAGCCGTTCCCAACACCATACGGATGGCGGCCTCCAGGTCCTCGGTGTTGAGGTCCGGCATCTTCTTCTCCGCGATGCGGCGAATTTGTTCCCTCGTGACCTTCCCGACCTTGACCTTGTTGGGCTGGGAAGAACCCTTTTCAATTCCTGCCGCTCTTTTCAGCAGAACCGCCACCGGTGGTTGCTTGAGCACAAAGTCAAAGGTGCGGTCATCGTAAACCGTGATCTCCACGGGGATGAGGGTGCCCGGCTCCTCGTTTTTCGTGGCCTCGTTGAAGCGTTTGCAGAACTCCATGATGTTGACCTTATGGGCCCCCAAAGCCGGCCCCACCGGCGGAGCCGGGTTCGCCTGCCCCGCGGGAATCTGCAGCTTGATCTTGGCCACCACCTGTTTGGGCATCTGAACCTCCTCAGATCTTCTCGATCCCGCTCAGGCTTATGCGGACCGGGGTCTCCCGGCCGAAAATCCGCACCATGACCACGGCCTCCTCGGCCTCCTTGTCGATCTCCTTGATCTCGCCGGTGAAGTCGGCGAAAGGTCCTTCCACGATTTGCACCACCTCGCCGACCTCGAACCCCACTTCCACCTTGGGCTTTCCCTCAGGAATGGGGGCCGCCACCGCGCCCGTGAGGCGCGCCAGCACCGTGGCCTCCGGACCGTCGATGGGCACAGGCGTGTAGCGGCTGCCCACAAACCGCGCCGCCCGCTCCAAGCCCCGCACAAGCTCTTGCATCTGGTCCTCATCCAAGCCCATCTTGGCGAACACATACCCGGGAAGAAGGCGCCGCTTTTCAATGCGCTGGATCGTCACCACCCGCTTGTTCTTGTATTCCTTCACCTTCACCAGGCCCGAGGCTCCTGCGTAGATCTTGAGCTCTTCCTCGACCACGGAGCCCGCGGGGAGCCGGACACCCACCTTCACCCGCGGCGGAAGAAGGTTCTCAGGAATGATGAGGTCCTCCTCCTTTCCAGAGGCATAGCGCACCGTCACCCTCCGCACCCGCTCCCTGGCCACGATCTCCCCGAGCACATCAAAGATGTAGCGCTCATCGGCGTCGATGGTGATGGGCAACCCCACTCGGGTGCGGCCGCCCACGCGCACGTCCTTACGCAGGATCTTGGTCTGGGGCACCAGGTATTCCTTTTCCGTGTGGGTGGACGTCTCCACCACGATGCGCCACAAGGCATCCATGCCCAGGACCTCCGCGTCCTCAGGCAGGTGACGGGGAGGTTTGCGGGCCAGCAGCTCGCCCCGCTGGACGCGGGAGTTGTTGGCCACCAGAAGATCGTACTCGTAGGGAATGCGGTAGTCGGTGGTGCGGCCGCGGACGGACCGGGCCGTCACCACCTCTTCCACGGGCACAAAGAAGAGCTCCGCCCGCTCCCCGACCTTTACAGGCTCAAAATATTTCTCCCACCCAAGCTTGCGCACCCGCTCCTCAAGCTCTTCTTTGAGGCGCAGCTCGGAACCAGTATGGGTTTGGATGGCATACCACCGCTTGCGTTGCATCCTGGGTTCACTTCGCGAGGAGCAACCGCACGATCTGCTGGAGCACCCAGTCCGCCAGGCCGAGGTACACGCCCAGGACGACGGTCATGAGGATCACAAGCAACGTGAAACCCAGCACCTCCTTGCGAGATGGCCAGCTAACCCGACCCACCTCAGCCCGCACGGACTGGACATACTCCCTAATCCTCGCTATGAACTTCATCCCTCCTCCTTGGCAGGCCCGGGAGGACTCGAACCCCCAACCTGCGGATTTGGAGTCCGCTGCTCTGCCACTTGAGCTACGGGCCTGTCCGAGCCCCAAGGCGGACCTTGGGGGCTACGCCTCCTTATGCTCGGTGTGCTTTCGGCACCACCGGCAGTACTTGCGGAGGGAGAGCTTTTGGCGCATGGTCTGGCGATTCTTACGGGTATGGTAATTTTGCCGCCCGCATTGAGAGCAGGCAAGCGGCACGATGAGCACGTTCTCCTTTTTGGCCATGGTTACTTAAGGATCTTCGTGACCACGCCCGCGCCCACGGTCTTGCCGCCCTCACGGACGGCGAACCGCTGCCCCTCTTCCAGGGCCACGTGCTTGATGAGTTTGCAGCGCAGGTTGTTGACGTTGTCCCCAGGCATGACCATCTCCACGCCCTCCGGGAGCACGATCTCGCCGGTCACGTCGGTCGTGCGGAAGTAGAACTGCGGCTTATAGCCGGTGAAGAACGGGGTGTGGCGGCCACCTTCATCCTTGGAGAGCACATACACCTGAGCCAAGAACTCCGTGTGGGGGGTGATGGAGCCCGGGTACGCCAGGACTTGGCCGCGTTCCACCTCCTCCTTTTCGATGCCGCGCAGGAGGATGCCCACGTTGTCCCCGGCCACAGCCTCGTCCAGGACCTTGTTGAACATCTCCACGGAGGTTGCCACCGTCCTCCGGATCTCATCGGTGAGGCCCACGATCTCCACCTCGTCGCCTGGGCGGAGTCGACCGCGCTCCACACGCCCGGTCACCACCGTGCCCCGCCCTTTGATGGAGAAGATGTCCTCGATGGGCATGAGGAATGGTTTGTCCTCCTCGCGCTTGGGAAGCGGGATGTAGTTGTCGATGGCCGCAAGAAGGTCGAGGATGGGCTTCACCGCCGGGTCATCGATGGAGTTGGCCTGCAGGGCCTTGAGGGCCGAGCCGCGGATGACCGGAACCTCATCCCCCGGGAACTCATACTTGGAAAGGAGGTCCCTGATCTCCATCTCCACCAGGTCCAAAAGCTCCGGATCATCCACGAGGTCCGCCTTGTTCAGGAAGACCACGATGGCCGGCACGTTCACCTGGCGGGCCAGGAGGACGTGCTCGCGGGTTTGGGGCATGGGCCCGTCCACGGCGGAGACCACCAGGATGGCCCCGTCCATCTGGGCGGCGCCGATGATCATGTTCTTGATGTAGTCGTGGTGCCCAGGGCAGTCGATGTGGGCGTAATGGCGCTTTTCCGTCTCGTACTCCACGTGAGCCACGTTCACGGTGAGGATCTTGGTCTCATCGCGGCGGAAGAGCTTGGCGTCGGCCTTAGCCACCTCCTCGTAGGACCGAAAGCGGGCCATGCCCCTCCAGGCCAGGACCTTGGTGATGGCCGCGGTGAGCGTGGTCTTCCCGTGGTCGATATGACCAATGGTCCCCACGTTCACATGTGGTTTAGTTCGGACAAACTGCTCCTTCGTCGCCATTACCTACCTCCTCGTTTTGGTTTTCCCTCCGCGTGAGCCCGCGGCCGGAATCGAACCGGCGACCTTCCCATTACCAGCGGGACGCTCTGCCGACTGAGCTACACGGGCCTAAGTTGCTAGTCTACCCGAACGCCGCGGGCCGACGCAAGCACTGGAGGGGGAGGGATTCGAACCCCCGAAGGCCCAAGGCCGCCAGGTTTACAGCCTGGTGCGTTTGGCCGCTTCGCTACCCCTCCGACCTCACAAGCCACCCCACCGGGGTGTGAGCCAGTGGCCCGACTCGAACGGGCAACCTTCCGCTTACAAGGCGGATGCTCTACCCCTTGAGCTACACTGGCCGACTGACCTCAATCCTAGCGGGCCATCCCCTCGTCCTCAACCACAGCGTACACCCACACCGCGCGCCGGCGCGGCCCATCGAATTCGCACAGATAAATGCCCTGCCAAGTCCCCAACTGAAGTCGCCCTCCCTCCACAGGCAAGACCAAGGATGGCCCCAAAAGCGCCGCGCGCACATGGGCCGGGGAATTGCCCTCCCCGTGGTGAAAGGGGATGTTTGGCACCATGCCCGCCAAGGCGCGGCCAAAATCCGCGCGCACAGCGGGGTCCGCGGCCTCGTTCACCGTAAGAGCGGCCGTGGTATGGGGGCAAAACACGAGGATGAAACCGGTGCCCAGCCCCAGGGTGCGCACCGCCTCCCCCACTTCGGTGGTGATGTCCAAAACCTCTTCCTGGGCACGGGTGGTGACGGTGATCTCCGCCCTCTTCACCTCAAGGCCTCCTCCAACCTCTGGCGAAGCTGCTGGGGATCAGACACACCCTGAACGTGCACGATGACCTCGCCCTCCCTGCCCCGCAACACCGCCACAAGCTGGGCTCTCGCTTCGGCCAGGACGGCCATGGCTCGATATATCTCGCTGGGCTCATGGGGCCGGAGGCGAATGCGCAGCCCCTCCTCACCAAGCGCAGCGAGATGGGCCAAGGCTTGAAGAAGACGATCCTTGGACAGGACGCCCACCAGGTGGCGTTCCGCGTCCACCACGGGCAGAACAAGATAGTGCACAAGAAGGACGGCCGCACGCTCGATGGGGTCATGGGGGGTGAGGATGTCCTGGGAGGGGGTGAGAATTTTTTCCACCGGCAGCTCTGGAGACGGCACAGCTGTAAGGGCACGACGGGTGAGGAAACCTTTAAGCCGGTTTTGCTCGTCCACCACAAACAGGACAGCGAGGTTCCCGGCTTCCAGGCGCTGGCGGGCCTCAGCCACGCTGGTCGTGGCCAGGACCTGGGGGGCCGGGGTCATCCACTCCTTAACCAGCATCGGCTGCGGTGCGCAGCTGGGCCAACACCCGTTCCTGCAGCTGGGCCGGCACGAAGTCGTAGCGCAGGAACTCCATCTGAAATGTGGCCCGCCCCTGGGTCATGGATTTGAGATCCAATGCGTAGGAAAGGAGCTCAGCCAGGGGGACTTCCGCGCGAACCCGCGTGCGCCCGCCCTCCGACTCCATCCCTAAAATTCGGCCACGTCGTCCGTTTAGGTCGGAAATGATGTCCCCCGTGAAGGCCTCCGGCGTGCTCACCGTAAGCAGCATAATGGGCTCAAGGAGCGCAGGCTCGGCTTTTTCTGCGGCGAGCTTGAACGCCTGCCGGGCAGCGAGGCGAAAAGATAGTTCTGAGGAGTCCACCTCGTGGTACATCCCGTAGAACACCACGGCCTTGATGTCCACCATGGGGAAACCGGCGAGGAGCCCCTCCTCCATGGCATCCCGCACGCCTTTCTCCACGCCAGGTATGAACTCTTGGGGAATGACACCGCCCTTGGTCTCGTCGGCGAACTCAAAACCCGCCCCCCGGGGAAGGGGCTCAAGGCGCAGGTGTACCTCACCGAACTGTCCGCGGCCGCCCGTTTGCTTCTTGTGGCGGTAGCTGGCGATGGAGGTCTTGCGGACCGTCTCACGATAAGGCACCTTGGGCACGCGATAACTCACTTCCACTCCGTAGCGGTTCCTGAGGCGTTCGGCAAGGACGTCCAACTGGATATCCCCCATTCCGGAGACGATGCCCTCCTTGGTGACGGGGTCGCGGGAATAAGCCAGGGTCGCTTTCGTGCTCACGACCTCCCTCAGGACTGTGCTCATTTTCTCCTCGTCCGCCTGGGATTTCGGGGTCACTGCCCGCATGAACACGGGCTTGGGGAAGGGGATGGGCGGAAGGGGCGCCGCATCAGGAACAGCGCTCAACGTGGCACCAAGCTCGATTCCCTCCAGTTTTCCCAAGGCCACGACCTCGCCGACCTCCGCCCGCCCCACCTTCTCCATCTTGGTGCCCAAAAACCCATAGATATCACGTACCTGGACCTTGTTCTTGGTGGCAAGGTCGTACAGGGTGTCGCCCTCCTTGATCTCGCCGGACAGGATGCGCACGAAGGTGAGCCGTCCCAAGTACGGGTCAAGGCCCAGGGCGAAGCACTGGAGCTTGGTGCTTCCTTGCGCGGCGATGTCCGGGGCGAGGAGGCATGTCCACTCCAGAAGTTCCTGCACCCCAGTTCCAGTTGCCGCCGAACCGAAGAGGACAGGGACGAGATCTCCCGAGGAAATCCCGGCCCGCAGGGAACTGACGAGCTCCTCCTTGGTCACCGGCTCCTCCGCCAGCACCTTCTCCAACAGGGCGTCGTTGAAGGTGGCCACTTCCTCAAGGAGGGCGGAGCGCCAAGCCTGCGCCGTCACCGATGAACTTCCGGATCCAGCCACAAGGTCCACAAGGCCCTTCAGGCCCTGTCCTTCTCGTACGGGAAAATAAAGGGGCACGAACTTGCCGGCCAAGGCGCTCCGCAGTTCCTGGAGGACCTTCTCCGGGTCGGCCAGGGGCTTGTCCATCATGTTAACGAACACCAAGGCGGGGCGCCGATACGTCCGGCGCACGATTTCCCACGCTTGTTCCGTCACGACCTCCACGGGTTTCTCGGCGTTGACCACCAGGATGGCCAGGTCCGCGGCTTCCAAGCCCTTGTAAATTTCCTCTACGAACTCCGCCAGGCCTGGGGTCACAAGGAGGGTGACCTTGCGGTCCCGCCAAGTGCAAGCGGCCACGGCCAGATCAATGGAAATGCGCCGGTTTTTCTCCTCAGGGCTGCGATCAAACGAGGCCTCTACAGCCTTGGCCGCTTTGAGCACAGCCTCAGCCAGGGCCGTCTTTCCCGCGCCGGAGTGACCAACCAAACAGAAGCTGCATGCCTTTGCCATCGGATCACCTCAACAGTTGCCGCAAAACGTTGTAACCAGTATATCCTAGGGGTGGAGGGCGGACAAAGTGCGCATATTCGATTTGCGGGGAAGAACAAGGCTGAGGGTGCAAAACCTGGTGGAGGAACACTTGCGTGGGGTGGAAGCCACCCTTGGGGCCATGCGGAATGCAGTGGAGGCCTATTTGGCGGGGGAGGGCTGGGAGAAGCTTGAGGAGCACGCGGTCCATGTGCACCGGCAGGAAAGCCGGGCCGACGACGCCCGTAAAACGGCAGAGGTTCAACTGGTGCGGGGAGCGCTCCTGGTGGGCGCTCGCCGGAATCTTCTGGACATCTTGGACGCCCTTGATCTCGTGGCCAACAGCGCCGAGGCCGCTGTGGACTTCCTCGTTTATCAGCGGGTCGCTGTCCCCCTCATAATTCACCCACTCCTGCGCGACTTCCTCCAAGGGCTGGTGGAGGAATGGTGCCTCCTGCGGGAAGCCATGCAAAGCTTCCTTCTAGGCAAGGCCCAGGAGGCCGTGCGCCTGTGCGAGGAGGTGGACCATCAAGAGAGCCGTCTTGACGAGCTTCACAAGCGCCTGACCCTTCGCCTGTTTAGCACGGACCTGCCTCTAGTTGAAAAAATGCAGGCGCGGGACTTTGTGGACAGGCTTGAGGCCTGCGCCAATGCCATGGAGGACGTGAGCGATCTTCTCACCGTGGCGGTGGCCGTGTCCCTCACGTTTTGAGGAGGTGAGTCCATGTTCTGGGGGCGCCCGAAGGCCCTGCGGTTTGCGGAGCATGCCCGGGCTGTGGAGGAAACGGCAGAGGAGTTGGGAAGGCAACTGCGGGCTTGGTTACGCCGGGAGACAGTGCACGCGGAGCTGGTGAGCGACCGAGAACATCGGGCCGACGTGATCAAACGGGAAATCCGCTTGAACTTGGCGAAACAGCGCCGCTTCCCGTTTCCCAAGGATCGCCTTTTGGAGCTCCTTTGGCATCAGGATGAAATCGCTGACCTCTGTCAAGACGTGGCCCTGCTCATGGCCTTGCGCCGGCCGGAGTTGGAGCTGGAACTAGAGGATGCTTTTCGCTCCCTGGCCGAAGGGCTGAGCAAGGCCGTTCACACCCATACCCTGGCCATTTCCGCCTTCGAGGAGGCTTTTTTGGAACGGACGCTGAAAAGCAAGGCTGAAGAAATTGGAATGCAAATAGACCTCGTGAACCGCTTGGAGCACGAGTCTGACCTTCTGGAACGGGAGATCGTGGCCGAGGTGTACAAACGGGAGCATTTGCCAGCCTTTGACCGATATCACTTGGTGCAGCTTGTGCTCCTTTTGGGGGACACCGTGGATCAGGTGGAAAACGCTGCCGGCGATCTCGCGCTTCTCATGGCGGGGATCCCACGGTGACCTTGTCCAAGATCTTTTCCAGCGTCTTGGGGCCGATCCCCGGAACCTTCAATAAATCTTGCACGCTACGAAAAGGGCCGTGGTTTTCTCGCCACTCCACAATTCGCCGGGCCAAGACGGGTCCGATCCCGGCAAGCTTCTCCAGCTCTTCCGCGCTGGCCCGGTTCAGATCCAAAGGGCCGGCCTCGACAAACGTCAGGGGCAGAACGGGGGCAGCGATCTCCACGGGCTGCAAAAGCTGTGCAGAGTGGGACCGGGGTGGAATCCACTGCCTCCCTGCATAGACGAGCACCGCCAGCAAGAGCAAAAAAGCGGCCCAAAACCGCGCGGGAGTTTCAGGCCAGAAGCTCTTGGATTCTGGCCAGCCCCCATTTCTCCTGAGCCAAGCGAGCCTGCTCGGGTTGCCGCTCATAGCGCTCCTTGGCAAACTTGGCCTTCCAGGCGGCCACAAACAGATCGCGCATGGCGCCGCGGACCCCCGGCTGCTCCTTCAGCCAAGCGCCGTGGGTCGCCACCAGGGTCTCCACCTCGGGGATGTACAAATCCACCTCTGCGGCTTGGGCGAACTTGGCCAGCGCTTCCTGGGGTTGGGTGGGCAGAAGATTTGACCCTTGTTGCCACCAGGAGCGGCGGCGCCGCTCCTCCTCCGCGCGGGCACGCATGCGCTGGCTTTGCCGGCGATAGGCGGGAAGTTGCCACAGGGAAAAAGCCAGGACTTCATGCACACATTCATCGTCCACATCAAACGCGCTGGGATGGGACAAAATCCGACCGTGCCAAGATAGACACGCCTCGCAGGTCCGCCAGGTCACGGTCGTGTAACACTGGTAAAGGCGCAGATGTCCGCGCAGAAGGTGGGCGAGGATCTGCAAAAGATCAACTGGAGACATGAATGCCGAGGGTGGGAGTCGAACCCACACGCCCTTCACAGGGCACGGGATTTTGAGTCCCGCGCGTCTGCCTGTTCCGCCACCCCGGCGTCCTTAGGGATTATACCCGCGACCCTGTTTAACCCGGCACCCCGGGCACACCCCATAGCCCTGGACCACCATCTCGCCTAAGGAGAAACCCGCTTCCTCTGCAGCCTTCTTCACCTCCAGCAACGCTGCTTCTGCGAGGAACTCCCACACCCGACCGCACCGGCGGCACACCAAATGCCCATGATCCTCGCGGCCAAAAACGCGCTCGTAATGAGCATGGGCCTCGCCAAATTCCACTTTGCGTACGAGGCCAGCGCGCACCAGGAGATCGAGGGTTCGGTAAACCGTGGCCGCGGACGCATGCGGACGCAGAGCATTCCAAAGCTCTGCGGCCTCAAAATGTTTGGGAAGCTTGGTCAAGGCCTGCAGAACGGCCAGGCGACTGCGCGTGACATTGAGACCTTCCCGACGCAAGAAGGCCACGAAAACCTCACGCGGATCCGCTTCTTTTTCCCGCAACATTTTTCCGCCCCTCGGCACCGGGCCCGGCCAGCACGAGCTCCTTGAGCTTGACCCCCGCCTCCTTGGCCACGGGCAAACATTTGGCTTGAAACAAAAAGAAAATGGGACCGGGCTCCTGCGACAGGCCCTCAAAATTGCCCATGCCCTTGCTCAGCACCAGCTCCGCCTGTCTAAACCGGGCCTGGAACTCGGGAGAACAGAGGGGAAGGAAGACCCCTGGGAGATCAGAACCAGTGGTGGTGATCTCTATCTCCTTCGGAAGCCCGATTTCCTTGAGATCGGCAAGGGTGACGTCATTTAAGATAGGGCCACCACGCACAGCCAGGGTCACATGCTTGCCCAGCCGCAAAAACTCTTCGATCAGGATGCGGTCAGCCACGATCTCTCCGGCGTTATCCGCCAGGTACAAGATCTTCCTGGCTTCAGCCAGGTGCTCCCGGAACCGAGGGAAATCCCAGCGGCCACGGGCGCTGGCCAGCGCTTGGTCCAAGGCCTTCACAAAGTCGATCTCCTGATATATCCCAAGGTCCAAGGCGTTGGCGGCAGCGGCAAGGTGAAGGGCTTCCTCCAGGGGATGGGGGGAGGCACGCACGCGATCCCTCAGGACCGGGTAGAGGCTCAGGACCCTGGCATTGCCCTCGCGCTTTGCCTGGTGAAAGGGGTCACCGGTCCCCAGTTTCTCTCGCAGCAGGGCGGCCACTGCAGCTCCAAGGGCGATCGGGGGTTGTGTCCAAGTCCAGCGGGAAGCGATCGCGGCTGCCCCGGATATGGCCTGCCAGAGTTTTTCCTCGTCAGCCGCGGCCAACCGACCAGCATTAAGGGCCGCTTGCAACATGCACGGAACACATTCTGGATACGTGTGCATCGAACTCCTCCCCAGGCCGGGCTCTGGGCTATCATAACCGAGCCCAGCCTGTTCTTCTCCGAGGATAGCCGCTCCGCAGCTTTTGTAGTGAGTCTCCCCGTGAATTTGTACAATGCCAGGCTATGCGCGAGAGGATTGCGCGCTGGGCTTTGGATCTGGTGCGTTTTCCCACGGTGACCGGCCGCGAGGAGCTCTGCGCGGCTTATCTTGCTGAAGAGCTGGAAAAACTGGGGATGACGGTTTCTGAGCAGCCTGTCCTGGGCGCGGGCGTCAACATCCTGGCTTCCCGGGGGGAGGGAGGACCTTGGCTCGTCACGCACCTCGACGTTTATCCCCCCTTTGAGCACCCTGATCCCTTCCAACCCAGGCTGGAAGGCGAGGCCATTGTGGGCCGGGGTGCAGTGGACGCGAAGGGCCAGGTCGCCGCCATTCTTGCCGCCCTCCAGAACACAAGCCACCCAGTTCAGGTGGCTTTCGTAGTGGATGAAGAAGAGCTGGGACGGGGATCAGAGGCCCTGGAGGTGCCCCAGAAGATAGAGGGCGCGGTGATCCTGGAGCCCACCAACCTCCAAATCGCCATCGCAGAAGCGGGCTCAGTGGGCCTGGAAGTGCTGGTTCGCGGAAAACCTGCCCACGGCACCACCCCTTGGGCGGGGGAATCGGCGATAGAGCGGGCGTTCCTCATTTACCAGCGGCTCCTTTCCGCACCGTTTATGCTTCGCCAGCATCCGCTTTTCCCCCGGGGTGCGTGGGTGAACCTTGGCCGCATCGAGGGCGGCTACGATACCATGGTGGTGCCACCCCATTGCCGCATGGAGATGGACTTAGGGTTCGCCCCCGGGTTATCCGCGCGCGAGGTCATCCGCCAGACCGAGGAGGCCATGGCCGAGGCGGAGCGCATATTCATCACCGACGCGTGGGAACCCTGGGAGACCGAGAAGGAGGCGAAGGTGGTGCGAGCTTTAGCGGAGGCTTTCGCCCGGGCGATGGGCCGACCGGCCGCGTTCGTGGGCATGCCCTCGTGGACGGACGCGGCGAACATCGTGCGCAAAGGTGTTCCCCCTGTAGTGTTCGGCGCCGGAGACCTCGCGGTAGCCCACACCTGGCATGAAGCCGTGCGTCTGTCCGAGCTTGTGGCCCTGGCTGAAGTTTTAGCCGCGCTTATTCATCTTTGGCCGCAGGTATAGTACAGACCATGCGCATCCATTCGCCCCATCGGCCAATTTCTCTGAACCCAAGCGTGGCGTACCACCGACGCGCTTTTGCGTTCCTCATGCCAACCCAAAGGGCGGCTAACTTCCTTCCGTGGGCGCGGCCCAAACTGATACCATGTTCCAGTAAGCTCCGACCTATGCCCTTCCCTTGCCACTCGGGAGCCACGACGATCTCGTGGATCTCCAAAACTGTGCCCAATTCCCAGTCCTTCCAATCAGGACAAGCCGCGATAAACCCGGCGGGGCGACCCTCGACTTCAGCCACAAGAAAACCCTCTTTGCATGTACGGCGGAGCCACTTCAAATAACGCTTAGCTTCGTCTAAACTCTCTTCGCCGTACTCTTCCAGCCCCTGGTAGGCGCGCATGAGGAGCTGCGCCAATTCCTCTATGTCTTCCAACCTCCCCGCACGAATGGTCATTAAACCGGGCAAAATGAAGGACAAGCTTGCGTCGCGCTTGGAGATTACCCGAACAAAGAAAACGGCGCCATCATGCGGGCCTCGTCCTCGCGGTCCCGAGGCCAAGGGGGAAAGGAGAGTTCACGACGACGCCGCTTACAGTGATGCGTTGAGAGCAGGATACCTCCAGGGGCAGGCGCGGGCTGCGGCCACCTCCTCTTTGACCACTCCCACAAGCGTGCCGGGAGATCACTGGAAACTGGGACAAGAAATGCAAGGCTTGGGCGGTGCGGTCTCCAAGGGCCGTGGCCACCGCACATTAGGCTCCTGGGCTTCAAGATCAACGTCTGCGGCCATACCCAGGTCCCCGCGGCCAGTCCCACAATCAAAAGGATCATCGGCCACACCCACCACTGGGCCTTTGCCACCTTGGATTCCTGGCCATCTTCTCCCGCTGTGCAGTCCCCAGCGGACAACTTCTCCTTCGCTGGGAAGAGAAACTGGTCAGCGGGACTCCACATTCCCTTGGAGATCACTCTAGCGGAGAAAGACGGAACGGAACCAAAAGGAGAGCCAGCCACAAAACACCGCAAAGGGCAAAAGCCACCGCATCGGTTTCTGCGCTCCCAGGTCAAGGGGATTCGTGCAATTCCCGGATGGATGACCAGGAGCGGAGCAGTAAGTTGGGTAGATGTGGGGCTTGTGGTGTTCTGCGGGGCCCATATCGGGTATGACTCAGAGCGCGTCCCCATTGGTGGCGGGGCCGCGGTGGGCCATGCGCTCATTCGCCATTGGGCTCATACCCGTCCCTTCCAGCTCCTTGTGCTGGGGACCGGGCCCTGTGCTCCCGACGCGCATGTGCCGTACCACCAACTTGCGGTGGCCAACGATGATCTTCTCACAAACTTCTCAGTGCGAAAATATGCGCGTTTTTCTAGAGCATTTGAAAAAGCGGTCACGGAGTTTTTAGCTCGCCTTGCCGCCGAAGAAGATCCCAACGATATAGTGGTTCTCCATAATGACATCGCTGAGGCTGGGGATTTCCGCGCCATCGCCCACCTGGGGTACCGTCAGGCTGCCATCTTTCATGTGGATGTCGTGGACTACGTGGCCAGTATTTACCTGCGGGGGATTGCGTCCGCCCCCGCATTGACCAGGGTTTGGCGCCATCTGGAGCGCCTTAAACTAGGATGCCGCGCTCCCGATGTGCTAAAGCTCATCTTTCGTAAGCAGGAGGAGTGCGCGCGATATTGTGAGCGGCTCGTCGTGCCCTCCCTGGAGATGGCCCGCATCCTCAGAGCCTCTTACCCTTGGCGCACGGAGAAGGACGTATTGGTAGTGCCCTGGGGAGCATTGGACGGTCCGGTCCCTGCGGGGGTGGAGGAGGCGCTGGCTGAGCTGAAGAGGAAATATAATCCTGCTAACCGCCCAGTGCTTCTCACCCTGTCCCGGATTTCACCGGAAAAGGGTCAAGATCTACTGCTTCGTGCTCTGCAGATTTGGGAAAAGCGTGAGGACCGTGAACTCCTTTTGTTCATCTGTGGGGCCGCAGCATACATGCACGGGGCTAGCTACCTCCGGAAACTGCGGAGACTTGCAGGGAGGCTGAGGAAGGTGGAGGTGATTTTCCCCGGGCATGTGGGAGGGGCTCTAAAGCGTGCGTTCTTCCAGCTTGCTGACGTTTACATATTTCCCTCGCGCCACGAGAGTTACGGCCTCACCATGATGGAGGCCATGGCTGCTGGCCTTCCGGTTCTCACCACAAACCACCGCTCTGCCCACGCGCTTGTGCGCCCGGAATTCGGGCTCGTGGTGGAGCCCAACCCCAAAGCCCTGTACCGAGGGTTGGCCCAACTTTTGGCCCATCCCGCGGCGCTTCCGCTTCGCGGGGAGATGGCCAAGAAATTTGCGCGGGCGCACCCGTTCTCCAAAGCTGCGGACAGCCTGGCCCGCGCCCTTCTTGATTTAGTAAGCCCGCCAGAGCGCAGCATGTCCGCGCGTGCCTAACAACCCTTGGCCCGTTCCCGCACCAGCCCCCAAAGGAGGAGGAAGGTCAACGTGTGCCATCCCCCCAGAGCCACGAAAAGGCGGGGAAGGCCGAAGGCCTCCCCCAAGAATCCAGCCACCAACGGCCCTACCGCTCCTCCCACGCTCCACAGCCACAAGGAGAAAAGTGTCTGACCGGTGACCCAATATCGGGAGGGAACCAGCTCCGCGATGAAGGCGGTGCTGCTTGCGATGAAGGGAGGCCAAGCCAACGGGGCGAGGAGCACGTAAGCCACAAAAAGGCCGGTGGGGTGGGAGAAAAGCGCGAGGAGGAGCACCAGGATGGTGTAGACCGCGGTGGACCAAAGCAAAAGCGGTCGGCGTTGGCCCAGCCGCGGGGCAATGCGACCAATCCCTAAAAAAACCGGCACCTCCAGGATGGCCGGGACAGCGTACGCTAACCCCAGCAGAAGGGCGGAGCCCCCAGCTTGAGTCAGGTGCACAGGGAAAAAGCGCGCCGTGGCGTTCAGAGCCAAGGCGCTGGGAAGGAGGGCGAAAAGGAGGAGGCGCAGGTTCCGATCGCTCAGAAGGGTCAAGGCGGTTCGCAATCCCCGCCCCGGCATGTCCGTAGCGCCCTTTCCGGGCTCCTTCAGGCGCAGGACGCAGAGGATGGCGGTCCCCAGCAAGGCCCCGCCGTAGTAGAAAGCCCCGGTTATCCCAGTCCGACTCACGATCCAGCCCGCGCTGGCCACGCCCAAAGCCCAGCCCACTGAGCCCCACAGGGCGAACGAGGAATAGGCCGCGCCCCGGTCCTCCGTCCCTTGGGCCCGGAACACTGCGGTCACAAGCAAACCCTCCGCCGGGGGTGTGAGGAAAGCCAGGATCGTTTGCACCACTAAGAAGTGGGAGAACTGGAAAAGGTGAGGCAAAACCAGTGCAGAGAGAAGACCGATCCCCGTGGCTTGCACGACGAAGGGCTTGGTGCGGCCAAGGAAATCGGCCAGCGAAGCCCAAAGAGGGGAGACCACCAGCGTCACCAGGGTGAGGAGGGCGCTCAGCGTCCCGATCTGGAAAAGGGAGAGACCTCGTTCCAAAAGGAGCACGGGTACGAACGTGAAGAAGGCCCCGCTGCCCGCCATCTGGAAAAGGCGGTAAAGCTGTAGAGGATGGGGCCAACCCCCCCGCTTCACCTCAACACGCTCCAGCCGCGTTCGCCTAACGCGGCACAGCGTTGGCGGCGATTATCTTCCGATACCAAAAGGCGCTGTCCTTTAGGATCCTCCGCTGGGTGGAGTAATCCACGTAAACGAGGCCAAAGCGCTTGGTGTAGCCGTACGCCCACTCGAAGTTGTCCAAAAGGGACCACACGAAGTACCCCCGCAGCGGTACCCCCTCCTGAAGCGCACGATGCGCGGCCAAAACATGCGCGCGGAGGTAGTTCTGACGGGCTTCGTCGTGCACACGCCCCTCGGATGTAAGCGTGTCCGCAAAGGCTGCCCCGTTTTCCGTGACGAGAAGCGCCGGCACCCTGTACTCCCGGTGGAGGCGCACAAGGAGTTCATACAGACCTTGCGGGTACACCTCCCAGCCCATCTCGGTATACATGCTTCCGTCTACGGGCACGTACCGCACCCCGAACTCAGCTTGCGGATCGTGGGTCACCACGGCCCGTGTGTAGTAGTTCACCCCGAGGAAGTCCAGCCTGCGGCTGATTTGGGCCATGTCCCCTGGTCTCACGCTCGGGGCCATGCCCCCGGCCATGGCCAGGGCCCAGGCGTCGGCTGGGTAGCTTCCCCGAAACAGGGGGTCCAGGAACCAGCGGTTGAGGAAGCCGTCCACACGCTGGACGGCCAGGGCATCCTGGGGTTGGGAGGAGGCGGGATGAACTGGGGACAGGTTCAAGACGATGCCCACCTGGGCCGTTGGGGCCCCATCCCGCAGAACATCCACGGCCAGGCCATGGGACAAGAGGAGATGATGGGCCACCGGCAGGGACAATTTAAGATTGCGAAGACCTGGAGCGTGTTGGCCTCGAGCATAGCCCAGCCAGGCCACCACCCAGGGCTCGTTATGGGTGGCCCACCATGCGACCCGGTCCCCCAGCCTGCGCACGAGCACCGCGGCGTAGTCGGCAAAATAGTAGGCCACGTCGCGGTTGGCCCAGCCCCCCAGGTCCTGCAACGCCTGGGGCAGGTCCCAATGGTAGAGGGTAATGAACGGCTCAATCCCTGCCTCCAGAAGCGCATCCACAAGACGGTCATAGAAGTCCAACCCCTGGGGGTTGAGCGCCCCCCGGCCCTCGGGAAGCACCCGCGGCCAGGATATGGAAAAGCGGTAGGCTTTCAGCCCCAGATCACGCATCAGGGCCACATCCTCTCGCCAGCGGTGGTAGTGGTCACAGGCTACATCCCCAGTGGAACCGTCTTGGATCTTCCCAGGTGTATGGGAAAACGTATCCCAAATGGACAATCCCTTTCCGTCCGCGTTCCAGGCCCCTTCGATCTGGTAAGACGAGGTGGCCGCGCCCCATAGGAACCCTGCGGGAAACCGCGCTTCGTCAGTCACTTTGCCCTCCTTTCCCTCCCGTCCCCTCGGCCTTGAGCTCGGCCGGGAGGCTCTCCTCAAGATTGGCCATGATCTTGGAATCCACCGACCCCACGCTTTCCTCGAGAGCCAAGAGCACCGCACCCACAACCGGGGCCAGGCGAGGCCGCACGAGTTGGGCGCGCGGAGCCGTGCGATGCAGCACCTGGGCCACGGTGTCCAAAAGAAGGGGGCCCTTTCCGCGGAAAACGCCCCCTGCCAAGACCACTTCCACATCCGTGTGCTCCAGGCCCAAGCGCCGAATCACTGCGCCCGCGGCAAGGGCCACCTCCTGACCCAGCTCAATCACAAGCCTTTGGGCCACGCGGTCTCCAGCGTTGGCAGCCTCGAAAATCTGGGGCACCAGGTCCAAAAGCTTTCCCTCCTCCACCCTGCCTTGGTACAGGGCGGCGATCATCTCCTCCACGCTGGCCACGCCGAGGGTGCGCAACACGAGGGGGGTAAGAACCGTGGTTTCCTCCCGGCCGTCCCAGGCCCGTGCCACGTGGCGCACGGCCTCTTGGGCGAGAAACCATCCGCCGCCCCGATCCCCAGAGATCCAGCCGAGTCCGGGCAGTCGGAACACGCGACCATCAGGAGCGATGCC
Source organism: uncultured Thermotogaceae bacterium (assembly GCA_964429165.1). Classification (GTDB taxonomy): domain Bacteria; phylum Bipolaricaulota; class Bipolaricaulia; order Bipolaricaulales; family Bipolaricaulaceae; genus DTER01. The sequence continues at coordinate 29,260 of CAYSAN010000010.1, forward strand.
AGCGGCGTTGAACCCCGCGCCGCACACCACCACCACCCCCCAGGGCCGAGAGGTGCCAGCCCGCAACGCCACCAATGTATCGTTCTCCACCCGCAGGCGGTGCACCAGGCGCAGCTCGCCCAGCCCCCTTTTCAAGAGCGCAAAATCCTCGGGAAGATCGGCCCCCGCCAAGCCGAAAGTTCCCAAGGGCACAGGCAGATCTATCCCCGCTTGCGCGCAGGCTGCCTCACAGGCCCGGCGAACCTCCGCAAGAGCCCGCTCCAATCCCACCGTTTGATGGTTCCCGGGACCCCCTCGCCCGAATCCCACTACCCGACCGCTCGTCTCGGCCACAAGGGCAAAGGTCTTGGAGTTGCCGGCATCCACACCGAGGACGTAGCTCATGGTGTGCGGAAGAATTGGGGAAGGTAGGGGCGATGAGCCTCCTTCAGGGACTTCCATAGCCGTTGGGCCACGGCGAAGGAGGGGACAAGGGGATGTGCAAGCAGAGCCTGAAGGGCTCGGCCCTCGTCGCCGGTCAATGCCGCGTCTACCGTGAGCTCCTCGTAAGCCTTCACGGCCTGGACCAAACCGCGGATCTGAGGGGGCACGGGACCACAGGGCAAGGGGTGTGCGCCCTCGCGGTCCACGGTGGCGGGGACTTCCACCACAGCGTGGGCAGGGAGATCGGGGATGGCCCCATCGTTCCGCACGTTCACGATGTGCACCTCCCCCTTATTGTTGTGGATGGCACAGATGAGGGTGACCGCCGCGGTGGAGTAGTGCGCGCCGCCCCTCTTGCTCAAAAGTTCAGGCTTTCTGTCCATGGCGGGGTCCGCATATATCCGCAAGAGCTCGGCGTCGATCGCCTGAACCTCCTCAGCCCGCGTTTTCCCTGCCGCTCTCTGCTCAGCTAAAACCTCGTCATGGTGGTAGTAGTATCGAAGGTAATAGCTGGGGATAAGCTCGAGCGTCTCCAGGAGTTCAGGGGAGAAGGGAAATTCTCCGCCACGCGCCATCTTCACTGCTAGGGAAAGAACTTGTGGGAATACATCTGTCTCGGAGCGTTTGACGCCCCGCACCCAACTCAGATGGTTCAAGCCCAGGTAATCCAGGGTGATCTCCGCCGGATCGGCCCCAAGCCAACGGGAGATCATATGCCTAAGCCCAAGGGGGACGTTGCAGAGGCCGAGCACGCGCACGCGGGAGGTGCGCAGCAAAGCCTCGGTCACCAACCCGGAGGGATTGGTGAAGTTGATGAGGAAGGCCTGAGGGCAAAGCTCCTCCATGGCCTGTGCGAGCTCGCGCATCACGGGGATGGTGCGCAGGGCTTTAGCAAAGCCCCCGGGTCCGGTGGTCTCCTGCCCCACCACGCCGAACTCCGGAGGGATGCGTTCGTCGAGGGCACGGGCCGCCGCCCCGCCCACCCGGATCTGGGCGATGACGAAATCCGCGCCGAGAAGGGCCTTTTCCCGGGCGGTGGTCGAGGTCACGCGAAAGCTGGCCTTGGCAGCGCGGACCATGCGTGCGGCCAGTCCCCCCACGATCCTAAGCCGCTCCTGGTCGATATCCATGAGGCAAAGCTCTTCCAGAGGCAGTTCTGCCCCGCGGGAGAGAAAACCCTCCACAAGCTCAGGGGTGTAGACGCTTCCTCCACCGATGACCGCAATTTTCAACCCCATCCAGTTGGCCCCTAAGAAAGGTTCACAGGGTGCATGCCTGGACCTCCGCTCAACCCGGCCGGTCGTGAGTCACGACGTTAAGCTCCGGTTCCCGAGTGAAATCCCATTTTTCATGAAGCTTTGGCACATCGGAGAGAAGCTTTTTCACGTAAGGATGGGTAGGAGAAAAGAGGACCTGGCTGGCGGGGCCTTGTTCCACCACTTGGCCCTTATGCAACACCACCGCCTTGTCCGCGATGTACGCGGCTTGTCCCACATCGTGAGTTATGAAGAGAATGGCAATCCCTCGATCCTTGAGGTCAAAGAGGTGGTTCAGAATGCCGGCGCGAGAGGAGGCATCGATCATGCTGGTGGGCTCGTCGGCCACCACGAGATCCGGGGCGAGGAGGAGGGCGCGCGCGATGAGAAGCCGCTGGAGTTGCCCCCCACTCAATTGGTGAGGATAGCGCCCAAGGACTTCGGTGGCGTTCAGACCCACGATGTCCAGCACCTCCCGGATGCGCGCATTGCGTTCAGCGAAGGCGAGGCCTTGATTTTTGAAACTTAGAGCACGGTGAAGCACCCGGTCAATGCGGTAAAAGTAGTTAAATGCGGCATAGGGGTCTTGGAAGATCTGCTGGACCTTGCCATAGTACACATGCGGGGGGTAGGTGAAAATGTCCTTTCCTTCCAGCAGAATTTTCCCAGCCGTGGGCCGAAAGATCCGAAGAATAAGGTTCGCCACCGTGGTCTTGCCGCTTCCGCTTTCCCCCAAAAGGGTGACGATCGCCCCGTGCTCCACCGTGAAGGAGACATCTTGACAGCCCACAATGCGCACCGTCTTTAGGTAGCCAGTGGTGTAGATCTTGGTCAAACCCTGCACGTTCAAAAGCCCTGCGGGGTCTGGTGTGCGCATCATCCCCCTCCTCCAAACCGCCAGCAACGCACCATCCGCTTCCCGGCCAGTACGACCTCTGGGGGCTCGTTTTGGGTGCACCGGGGTTGAGCCAGCGAGCACCGCGGGTGGAACCGGCATCCCGGTGGGGGATTGCGCATGTCCGGGGGGCGACCGGGGATGCTTTCCAACCGCGGCCGGCGCCCCAACTGTGGTTCGTAGGAAGCGATGGAGGCCAAAAGCCCTTGGGTGTAGGGATGGCGTGGCGATTCCAGGACCTCTTCCACTGGACCAACCTCCACCAACTGACCGCAGTACATCACCGCCAGGGTCTGGCAGATCTGCCGGGCCACAGGGATGTCGTGGGTTATGAAGAGCATGCTTTTCACCATCCCGCGGTGGCGCAAAAGGGAGAGCGTCCGGACCAGGAGCTTCTGGGAGCTCACATCGAGTGCAGACGTGGGCTCATCGACCACAAGGATTTTGGGGTTCCACAGAGTGGAAATGGCCACCACCACCCGCTGTTTCATGCCCCCGCTCAGCTCATGGGGGTAGAGATGGAGCACACTCCTTTGCAACCCTAAACTTTCGAAGTGTTCCCCCGCCATCCTCAGGATCTCCTCCATGGAAGGCCTGTGCCCAGTGCGCTCTTTCACCACGTCCCGCAGTAGGTCGCGGATGCGTTTCACAGGGTTGAGGGAATCCATGGCGGCTTGAGGGATATACGCCAGGCGCTTACATAGGACCTCAGTGCGTAGGGTTTCCTCCGAGATGGCATAGACGTTGTACCCATCCACGATGACTGTGCCGGCCTGGTAGTGGAGGACCGGGCCGGTCACACCGGTGATAAGCTGGGCCAGCGTGGATTTCCCGCACCCTGACTCGCCCACCAACCCCACGGCCTCCCCTTCGCGGATGGTGAGAGAGACGTCGTCCACCCCGTGGACGACGCCGAAACCGCCTACATAGTATCCTTTGAGTTTCTCCACGGTGACCAACGCGTTGTTCATCTTCGCTCACCAAGTCCTCAGGCGTGGATTGAAGATCTGGTCCATCCGCTTGTGCATGATGAGTGAGAACACGATGAGCAGCGTGAGCACCAGTCCTGGGGGGAGGAAGGTCCACCAGTGGCCCACGCGGGTGGCCTCATGGACCATGGCCCAAAACAGGAGATTTCCCAAGGAGACCGCATCGGTGGGCCCCAACCCGATCATGCTGATCCCGGCTTCCGCACCGATGGCGCCCCCCAACATGAGCACGAACACCATCACGATGTAGGCCAGCATATAAGGCATGATCTCCAGGAATGCGATCTTGACGCTATTGTCCCCGCTGATCTTGGCCAACCGCACGAACTCGCGCTCCCGAAGGCTCAGGACTTGGGCGCGGATGCAGCGGGCCGCCCACGGCCAGCTCACCACCCCGATGATCGTCCCCACAAGCAAAAGCGAGCGATGCTCGAAAATCGCTGCCAGAATAATGAGGACAGGGAGAACGGGAAAAACCATGACCAGGTTGGTGAAGAGGTTGAGCGTTTCGCCCACGATCCCCTTGAGATAGCCACCGATGAGACCAATCGTGACACCCAGGGCCACTCCGATCAGACCCGCGTACACCCCCACGAGGAGGGACGTCCGGATCCCCATCACCAAGCGGGCCAAGACATCACGGCCAAAGGGATCGGTCCCCAAGGGGAACTGCCGGGATGGAGGCTGGTTCGGAAGCCACACGAACGCATGGGGATTGCGCATGAACCGCGGGCCGACCACCCCGGTGAGCACGATCAGCCCCACCACGCTCAGCGCAAAGAGAAACTGGCCATCCCGCAGAAGTCGGCGCCACATGGCTTAGGTCCTTTCCACATAGCCGGTGCGGATGCGTGGGTCGATCAGGCCGTAGAAGATGTCTATCAAAAAGTTCCCCACCAGCACGACCACAACGGTGACCAAAAACGTGCCCATGAGGAGCGGATAATCCCGGCTCAAAATGGCCCTGTACCCCAGGCTTCCCAACCCCGGCCAACCGAACACCACCTCTGTGATCACCGTCTGGCCAATGAGGCCGCTGAGAACGAGATTGAAACCAGTGTATTGTGGAAGCATCGCGTTCCGCTTCGCGTACTTTTTGAGGGTCCTCCGGCGAAAGCCCAGCTGTTGGCAATAGAGGATGTAATCGGAGCGCATCTCGTAAAGCATCATGGACCACATGCCCACGGTCCAGGTACCGATGGACCCGATCAGGAGGGCCAGGAAGGGGAGGGCGTAGTGCCAAGCCACGTTGAGGACAAAGCCCACGCTCCAATTCGGCAGGAGCTCGGGGCTATGCCAGCCATAAAACGGGAACCAGCCGGCCTTCAAGGCCAGAAGATAGCTCAAGATCATGGCGAACCAGTAGAAAGGCATGTGGGCAAAGAGCAGGGAAGAGTAATACACCAAGTTGCTGCTCCAGTACTGGGACACCGCGGCAGCTGCCCCGATGGCGTTGCCCACGTAAAAGGAAATCAAGAGCACAGGCAGGACCAAAACCAGCGTGAACAAAAGGGCCCGGCTCACGATCTCCAGGACGGGGCGCATATTGAAGGCGAAAGAGGGGCCCAAATCCCCACGGAAAAGTTTTTGCCAGAACGCCAGGTATTGCAAATGCAGGGGCTTGTCAAAGCCGAAAAACTCCTCCAGGGCCGCGCGGATGCGCGCGAATTCCCCGGCCCGGCCGATGGCGGGGGCCGTCCCTCCCCCAAACCCGGGCAGTCCGGCCGGCGGGGGACGCAGCATCATGTCCACCGGATTGCCCGGCATGAGCCGGGGGATGAAAAACGTCATGGTGAACCCGGCCACAATGGCCAGGAGGTAGAAAATCCCCCGGCCCACAAGGAAGCGAACAAAGGGGTGCGCAAAAACCACACCCCCCCTGTGGATAAGCCCGCGAACCGTGGCTCGCCCAGTCACCGCCTCGTTCACGATCTTCTCTCCTCGTTTTTGTACCCAAGGGGGTGGGGCCTTGGGCCCCACCCCCTTCCCCTCAAAACGCCGGAATCCAGGGGTACTTATCCGCGGGGATGCGCTGGGCACCCTTCCTCAAGCTCCGGAGGAGGATCTGCATGGCGCCGGGGTTGCCCGTGGCCCAGGGCGCCAGGGGTTGGAGGTAGGGGTTCTCCACGGTGGGCCAGTTGTGCCAGTACATCTGGCTGAAACTGTACCAGTACGCGTTGTAGAACACAGGGATGGTGGGCATCTCCTTGGCCAGGATCTCCTGGAGCCGGCGCACAAGCTCCTTCTCCTCGGGCGTGCCCTCAGCGGTGATGTCCAGCTGGTCCAAAAGGGTCACGAACTCTTGGGCGCTCGGGGGTTCGCCAGGGAAATCCGGATGATGCCAACCCGAGAAGTTCGTCCATTGCCCGGGGGTACCCGTGTAGACCCAGCTATAGTTTCCGTGGAATGTGGCATCGTAGCCCCCGCCGCCCATGCAGAAGTGCATGAGCTGGAAGTCCATGGCCATGAACTTGGCGGTATAGGTACCGAACTCCAGGAACACGGGCTCCACCCGGATCCCGATCTCGCCGATGTCGCGCTGGAAGAGCACGGTCTGCATCATGGAGTCCGTCCAGCCATAGGGGACGATCATGGTCCAGGGGCCAAGGCGCACGTTCCGCCCAGGCACATCGGGGAGCATGTCCGAAACAGGCTGGCCCCGCCAAACCTCCGGCGCATCCTTCGTGTACCAGAACCCGTCCGCATGGCGGAAACAGTGCTCCTGCAAAATAGCGATGGCCTTTTCCGGGTCATACGAGGGCTGATACCTCTTAACGATGTCCCAGTCCGTGAGCTTCGCGCCCTCGGCGCTCTGTGGGCTGATGCGCGTGACCAGGGCCTGCTCCACATAGCCGCTTACGGAGACGATGGAAATATCCCGGTAGTTCAAGGCCTGGGCTATGGCGTGATGGAGCCAGGGTTCGTTCAAGGGATAGATGTTGTGGTTGAACACGATCTCCACCACGGAGGAGTGCGCGAAATATGGGGGTTTGCGCATGGTCCAGGTGTTGACGAACGGTCCCGCGGGCTTGTTGGCGATCTCCCAGATCCGCGGATAGTAGAACCCCGACCAGTCCAGATCTCCGCGCTCAAAGGCCACGTTGGCCGCGTAGTTCGTGGCGAAATACCGGTGGCCAATGTACTTGGGCGCCGGGAGTCCCCACACGGCTTTGCCCCACCACTCCTCGTTCCGCACAAGGATCTCGTACTCCGGGGTCGCCGCCGTCGGGAAGTACATGCCCGAGGCCACCCGCCACTCCGGCTTGATCTGGCGCCAGTCGTTGTTGTAGACCCACTCGTACGGGAATCCGTATACCGCCTCGATTTCCGTCCACACGTGTTTGGGCAGGACAAGCGTGCCGCCGGTGAGCGCACCCCAGACCACCCGGCTGTATGGAAATTCGCGTTTCAAATAAACCCGGACGATCTTGTCGCCCACCGCCTCTGAGCGCTCTCGGCGGGCGTCATACCCCAAGTTCTTCCAGTGGCGGGGATAGAGGTAGTCGAAGGTGTGAATGACGTCCTCTGCGGTAACGGGCTTGCCATCGGACCACCGCGCCTCGTCCCGAATTTTGATCTCAATGGTCCAGGGATCGATCCACTTAATGCTTTCGCCCAGAATCCCTACGACCTTATCGTGTACCCAAGCAAAAAGCGGTTCATACATGAAGAACGTGCCCCAGGCTGTGCTCCATCCCAATGGATTCCAGTTTCCCGGTAACGTCCAGTAGCCGCCAGTCCAGACGATCTCTTCCCTGGGGATCACCACCGGTTGCGCCATCGCGGCCACTCCCACCACGGCCAAAACCGCCAAAACATGCCAGGATACCTTCATGGTCACCTCCTCAATGTTCCCTTGCCGTTTGTTCCCCACACTGCACCTTTGCCAATCCGTCTTTGTATGTGCCTACCCCGCTCGCTCACCTCCTTTCTTTCCTTATGGGCCCCGGGGAAACGTGGAGCGGTTCCTCTCGGTCCCCCGTGCCATCGCCCTGTTCCAATCTTTAGGGAGCGCCATGGCCCTTCCCAGCTCGCCGGTAAACCTTGATGTAGTCCACGTACATCCGCTGAGGGAAGGACGTGCTCAAGTCGGGGGCCCCCGGCCAATTTCCGCCCACGGCCACGTTCAAGATCAAAAAGAATTCCTGGTCAAAGGCCCACCGATAGATCTGCACCCTCGGATAGGCCCACTCCATCCCCATCCGGCGTAGCTCCTGGCGGTTCATTTGTTCCAACATTGCCTTGTTAAAAGCAAAGTAAAGTTCGTCGTTCACAAACCACCGGATCTCCTCCTCCTCCCATTCCACGGCGAAAACGTGGAACGTCTGGCTGAAGTCAGGCCCATCCGGGGAAAGGGTGTAGGCCCTCCCCACGCTGCGTCCTCCGGAGTACCCCGGACCGTGCACGTGGCCGTAGACGGTGCGGGGATCATGACCAAGCATCTCCATGATGTCGATCTCCCCGCACAACGGCCAGCCCACGTGGTCGATGTTGGCCCCCAACATCCAGAACGCCGGCCAAATCCCCTTCCCACGCGGGAGCTTTGCACGGATCTCGATTCGCCCGTGCTTGATGTGGAACTTGCCTTTTGTGGTAAGGCGCGCCGAGGTGTACCGATACACGCCCCATGCATCGCGCACGAGCTCTTCCCGCGCCTCGATGACCAGACATCCATCCTCAACGAAGGCGTTGCAGTCTGTATAGTACTGCAGCTCGTTATTCCCCCACCCGGGAATTCCTTGGGCATGCCCATTGCCGATCTCAAAATTCCACATGTTTCGATCGATCGTGTCACCATGGAAATCTTGAACCCAGATGAGCTCCCATTCCTGCGGCACCTGGGCCTCCCTGGCAAACCCAGCCCACGCCCGGCTACCCACGAAAGGAGAGGGAGCACCCCAGAGGAGTGCCGCGCCCAAAACGGCGCCAAGGAACATGTTCGTGAACGCCCAAGGAACACGGGCTTTTGCCGCGCGCCTCAAGCCCCTGCCCTTTGCCCAAGTCCGCCTCATGCGCACCTCGGCCCCCCTTTTGCAGGCGTGGTGCTGCGGACCACAAGCGTGGTGGGAAGCACCACCTTCGTTTGAGGAAGGTCTTCCTTTCTGATGAGGTGCGCCAGGAGGCGCACGCCCACCCGCCCCATCTCCGTCATGGGCTGCCGCACGGTGGTGAGCGGGGGGTTGGTCTGCGTGGCCAGGAGGACATCATCAAATCCCACAACGGCGATGTCCTCAGGGATGCGCAATCCCTGCTCATGAATGGCCCGCATCGCCCCCAACGCCATCCAGTCACAGGCCACGAACACCGCCTCCAGCCTGGGGGAAACCCGGAGAAGCCGGAGCATGGCCTGGTAGCCTCCTTCCGGGAGAAACCATCCCACCTCCACCCACTTTTTAGGCGCGCGAATTCCGCGCTCTTGCAGCGCGTCTCGGTAGGCACGCAACCGCTCTTGGCTGGCCTGGATGTCTGGGACTCCGTTGATGAACCCGATGCGCCGGTGTCCGCAGGCCAAAAGGTGCTCCATGGCTTGCCGGGCGCCACCGTAGTTGTCGACCACCACTTCCACCACACCATCCTCGTTGTGAATCTCCCGATCCAGCACGGCGACCGGAAAGCCCTCGGCGTGGATTTCACGTATTAGATGCTCATTCCCGCGGGGGGTGATGAAAAGAATGCCATCAGCCCGGCGTTCTCGAAGAAGGCGGAGGCAAAATTCCTCCCGCTCGGGCTTGCCCAACGTCGTGGTCAGAATGAGAAAGAATCCTTGATGAACGGCCTCCTCTTCCACCCCCCGCATGACCTCAGCATAGAAAGGGCTGCTGAGGTCGGGGGCGATCACGCCGATGGTATCGGTGCGTTGAAGGACAAGGCTCCGAGCAGAGGCATGGGGGCGATAATTGAGCCTCTTGGCCACCTCAAGGACCAGGCGGCGGGTTTCCGGGCTGACCCCGGGTTTGCCGTTCAGGGCCAACGAGGCTGTGGCCTTGGAGACCCCGCACGTCCGGGCGATATCCTCCAGCCGCGCCATTTGAATCGGTTTAGTTTACCACGCCGCCTCCATTTCGTCAAGAGTTCGATTCCAAGATCATCCCTATGCATTCAGACCTGGATCCCGGGGCGTGCCCCCGCCTCCCACATGGAGAAAATTTCCGCCCTTTTCATTTCCGTTTTTCGGACCTGCCTGGCCCTATGCTTTTTTGAACCGATTTAGAAAGGTGTTTGTCTCCCCGGGCTTCTCTGCCCGGACCCGGCCTTCTACAATAAATCTTCAGAGAGGAGGTGTATGCCTGTGCGCTTTTCCCTTTGGTCCCTGGCGTTCTCCCTTGTGGCCGCGCTGCCGGCCATGTCCCTTGGGGGGTGTGCCCAGCAACGCCCGTTGTACCGGGACCCACATGCTCCGCTAGAGGAGCGCGTTGAAGATCTCCTCGGTCGCATGACCTTGGAGGAAAAGATCGGACAGATGGTGCAAATCAACGTGACCCGCCTCATGGGCCACACCCCCTGGGACCGCGGCCCCCTCAACGAAGCCTGGATGCGCCGGGTGTTGGTGGAGGCTGGGGCTGGGTCCATCCTGAGCGGGGGTGGGGCGGCCCCACCGGGCCGACGGCCTCAGGATTGGGCCCGGATGACCAACGCCATCCAGGAGTTCGTCCGCAAGCACACGCGGCTGGGCATCCCCATCATCTATGGGGTGGACGCTGTGCATGGCCACAACAACGTCCTTGGTGCGACCATCTTCCCCCACAACCTCGGCCTCTCCACCTCCTGGAACCCCGCGCTCATAGTGGGCCTGGCCGCAGCCACCGCCCAGGACCTGAAGGCCACCGGCGTCCATTGGAACTTTGCGCCAGTGTGTGACATCGCGCGTGATCCTCGTTGGGGACGGTTTTACGAGACCTTTGGCGAGGACCCCCTGCTGGCGGGGGTCTTGGCCGCGGCGTTCGTCCAGGGACTCCAGGCCCACGGCGTGGCGGCCACAGCCAAGCACTTTGTGGGCTATTCCCAGCCCCTCACCGGGTTCGACCGGCAGCCGGCTGATCTCTCCCTGCGCAGCCTGCGCATGTATCACCTGCCCCCTTTCGTGGCCGCCATGCGCGCCGGGGTCAAAACCGTGATGGCGAACTCGGGCTCCGTGAACGGCGTGCCGGTGCACGCCTCCTCCTATCTCCTCACGGAGGTTCTCCGCCACCAACTGGGATTCACGGGCGTGGTCGTGAGCGACTGGGAGGATGTGCGTCGCCTGCACACGGTCCACGGGGTGGCCGCCTCCTACAAAGAGGCCATTGCTTTGGCCATCAACGCTGGCGTGGACATGGTCATGGAGCCCTTCAATGCCGAGGAGTTCGCGCGTTTGCTGCGGGAATTGGTGGCGGAGGGCAGGGTATCAGAGGCGCGCATAAATGAAGCCGTGCGGCGCATTCTCCGCCTGAAATTTGAGGTTGGGCTGGTTGCGGATCTGTCCCCGTTGGATCCGGCACAAGCCGACGCGCAGGTGCTCGGCGCCCATCGGGAGCTTGCGCGGCAGGCCGCGCGTGAATCCATTGTGCTCCTGAAGAACGATGGGATACTCCCGTTTTCCCCGGAGCTGAAAAGGCTGGCCGTGGTCGGCCCAGGAGCGGATAGCGTGGCCATGCTCATGGGGGGGTGGAGCATCGACTGGCAGGGTCCGCCGCCCCAGGAGCTGCCCCCGGCCGTGACGATCCTGGCAGGCCTGCGCACCCTGGCCCCCGGTGTGGAGGTGCAATATGCGCGTGGGCTGCCTCCGAAACCAGAGCTTCTCCCTGCGGAGGTCGTGCGCCGGGAGATCGACCGTGCGGTGGAGGCCGCCCGAGGAGCGGAGGCCGCGGTGATCGTGGTGGGGGAGGAACCCTATGCGGAGGGGATGGGCGACAGGGAAACCCTGGAACTTGATGGCTATCAGCTCGAGCTCATTCGGGCCGTGGCCACGGCCAATCCCCATGCCGTGGTGGTGCTGGTGGCGGGCCGGCCCCTCATCGTGGAGGGCTTCATCGATAAAGTGCAGGCGTTGCTCATGGCCCACCTCCCGGGCACTGAGGGCGGGACAGCAGTCGCCGAGATCCTTTTTGGACACCATAACCCCTCCGCCCGCCTCACCTACAGTTGGCCGCGGTCCACAGGGCAACTCCCCCTCTTTTACAACGTCCCTCGCACGGCCCGCTACGAGCCGCGCTTTCCCTTTGGCTACGGCCTGAGCTACTCCACTTTTAAGTATGAAAAATTGGAGCTTTCGGCGGAACTGGCCACGGGCGACCCCCTTAGACTTCTGGTGCTGTTGCAGAACACGAGCCAGCGGGCGGGTTGGGAAGTAATACAGGTCTACGCTCAACCGGTTTTCGCTCCGGTGCTCGCCCCGCGCGAGATCCTGGTGGCCTTCCAACGAGTGCACCTCGCGCCCGGCGAACAGCGCTGGGTGGAATTGGAGATACCCTTGCAACGCTTGTCCCTCATCCCCGGGGACATCCTTGGGTTTGACGAACCACGGGTCATCCCTGGGCCGTATCGACTGCGGGTGGGTTCGCTCCAGGCCTTTTTCACCGTGAGCACAGGGGGGTAGGGAAACATGTCCACCGGCGCGTGCAAGAAGTGCGCTGAAGGAGGTCGCCGATGCGAAGGATGCCGACCACATTTGTCCGCTGGGCCGCCCCTTTCCTGGGCGCAGCTTTGGTGGCCATGGGCCCAGGAGAGCCCGGCGCGAGCACCCCAGGCATGGCTCCCCAGGCCCCGTTGCCCATGCAGCGTGGTGTAAATCTTGGCAACGCTCTAGAGGCCCCGTACGAGGGGGCCTGGGGTGTGATCCTTCGGGAAGAGTATTTCCGGTTGATCCGGGAGGCGGGTTTTGACACAGTGCGCATTCCCATTCGCTGGTCAGCTCACGCCAACCCCGTGCCGCCTTACACCATTGACGAGCGCTTCTTTCGCCGCGTGGATTGGGCCATAGATCAGGCCCTTTTGCATGGTCTGACGGTGATCATCAACGTGCATCACTACGACGAGCTGATGACGAATCCTGAGGAGCATCGTGAGAGGTTTCTTGCCCTATGGGATCAGATCGCCCGCAGGTATGCGGCTCGGCCAGCCACCCTCCTTTTCGAACTCCTCAACGAGCCCCACGCTCGTCTCACGGCCCCGGTGTGGAACCAACTGCTGGCGGAGGCGTTGCAGGTGGTCCGCCAAACCAACCCCACCCGCTGGGTGGTCATAGGTCCAACACAATGGAACCATGTGCGGAGCCTTCCTTCTTTGGAACTACCAAAGGAAGATCCCCACATCATCGTGACTTTTCACTACTACGAGCCCTTTCCTTTCACACACCAAGGGGCGTCCTGGGTCCCGGGGAGCATGGTTTGGCTGGGCACCAAATGGGAAGGGCGAGAAGAGGAAAGGCAAACGATTGTGCAGGACCTGGACTTCGCTGTGCTCTGGGCCAGGGAGCAAAATCGCCCGCTTTTCCTCGGCGAGTTCGGGGCCTACAGCCGGGCGGATCTCCCCTCGCGCGTGCGCTGGACGGAATTTGTGGCCCGCCAAGCGGAGGCCCGCGGGATCCCTTGGTGCTACTGGGAGTTTTGTTCGGGTTTTGGGATCTACGATCCTCGCACCCAGAGGTGGCGCGATCAGCTCCTCTGGGCCCTCATCCCGCGCCCTTAGCTTCCCCCTACATGCTCGTGAGGATCTCCTCCAGCTGCAAGGCATTTTCCGGGGCCCAGGCGTTCCAGTCGTTGTTGAAGTAGATGAACACCCGTTCGGCGGGAAGATCTTTGAGGCGCCTGGCCCAGGAGCGGAGCTCCGTCCGGGAGTAACGATACGCGTACCATGCGGATTTCCCATGGAAACGCACGAAGGCATGAGGCGCAGTGACCACCACGTGCTCAGGAAGACCGGGAGCGCTCACAATGCACATGGCTACATTTCTCTCCCGCAGAATAACCTCTGTCTCCTCCCTAAACCAGCTTTCGTGGCGGAACTCCAAAGTATTGGCAAAACGTGGGTCAAGCTGGTCCAGAATGTGCAAAAGGAGGTCTCGATCGTACTGCAGGCTTGGGGGCAGTTGAAATAGAAACCCGCCCAGCTTTTCCCCAAGCACCTCCCCCATGGCATAAAAGCGCCGCACCAACTCCGCAGTTCCGCGGAACTTGCGGAGGTGCGTGATCCCGCGGAAGGCCTTCAAGGTGAAGACGAACCCAGCAGGGCCCTTCTTATGCCAGGCTTGCACCATTTTCCCGGTGGGGAAGCGATAAAACGTGGCGTTGACCTCCACCGTATTGAATACGCGCGCGTAGAAGTCAAACCACTGCCGCTGCGGCAGCCCTTCAGGATAGAAAAGTCCTCCCCAGTGGGGATAAATCCAGCCCGAACAACCGATCCGAAAGTCCTTTAGGGCTGGGGGGCCTCCTTGGGGGTGCGCAGCCAGCGGCTCACTTTCTCGCGCCATTCCCGCTGGGCGGCAGTACCGCCCTTCTCCACGTCTTTATCGAAAAGGTCATGCACCTCTTGGCATTTGCGCCAGTAGCGCTGATAGACTTTGTACACTTCGTCCCTCAGCCGTTGTCTAGCCTCGTGCACATCAAAAACACGGAGCTCTAGGCGCGCGACCAATCGGTCCAATTCCTCCTGCAAAAGCCGCCTGTATACCTCGTTGATGTCGAAATGGATTTGTTCGTGCTCCAAAACGTCCGGACGTTTATGTTCTGGAAGAACCCACGAGCGGTTGCGATCAATCCTGTTATGCACATGGGCCTCTGTCAGCCGAACGATGAGGGCAGAGCCTCCCGGCTGGGAACGCGCCTCGGCACCATATTCATAAGTTAGGTCCAAACATATCTGGGCCGCCGCTTGCCCGGGATTGCGGGGCACCGGCCCCAGGAAGTCCTCCCAGGTGAGCGGCAGATTGGAATGCCAATAAAGCCAGTTAGGCTGAACAACGAAGAACTCCAGGCTGCCCAGAGTGCGTATGGCACCAGTATGATCAACCACGGTGACCACAACCTCATAGGCTCCGCGGGGCAAACGCCCAACTGGCACCTGCAGGCGCCAGGACAGTTGCGCTTTCGGGCAAGACCCCGTCGGCACGGAAAGACGAACCATGATGGTGTAGTCGGAGATGGACACCCGGGGATCGCGTGGAGTGCAAATGGTGTCCCACGTCCCAGAGATATAGAGGGTGATGATGTCGTCGTGGTCGGGCCAGCGGGGATCGACCTCGATTTGCACAGTGCTGGCCTGCCCTGTCAAAGCCGCTAACACTCCTAACACGACAAAGCAGCGCACAACCATCATGGTTCACCCCCGGGATATGATATAACACCCGAGGGAGGGGGAGAGCATGGCTCGGGTGGCGGCAGGGGAGCGTTTCCAGCTCAAGACCAAGCTCGTACCGCGGGGGGATCAACCCAAGGCCATCGCGGAGTTGACCGAAGGTGTGTTGGCCGGGCGGCGATACCAAACGTTGCTGGGCGCCACCGGCACAGGAAAGACCTTCACAATTGCTCACGTCATTCAAAACGTGCAAAAACCCACCCTGGTGATCGCCCACAACAAGACCCTCACCGCTCAGCTCTACGGAGAGTTTCGTGAACTGTTCCCACACAACGCGGTTCACTATTTCGTCTCCTACTACGACTACTACCAGCCTGAGGCTTACCTTCCGGAAACCGACACCTACATCGAAAAGGACGCGGAGATAAACGAGGAAATCGATCGGCTGCGTCATGCCGCCACTGCCAGTCTTCTCGAGCGGCGGGATGTGATCATCGTGGCTTCCGTGTCCTGCATCTACGGCCTTGGTTCTCCCCAGGATTACTACGCCATGTCCCTGACCCTGGAGGAAGGGCAGGAATACGACCTGGACCAAGTCCTTCGTCAGCTTGTGCTCCTGCAGTATCGGCGCAATGAGCTGGCCTTTGAACGTGCCACCTTTCGTCTCCGGGGCGATGTTTTGGAGATCATCCCTGCTTCAGAGGAGGTGGGCTACCGCATCGAGTGGTTTGGGGACGAGGTGGAACGTATCGCCGTGATCGATCCTTTGACCGGGGATGCGCTTGCCGAGCGCAAACGCGTGACGATCCCCCCCGCCACCCACTATGTGACCCCCGAGGAGCGTCTGCGCCGAGCCATTGAGAGCATCGAGGAGGAGCTTGAGCAACGCCTCGCAGAACTTCGTCTCCAAGGGAAACTCCTGGAGGCCCAGCGCCTGGAGCAGCGCACACGCTTTGATCTTGAAATGCTCAGGGAGATGGGCTATTGCCCAGGCATCGAGAACTATTCCCGCCATCTCGATGGCCGAAGGCCGGGGGAGCCCCCCTGGACGCTCCTCGATTATTTCCCCCCGGATTTCCTCGTGGTCCTGGACGAGTCGCACCAGACCGTGCCCCAGCTCCGGGGGATGTACCACGCCGACCGCTCCCGCAAAGAGACCCTTGTGGAGTACGGGTTTCGTCTCCCTTCCGCTCTCGACAATCGCCCCCTCACCTTTGCGGAGTTCGAAGCCCGGGTGAAGCAGGTCATCTTCATGTCCGCTACCCCTGGGCCCTATGAGCGGGCCGTGTCCGCCAAGGTTGTGGAGCAGATCGTGCGGCCCACAGGTCTGGTGGACCCCGAGGTGGAGGTCCAGCCTGTGCGGGGTCAGATCGATCACCTCGTGGCCGAGCTGAGAAAGGTCACGGCGCGGGGCGAGCGAGCCTTGGTCACCACCCTCACCAAAAGGATGGCTGAGGACCTCACGGATTACCTCGTGGAGCTCGGGTTCCGCGCACGCTATCTCCACTCCGAGATTGAAACCCTCGATCGCGTGGAGATCCTGCGGGATCTACGCCTGGGGAAATTCGATGTCCTTGTGGGGGTGAACCTTCTTCGTGAAGGTTTGGATCTTCCCGAGGTGTCCATGGTGGCCATCCTCGACGCCGACAAGGAAGGTTTTCTGCGGTCCTCCACCTCCCTCATCCAAACCATTGGCCGGGCAGCCCGCAACGTGCGGGGAAAAGTCATCGTTTATGCCGATGAAATCACCCAAGCTATCCGCGAAGCCATCGATGAAACCAACCGCCGCCGCAGAATCCAGATCGAGTACAACCTCAAACATGGTATCACACCAGAGACGATAAAGAAGGAGGTCAAGGACATCGTGGGCGATCTCACCGGTGGCCGGGCTGAACCCGTGTCCCTCCCCAAGAGGCCAGAACAGCTGGGGAAAGAGGAGCTCTCCGAGCTGATACGCAAGCTCGAGCGGGAGATGCGGGCTGCGGCGGAGCGGTTGGAATTCGAGCTCGCCGCAGCCTACCGCGACAAGATCCGTGAGCTCCGCAAAATCCTACCGCCTAGGGGATGAAGTCCGTATCGTCGGCGAGGACAGCTACCGCCTGGGCAATGAGCTTCGCCGCGTTGTCAAGGTCTACCACAGACACGACCTCACAGGGGGAGTGCATGTAGCGGTTGGGAATGGAGATGAGGGCCGTGGCTACCCCAGCCCGCGTGATCTGGATGGCGTTGGCGTCCGTGCCGGTGGGCGCCGGCGCGGGCTCGATCTGGTAGGGGATCTTCTCCTCCTCCGCCACTTTCACCAGAAGCTCAAAAAGCCTGGGGTTGATGTTCGGGCCCCGGGCAATGACCGGCCCGCCCCCCACCTTGATGTCCCCCAGCTTTTTCTTGTCGCCCTCCGTTCCGGGATGGTCGGTGGCATGACAGACGTCCACAGCAATCCCCACCTTGGGATCGAGGCCATAGGCGCTGGTGCGCGCCCCCCGCAAGCCCAATTCCTCCTGCACGGTGGCTACGGCAAACACTGCCGCCTTCGGGTTCAAGTTGGTCAACAGGCGCAGGGCCTCCAGGACCACGTAAGCGCCGATTCGGTCGTCAATGCCTCTGGCCACAAGGAGCTCTTCGTTCAAAAACGCAGGATCCCAGGCTAACACCACTGGATCGCCAATGGAGACCTTCTGCAGAGCCTCTCCCTTGTTCTTGGCCCCAATGTCCACCCAGATGTCCTCCACCCGCACGGCCTTCTTGCGCTCCTCGTCCTCGAGGAGATGAATGGGCTTGCGCCCCACTACCCCCAGGACGCGACCGTTTTTTGTGCGAATCCAGACCCGCTGACCAGGGAGGATCTGGGGATCCCAGCCGCCAATGGGCCGCACATAGATGTATCCCTGATCAGTGACGTGGGAGACCATGAGGCCGATCTCATCCACATGTCCAGCGAGCATGACCCGCGGCGATCCCCGCTCGTTCACCGCGGCAAATGCATTTCCATGGAGGTCGCGCCAGGTGCGCTCCGCGAACTTCCTGGCCTCCTCCGTCCAAACCTGAACCGCCTCTTCCTCGAACCCCGAGGGGCTGACTGTGGACAAAAACGACACAAGAAAATCTCTGGTCATTACGGCGCCTCCTTATCCTCCATTCTAGCAGGGGAGATGTGGAAGAGCACCAAGTGCTTCACTGTGCCAGTCTCTTTGCGTGTTCACCGCGCCCCTTGTGAGCACAGCAAATAGTTCTATTAAGCGGGAAAGAAGACCAGGGTTCTCCGCCCCTGAACGTGCCGAAAAAACTGGGGCTGCAGAACGAGGGGCGAGCTGCGCGCCCCACCGTGCGGGTGGCCATCATCATTGGCCCCCTTCGATCCGGCGGAGGAACCACGGACCGCCGGACCTCACTCAAGGGCGTCGTGCAAGACCGAAGCGCAGGACATGCCGCGTTTTCCAGGGCATCCAGCCTGCTGGGGCGTGAAGAGCAAGGTGTGGACAAGGCGCCCCTGAGCAGGATCCAGGAATATCCCAGGATCAAAGCTGAGGAGCGTTGTGTGGGGTAACCCAGACGGCGAGTCTGCCAGCGCGGTGTTTTAGGCACCGCGGAACACAAGGAAAAGGGTTCCTGCCCAGCCTGCCAGGATGAGCCCAGTGAGGACCTGGGCTAAACCCGTCTTCCCCCCCGCGCGCAGACGGAGGAACGCCAAGCCCAAGGCCATCAAAAGCACGGCTCCCCCTGTGGCGACGAGGTGCGACCGATCGAGGCTGTCGAAGATCGGTTTCCCATAAAAAAGATCGGCGATCCCCAGGATGGCCACGTTGAAGGCACAGCTTCCATAAACGTTGCCCATGGCCATCTCGTGAGCGCCAAGCCGAAGGGAACCGTAGGTCACGCTGGTCTCCGGCATGGTGGTGACCAGGGCCACGGCCAGAACGCCGATGAACGTTCCGGAGATACCGAGGAGATCGCTCAAGGTGTCTGCACTATAGGAGAGAAGGGGCGCCCCCACGAGGATCCCCAGCACGGCCAATCCGAACAGGGTCCAAGCCCGGGGCAGCGACAGGGTTGGGGATGCTCCTTCCTCTTGCCCCAGGGAGGGCTCCCGCACCCTAAAGACCCAAACCATGGCTGAGACGTACACGACAAGGATGACGAGGGTTCCCACGCTTAGGGGACCAAACCCGAGCGGAAAGAAAATGAAGAGGGCCACCGCTGCGGTGAGGAGGAGCGCCGCCCCACCCAGGATGCGCTGATCCCGTCCCAAGGGCCGGACCGCCACCCTGGGGAAGAGCAGGGTGAGAGTGGCCAACACCACGACGTTCACCATGTTCGCACCCAAAATGTTTCCGGCAGCAAGCCGGGGTGCGTCCAGACGCACCGCGGATATGTTCGTGACAAGCTCCGGAAGGGAGGTGGCGATGGCCAAAAAAATCGTGCCAACCCAAAGCCTTCCCCACCTTGTCCTCTCGGCGATCGCGTCACCGGTGCGGGCCAGGGTAACACCGCTGCGGATCACGATGAGAGCGCTCACTAAAAACAGGGCCACAAAGCCCAGGATCTCGAGCATCTCCCCTCCTTCAAAGGCCGGGATTATCGTGCTTCAAGCGAAAGCGGACAAGTCCGTCTTTTTCGTGTTGGACCAGGAGGGAATGGAGCCGGAGCTGCGCCTCGGGATCACCAAAGAGATTGCCCCGCAGGAAGAGGAGCGCATAGGTTTGCGCCCAAGACCGCGCCCGATTGGGGTTCTCTCCTGGCCAGCACACGCTGCAAAGAAGCCCGCAGTTGGGATCGTCAAGGTAGTCCAGGTGACCGGCCCCCAGTTGGGTCACCTCCAAGGAGGGACCTGCGGCGGCCGCGAAGAACCTCCGGAAGTTCAGTTCCCCTGGAGCGCACGGCGCACCGAAGCGAATGCGCTCCCCATATTCTGCGCCCAGAAGAAGCGCCGGGACTTTGACGTGGGCCATGAGCGTGATGGCTGAGGGAAACCTTACGGGATCGATCACGCCGGGAGGGCCTCCGTCCACGGGGTCCAGCCCCACCACGGCCCGCACCGCCCTCTTCGCGGCCGCCAAAACTGAGAGCTTCCCGCCCAAGGAGTGCCCAATCAACGCCACATTTTCGTGGTCCAAAAGGATTCCGTGCTGCGCGGCCTCGCGGGGCAGGTTTGCCAAAACGAATAGCAAGTCCGCCGCCAGGGCCCGATGGTCTGGGTTGAACAGGCTGTACGCATAGGACAAGAGGGCTGTGGCGATCCCATGAGACGCGAAGATCTCGGCCCAAGAGCGGTACGCTGGGCCAGTGAAGAGGAACCCGGGGCTGAAGGCGACCCAGGGGGAATCCTTTGTGCCCACCGGGTAAAGGAGCAGGACTTCAACCCTGCGGTTTGTCCCCTCATCCACCAAGACCCACTGTTTTTCTGCGATGGCATTGGGCCCAAGCTCCGCTGGGCCCCCACACACCGCCAGGGCGCCCAAGGCCAAGATGATCGGCAAGCTGACCTTCCTGGTCATACTGTACCCCCTGGATTCCAGCGAGAAATGTATATCTGAACCTCAAATTTCCGGCGCAAACCCGCGCCGGTCATGGGCCGAACCTTCCCGAAAATCGGGCGTTCCGGGAAAGGTCGGTCGTGCAGCCCAAAACACCACCCCACACCCGCATAACTTGCAGGATCCCCGCCGTCCAAGGCGTATTTATTGTTGAGGTATAAAGCAAACCGAAAAGCCTCCTCGGGGTCCCTCAGCCATAGGATGAACTGTTTACCCCAATACATGCGCATATAGCCGTGGATCTTCCCGGCCTTGCGGAGTTCAGCCTGCGCGGCGTTCCACAGAGGATCGTGAGTTTCACCCCTCTCAAGCTCTTCGAGCGCATACGTGTGGGGACGAGGATCCTGGGCATGGCGGCGCAGGGTCTCCTGGGCCCAGGATGGCAGGCCCGCAAACGCGGAGTACCGCGGGTTGCGGACCACAAAGTTCAGGGCGAGCTCGCGCCGCACCACGAGTTCCTCCAGAAAAGCCGCCGCGCCCGGGCCGCTTGCGGCTGCCGCTCGCCAGGCTGCCTCCCCGGGGGAAATCTGCCCGAAGTGAAGGTAGGGGCTGAGCCCAGAAGTTCCCTCCTTCGTGGGATCGTGGCGATCGATGTGGTAGCGTCCCAGCTTCTCCTCCACGAACTGGCGCAGGCGCCGGCGCGCAGCCTTCGTTCCCGGCGCAAGGTCCACTGGGGGTACAGATCGATCCAAGGGCAGGTTCGCCAGCACTTGCTCCCAGGGGATCTCCGGGCGATGGGCAAGGTCAACAGCAAATGAGTTCCGCTGGGGCTCAAGCTCCACCGGAGGGCGCAGAAAATACGGAAGGCTTGGGAGAATACGGCGCCGCAGAACACCGGCGTTTATGGCCTCCTTGGGGTAAGCAACGTCCACGGGGACCACGGCCTCCGTTTCCACCTGGAAAAAGGCGCAAGGAACCCGTTCCGCCAGCTGCTTTCGCCACGTTCGCTGATGTTCCAAATAGCCGCGGTCGGTCACCACCGCCGCGGCCTCATGGGCCAGGGGGGAAACCACGTGGGGCGGGTCCCCAATCTGCAGGAGGAACAGGATGCCCCGCTCGTGCAGGGCTTCGGCGGTCTCGCGCAGGCCGCCAAGGACAAAGGAGTAGTGCCGCAGATTCATGGGGGGGAGACGCGGCGGGAGGGCGAACACCACCAACACGGGACGCCTGAGCTCATGGCCCAGGGCGAGGGCGAACTCCAAGGCCTGGTTCCAGGAGGCGCGTTGAGCCGCGTCCATCCAGTAGAGGATGTACTTCCCCGATCTTACCGGGTTTTCGTTCAGGCGCCTTATGCGCTCTGGTTCAATGAGCTTCTGAACGAGAAGCATGGCCGCGGACCACGCGCGGGTCTTCCTGAGCCAATTCCAGGGCCCGCAGGGCACTGCGTTCCTTGTCTTTCACCTCCAACATCAGGTCGAAGTCGTGGGGCCGACTCTCCTCCAGAAACCGGAGGAAATGGGGCTCGTGTAGCCTTATGGCATGACTGCCAGGCCGGCCGCCGGGGAGGGGGGACGAGTAATCCACGATCGGAAGGCCATCTTCAGCGCTCCAGGTCTCAGCCTGGGCTTCTAGAGCCTCGGGAATGCTTTTCCCATCAGAGTTTAGCTCGTGGTGAAACACGTCGAACACCACGGGGATCTGGCTTTCCCGGTGAATCTGCAAAACATCAGCTAGAGTATAGAAGCGCTCGTCGTTTTCTACGACCAAGCGCGCACGGATTTCCGGGGGGAGCCGGTCCACAGCCCGCAAAAAGCTAATTATAGACCGCTTCTTATTTTTATAAACGCCGCCCACATGGATCTGAATTTTTGCGGTGTTGTCCAACCCAAGAAGGCTGAGGACTTGAGCATGGTAACGCAGGTCCGTCAGGGCGGCGGCCACCACCTCCGCGCGAGGTGAGTTGAGGAGCGTATACTGCCCGGGGTGCATGGAGATTCTCATCTTAAAGCGGCGAATATAGTTTCCGATCTTCGCGAATTCCTCAGCGAACTCCTCGCCCCAGGCGAATTTATTGTCTGGATGGGAAGCGAGGGGGACGAGATCCGAAGTAATGCGCAGAAAAAGGAGGCCATGTGCCGCGTTCCACCGCACGATCTCCTCAAGGCAAGCAAGATTTCCCGCAAGGGTTTCCTGGAACCTCTCCCAGGTGAGGTTACGCAGGCGAAATGTGCGGCTGGGCCGGCATTCCAGGCCGAGGTTGATACAGGGGTAACCGATCCTCATGTCGCCCCTCCCCCGGAATCCAGGGGCAAAACCAGTTCCGGCGGAAAGGGCTGGAAAAACGCCTGCTGCGCAAGGTATTCCACATCAAACCTGATGATCCAGGAGCGCAAAACCTCCCGCGGAACACTCAAGGGTAGGCGATGGGCTCGGTACTGCGCGAGGAGGTCCAGAAAGTATTGGCGCTCCTCGTGCTTGAGGTATGGGCTCACGTAACCGAAGGCGTGCATGAGGACGTTGAGCACAGAGGGCCGGCGGGGAGGATGATGGAAGGCCGCGCGGAATGCGGACCTGTACAGGCTTAGGACCTCGCGGGCCGTGAGGCCTTGGGCGTTGGCGACCATGCGGCCAAGCGTCATAAGCATCCTCTGGCTTTGCGCCATGAGCAGTAACTTGTATCTGGTGTGGAAAAGCACAAGCTGGCCCAGGTCTCCGGATTTCTCCACCTCCCGCAGGGCAGCGAGGGCGAAAAGCGCGGTCAAAAAATGGTCGCGAATGTCACGGTTGGTGAGGCGTCCTTCGTCCTCGGCAGGGAGGCCAGGAAAGCGCTGGAGAACGGCTTTGCCGAAGAGGCCCGGGCCGCGGCCCACGGCCGCGGTTTTTTCCATAGCCGGGTACAACTTAGCATCTCGCAATGCACAGCTGGGCGAGCGGTTCTTGAGGATGAATCCGTCCACATCCTTCACTCCCTCCAGGAAAAGGCTGGAGAATTCCTGCATGGCCAGGGTCCAGTCTTTTCCTGTATCAGGCTGGACAAGCCTGGGGTCGATTTTGCCCACCAAGCGCACGGGCGGCCGGGGCACCCCAAGCCCGATCTCCACTTCCGGACACACAGGCAAAAATTCCACATATGGGGCGAGGCTGGACACCACAGGATCTCTGATCACGCTGCCATCATAGCGGCAGGCGGCGAACCCCAGGCATCGACTCACCACAATCCTTGGGCGAGAAAATCTGGTCACCATTGGAGATCATCGGCAAAGATCCTGATCAAGTCAGAGCATGGCTCATTTTCCCTGATGCGGCGCATGACAAAAAAGGCCAGATCCGGCGACGGGCGCCCCTTCCCGGAGATCAGGAAAAAACCGGCGGAAGCTCCGATGGTCACCTGTTCGTCTTGCCACTCGATCCGCCCCCGCAAAAGGTCCGGCCCAATCACCCATCCTTCGTATTCCTGGTACAGCCGTTGTACCACATAGGACTCACCGGGGATAAGCCCTAGGATTCGCACCCGTACAGTGAAACCAGGTTTCCCATCCCCGTCAGCATCAAGGACCCGAGGGTCATCGGCGCTGGTGGGCAGGGGTTCGTCGGGCCGGGAGAGGCGCACACCGTTCAGCACCGTGTGCCCAGGGATGACCAGTTTGAACCCCTCCCCCACGCGCGCGAGCCTTCCGGGTAGAGGGCCAACGCGCAGGCCCCGTACAAACTCCGGGCTGACGCTGACCTGCACCAAGGGCGTGCCCAGGTCAAAGGTCATTGAGCAAACCTCATCTGCCCATAGGGTCAGTTCTGGGCCGCTTTGTTCGATGCGAACGCGGGCGATCTGGACAATCCGCCGGATCCGCTCGCCCAGGAGCGGCACCTCCCAGTATTCGCTTAGCACCTGCAGAAGAGCCCAAGACCCGGTCAGATCAGGAACCACCTCTTGAGCTGCGCTTGTCCCCACGCCAGCTGTAAGGACAACAAATGAAAATCCCAGGAGAAAGAGCACCGTTAGCCTCCTTGCACGTGGATGGAGCGCCCTTTCCACGTTCCTCTTCGGGAAAGGTGCCAAAAGGCCGAACGAATGGCCACAAAAAAGCTGACCAGGTGGACCAGGGGAAAGGTCGGCAGAAGCCAAATGGGAAGCCGGAATCTTATGACGGTGAAAGCCCATAGGGCCAGAGATCCGGCCACGGCCAAAGCCGAAGGAAGCAGGAGCTCCCTGGCCAGAAGGCCAGCGAGGGCCAACGGGAGCAGGAAAAATGGCTGCCAGGCCACATAGAGGAGCCAGGTCCACACAAACAAAAATGGCACAAGCCTCCTCTTGAATAGGGGGAAGAGGTTTTTGGCTAGACCAGCGTTAGCCGCCCAGAAGTCCCGATACATGCGGCAGTTAGCCAGCTCTCCCAAAAAGAACAGTTTGAGCTTCAGCCCGGCTTGGGCCGCACGGGAGGCCAAAGCTTGGTCCTCGAGGACTTCCGCCGGCAAGGCCGCATGGCCGCCGATCCGCTCGTAGGCCTCGCGGCGGATCACGATGCATTGGCCCACGGCCACCCGCCGCAGCCGGGCCAGGAACAGTGGGAAAAAAGAACTGAGGCTCCACGGGATGAGGGCCACATGCAATGCTGCTCCGAATGTCTGGACTGTCTGGCGGGGCAACCCAGAGAGGAAATCCAGCCTTTCCCGTTCCAAGGCGGCGACGGCGGAGGACAAGGCGCTGGGTGCCAGCTGCACATCGGCATCCAAAAATAAGAGGATGTCACCCGAGGCCCGCCGGGCTAACTGTGCGCAGGCCCAGGGCTTTCCCAACCAGCCCGAAGGGGGCTGTTCCCCGAAAACCACATGCAGACGAGGATCGTGCATGCCCGCAAGGATCACGGGCGTTCGGTCCCGCGAGCCCTCCTCGTATGCCCAGACCTCGAAATGGGGATAGTCTTGACTAAGCACGGACTCCAAGCACTCGCGAATGTTGTCCTCTTCGTCTCGCACAGGGATCAACACGGAGACCTGCGGACTTTGCGATGGTTTTCCGGGCTTGAGGCGGGGAAAGCCCAAGACGTTAAGGAGGGCAATGCCCAAAAGGGCGAGAATGAATACAACAAGCGACCATTGGTGCCAAAGGAGGAAGTCCATGGCGTGTATGGCCAACGGGGGCGGCCCCCGCGCCGCCCCGCTCCCCCCTCACCCCAGCTCAATGCGCTTCTGGGACTCCCACAGGCCGTGAATGTTGCAGTAGGCCAGAGCATGTAATGTGCCAGGCTTGTTAGTTTTGAAGGAGAAAACCACTTCGTGATGGGTGTAAACCGGGCCCTGATTGGGACCAGCCACAGCCTCACCATGCGCGTTGAACTCGAACTTCCCAAGGTCATAGGTGAACTTATCTCCATCCGGGGAGAAGTAGGCGGCGATCCAGCGGATGTGGTGCTCCGTGGTGTTGGGATGTGCGATGGCTTTTCCCAGGGAGATCCTGACCTGCACCCACTCTTCAGGCTTAATCCGGTCAGGGCATTCGATCACCGGGACGTGTTTCTCCTTTTGCCAGTCGGCTTCCTGGATTTTCTCGCAGATCCTCATTCTTCCTCCTTTCCGCGCTTTCCCAGCTCCGCGTCCAACCAAAGATATTCGCGGCCGGACTCGCCTATGCGCTCCAAAATATCCGCGATGCGCCGCGTCTGATCTTCCTCCTCCACCTGCTCCGCCACAAACCACTGGAGCATGACCTCCGCAGGATAATCCCTTTCTTGGCGGGCTAGCTCCACAAGTTTGTGGATGCGGCCAGAGATATAACGCTCGTGGGCGTAAGCGGCCTGCCAAGCCTCGAGAGGGGAGGTCCACTCGAACTTCGGCTCAGGCAGGGCCTCGAGTTTCACCCGGCCGCCCCGCTCCACCACGTGCCGGTAGATCCGCATGGCGTGCCCGTGCTCCTCCTCCACCTGCACCTCCATCCAGCGGGCCATGCCCGCAAGGCCCAGGCTGTGGAAGTACGCAGCCATGGAGAGGTATAGATAAGCCGAGCCCAATTCCTCCCGAATCTGCTCATTGAGCGCCTTTTCCATGGTTTTCCCGATCATGCGACCTCCTTTTAGGGCGGGGGCGGGGGATGCCCCCGCCCCCACGCCCTTCCTCTCAGAGCTTTTTATGGCAGAACCACCAGTCGTAGCACTGGACCTTGCCCTCCTTGGCCTCTTGGAGGCGCTTTTGCGCCCCGTTGACATCGGCCGGTGGAGGGACGATCACGTTGTCCTTGATCAACTCGTTCTCCGGCCAGTCGGCGGGGAGGGCCACCCCCTCCTTCATCGCGATCTGGAGAGCCCTGAGGATGCGCAAGATCTCGGGGATGTTGCGGCCGATGTTCATGGGGTAATAGAGAATGGCCCGGACTATCCCCTGCGGGCAGAGGATGAACACCGCCCGCACTGTGGCCGCCTCCGACGCTCCGGGATGAATCATCCCGTAGAGTTCGGCGATCTTGCCCGTGGTGTCGGCCACGATAGGGAAGGGGATTTCTATCCCCTGCTTGTCCTTGATCCACTCCACCCATTTGATGTGGGAGTACACGTGGTCCACGGAGAGGCCCACGAGTTCCGTGTTCAAGGCCTTGAAATCCTGGTACCGTTTGGCAAAGGCCACGAACTCTGTTGTGCACACGGGGGTGAAGTCCGCGGGATGCGAGAAGAACACGACCCATTTGCCCTTGAGATCCTTGGGAAAATCCAAGGGGCCGTGGGTGGTCTGGGCCTTGAACTCCGGTGCCGGTTCACCGATCAACGGAAGCCGTCTTTCCTGCATGGTCCCTCCTTTCACATCGCTTTACATTTTTCCCTCCGAGCCCCGCAGAGGGGACAGCACTCCGGGGGCTCGCCCTCCACGTGTGGGAGTTACAGATGGTGCCGATCATCGGATCGGCGCCCCTCCTTTCGCCGACGTCCTCGCCTGTTTGTAAAGCTCGGCACGGAGCTTCTCTCATGTGCCCCCTTCCCCCGGCGGGACGCCCCCCAGGGACCTTGGGCCATGAGCCCCAGGCTGGGGGGCGTCCGCCGATCTTCACTTGAGGAACTTGGACACAAACGGGGAGCTCTCCCCGCGGCGCATGAAGTGCCCCGAGGGCCCTTCGCCCAGGAACTCCGAGAACCAGGACTCGTGCTCAATCTCCTCGTGTAGGATGGACAAGGCTAGCTCGTAGGTGCGGTGATCCTTGCCGGCGGTCATGTTGCAAATCTGGGTGTAGCCCCGCACCGCGCACCTTTCTGCCTCCACAAGCACTTCCAACATGGCCTTGACGTCCCGCGGGTTGGCCGGGAGTTTGGCCGGCCGACACGCGGAGATGTTGTGGAACTCCACCATGTCCTCAGGGAGCTTCCCACCGAGCTCGTAGATCCGCGGGACCAGGGCCTCGAAGTGGTTGCGGTCCTCGATGCGGGCCACCTCGGCGATCTCCTTGATGGTCTCGCCCTCAAGCCCGATGAGGTTGGCCCGCAGAATCGTGTAGTAGTAATAGGTGGTGAATTCCGCAGCGGCGTTTGCCACCAGGAGCTTTAGGAGTTGATTCACGTCCACTCCTGCCCGTTCCACCATTTCACGCGCGACCTTCGCCATGACGCCCCCTTTTCTGACAGGCAGGACAGAGGCCATGGAAAACGAGGGTGTGATGGTGTACGGAGAAACCGAGCTCTTCGATCGTTTGGTTCAGCTCGGGCTTATAGGGGAGGTCCAAATCGAACACGCGGTTGCAACGCAGGCAATGGAAGTGGTAATGGGGGGCGGTGGTGGGGTCGAAGCGATCTGCGGGGGCAAGGGGCAAGGTGGTCACCAAGCCTTCATCGGCCAGCGAGCGCAGGGCCCGGTATACGGTGGCTAAGCTGATCTCCTCGCCTTTATCCCGCAGAGCCAAATAGATGTCCTCGGCGGTGGGGTGGTCGTGGCGTCCCCGGAGCTCTTGGAGGACGCGATCTTTTTTGCCCCTGTCCTGCTTGTTCATGATTATCATTCTTATTATAAGACACGCCCAGGCCTTGTCAAGTCCCCCATGAACCGAGTCCTGCCGTTAGGGAGAGGAACCGGCCCCGCAAGGCAGTCCCACATCACTGGCACCCCTTCACTTTGAGGGGTGTAAAACCTAGTCCAAACCGCAGCAGCGGACGAAATGCGATTTATATGGGAGAAAAAAATTCTCTGGAACTGTTCGGCGTCCCCCGAAGGAATTGCTCCTCTTCCCCCATCTCCTCGGTGAACCCTAACACAATGTCCCCGCGCACACGCTTCTCCTCGTCCAGCACAAAGTTTAAATAGCGATCCCCTCGGATAACTCGCCTCTCCAGTCCCGGGCCTCCCCGGGGTTGGCTTCCCCCCCGCACCAGGTGGGCCGGGCCCACCACCTCAAGCCACGGGACTGGCGGCGTTCCCCTATAACGGACAATGCCTCGGCCCGCTTTTCACCCGCTCAAGTGTAGATTCGCTCAACATCTGCCGCCGCAGGCTGAACACCCCAGTTAGATCAGGAGCGGGCATCCCTGGCCGCTTAGGTCAACGCTCACCACGAGAAGAAAACGAGCGAATGGAATGCGCTTTCCCGAGAAAAGGGGAGCCTCTCGTCCTCCAAGGTTCACACCCACCAAAACCTCACCCCGCTGGAACTTGGCGCTTTTTCGAACCAGCCCCAGCGGTGAGGGAAGGTCTCCCTGAGCGCGTTATGACCGGCAGGAGGGTCAATCAAGCCTGGTCGCAAATAATATAAATGACCTCCGCTTCCACGAGCACACAGGCGTTGGCCTCCAAAGCGAAAGCTTTGGGGCCGCGGCACCTCCGCGACCCCACCGCCCACGATCACGCACCTCACAAGGGCTGGAACATGTCCTTCGGCGCACCGCATTCCGGGCAGACCCAATCATCTGGTAGGTCCTCAAACGCCGTGCCAGGCGGAATCCCCTGCGAGGGATCACCCTTGGCCGGATCGTAAATCCAACCGCAAACAGTGCACTCCCACTTTTGCATGTGCCCTCCTTCACAAAGATGGCCCATTATAACCATGGGAATAGCGATTTTGGCTGGTCATGTTCGCGACGTTAAAATTCGGGCATGGCCAAGACCTTTTTGGACCCAGCGGAGCTTCCCCGCGAACATCCCCGGCGGTTCTTGCCTGTGGATCTTTGCGGCGGGGAGTGGAACGAGCTGGCCCCGCTCTTCATGGACTTGCAAAAGCGCAGCCTTTCCTCCCTCAACGACGTAGAGCAGGCCTTGCTTGATGTGTCTGAGCTCCTTGCCGCGGTGGAGGAAGAGGGTGCAATCCGCTACATCCGCATGACCTGCGATACCACAAACCCCGAATACGAGAGGGCCTATCTTGCCTTCCTGGAGAACGTGGTGCCCAAGGTGGAAGAGGCCTTGCACCGGCTGCGCGTGCGCTTCACCCAGAGCCCGGCTTGGAAGGAGCTCCCCCCTAAACGTTACGAAGTGCTCCAGCGCAAGTGGGAGAACGCTGTGCGCATCTTCTGCGAGGAGAACATCCCCCTCAAGGTGGAGGAAGAGAAGCTGGGCCAGCGGTACCAAAAGATCTTCGGGGCCATGACCGTGGAGTTCGAGGGCCGCACCCAAACGCTCCAGCAGATGGCAAAATACCTAGAGGATCCGGATCGCCGCCTTCGTGAACGGGCCTGGGAACTCATCGCCGAGCGGCGTCTGCAGGACAAGGACGAAATCGAGGCCATCTTCGAGGAGCTCCTCTCCCTGCGGGAAAAGCGTGGGAAGAACGCAGGGTTTGAGGACTTTCGGGATTACGCGTTCCGCGAGCGAGAGCGCTTCGATTATGGGCCCAGAGAATGCGAGGAGTTCCACAAAGGGGTGGAAAAGGCGGTGGTGCCGCTTCTGCGCCTCCTTCACAAGGAACGGGCCAAACGCTTGGGCCTGAAAAAACTCCGGCCCTGGGATCTCCTTGTGGACCCCGAGGGCCGGCCCCCTTTACGTCCCTTCGAAGCTCCTGAGGACCTGGTCCAGGGCGCAAGCGAAATGTTCCGCCGCCTAGATCAGCGACTAGGACAGCTTTTTTGGCGCATGGCCGAGCTGAAGCTTTTGGACGTGGCTAACCGGCCAGGAAAAGCTCCAGGAGGGTACCAATCCACGCTCAGCGAGCGGCGGCTTCCCTTCATCTTTATGAACGCAGTGGGCCGCGACCAGGACCTTTGGACCCTTCTTCATGAGTCCGGCCATGCTTTCCATACCCTCCTTTGCCGAGATGAGCCTCTCCACATGTACCGTGACCCGCCCTTGGAGTTTGCCGAGGTGGCCTCCATGGGCATGGAGCTTCTGGCCTCGCCTTATCTGGATGTGTTCTACCCCGAAGAGGAAGAGCGGAAACGCTCGCTGGAAGAACACCTTTACGGGATCGTGCGGCTCCTCTGCTGGGTAGCCACCATCGACGCTTTTCAGCATTGGATCTACACCCGTCCAGGACACAGCCGGGCCGAGCGCCATAAGGTGTGGGTGGAGATCTTCCGGAGGTTTGGCGGCCTGGAGGACTGGACAGGATACGAAGAGGTTTTGGAGCACGAGTGGCACCGGCAACTGCACCTCTTTTTGGCGCCGTTTTACTACATTGAGTACGGAATAGCTCAACTTGGGGCGTTGGAACTTTGGCGCAGGAGTCGAGAGGACCGAGCGCAGGCGCTGGAAGGATACGTGCGCGCCCTATCCCTGGGTGGATCTCGTCCTCTTCCCGAACTTTTCGCCGCCGCAGGCCTCGCTTTTGACTTCGGCCCCGCCGTTCTGAGCCATGCCGCCCACACCCTCCACCAGGCCATCATGGCCTCTTAGGGGGCACAGCCTTGGCCAGCTTTCCCCTGGCCCATGAGCATTAATTTTGACCGCGATGGTTTCTGGGGCAGAGCTGTTCGCCCCTATGTGGAGCGTGCCATTCTGCGCAGCCTCAAGCGTAGCCTACGCGGAGTGTACTTGCGGGGAGAGCTCATCCCACCGCCATTCGTGTTGGCCATGAACCATCACAGCTACTTTGATGGCCACTTTGTGTGGCTTATTTTTCGGCATCTGGGTGTGCGCGGAAGTCTCCTCGTCTCCGAGGAGAACCTCCGGGCTTTTCCTGTGCTGGAAGCCGCTGGAGCCCTGTCCACAAGCAGGCTGAGAGAGGCTTTGCGACGACTTCGCGCCGGCGAACCGGTGGGGATTTTCCCCGAAGGCGAGCTGCGCCCTGCTGGCCCACTAGGGGAAATCAAGCCCGGCGCGATTTGGCTGGCGAAGCGCGCTGGAGTGACAATTCTGCCCGTGGCCAGCCGGGTCTGGCTCCGGGGCTATGAGCATCCTGAAGGTTTCCTTCTGGTGGGCTCATCAGTCCACCCTGATCTGGAGAAACTCAGAGCAAGTTTGCAAGCACTTCTGCATGAGCTAGACGAGATTTTTGCCGTAACACACCCGCGCAAGCTCCCCCCAGGTTTTACTCCCGTTGTTCTTGGTCAGCGGAGCCTCGACGAGCGCCTTCGCATCCCTACAAACCTGTTCGCCCGATTTTTCGCCTCCTCCCGAAGATGCACGTGACGAAAGACTGGCCGACTGTCTAGTTCAACAATCCTGTGGACAAGCCGCGCTTTGAGTATCGGCATAGCTCACAATTGCGGCGGCCCTCAAGCGGAGATCGGGTAGCGTCACGAAGTTTGTACCATTGTCTCTGCTGGAACATTTTCTCCGTGGGCATCCACTGGTCCCCGCAGCCTTCGCCCCCATGGGCCATCTTGGCGCTTGTACTCCAGACCCAAAAGCTTCTCCACCGCTTCCGCACTAGGGGCACTGATGATCCCGGACCCTCATTCCCCGCGTACTTCGCGGCTGAACC
This sequence comes from uncultured Thermotogaceae bacterium, assembly GCA_964429165.1. Taxonomy (GTDB): domain Bacteria; phylum Bipolaricaulota; class Bipolaricaulia; order Bipolaricaulales; family Bipolaricaulaceae; genus DTER01. The sequence goes on from CAYSAN010000010.1 coordinate 61,389, forward strand.
GCTCCAATAGGGCTAAGCTACTGGTCCTGCACCATCGCCTTGAGAACCCTCACCCGCTCCTGCCTCTCCCTCGCTTCTGCCTCCCCTGCTCCGAAGGTACCCGCGTCGAGCTTGACCAGAGTTTGAACCGCGGCTGAACCAGGCCTTCGCGGTTCTGATCTCGATGATCTCCGACGAAGGCCAACGAGTTTGCCGGGATGACATGGCTTCCCGCGGCGCCACCTCCAGGATCACCTTGATCTCGATCTCGCCCATCACTCCAGCCGCCCACGCTTTGAACCGGTGCTCGAACCGCCGTCCGGCGCTGCCCGCCGGCACGGTGAACCGGTACTGGGCCGGTCACCGTCCCCCAGCCCGAGACGGCTGGGAACGCTGGCCACCCAGCGGGGATGGAGGCCGCGGAGGTGTTCACCGCACCCGCCGGTGAGCGGGTGGCCGTGAGCTCCACGGTGCCAGCACTCCCCTCGGGGACTTGACACTGGATCTGGGTGATCCCTGACGCTGGCTGGGTAGCAGGAGAACACGTCCCCGCGGTTGTCAGCCGCCCGGAGAAACCCACGGTGATTCCCCCGTAGTAGATCTCCCCCGGCCCGTAGGTCTGGCTCCAGCCCAGCAGTAGGATCCCCGTCAGGAGTGATCCGATGGCTATCCGCCTCGCCCTCATCGCGCCCACCTCCGTGC
>CAYSAN010000011.1:0-52597 GCA_964429165.1 uncultured Thermotogaceae bacterium
GGCCGCGGCCTGAACCCCTGTCCGCCGGGCTTGGAGCCCCTGAGTGGTCAGGGCATCGGCAAGCGGCCAGCTCAGGCCGGCCAACGCCACCGTCCAGGCCAGGACCGCCAGGGCCGGGCCGCTTCCCTCGACCCACGGGGCCCCGAAGACCACCCTCACGATCCCCGCGGCGTGGAGCGAGAAGGGAATGGCGAGGAAAAGTCCCAGGATGCCCATCAGCCGGACCTCCCGGGCGCTCAGGTCCAGGTGCCTCCCTCGGTCCCGAGCCCCGTACGCAAAGAGCTGGGGGTAGAAGGCAGTTGCAACTACGCCCGGCAAGGCCAGTAGCGCCCCGGGGATCCGGTACGCCGCGGTGAACAGGCCCGCCTCCTCAAGCCCCGCCGCATGGGGGAGCATAAGTGCCCCCAGCTGGGGAAGGAGCAGGCCCAACCCACCCCCGAGGGTGAACGCGGGAAGGCCCTTAAGGAGATGAGGGTGCCCGCCCCTGCCGAAGGCCACCCTGCGCCGCACCAGGAGAACCCCGAGAACCGCGGCCACCACCGCCGAGAGCCCATAACCCAAGGCCAAAGCCGGAAGCGGCCAGCGGCCGAGCACAGCCACGAGGAGCACTCCCGCCCCAGCCAGGGCGGCCACGGTGTTGATGAGGGCCACGTACTGCATCTCCTGGACCATCTGGAAGTAGCCCGTGCCGATCCCTCGGAACACCCCGGCCCAGACCCCGGGAAGCACCACGACGAGGACCACCACCCGCACCGTGGCCGACGGGTAGTAGAACCAGGCCAGCAGGAGAACGACCAAGGTGGTCGCCCCGGCAAAGAGAAGCCTCAGCCGAAGCGTTCCGGAAAGGAGCTGGGGAATGTCCGCCCCAGGTTTCGTTCCTTCTCGGATCATCACCGGGGTGAGGCCGAGATCGGTTAGGTAGGCGGCGATCCCCAGGAGGGCCAGGGCCACGGCGAGCACCCCGTACTGCTCCGGCCCGAGGTACCGCGCCACGAGGATCGCCACCGCCGCCGTTATGCAACGGACTCCGACATCGCTCACCAGGAGGTAAACGGCGTTTCTGGCAATCCGTGCTCCCGGGGATGAAACCTCCTCACCTATGCCCATTTTCAAAAGCTTATGCCAACTCAACCGTGTGCTCCACCTTCTCTGCCCCCGAGCAAAACAGGACCCCGTACATGCTTTTTATGGGCACGATGCACTTAGCTTGTGCGGAGCTGCCTTTTGAGGGCTGCCACACGGTAACTTCAACGCAGGCTTGCATTTCACCGTGGTTTTGGTTATACTTATTTTTCGTGTATTCTGAGAAAGGAGGTGGGTGTCGGGGACAAAGTGCGGGTGAAGTCGAAGACAAAATTTGATACCGAAGGAGGTGTGCGGAAATGAAAAAGATTTTAGGGATATTGGCAGGGGTGGTTTTGGTAATCGGTCTCATCGGAATGGCTCAGACCCCGAAAATGGGCGGGGAGTTGATGATCGCTTTCGGTACCGATCCTGAGTCGCTTGACCCTAACAAAATCCTCTCTGCACCGGCGGGAATGGTGCTCACCCACATTGCGGAGACACTGCTTTTGATGACGGAGGATCTAGAGGTAGCTCCCCTCCTTGCGGAATCCTGGGAGTTCAGCGCGGACGGCCTTGTCCTCACCCTGTACCTGCGCAAAGGGGTGAAGTTCCACGATGGCACGCCATTCACCGCCGAGGCAGTGAAGGTGAACCTCGAGCGGTTCAAAGCGGCCATTTACCGGTTCCTTCTTTACCCACGGGTGCAAGCAATCGAGGTCGTCGATGAGTACACCGTGAGGCTCACGTTGGATAAGCCGTTTGCGCCCATCATTGCCCACTTGACCCATAACTTCGTGGCCATAGTGAGCCCCAAACAGATCGCAGAGCTTCCTGCAGGGCAAGACATCATGGCGCCGGTGGGCACTGGCCCGTTCAAGTTTGACAAATGGGTGCGCGGAGAGTATGTAAGGATTGTACGCAATGACGATTACTGGGGAGCGAAGCCTTACGTCGACGCCGTAGTGTTCAAGGTCGTGCCCTCTGATGCCACGCGCTTGGTCCTGCTGGAGACCGGCCAGGTTCACGCCATCATGCGTGTGCCCCCCCTGGATGCTCCGCGCGTCGCAGCCGTACCAGGACTGGAAGTGGTCAAAGTTCCCAGCGTACGCACCATCTACATCGGTTTCCACCACCAGAGGGCGCCGTGGACGGACGTGCGGGTGCGGCAGGCCCTCAACTACGCTGTGGATAAAGAGGCCATCGTCAAGGAGATCCTGGGCGGAGCCGGTGGAGTCTCCACTGCGCCCATCATGCCCCTCATCTTTGGGTACTCTGAGCAGAAGGCTTATCCGTATGATCCAGAAAAGGCCCGCAAACTTTTGGACGAAGCGGGCATCCCCAGGGGCTTCAAGTGCACCCTCTACCATCCCACTGGGCGATACATAATGGACGCGGCCATTGCTGAGGCTGTGCAAGCTTACCTACGAGAAGTCGGCATCGAGGCCGAGCTGATCACCATGGAGTGGGCAGCTTACTTGGCGTTCTTCCGCAAACCCGTGCAGGAAGCCACGTTTGATATGTTCCTGCTTGGGTGGGGATGCGTGACCCTGGACGCAGACTACGGCCTCTTCGCCCTTTTCCACACGGGAGAATGGCCGCCCGTTGGTAATAACTTCAGTTTCTATTCTAACCCCGCGGTGGATGAGCTGCTTGAGCGGGGCCGAGTGACCACCGATCCCGAAGCGCGCAAGCGCATTTATGCCGAAGCCATCAAGATCCTTTGGGAAGACGCGGGCTGGCTCTTCCTCCATTACGAGTCCCAGATAAACGCCCAAACCAAGAAGGTCAAAGGACTCATCCATCACCCGCGCGAGTACATCCTCGCCCACAAGGCCTGGCTCGAGCCGTAGACCCAGCGAAAATAAGGGGGCCTGTGCGGAGGACAGGCCCCCTTCATCATGCTGAGCTATCTAGTTAGACGGCTAGTTGTGGCTATTCCCACTTTACTCGGCGTCACATTCATCGTGTTCAGCATCGTCCGGGTCCTTCCCGGGGATCCGGCACAGGCCATGGCCGGTGTGCACGCCACCCAAGAGTACATAGAGCGCGTGCGCAAAGAGCTGGGCTTGGATCTACCGATATATGTCCAGTACGCGCGCTTTCTCGCTGGCCTCTTGCGGGGAGATTTAGGGCGCTCCATTCGCACCGGTCTTCCTGTTGCCCAAGAGGTTTGGACGCGGTTCATCCCCACTTTGGAACTCACCGCGGTCAGCCTTTTTCTCACCCTCTTGTTTGGGCTTATTGTGGGCATCATCTCCGCCACAAAACCCTATTCCATTTTCGACCATGGCAGTATGTTGCTTTCACTTGCTGGATTGTCCATGCCGGTATTCTGGCTGGGGCTCATGCTGATGCTCCTTTTTTCCCTACGGCTGGGTTGGCTGCCCGCGGCCGGCCGGGGAGGGCTGGCGCATCTGATCCTCCCCTCTGCGACCCTTGCTTTATCCTCCGTGGCGTTGGTGGCCCGGTTTACCCGCTCCACTTTGCTTGAGGTGTTGCGCCAGGAGTACATCACCACGGCCCGGGCCAAAGGGGAGCGGGAGGCGCAGGTTATCTTAGTGCATGCCCTTCGCAACGCCCTGATCCCCATTGTGACCATCATCGGGCTGCGGTTCGGGGCCCTCCTCTCGGGCGCTGTGCTCACGGAGAGCGTGTTTGCTTGGCCCGGGGTTGGGCGGCTGGTGGTGGATTCGGTGAGCGCCCGGGATTATCCCGTGATCCAAGGAGCCGTTCTTGTCATCGCTGCCTGCTTTGTGCTCATCAACCTCGCCGTGGATTTGCTTTACGGGCTTATCAATCCCAGAATCCGTTACGAGTAAGCCATGACCGTTCTGCGTCGCTTGGTGCGTCACCGTCTCGCACTGTTCGGGGCTTTCGTGCTGTTGGCCTTTGCTGTGTTTGCAATCATGGCTCCATATCTTGCTCCTCATGATCCGTACAAATTCTCGTTGGCCAAAAAGCTCCAGCCTCCCTCCCCGCTGCATCCCCTGGGCACGGATGAGCTTGGCAGGGACCTTCTTTCCCGCATTATCCACGGAACGCGGGTCTCCTTGATGATGGCGGTCATCTCCGTCGCCATCGGTCTTGTTATAGGGGTGCCCGTGGGAGCGCTTTCCGGGTTTTATGGGGGCCTGTTTGATCTTCTGGTGCAGCGCGCGGTGGACATCCTCATGGCGTTTCCCGGGATCCTTTTGGCCATCGTGGTGGTGGCCATACTCGGACCAGGGTTATGGAATGCCATGCTAGCGGTTGGCCTGTCTTTCATCCCCACGTATGTCCGGGTCGTGCGGGGTTCCGTGCTGGAATTGCGTGAAAAGGAGTTTGTCGAAGCAGCCCGAGCGCAAGGAGCGGGGAGCTTGGCGATCATCTGGCGTCACATTCTTCCCAACTGCTTGGCCCCTATTATTGTGCTTTCCACGCTGCAGCTTGCCTCCGCGATCCTTTGGGCTTCAGGTCTGGGATACCTCGGGCTGGGCGCGCAACCGCCCACGCCGGAGTGGGGCACTATGCTGGGCCGCAGCCAGGTGTATATCCGGGTGGCGCCGCATGTGGCCATTTTCCCCGGGCTTGCCATCGCCCTTGCCGTCCTGGGCTTCAACCTCCTGGGCGATGCCCTCCGGGATGCCCTTGACCCTCGTCTGCGTGGCCGCCTCTAAAACGCTCCCCATTTTCCCTGTGAAATCGCGCCTTTTGTGGTCCACCTGGTGATGCGTGTGGACGCCGGCGGGAATGGTTGGTCTTAGCAATAAGCCAAGTCCCCCTTGCGGAACGCTTCTCCCCAAGCCTTATCCGGTTTGCGCCCAGGAAGGCGCTGGGGCAATAAAAAACCAGGCGGCGACCTACTCTCCCAGGGCCCGCAGGCCCCAGTACCATCGGCGCAGGCGGGCTTAACTGCCAGGTTCGGGATGGGACTGGGTGTTTCCCCGCCGCTATCTGCCGCCTGGAATCGCTCGCGGTCCGGAGAAGTGAATAGGGCGTCCGCTGCGCAAGCCAATCGGGCGATTAGTACCGCTCGGCTCCACCCGTTACCGGGCTTCCACCTGCGGCCTATCAACCAGGTAGTCTCCCTGGGCCCTGATGGGGAGGCCTCATCTTGGGGTCGGCTTCGAGCTTAGATGCCTTCAGCTCTTATCCGCTCCGAGCTTTAGCTACCCAGCGGTGCCCCGGGCGGGACAGCTGGTACGCCAGCGGCTCGGCCGTTTCGGTCCTCTCGTACTAGAAACGGACCCCCTCAAGCCTCCTGCGCCCGCGGTAGATAGGGACCGACCTGTCTCACGACGGTCTGAACCCAGCTCATGAACCCCTTTAACGGGCGAACAGACCGACCCTTGGGACCTGATGCAGCCCCAGGATGGGGTGAGCCGACATCGAGGTGCCGATCCTCCCCGTCGATGTGAACTCTCGGGGGAGACTAGCCTGTTATCCCCGGGGTAGCTTTTATCCGTTGATCACCGGCCCTTCCACGCAGAACCGGTGGGTCACTAGGCCCGGCTTTCGCCCCTGCTCGGCTTGTAGGCCTCGCAGTCAAGCCCCCTTCTGCCCTTACACTCACCGGCGGATCGCTAACCCGCCTGAGGGGACCTTTGGGCGCCTCCGTTACCCTTTAGGAGGCTGCCGCCCCAGCAAAACTGCCCACCTAGCGCTGTCCCGAAGCCGCTCGTCACGGCCCCTGGTTAGGGCTCCAACAGCCACAGGGTGGTATTCCACCGGCGGCTCCACCCGAGCTGGCGCCCAGGCTTCTCAGCCTCCCACCTATCCTCTACAGTGGATGTCAGAACCCAACGCCAAGCTGCAGTAAAGCTCCACGGGGTCTTTCTGTCCCACCGCGGGTCACGGGCATCTTCACCCGTGCTTCGAGTTCACCGAGCCCCCAGTCAAGACAGCGCGGGAGTCGTTGTTCCTTTCATGCGCGTCGGAACTTACCCGACAAGGAATTGCGCTACCTTAGGACCGTTATAGTTACGGCCGGCCTTCACCGGGGCTTCAGTTTGGGGCTTGCACCCCTCCCCTTAACCTACCGGCAGTGGCCAGGTTTCAGCCCCTATACATCCCCTTACGGGTTAGCAGGGACCTGTGTTTTTGGTAAACAGTCGCCCCCGCCGATTCTCTGCGGCCCCCAGGGCCATCGGGTTGTCCCCGACAACCCCAAGGGCACCCCTTGTCCCGAAGTTACGGGGCCATTTTGCCGAGTTCCTTGACCGGGGTTAGCTCGCCCACCTTGGGGTACTCCCCCTGCCCACCAGTGTCGGTTTGCGGTACGGGCTCCGAACCAACTGGCTAGAGGCTTTTCTCGGCCGCTGAACCGTTCCCCCTTCGCCCCTTGCGGGGCTCGCCATCACGCCTCGCCTGCTCGCCCCGCCCCGCCCTCAACGGGCAGGACAGAGCGGTTTCGGGGAGACGGATTTGCCTATCCCCCCTGGCTTGGCGCTTGGACGGGCATCGCCGTGAGCCCGCGGAGAAGGTCCACCGGCGTCCCCCCTTCGCTCGTGACGCTGGCCCGGAGGGGCCGGAATGTTGACCGGCTATCCATCACCTACGCCTTTCGGCTTCGGCTTAGGTCCCGCCTAACCCTGGGCGGATCAGCCTTCCCCAGGAAACCTTGGGCATTCGGTGGGCGGGATTCTCACCCGCCTCTCGCTACTCATGCCGACAGACTCTCTTCCGCCTCGTCCACCGAGCCTCACGACCCGGCTTCGTCCTACTGCGGAATGCTCCCCTACCGTGAGACCTGAAAGGTCCCACCCACAGCTTCGGCACCGGGCTTAGCCCCGTTGGGTTTTCGGCGCGCAGCCGCTTGACGGGTGAGCTGTTACGCACTCTTTAAAGGATGGCTGCTTCTAAGCCAACCTCCCCGCTGTCTAGGCGGCCACACCGCCTTCCCCACTTAGCCCGGATTTTGGGGCCTTAGCTGGTGGTCCGGGTTGTTTCCCTTTTGTCCATGGAGGTTATCCCCCACAGACTCACTCCCACGGACCGGTCACCCGGTATTCGGAGTTTGATTGGGGTCGGGAGTTGCCCCCCTTCCCCAGCCAGTGCTCTACCCCCGGGTGCCTCGCCGTGAGGCTGACCCAAAAGCCATTTCGGGGAGAGCCAGATATCCCCAGGCGCGATTGGCCTTTCACCCCTACCCGCAGGTCATCCGATGACTTTGCACGATCAACCGGTTCGGGCCTCCATGCGCTGTTAAGCGCACTTCACCCTGCCCACGGGTAGATCGCCTGGCTTCGGGTCTGTGCCCGGTGACTGGTCGCCCTGTTCGGACTCGGTTTCCCTACGGCTCCGCGAAAGAATCGCTTAGCCTCGCCACCGAGCACAACTCGCCGGCTCATACTGCAAAAGGCACGCGGCCACCGTTCCCCGCCCCCTTGCGGGGACGGTTCCCGGCTACCACTGCACTGTGAGCGGACGGTTTCACGTTCTATTTCACTCCCCTCCCGGGGTTCTTTTCACCTTTCCCTCGCGGTACTGGTGCGCTATCGGTCAGCCGGGAGTATTTAGCCTTGGAGGGTGGTCCCCCCAGATTCACGCCGGATTCCCCGTGTCCGACGCTACTTGGGAACGACAACCCAGGAGAGCCTCCCTTACGCCTACGGGACTATCACCCTCTCTGGTCGCCCTTTCCAGTGGCTTTGCTGGCTGTTCGGCTTAAGAAGGCTTTGGTAACTCCTTGGGAGGTCCGCAGCCCTCCCCGTTGCCGTCCCACTACCCCCCATGGGCAACGCCTGCGGGCTTGGGCACCCATGAGGTTTGGGCTGTTCCCCGTTCGCTCGCCGCTACTAGGGGAATCCCGGTTGGTTTCTCCTCCTCCCGCTACTGAGATGTTTCACTTCGCGGGGTTCGCCTCCAGGGCTTACTTGGGATTTCGGCCCTGGATACCGTGTCTTGAGGACACGGTGGGTTTCCCCATTCGGGCATCCCCGGATCATAGCCCGCTCAGCGGCTCCCCGGGGCTTATCGCAGCTGGCCACGCCCTTCCTCGCCTCCGGCTGCCAAGGGATCCACCGTCCGCCCTTACCATACTTGCGCAGCGAACGCCCTATTCACTTTTCGAGGACCACGGAACTGCACCCCTATTATACGTCCGGACTCCTCCCGGACAAGGGGTGGACCCCATTATACGGGCGCGCCCTCCCCGGTCCAGCCCTCCACCACCTTATCCGGCCAAATCCCCTCCAGATCGTAAAAGACCCGCACCTCCCGCGGGAAAAGGTGCACCACAAAGGCCCCGTAATCCAGGAGGACCCAGCGGCCATCGCTCAAGCCCTCGGTGTGGCGTGGAGCCACTGGAAGCTCCCCCATCAGGTGTTCGGCGATGGCCCGCACATGGATGGGGTTTTCCCCCTCGGCGATGAGGAAGAAGTCCGTGGGGACAGAGGTCTCCCGCAGGTCCACAAGGACCACGCGGTCCCCCTTCTTGTGGGCGATGAGGGCGGCCGCGCGCCGCAGAAGCTCCCCCTCAGGCCCCCACATCGAACCCCGCTCCCAACAGTAAAACCACGTCCGCCCCCTCAGGCCAGCCGCCCAAACGCTCCATCCCAAACGTCTCCGCCAGGATGACGCTCACCGCTTTGGGCAAGAGCGTTCGCAACAGCTCCGCCTTCTCCTCCGTCCCTTTCCGCACCAGGACGAGGGTTTTCGGGTAATCCTGGCGATCCGCCTGCCCCACCCCCACCACCTGGAACCCGCGGGCGCTGAGCCAGGCCGCGGTGCGGGTGGCCAGGAACCGCTCCCGAGTCCCGTTGACCAAAAACAGGCGTACCTCGTCCCTGGTGAGGTACGTCCGCCCTGAGACCAAGCTCTCCCGCAGCTTGCGGATGCGCACCACGTCTGGCCTGAGTTTGCCCTCCTCCTCCACCAGGGGCAGCACTTCCAGGCGGGCCTGGGAGTGGGCCACGCCGGACCAGAAATCCCGGGCCGCCCACGGGGACAGGGTCGCGGAGGTGAAGGCCTTGCGCAGGACTTCCGGCCGTCCGGACAGACGCCCCACAAGGTCAGCAAAAAAGGCGTGCAGCCCCGCGAGATCTGGACTTCCCCTGTACTGCAAAAGGTAAGCCAAAAGCTCCCGGGACTTCTGGCCACTTAAGAGCTGTTCGCCCGCGGGGATGTCGATGAACACCTGGCGAAAAGGATCTTGATAGATGAGCCGTTCCTGGGGCCGCGCCACCACCCCGCCCAGGTCAGCCACAAGCCCATCCCACGCGGCCGCAGACACGTCCACGGCCGCAAGGAAGGGGAGCTCCAAAAGGGCGGCCAATGCGGAAGCAGCCTTGTCCCCATGCTCACCCACGGGCCGCCAGGCGCCCGCCACCGGCAACAGGAGTTGTCCAGGGATGACAACCCAAACGCACCGCTTTTGGGGAAGGAGGCTCACCAGGACCGCTACCATCGGGGTGGGCCCATCCGGGGGGACCCCCGTTTCCAGCAAAATAAGCATCTGGACAGGCTCTCCTTGGGCTAAGGCCCGCTGAACCTCCGTGCGGGTGAAACTGAAAAACAGGGCTGCGCCCAGCCCAAGGAGCACGAGGCCGGCCACGACCAGCAGGCGACGCATCAGGGGAAAAGTTAGCCCCGTTTCACCCCCCTCGTCAAACCCAAGGTTGCTTTTTCCCAAGGAGCGCGTAGGCTCTTTTTTCGTGCGGAACAGGGACCTGTATGTGGAGCTTGCCCGGCAGGCCATCGAGGCCTGGGTCCGGGAAGGAAGACGCCTCCCCCCTCCTCCTGATCTGCCTGCGGAGCTTTTCACCCGCCGGGCCGGAGCCTTTGTGTCCCTGAAAAAGCAGGGCATGTTGCGGGGTTGTATCGGGACCTATCTTCCTTCCACGGAAAATCTGGCTCAGGAGATCATCGAAAACGCCATCCGCGCGGCCACCGAGGACCCGCGCTTCCCCCCCGTGCGCCCAGAGGAATTGCCCCAGCTCTCCATCACCGTGGACGTGCTCTCGCCGCCGGAGCCCTGCACGGAAGAGGAACTTGACCCCAAACGGTATGGGGTGATTGTGGAGAAGGGGTGGCGACGGGGGCTCCTCCTCCCTGACCTGCCCGGGGTGGACACGGTGGGGGAACAACTGAGCATCGCCAAGATGAAGGCCGGCCTTTCCCCCGAGGAGCCCTGCAAACTCTATCGGTTCACGGTGGAGCGGCACGGCGAAAAATGAGGGTCTTTGTGCATAGCCTGGGGTGCCGGGTCAATCAATATGAGGCCCAGCACCTGAAAGAGCGATTGGAATCCTTGCCCGGTGAGGGCGAAATCCATGTGGTGAACACCTGCACTGTCACCCTCCTTGCGGACCGTAAGTCCCGCAAGCTCGTGTCCCAGCTCAAGCGGGAGCATCCGGGAGCGCTGGTGGTGGCGGTGGGCTGCGGTGTGGACGGAGCAAAGGACGGGCTTGTGCGGGCGGGAGCAGACCTCGTCGTGGGAAACCGGGGAAAGGCGCGTCTTTCCCAGGTGCTTTTGGCCTATTTGCGCGGGGAGTCCTGTTCAGAAGAGGACTGGCCGAGTTTGGCTGAGGAGCGGGTGCGCGGGCCGTTTCCGCGGGCCCGAGCCCTCCTCAAGGTTCAGGATGGTTGTGCGCAGGCCTGCACGTTCTGCCGCACCTGGCAGGTGCGGGGGCCCTTGCGCAGCAAGCCCCCCAGGGTGGCCAAGGAGGAAGCCGAAACCCTCGCCGCCGCAGGCCATGGGGAGCTCGTGATCACCGGGGTGAACTTGGCTCAGTATGGGCTGGACCTTCCCGAGCGCCCAACCCTGGCGGATCTTTTGCGTGAGCTTTTGGCTGTGGAGGGGGTGCGCTATCGGCTGACCTCCCTGAACCCCGAGGGCCTCACGCCCGAGCTCATCAGGCTCTTTGCCGCGGAGCCCCGGCTCTGCCCCTACCTCCATATGCCCCTTCAATCTGGGGACGATCGCGTCCTTTCCGCCATGGGGCGGGCGTATACCGCCGGGGAATACAGGGAAAAGGCCCGGGCCTTCGTGCAAGCCGTGCCCAAGGCCACCTTGGGCGCAGACGTGATGGTCGGGTTCCCTGGTGAGGACGAGAGGGCCTTCTTGCGCACAGTGGAGATGCTTGCGGACCTGGAGATGTTGAACGTGCACATTTTCCGGTATTCACCGCGGCCAGGCACGCCCGCGGCCAAGCTCCCTGGGCGCGTGGCCACCGAGGAGGCAGCGCGCCGCAGCGCTGAGCTCTCCGCGCTTGCCAAGCGCTGGTCTTTGCAAGCGCGGCGACGTTTCCTGGGGGCTGAGCTTGCGCTCCTGGTCGAGAAAAAGGAGGACGGCTGGTGGGTGGGGCACACGGAGAACTACATCCACCTGAGGGTGGGGGAATCCGTGCCCCTGGAGCGCGGTACAATTGCGTCGGTGCAGGTCGTGCGCGTAGAGGAGGAGTTCACAGAGGGGGTGGTGCTCAATCGCTCGCAAGACCGCGGAGATCTCCCTGCCTAGCCAGGACGTGGCGTTGGGCATCCTCGGCCAGTACAACCGCAACCTGCGTTTGCTTTCCCAGATCTACAGCCGAGCCAAGATCGTGGCTCGGGGAGATCGGATCCTCATCGTGGGCGAGGCCGAGGACGTGGAGAAGCTGGAGAAGATCTTTGGAAAGCTCCTGGAGGTTGTGCGCACCGAGCGCGTGCCTTCTGTGGAGGAGGTGCGGTACCTCATCAGCCAGGTGGAGGAGGGCAGCGATCTCACGGGCGTGCTCACCGATGTAATCCAGGTCACCCATTGGGGTGAGCCCATTCGGCCCAAGACCGCTGGGCAGAGGCGCTATGTTGAGGCCATAAAGGAGAACGACGTGGTGTTTGCCATCGGGCCTGCGGGCACGGGGAAAACCTACCTGGCCGTGGCCATGGCCCTCAACTACCTTCAGCAGGGGAAGGTGAAAAGGATTGTCCTTACCCGGCCAGCGGTGGAGGCCGGGGAACAGCTGGGTTTTTTGCCAGGGGACATCTTCCAAAAGGTGAACCCTTACCTGCGCCCCCTCTACGACGCCCTCTACGACATGATCCCCGCTTCCGAGCTGGAAAAGTACATGCAAACAGGGCGCGTGGAGATCGCGCCCTTGGCCTTCATGCGCGGAAGAACCCTCAACAACGCCTTCATCATCCTGGACGAGGCCCAGAACACCACCCACACCCAAATGAAGATGTTCCTCACCCGCTTGGGATTTGGGTCCAAAGCGGTGGTGACGGGTGACATCACCCAGATCGACCTGGTGGGCATGACCTCGGGATTGGTGGAGGTGCCGAGGATCCTTGTGGACATCTCGGGGATCGCCATCGTTTACCTGGACCGGGCCGATGTGGTCCGGCACCCCTTGGTGAAGGCCATCATCGAGGCCTATGAGCGCGCGGAGCGCGCAGGGAAAGGGGAGGTGAGCGGCGGTGAGCGCCCCCAAGGAGATCCAGGAACGAATAGCCAAGCTGCGTGAGGAGATCCGCCGCTACGACTATCACTACTACGTCCTGAACCAACCCCTCATCTCCGACGCTGAGTACGATAAGCTCTTCCGCGAACTGCTGGAACTGGAGCAGAAGTATCCGGAGCTTGTGAGCCCGGATTCGCCCACCCAGAGGGTGGGCGCCCCGCCAGCGGAGGAGTTCGCGCCCGTGGAACATGCTATCCCCATGCTTTCTTTGCAGAACTGCTTCCACGACGAGGAGCTGGAGGCCTGGGCTGACCGGGTGTACCGGCTGTTGGGTGGGGAGCCCGTGGAGTACGTGTGCGAGCCCAAGCTCGACGGCCTTTCGGTGGAGCTCGTGTATGTGGAGGGGGTGTTCACCGTGGGCTCCACCCGCGGGGATGGCCGTGTGGGCGAGGATGTGACCCGCAACCTGCGCACCATAAAGCAAGTGCCGTTGCGTCTTTTCCCTGTGGATGGGAAGGTGCCCCGCCTTCTTGAGGTGCGGGGCGAGGTGTACATGGAGAAACAAGCGTTTCAGCGGCTGAACGCGGAGCGGGAACGCGCCGGCGCCGCGCTGTTTGCCAATCCCCGCAACGCCGCGGCCGGCAGCCTCCGCCAGCTTGATCCCAACGTCACCGCCTCCCGCCCCCTCAAGATCTTCTTCTACGCCCTGGGCCGCGCCGAGGGGATCAACATCCGCTCCCAAGAGGAACTCCTCACCCTCCTCCCCAGGCTTGGCCTTCCCGTGAACCCGATATGGAAGAAGTGCAACACCCTTGAGGAAGTAAAGGATTTCTATCGGGAGCTTTTGGCGCGGCGGCCTGAACTGCCCTACGAGGTCGACGGGGTGGTGGTGAAGGTCAACGATTTTGCTCAGCGCGAGATGTTGGGGGAGGTATCGCGGGCGCCGCGGTGGGCCATCGCCTATAAGTTCCCCGCGGAGGAGGCCACGACGCTGGTCCGGGACATCATCGTGCAGGTGGGGCGCACAGGGGCCCTCACCCCGGTGGCCATCCTGGAGCCGGTGGAGGTCTCCGGAGCCACCGTGTCCCGCGCCACCCTCCACAATGAGGACGAGGTCCGCCGCAAGGACGTGCGCATCGGCGACTGGGTGATCGTGCGCCGCGCGGGCGAGGTCATCCCGGAGGTGGTGAAATCCATTCCCGAGCGGCGCACTGGCGCAGAGCGGGGGTTTCGCATGCCCGAGCGCTGCCCGGCCTGTGGCGGCCCGGTGGTCCGCCCGGCGGGAGAGGTGGCCCACCGCTGCGAAAACCTCTCCTGTCCGGCGCGCATCAAGGAATCCATCCGACATTTTGCCTCCCGCCGGGCCATGGACATCGAGGGCTTAGGGGAAAAGCTCGTGGATAAGCTTGTGGAGACCGGGCTTGTTCGCAAGCTCTCCGATATTTACCGCCTGAAAAAAGAAGACCTCGTCAACCTGGAGCGCATGGGCGATAAATCCGCCCAGAACCTGCTGGACCAGATCGAGCGCTCCAAGCACGCGGGGTTAGCTCGCCTCATCTTTGCGTTGGGCATCCGCTACGTGGGTGAGCACCTCGCGGAGGTCCTGGCCGAGCACTTTTCCTCCTTGGAGGCCCTGAGCAAAGCCGATTACTACGAGCTAATCCAGATCCCAGAGATCGGGCCACGCATCGCCCAAAGCCTCGTGGACTTCTTCAAAAACGAGGAGAACAAAAGGCTCATCCAGGAGCTCCAGGAGCTCGGGGTCAGGACCGAGGCGGAGAAGCCCCAGGCTGGTCCCCTGTCCGGGAAGACGTTTGTGTTCACGGGGGCGCTTTCCGCGTTCACTCGGGAGGAGGCCCGCCGGCTGGTGGAAGCGCGGGGCGGGAGGGTGGCAAGCGGTGTGTCCCGCAAGGTGGACTACGTGGTGGCGGGCGCGGAACCCGGGGAAAAGTTGCGCAAAGCCCAGGAACTGGGGATCACCATCCTCACGGAGGAGGAATTTCGGAGGCTTGTGGAGCGCTAAGCTGAGGCGATGAGCCGGCGGTAGAAGTCCAAAGCCTTTTGGCCCCAGGCCTCCTTGAGCCTTTTGACAGCCTTCTCCTCAATTTGGCGCACCCTCTCCCGGGAGATCCCAAGCTTGTCGCTCACCTCGGCCAGGGTCAGGGGGCGCGGTCCTTCAAGGCCGTAGCGCCAGCGCAGAATCTGCGCTTCCCTGGAGGGGAGCTTCTCCACCATCTCCAGGAGCTCCTCGCGGAACAGCTCGATGAGGGCAGCGCGCTCCGGCGTGGGCATGTCCTCATCCGCCACCATCTCCTCCAGGGACTCGGCCTCCTCTTCCTCGCCAAGCGGCGTGTCCAGGGAGACCACGTTGCCCAAGGTGTCCCGCAGCCGCAGGAGGCGCTCCGCGGTGAGGCCCGGGGCCACAAGGACGTCCTCGCTTTCCGCGATGCCCTCCGCGCCGAAGCTCGCTTTCAGGCGCTGGAAGCGCACGATGGCCCGGAAGAGGTAGGCCGGGATGCGAATCATCTGGGACTGCTTTTCGATGGCATGACCGATGGCCTGGCGGATCCACCACCGCGCATAGGTGGCCAGGCGCACGCCCCGCCCGGGATCGAACCGGTCCACCGCTTCGATGAGGCCGATGTTTCCCTCCTGGATGAGGTCGAGGAGGTCCAACCCGGTGTCCCCGTACTCCTTGGCCATGGAGACCACAAGGCGCAGGTGGGAGACAATGAGGCGCTCGCGGGCCGCGCGATCCCCTTGGTGCATGCGCCATACCAGCTCTTTCTCCGCGGCCTCGGAGAGGATGGGCGTGCGCGCCACCTCCGCCAGGTATAGGCGGAGGACATCCATCTCTTCTTCGCCCTCGAGCATCTCCTCCAACTCTTCCCGTGGCTCCTCCATGCCGGGAAAAAGTGTAACGCTCTACGCGGGGGCGACAAGACTTGCGCGAACCCAGGGATCGCGTACACTCCTGCTTGCAGGACCGAACGAAGTGCAGCACCGAAATGGCTGTTGGGGGTTGCCCCAACAAGCAGTAGGGCGCATGGAGTCGGTCGAGTTTCGAAGAAAGGGGGGACTCCCAATGGCCATAGGCAAGGTGAAGTGGTTCGACGAGGCCAAGGGTTACGGCTTCATCGCCCAGGACAACGGGCCGGATGTGTTCGTCCACTTTTCGGCCATCGACATGCCGGGCTTCAAGACCCTGCGCGAGGGTCAAGTGGTGGAGTTCGAGGTCGAGCAGGGCCCTAAGGGCCTGCAGGCCAAGAACGTGCGGCCACGCTGAAGCCCACATCTGCACAGAAAAGAGGGGGCTTCTTGCCCCCTCTTTTTATCTCCCGAGCACGCGGCGGTGGATGTCCTCCACGTGGCGCAAAGCCCTCTCCACACGGAAGATCTCTTCTAGATTCGGCACAAGCCGGTGCACGCGGGGCTCATCTTTTGCCACCTCGCACAGATGTTTTTTCTCTTTCTCTGCACGGCGACTGAGCTCGGCCACAAGGAGATGGGCCTCCCTCCGGCTCAGGCCGGCCTGCACGAGGGCAAGGAGCAACCCCTCCGAAAACGGTAGTCCTTGCGCCTTCTCCACGTTTTCCCGCATGCGCTCCGGAAAGACCTGGAGCCCAGTCAAGAGCTTTGTGGCTCCGCTCAACATGTAGTCCACCACCATGAAGGTCTGGGGAAGGAGCACCCGCTCCACGGAGGAATGGGACATGTCCCGTTCGTGCCAGAGGGCGTTGTTCTCCCAGGCGGGGATCAAGGAGGCCCGTGCCAGGCGGGCCAGACCACATAAGCGTTCGGAAAGGATGGGGTTGCGCTTATGGGGCATGGCCGAGGAGCCCGCAGGCTCCCCCTCCGCCACCTCGGCCACCTCCGCCCGGGAGAGATGGCGCACCTCCAAGGCCACCTTTTCCACCCACGCCGCCGCCGACGCCAAAGAAAAGAACACCTCGGCATAGCGGTCGCGGCTGATGACCTGGGCTGTGATGGGGCAGGGCGCAAGACCAAGTTTGCTCAGGGCGAGTTCCTCTGCCTCCGGCGGAAAGAAACCGTAGGTCCCCACCGCTCCGGAGAGCTTGCCCACGGAAATCGCGGCTTTTGCGCGCGTGAGCCGGTCCTCCACCCGCTGGAGCTCATCGTACCACAGAAGGAGTTTCAGTCCGAAGGTGGTGAGCTCAGCCCACTGCCCATGGGTCCGGCCCAGCATCACGGTGCCCTGGTGTTCCCTGGCCCTTTCTGTCAGCACCCCCTTCAGCTTTTTCACCTTGTCCACAAGGATCTCCAGGGCATCCCGCAGGATGAGGGCGGAAGCGGTGTCCTTCACGTCCGAGGAGGTGAGGCCGAAATGGAGCCAGCGCCCCGCTGGACCGACTTCCTCCTCCCATGCCCACAGGAAGGCTATGAGATCGTGACCGAGCTCGCGCTCCAGCGTGAGGACTTTCTCCACGTTGACGCGAGCTTTTGCGCGCACGATTTGGGTTGTGCCCGCGGGGATGTGGGCCAGCTCCTCCAAGGCCTCCAAGGCCGCAAGTTCCACGGCAACCCACCTCTGGTATTGGCTCTCCAACGTCCAGAGGTCCTTCATCGGCGAAAGGGCATAGCGCTCAAGCATGGCCCTGAAAGATAGAGGTTTTTGGGAAAACTGGCCAGGTATAATCGCTGCGTTTGCCAAGCCAAGGAGGGAGTGGATGTGTCAAGCTGAGCTTGACAGGCTCTGTGTTAACGCCCTGCGGTTTTTGGCCGTGGACATGATCGAACGGGCCAGGTCCGGGCATCCCGGGCTGCCGTTGGGTGCGGCGCCCATGGTCTACGTGCTGTGGAGCCGACACGTGCGCCACAGCCCCAGAAATCCAGATTGGCCGGACCGGGACCGCTTCATCCTCTCGGCCGGCCACGGCTCCGCCCTCCTTTACGCCCTTCTCCATCTGTTTGGCTATTTGCCCGTTGAGGAAGTCCGGAGCTTTCGGCAATGGGGGAGCAGGACGCCTGGGCATCCGGAGGCCGGGCTCACCCCCGGGGTGGAGGTGACCACCGGCCCTCTGGGGCAGGGGTTGGCCAACGCCGTGGGCATGGCCATGGCCGAGGCCCATCTTGCTGCGGTGTTCAACCGCCCAGGATTTCCTGTGGTGGACCACTACACCTATGTGCTGGCTTCTGACGGCGACCTCATGGAGGGGGTGGTGGCCGAGGCTGCCTCCTTGGCCGGCCATCTAAAGCTGGGAAAACTCCTCGTGCTTTACGACCAGAACCTCGTATCCCTTGCAGGTTCCACGGCGCTTACGTTCACCGAGGACGTGCGGCGCCGCTTCGAGGCCCACGGTTGGCACGTGCTGGAGGTCCCGGACGGAAACGACCTTGAGGCCATCGACGCTGCCATTCGTGGGGCCAAAGCCGTGCGAGAAAGGCCTTCCCTGATCTGCGTGCGCACGGTGATTGGGTACGGTGCGCCCACGAAGGCCGGCACGTTCCACGTGCACGGTGCGCCCCTGGGGCCAGAGGAGGCGCGGGCAGCCAAGAGGAACCTGGGCTGGCCGGAGGAGCCGCCGTTTTTCGTGCCGGAGGAGGTGCGGGCCCACTTTGCCGCCCTGCGCGCCCAGGCCGAGGAAAAAGAGCGCGCTTGGCGGAAGCTCTTTTCTGATTATGAGAGGGCTTATCCTGCGCTTGCCCAGGAATTCCAGCGCCGCATGAAGGGCGAGCTCCCTCCCCATTGGGATGAAGGCTTGCCTTCGTTTGAGCCCGGGGCAAAGGTCTCCACCCGCAAGGCCTCGGAGGCGGTGTTACAAGCCCTCGGGGAGAGGATTCCCGAGCTTGTGGGAGGATCTGCGGACCTGAACCCTTCTTGTTTCACCTGGCTCAAGGGGAAGGGTGATTTTCAGGCGCCGCCCGATCCGGGCCCCGTACAGGGCGCGGTGGGCGGTGGCTGGAGTTACGCCGGGAGAAACCTCCATTTCGGTGTGCGGGAGCACGCCATGGGCGCCATCGCCCTGGGCCTGGCCCGCCACGGTGGGGTGATCCCGTTTTGTGGCACTTTCCTGATCTTTTCTGATTACATGCGGCCACCCATCCGCCTCGCCGCCATGAGCCACACCCCCGTCATCTTCGTGTTCACCCACGATTCCGTGGCCTTGGGCGAGGACGGCCCCACCCATCAGCCGGTGGAGCAGCTCATGAACTTGCGGGGTGTTCCGAACTTGGTGGTGATCCGTCCGGCGGACGCCAACGAGGTGCGGGAGGCTTGGATTGCGGCGCTGCGGCGCAAGCACGGCCCCACAGCTCTCATCCTCACCCGCCAGGATCTTCCTGTGCTTGATCGCGCTGAGCTGGCTGGGGCGGGGAGTCTTCATCGCGGTGGCTACGTCCTCTGGCAGGCGCGGGAGGGCAAGCCCGAGCTCATCCTCATCGGTACAGGCTCAGAGGTGTTTGTAGCCCTTGAGGCTGGGAGAAAGCTGGCTGAAGAGGGGGTCAACGTGCGGGTGGTGGCCATGCCCAGCTTCGAGCTTTTCCAGGCCCAGCCCGTAGAGTATCAGGAGGAAGTGCTGCCCAAAGCGGTGCGGGCCCGGGTGGCGGTGGAAGCCGGCCGAACCCTGGGCTGGGAGCGCTACGTGGGGTTGGATGGGGAGACGGTGGGAGTGGACCGGTTCGGAGCGAGCGCGCCGGGACCAGTGGTCCTGGAAAAGCTGGGGCTGACCGTGGAGGCCGTGGTCCAGGCCGCCTGGCGGGTCCGCAATCGCTCACCCCACCCATGAGATCCCAGGCAACGCCGATCCCATCGAGCAGAAGCGCCAGGGAACCCTGAGTTGGTCGGACCCCGGGTGTTGCCTCCAACGTCGCCTGCACGCCCCGCCCAGGCCCCCTCACGGCAAGCGAAGCGGCGCCTGATGGCCTCGGCAGTTCTAGTTCGTCGGCCCCGTTGCCTCTTCCCTGTGGCCCAGCAAGTGGGAAAAGGAGCTGGCCTCAGCGCCGCGGGTGTAAGGGTAAACCATCGCCCAGGACAGGTGGCGGCCCAGCTTCGGAGCCCGGGAAGTGGTTCTCCTCATCGTCCCTCCGTTACCCGCTTCGTTTGGGGGATCACGATCGACGCTCAGGGCGCGCGCCGTGCCCCTTGTCTCGTCGGGCAACAAGTCCTGCGCATTCCCGTAGATGTGTTCCTGTGGATCATTGCCGACGAGGCCGCAGCGGTGGCCTGAGCCGGGTAGCGTCACGAAGTACGTGCTAGTGTCTTGGGGCCGAGGGCACCGCCCCCGTGTCACCCCGCGCTTCCCAACGCCTGCCCCCTGGCGGTGTGAACCTGCCGTGGCTTCCGGAGCACGTTGGGCCCTTCCTCCCCTTGGTCAAGGTGTTCCGCATAAGGGTGACTGCTGGTTGGGAAGCCCCCATGGTTCCTGGCGCGGGAAAAGCTTGCCGCGACCGCCCCCGGATCTTGGGGGGCCAGCCTGGGGCCGTCACGGGAAAGCCTGCCGGAGTCCTTCCCGATAGGCGCGCACGAACTCCGCCACGAAAGCGTCCGCGGGGTGATCGCGGATCTCTTTGGGCGTTCCCACCTGCACGAACTTTCCCGCGCGCATCACCGCCACCCGGTCACCCAACAGGAAGGCCTCGGTGAGGTCGTGGGTCACGTAGACCGTGGTGGTGCACAGCTCCTCGTGCAGGCGGCGGATTTCCTCCCGGGAGCGGGCCCGGCTCGGCGGATCCAAATGGGCCAAGGGCTCGTCAAGGAGGAGGACCTTGGGTGGGAGCACGGTGGCCCGGCCCAGGGCCACCTTTTGTTTTTGCCCCTCGGAGAGCTCGCCCGGCCGGCGGGCAAACAGGAACGAGGGGAGGCCCAGGCGGCGCACCACCCCCTCCACCCTGGACCGAATGCCGGCGGCTCTCTCACCCCGCACCTTCAAGGGAAAGGACAGGTTGGACCAGCGCTGGGGGTGATAGACCTCCAGGTGCGGATAAAGCGCGTAGTCCTGGCCCTGGAACACCATGCGCACGCCGCGCTCCCGCGGGGCAAGATGATTCACCACAACGCCATCGAAGTAAATCTGACCACGATCCGGCTGGATGAGCCCGGCCAAAAGCCGCAGAAGCGTGGTCTTCCCGCAGCCCGTGGGGCCGACCACCACAAAGAACTCCCGATCGAAGAGGCGGGCCGTGAGGTCCTCCACAGCCGTCACGGCGCCGAACCTCTTGGTGACCCCCTGGAGGACGATCTCCGGCACCGCGTCCCTCCCCCATCATTTTCGCCAAAAGAGAAGGAGGAAGCGACGTTTGGTTTTAGTGGGCGCGGTTTGGAGCTCGCCGGCAGCGCGGGCGGCGCGCACCGCCTCCGCCCAGGTGCCGCGGGCGCGGGCCTTGCTCTCCCACAGGGCGGCAAAGCGGCGCAAGGCCTCCTCAGCCTCCCTGCGGGAGACACCGCGGCCGCCTCGGGCCAGCGAGCGCAAAACCTCGCCCAAAGCCATGGTATCAGGCTGGATATGAATCTCTTCTCCCTCCTGCACGAGGACATACCGGGTGGCCTCCGCTAAAAGGCCAAACACCGCCTGATCCACCCGGCCCAGGGGCAGGACCTCCTCCACAAACTCCCGGTCAGCCTCGAAGAACTCCCGCCGCAGAACCTCACGCCATCCCATCTTCTCCCTCCAACAACTCCTGCATTTCCGCCAAAGCTTGGCGGAGAAAAGCCTCGTCCACTGTGCCCAGGGGGGTGGGCGTCTGGGTGGCTCGCACAGGGATAGGTGTTGTTTTCAACTCGAATCCCTCCCGCTTTTTGAACGCGTACTTTCTCCTCAGGATCTGCCTTCCCATGGCCTGCAGGGCTTGCGGGTCGCGCTCCACCCCTAATGTGGCCAAGGCTGAGCAGCAGGTGGCAAGATCGTAGAGTCCCCGGGCAAAGAAGCAGACCACAAGGGAGGAGAGGACCTGGCGGCGGGACTCCTCCTCAACGAGGCGGCGAGCCAGCTCCTGTGGGGAAAGCTTGTCCCCGCGTTGCAGGCACTCCTGGTCCAGGGCGTAGCCGGCGGAGTCCAGGTGGGAGTGGCGGGAGCCAGAAAGATAGGTGAGGAGAGCAGCGGGACCGGTGTGGTAGCCGGGCATCTCGTTTCCCCCAAAATGCAGGGCGAACTCCTCGCCCCCGTAGCGGGCGGAGGCGGCGCGCACCCCGTGCCCAAGAACCACGTAAAAATCGCCTTCCCGATCGGCAATGCGGCGAATCATCTCTAAATACGGCCCGACCTGGCCCCAGCAGGGACGAAGTCCGCCGGTTTCCTTCTCGCTGATGAGGCCACGGGAGAAGGCCTCCGTGGCCCAAGCCAGGACCACCCCGGTGGTGATGGCGTCCATGCCGAGGATCTCCACAGCATCGATGAGCTTGAGCACGTCCTCCGCGCGCTCCATGCCCAACATGCTCCCCAACGCATAGAGCGGCTCGTGGTCGTAGGACACAAACGTGGTCTTGTAAAAGTAGGGCTCCACTGGGTGGGGTTCGCGCAGGACAGCCAGGTGGATGCAGGCCACAGGACAGGCGGAGCAGGCCAGCCTCCGCCCCAGGAACCCCTCCGCCAGCCGTTCGCCCGAGAACGCCGGCTCGCTGTTGTGGCGGGTGGCCAAAAGGTTTCGCACGGGAAGGGCGCCGATTTGGTTCAACGGCCGGATGTTCTGCGCCGTGCCCAGGTCGTGATACTTGCGCATGAGATCCGAGCGGGTGGCCCGCTCCCAAAGCTCGCGATACAGCTTTTGGTAGCGGGGTGGATCAGGGATGGGTATGGTCCCGGTGCCGGAGATGACCAGGGCCTTGAGCCTCTTGCTGCCGAACACCGCGCCCAGGCCCAGGCGACCGAAGTGCCGGTAGGTCTCGGCGATGACGGTGGCGTAGGTCACGAGCCGCTCGCCAGCCCGGCCGATGCGCAGAATCGTGCGTGCTCCGGCTCCTGGTTCGATCTCCCGCAGCACACGGCCAGCGGTGATGGACGAGGACAGGCCCCAAAGGGCGCGGGCATCGCGGAACTGCACCCGGCCTCGGTGGATGGTGAGATAGACGGGCACCTCGCTCTTGCCCTGAATCGCGAGTGCGCCGAAGCCCGCCAGCCGCAGGGCCAACGCCACCCGCCCCCCGCAGTGGGACTCCCCCAGGTTCCCAGTGTGGGGCGATTTGAACATGGCCACGGCCTTGGAGGCCAGGGGAAAAAGCGGGTTCAATGGCCCCACCGCCAGGATGATGGGGTTCTCTGGCCCCAGGGGATCAGCGTCCTTGGGACACAGCTCATGCAGAAGAGCGATGGCCACCCCGGCTCCGCCCACGCCCTTTTCAAAGAGGTCCGGACGCTCCTCCACCCACGTGCGTTTCTTGGTGAGGTCAACGCGCAACACCCGGGTGAGCAGCCTATCCACCGCTTACCTCCTCCAGGGCGATCACCCCGTGGGGGCAGAACGACGCGCAAAGCCCGCAGTGGACGCAGATCACGGGCTTACTGTTCTCCTCATCCCAGTGGACGGCGCCGAACGGGCAGGCCAGGACGCAGGTGCGGCAGCCGATGCAGCGGTCCGGTGACACCCGCACGCCCACGGTGGCCTTGGTGATGGCGCTCACGGGGCAGGAGGCCGCGCAGGGCGGATCTGAGCAGGCACGACACACGATGACCACAAACCCGTTTTCCACCCCGCCCACGGAGCGCACGGCGATGGCTGAGCGCGCCAGCCCCCCTTCCCCAAAGCGGCGCGCGCAGGCCAACGCGCAAAGGAGGCAATCCACGCATCGACCGGAATCGACCACCGCCAGGCGCCTAGGCATGGCTGTCGGCCCCCACGTGAATCTGTTTCACCCGCGCGGCCACGGCCCGGCCCAACTCCCGTCCCCGCCGCAAGTCCTCGGGGGTGGGCGCTCCCGAGAACTCCAGGCTTCCCACGAGTTCCCAACCCAGCTCGCGCACCTTCTCCTCCAGCTTCGCCCTGGCCCCTCCGCGCCAGCTAAAGGAGCCGAAAACCCCCACTACCCGGTTCCGTAGCCTCTTCCGCTCCAAAAGTCGCAGGAGGTGTTCCACAGGGGGAAGGACGCCTGTGTCGTACGTGGGGCTGCCCAGGATTAGCCCGGCAAAGCGCCAGGACTCCTGGATGAGGAAGCTGGCATGGATGCGGCTGGCATCGAGAACGCTCACGGCAAGACCGGAGTCACGTACACCCTGGGCCACGGCCTCCGCCATCTTTCTGGTCTCGCCGTACATGGAGCCGAACACCAGGGCCACACCAGGCTGGCCCTCGTTTTTAGCCCACTTGGCGTAAAGCTTCACGATCCTCTCCGGGTCCGTGCGCCAAATCAACCCGTGGGCAGGGGCGATCACCTCCAGGGCGAGCCCCTGGAGCTTATCGACCGCGCGCAGCACGGCCTGGCTCTGCATCCCCACGATGTTGGAGAAGTACCGCAAGGCCTCGCTCTCGTAGAGGGCAAAGTCCACCTGGTCGGCGAAAAGGGCCCCGTCGAGGGCCCGAAACCCCCCAAACGCGTCACCGGAAAACAGCACCCGCGCCGTGGTCTCGTAGGTGGCCATGGTCTCCGGCCAGTGCACGAAGGGGATGTGGTGGAACACCAGGGTCTTCCCCCCCAGGTCCAGGGGTTCCCCATCCCCCACACCGCGCACCCGGGCGGTGAGACCATAGAGACTGGCGAGCATGGGAAGGGCTGGAGGGGTGGCAAGTATCTCCGCTTGTGGCGCCACGCTGCGCAACCGGGGAAGAGCGCCAGAATGATCGGGCTCCATGTGGTTCACCACGAGGTAATCCAGGCGTGCGGGGTCCACCACCTGAGCTATGTTGTGCAACAGCTCCTCGGCGTAATGGCTCTTTGCGGAGTCGATGAGGGCGATCCTTTTGCCCACCACGAGGTAAGCGTTGTAGCTCACCCCGTAAGGAAGGGGCCAAAGCCCCTCAAAGAGGTCTGTGGTCCGATCGTTCACGCCCACCCAGAAGATGCCCGGCCTGATCTCCACTGGCTCCATGGTTCACCTCACGGTGGCGCATGGTATTCCAGGCACACCGCATAAGCAAAGACCCAAGCCTTGATGGGGCTCAGGGGAAAAATTGACGAAGATCATGGACGGGGAAAGGGGGCAAGGCTAGCGTAAGAGCATGCGCCAGGAGCTGCGCATCGCCGGGTTCGGCGGGCAGGGCGTGATCTCCGCGGGGAGGATCATCGGCCAAGCCGCGGTCCTCTTTGACGGGAAGCACGCGACTTTCACCCAGTCCTATGGCCCGGAGGCCCGGGGCGGGGCCTGCGCCGCCGAGGTCGTGGTCTCCAACGCCCCGGTGGCCTACCCCCTCCTCACCATCCCCGATGTGGCCATCCTCATGTCCCAGGAAGCCTATGAGAAGTACGCGCCCGAGGTCAAACCAGGGGGGATCCTCATCGTGGATCCAGACCTGGTGAACCACAAGGAGCGCGGGGACGTGCGGCTTTTGCCCGTTCCGGCCACGCGCATCGCGGAGTCCTTGGGCCGGAAGATCGTGGCCAACGTGGTGATGCTTGGGGCTCTTGCCGCCACCTGGCCCGCTGTCTCCAAAGAGGCCATGCTCAAGGCGGTTCTGGCGGCAGTCCCGCCCCACACGCGGGAGCTCAACCAGCGGGCGTTCGAGGCGGGTTACGCTTACGCGAAGGAGCGCGGCGGTGCCGGAAACTAGGGCGCGCATTGGGGTTTTCGTCTGCCACTGCGGGAAAAACATCGCAGGGACGGTGGATGTGGCGAGGCTTACGGAGGCCGCCTCCCGCTTGGCCGGCGTCGTCTATGCCACCCACTACGAATACCTCTGTTCCGATCCGGGCCAAGCGCTGCTCAAGCGGGCGATAAAGGAACACCGGCTCACGGGCGTGGTGGTGGCCGCCTGTTCACCCACCATGCATGAGGACACGTTCCGCCGGGCCGCCGCGGAGGCCGGGCTCAACCCCTACCTCGTGGAGATCGCCAACGTGCGGGAGCAGGTGTCGTGGGTGCACAGCGGCCCGGCGGCCACAGAGAAGGCCATCCGGGTGACCCGCGCCGTGGTGGAAAAGGTGCAGATGAACAGGCCCCTGCGGCCCGCGGAGCTCGGGGTTGTTCGCCGGGCCTTGGTGGTGGGCGGCGGCATCGCTGGGATCCAGGCCGCTTTGGACATCGCCAACGCTGGCTTCGACGTGATCCTGGTGGAGAAAAGCCCATCCATCGGTGGGCACATGGCCCAGCTCTCTGAAACCTTCCCCACCCTGGACTGCTCCCAGTGCATCCTCACCCCCAAGATGGTGGAGGTCTCCCGCCACCCCCGCATTCGCATCCTGGCCTACTCCGAAGTAGAGGAGGTCTCGGGGTTTGTGGGCAACTACCGGGTGCGCATCCGCAAAAAACCCACCTTTGTTGATCCGGAGAAATGCAACCTCTGCGGGGAGTGCGGCAAGGTCTGCCCAGTGCGGGTGCCAAACGAATTCGACCGCGGTCTTTCCCAACGCGCCGCGATCTACATCCCCTTCCCCCAGGCCATCCCCTCCAGCTACACCCTGGACGTGGAGAACTGTTTGGGGATCGTGCCTTTGTGCTGCGGGAAATGTGCGGAGGTCTGCGAGGCCAAGGCCATCGACTTCGACATGCGCGAGGAGCTCATCGAGGAAGAGGTGGGCGCCATCGTGTTGGCCACGGGCTATGAGCTTTATCCCAAGGAGGCCATGGCCGAATACGGCTATGGAACGGTGCCGGACGTGATCGACGGCTTGGAGTTCGAGCGCTTGCTCTCCGCATCCGGCCCCACCCAGGGCGAGATCCGCCGCCCCTCCGATGGCCAGGTGCCCAAGGAGGTCGTGTTCATCCAGTGCTCAGGCTCCCGGGATCCGGAACACCACAAACCCTACTGTTCCAAGATCTGCTGCTTGTACACGGCCAAACATGCTCTTCTCTATCGCCACGCCGTTCCCGATGGCCAAGCCTATGTTTTTTACATCGACATCCGCGCCGGCGGCAAGGACTACGAGGAGTTTGTGAACCGCGCCATGCAGGAGGAGCGCATCCTCTACATCCGGGGGAAGGTGGCCAAGGTGTTCCGGGAGGGGGGGAAAGTGGTGGTGTGGGGCGTGGACACCCTCACCGGAAGGCGGGTGGAGGTGCGGGCGGACCTGGTGGTGCTGGCCCAAGCCCTGGTGCCTGCGCCCGGAGCGGAGGAGTTGGCCCGCAAGCTGCGCGTGGCCTGCGGAAGCGGGGGCTTCCTGAAGGAGGCGCATCCCAAGCTGCGGCCGCTTGAGGCCCTCACTGCCGGCGTGTTCCTGGCCGGCACGGCCCAGGGGCCCAAGGACATCCCGGAAAGCGTGGCCCAGGCCTCCGGGGCCGCGGCCAAAGTCGTGGCCCTCCTTTCGGCCCCCAAGCTCGAACACCCCCCAGAGGTGGCGGAGGTGAACGAGGAGCTGTGCTCAGGCTGCAGGATCTGTGCGCCCCAGTGCCCCTACGGCGCGATCACGGTGGAGGAGGTGGCCCGCGTGAACGAGATCCTATGCGAGGGCTGCGGGACGTGCGTGGCGGCCTGCCCCTCGGGGGCCATGACCTTCCGCAACGCGGAGGACGAGCAGATGTTGCGCATGGTGCGGGCGGCCCTGGAGGTGGTCGATGTCGGGGGTTGAACCGCGGATCGTGGCCTTCCTTTGCCGCTGGTGTGCCTCCGCTGGGGCGGACTTGGCGGGGACAAGCCGTCTGCACTACCCGCCCAACGCCATCCCCATTCGGGTCAACTGTTCCGGTCGGGTGGAGCCCCAGTGGGTGGTGGAGGCCCTGAGGGCCGGGGCAGATGGGGTCCTCATCGGGGGCTGCCACCCCGGCGACTGCCATTACCTGGCCGGCAACTACAAAACCCGCCGCCGCGTGTATCTCCTGCGCAAGGTCCTTGCGGAGCTGGGAATTGAACCGGAGCGGGTGCGCCTGGAATGGGTTTCCGCCACGGAGGGGGCGCGCTTCGCCCAAGTGATGGCGGATTTCGTGGCCGAGCTCAAACGGCTGGGCCCGCTGCACGGAAACGGAGGGCGGGCATGAAGCTCAAGCTCGCCGTGTATTGGACGGGAAGCTGTGGGGGCTGCGACGTCTCCTTCCTGGAGCTTGGGCTTGGGCTTTTGGAGGTTCTGCCTCGTTTGGAGCTCGTGTTTTGGCCCGCCCTGCTGGACGCAAAGCGCGCGGATCTGGCGCGCCTCCCGCCGCGCAGCATCGATGTGGCCCTGGTGAACGGGGTCATCCGCACCGAGGAGAACAAGGAGATGGTGGAGCTCCTGCGGGAGAGGTCCCGCTACCTTGGGGCCTACGGGGCCTGTGCCCATCTTGGGGGCATTCCCGCCCTGGCCAACCAAGGGGATGGGCCTGGGGAATTTGTGCTTGGCCCGGGTTTCCGGCCGACCGCACCCTGGGCGGAAGCCCCGGAGGACGCTCCCCCAGCCCTTCTGCCCGAGGCCCTGCCCCTGGACGCGGTCGTGCCTGTGGACTTCGTGGTGCCGGGGTGCCCTCCACCGGCGGGCCTCATCGCCCGCTTCTTTGAGGCCGCGCTTTCCGGGCAGATCGCTCCCGGGCAGGTGTTCGCGGAGGAGAAGGCCCTGTGTGAGGAGTGTCCGCGCCTGCGGGAGGAGCGGCGCATAAGGGGGCTGGTGCGCCCGCATGAGATTCGGCCAGACCCGGAAAAGTGTCTGCTGGACCAGGGGCTTGTGTGTTTTGGGCCGGTGACGCGGGCTGGGTGTGAGGCCGCCTGCCCCAGGGCGAGCATGCCCTGCACGGGCTGTCTTGGCCCCACGCCCAAGGCTGGCGATCCCGCGTTGGCCATGCTCTCTGCTCTGGCCTCGCTGGTGCGGGCTGGTGAGGAGGGTGAGGCTGCCTTCCCCGAGGAGGACAGGATCCTTGATGGTCTTGTGGACCCCATCGGTACCCTCTACAAGTACGGGCTGGCCAAACACGCCCGCCCCCTGAAGCAGCTGGCTCACCGCAAAGAGGAGGTGCGAACATGAAAAAGATCGCGATTGATCCCATCACCCGTCTGGAGGGCCACGGGCGGATCCTGATCTACCTGGACGAGGGGGGAGGGCTGCGGGACGCGGTCCTGCAGGTGCCCGAGCTGCGGGGTTTTGAGGCCTTCTGTCGGGGCCGCCGGGCCGAGGAAATGCCCCAGATCACGGAGCGCATCTGCGGGGTGTGCCCGGAGGCGCACCACTTGGCCTCCGCCAAGGCCCTGGACGCCGCGTTCCACGCGGAGGTCCCCAGGCCTGCTCGCCTCCAACGCCAGCTCTTCTACAACGTCTACATCTTCTCCGACCATCTTTTGCACCTTGTGTTCCTCGGCGGGCCGGATCTTCTCTTGCCCGAGGACGTAGAGAAAGCGGAGCGCAATGTGCTTGGGATCATCCAGCGCTTCCCCGAGCTGGGAAGGAAGGTGCTTGCGGTGCGGGCTCAGGCCCATAAAGTCCTGGAACTCATCGGGGGCAGGGCCATTCATCCCGTGTTCGCCCTGCCGGGGGGCGTGGTCAAACCCTTGAATGGGGAGGACCAGGCCCAGATCACCGCCGCAGCTGAGCACATGGTGGAATTGGGGAAAACGATGCTCGCGGTGTTCCACGAGGAGATCCTGCCCAGGCCGGAGTTCCAGGCCCTGCTTCTTGCCGAGGAGGCCTGGCTTCCCACCCATTACATGGGCCTTGTGGACGAAAACCTTGCGCCCAATTTCTACACGGGGATGGTGCGCGTGGTCTCCGTCCAAGGGGAGGAGATCTTCTGTCTGCCGGGGGAGCAAGCCCTGAGGCGGATAGCGGAGCATGTGGAGCCCTGGACGTATGTGAAGTTCCCGTACCTGGTGGACTTTGGCTGGCAGGGCCTGCGGGCTGGCCCAAACTCCGGCATCTACCGGGTGGGCCCCTTGGCCCGCCTGAACGTGGCCGAGCGCATGGCCACGCCCCTGGCGCAGGAGGAGTACGAGCGCTTCCTGGATTTCTTCGGGGAGAAGCCCGTCCACGCCACGTTCGCCTACCACTGGGCAAGGCTCATCGAGATGGTGCAGGCTGCGGAGAGCGTGCTCCGCTTGTCCAAGGAGCAGGAGCTCACCGGAGGCGAAGTGCGTGGGAAACTGGGTGTGCCTGGGGAGGGAGTGGGGGTGGTGGAGGCCGCACGGGGCACCCTCTTCCATCACTACGTGCTCAATCCCCAGGGGGTGGTGGAGCGGGTGAACCTGATCGTGGCCACCACTCACAATGCCCCGGCGATCGGGCTTTCCGTGAAGGGGATGGCCGCTGCCGTGGTGGGGCGGGGCGAGCTCGATGAGGCACTCCTCAACCGGGTGGAGATGGCGTTCCGCGCCTATGATCCTTGTTTGGCCTGCGCCACCCACTTTCGGTTTGGCCGCACGCCCGTGCGGGTGGAGATCTACGATGCCCACGGGAACTTGCTTCGT
This sequence comes from uncultured Thermotogaceae bacterium, assembly GCA_964429165.1. Classification (GTDB taxonomy): domain Bacteria; phylum Bipolaricaulota; class Bipolaricaulia; order Bipolaricaulales; family Bipolaricaulaceae; genus DTER01. The sequence goes on from CAYSAN010000011.1 coordinate 29,826, forward strand.
GAGCTGGAAGGCTAGGGCGGTGGTGGCCCTGGGCAACCCCGCGCGGGGCGATGACGGGGTGGCCCACCACGTGCTGGCTGGCCTCTCCTCCCCGGCGGGGGTGGATCTTTTGGCCAGCCTCAAGACTGGGCTGGATCTGGCCTTGGCCCTCAGGGAGTACAGGGAGGTCCTGGTGGTCGATGCTGACCCGTCCCTCCCCCCTGGGGAGCTCGCCCTCTTCCCCCTTCCGGAAGGGGAGTTGCGGGCCTTTCGCCATGGGCTTGGGCTTGGGGAGGCCGTTAAGGCTTTGAGAAGGATGGGGATCGCCATGCCGGAGGTCTGGTGTTTGGCCATCGGCGTTCCCCCCGAGCAGCCCTTCCAGGACGGGCTTTCGCCAAGGGTGGCGCAGGCTGTGCCCAGGGCCAAAGAGGTGGTGAACGCATGGCTGCGGAGCTGAGGCTTTCCCGGGAGGACCTCCACGCCCCGGTCATCAGGAAGGCGGAGGAGATCTCCGGGCAAAACGTGTTTGCCTGTTACCAATGCGGGAAGTGCTCGGCGGGCTGCCTTTTTGCCGAGCACATGGACCTTCTTCCCCACCAAATCCTGCGGCTCCTCCAGCTTGGGGACGAGGGCATTTTGGCGGCGCGGGCGCCCTGGGTGTGCGCGGCGTGCTTGGCCTGCAGCGTGCGCTGCCCCAAGGGCGTGGACGTGGCCCGCATCATGGAGGCCCTGCGGCAGCTGAGCTTGCGGCAGGGGATCGCGCCCGTGGAGATCAAGCTGGAGCGGGAGTTCCCCCAGATCGCTCTGGTGGGGGCCCTGAGGAAGGTGACCCCATGAGGACGGCCATTGGGGGCCTTCGCGCCCAGGGGCAGCCCGGGAGGGCACACGACGCGGGCTTGGGCCGCAGATCCCAAACGAGGGGGGAACGATGACCAGCGGTCAGACCACCAAGCACCGCACGCTTCCGTATTTCCCTGGCTGCGCCTTGAAGGACCAGGCTCAGGGGTACGAGGCCGCGACCCTGGCGGCCCTGCGGGTCCTGGGCTACGACGTGCAGGAGCTCCCGCGCTGGAACTGCTGTGGCACGGTGTACTCCCTGGCTCAAGATGACCTCATGCGCCATGTGGCCCCGGTGCGCAACCTCATCCGGGCCCAGGAGATGGGCGCGGACGAGCTGCTCACCCTGTGCGCCATGTGCTACAACACCCTGAGCCGCTCCGCCCTCTTTGTGCGCGACCAGGACAACCTCCGGCGCCTCAACGCCTTCATGGATGAGGAGGGGGATTACCAAGGTGGGGTGCGCGTGTTGCACTTGGTCCAGCTTTTGGCCGAGCTTGGTGGCGAGCGCCTGGCGAAGCTCGTGAAGACGGAGCTTTCTGGGCTCAGGGCCGGCGCCTACTACGGCTGCACCCTCCTTCGCCCCAAGGAGGTGGCCGTGGACCACCCGGAGCGGCCGGAGATCATGGAGGAGGTCCTCCGTGCACTTGGTGCCGAACCAGTTTTCTTCCCGGAGCGAGTGGAGTGCTGCGGCGCGTATCTCACGGTGACGAAACCGGAGGCGGTGCGGCTGCGGGTGAGCTCCATCTTTTCCTCCGCAGCGCATAACGGGGCGGAGCTTTTGGTCACCGCCTGTCCCCTTTGCCACTTCAACCTGGTGGAGCGCCGCCCCCTTGGCGCACCGCGGCTCCCCGTGGTCTATCTGGGCGAGGTCCTGGCCTGGGCACTGGGCGCCCAGCCCGTCCCCGAGGAGATGGCGCGCCAAGTGGGGGTGAGAGGATGAACAAGGTGGGGTTGGAAGCGAAAACGGAGATGGTGACGGTGTACATCATGGGCCAGGCGTACCAAGTCCCGGCCGGGCTCACCATCCTCAAGGCCATGGAGTACGCCGGCTTTCGCCTCACGCGGGGCGTGGGGTGTCGGGGCGGGTTCTGCGGCGCCTGCGCCACCGTGTATCGCCTTCCGGGCGACTACCGACTCTATGCGGATTTGGCCTGCCAGACCACGGTGAAGGATGGGATGTACCTGGCTCTTCTTCCCTCCACCCCCGCGGAGCGCAAGCGCTACGATCTGCGCAGAGCCAAGCCCTCCGGGGAGACCCTGCTGGCCCTCTATCCGGAGCTGGTCCGCTGCGTGGCCTGCAACACCTGCACCAAGTCCTGCCCCCAGAAGCTGGAGGTCATGGACGCGGTGCAGATGGCCCTGCGGGGGAACGTGGCCAAGGTGGCGGAGCTCACGTTCGATTGCCTCTCCTGCGGCCTGTGCACCATGCGCTGCCCGGCGGAGATACCCCACTACCACGTGTGGCAACTGTCCCGCCGCCTGTACGGTGCGTATCTTGCCCCCAAATCTTCCCACCTGCAGCGGCGGCTCCAGGAGCTGCAGGAGGGGGGATTCCAAGCGGAGCTCGATCGGCTCATGACCCTCTCCAGGGAGGAGCTGCGCGAGCTGTATAAAGCCCGGGAGATCGAGCCGGAGTAAGGGGGAGCGATGAGCGTTTATCCGGAGCACATGCAGGAGTCGATTCGGCGGGTGGAGGACACCCGGCCGGCCCGGCTGGGCACCAATTACCCCCGGCTCTCCCTCGCCGAACAGGAGGAGGTCCTGCGCCGGTACCACCCCGACTACAAGCCCGAGGGGAAACGTCCCCTGCGCGTGGGCGCCTCCTACGGAGAGCTCGTGCCCCATGAGGTGGCCGACCTGCTGGAGGCCTATCCCCTGGTGGAGCCCGCAAAGATCGACCTCTCCCACGTGGATCACGACGTGGATGTGTTGGTGATCGGTGGGGGAGGGGCGGGGACGGTGGCGGCCCTATGGGCCCATTACTCCGGCGTGCCCGTGGAGCGCATCCTCATCGTCACCAAGCTTCGCCATGGTGATTCCAACTCCATCATGGCCCAAGGGGGGATCCAGGCGGCCACCAAGGCCCACGACTCCCCGGCCATCCACTTCCTGGACGTCATGGGCGGCGGACACTTCACCAACGACCCCAGGCTCGTGCGGGCCCTGGTGGAGGACGCGCCCTTCATCATCAACTGGCATGGGGAACTGGGGGTCATGTACGACAGGGAGCCGGACGGCACACTGCTGACCATCCATGGGGGTGGCACCTCCAAAAAGCGCATGCACTCCTGCAAGGACTACACGGGGCTGGAGATCATGCGGGTGTTGCGGGACGAGGCCCGCAACCTGGGCCTCCCCGTTTTGGAGTTCCACCCCGCGGTGGAGTTGGTGACCGACGAGTTCGGCCAGGTGGCGGGCGCGGTGATATGGAGCCTGGAGACCAAGGAGTACAAGATCGTGCGGGCCAAGGCCACGGTGTTGGCCACGGGCGGGTGGGGCCGCCTGCACATCCAGGGCTTCCCCACCACCAACCACTACGGGGCCACCGCGGACGGCCTGGTCCTGGCCTACCGGGTGGGCGCCAAGCTGCGGGACCTGGACGCCGTCCAGTACCACCCCACCGGCGCGGCCTTCCCCGAACAAATCCTGGGACTGCTCATCACCGAGAAGGTGCGGGGCCTGGGAGCCCAGCCTGTCAACGTTCTGGGCGAGCTCTTCGTGCATCCCCTTGAGCCGCGGGACGTGGAGTCCGCCGCGTTCATCCGGGAGTGTCTTCCCCCGGAGAGGGGCGGCCGGGGCCTGGGCGTGGTGACCCCCACCGGCATGGTGGGCATCTGGCTCGATACCCCCATGGTGGACCTGATCCACGGCAAGGGCACGTTCCGCCAGGCCCTCTCCTCCGTCTACCGCATGTACATCCGGTTTGGGATCGACCCCACCAAGGAGCCGATCCTGGTGTACCCCACCCTGCACTACCAAAACGGGGGGGTGGTGATCGACGAGTGGGGGTGGACGGGTGTCCCCGGGCTGTTTGCCGCGGGCGAGGTGGAGGGTGGCGTGCACGGCAAGAACCGGCTTATGGGCAACTCACTTTTGGACTACAACGTGTTTGGGCGGAGGGCGGGCATGGCCGCCGCCCAGTGGGTGAAAGAGGCGCGCCTAGGCTCCCTCACCCTCCGCCACGTGGAGCGGTTCGTGGCGGAACTACGCCAGGCCGGCGTTCCCCCGACCCGCCGCGCCCCGCTCCTCTTCCCCGACTACCGGGGCCCAAACACGCTGGCGCGGGTGATTGACCTCCTATGAGCGAGCTACAAGAACGGGTGGCCAAGCGCTGGCAGGTGCCAAAGGGCTACGTTTACGTGCTGGAGGAGTTTTGCAAGGGCTGCGGATTTTGTGTGGAGTTCTGCCCCAGGAAGGTGTTGGCCCAAGCCGCCCACTTCAACAGCAAGGGCTACCACCCGCCGGAGGTGGTGGACCCCGCGGCCTGTGTCCTGTGCGGCTTTTGCGAGCGGATCTGCCCGGACTTCGCCATTTGGGTGGAGGAGGAGGGCAAGGGCGATGCCGGCTAAACCGATCCTGAGCGGCGTACATTTCATGAATGGCGATGAGGCCATCGCTGAAGGGGCCATTGCCGCCGGCTGTCGGTTCTTCGCGGCCTACCCCATCACCCCTCAATCGGAGATCGCGGAGAGGTTGTCCTGGCGGCTGCCTCAGGTGGGCGGGGTGTTCATCCAAATGGAGGACGAGATCGCCGCCATCGCTGCCGTGCTGGGCGCCTCCTGGGGGGGCATGAAGGCCATGACCGCCACCTCCGGCCCGGGCTTTTCCCTCATGATGGAGAACCTGGGCTTGGGGGTGATGACGGAAACGCCCGCTGTGATCGTGGACGTGCAGCGGGGCGGGCCCTCCACGGGCCTGCCCACCCTGGTGGCCCAGGGGGACATGATGCAAGCCCGCTGGGGTTCCCATGGCCATTACGAGATCATCGCCCTCTGCCCAGCCTCACCCCAGGAGGCGTTCGATCTCACGGTCAAGGCCTTCGCCCTGTCCGAGCGCTTCCGTGTTCCCGTGCTCATCATGACTGATGAAGTGGTGGGCCACATGTACGAGCGGGTGGAGATCCCGGCGGAGGTGCCCGTGGCCCCGCGGCGTAAGCCCCAGGTGCCGCCCGAGGAATATCTCCCGTTCTTACCCGATGCGGACCTCGTGCCGCCCATGGCCTGCGCGGGCGAAGGCTATCGTATCCATGTCACCGGCCTCACCCACGATGAGCGGGGCTACCCCGACATGTCCCCCGAGGCTCACGAGCGCCTGGTGCGCCGGCTGGTGGACAAAATCAGGCTCTTCCCTCAGGAGTACACGTCCTACGAGGAGATTGATCTTGGGGATGCGGAGATCGCTGTGGTCTCCTATGGCATTTCCGCGCGGGTGTCGCTGGGCGGAGTTGAACTGGCGCGCAAAGCCGGGATCAAAGCGGGGCTGTTCCGCCTCATCACGGTCTGGCCCTTCCCGGACGAGGCCCTCCTTCGCCTTGCCCAGCAGGTCAAGGGGATGGTGGTGGTGGAGTTGAACCTTGGCCAGATCAGTCGGGAGGTGGAACGGGCCACGCGCAGCCGTATCCCCGTGCACGGGGTTTACCACCCCGGCGGCCGCATCCACACCCCTGAGGAGATCTTCCAGGGGATAGAGGAGGTGTATCGGCAATGTCGGTGAGGGTCGCCAAACCCCCGCCTGAGGTTTTGTCCGACGTGCAGCATCCCTTGGCGCGCTGGCTTCGCACCGACCGGCTTCCCCACATTTGGTGCTCTGGCTGCGGGTTGGGTACCGCCCTTTCCGCCTTTCTTTATGCATTGGACGAGCTCGGTTGGGATCCGGACTCCGTGGCTGTGGTCTCGGGGATCGGCTGCACCGGCCGCGTGGCCGGCTATCTGAAACTTGACACCTACCACACCACCCACGGTCGCCCCGTGCCCTTTGCCACCGGGCTAAAGCTGGCCAACCCTGATCTCCATGTGGTCGTGTTCTCCGGCGATGGTGACCTTTTCGCCATCGGGGGGAACCACTTCATCCACGCTGCCCGCCGCAATATGGATTTGGCCGTGATCTGCGTGAACAACTTCAACTACGGCATGACCGGGGGGCAAGTGGGGCCGACCACGCCCGTGGGCGCGCGCACCACCACCAGCCCGTACGGCAACTTTGAGCACCCCTTCAACCTCGTGCACTTGGCGGCCTCGGCTGGCGCCACGTATGTGGCCCGCTGCACCACCCTCGATGGCCGGCGCCTGCAGAAGGCCCTCGTGGAGGCCCTTTCTCATAAAGGCTTCACCTTCGTGGAGATCATCGGACCCTGTCCCACCAACTATGGCCGGCGCAACCGCCTGGGCGAGGGCTTGGATGAACTGCGCTACTACCGCGAGCACATGGTCATCCGCCACGGCGCCGACCCCAAGGAGGCCGAGGTGGCTCTAGGCCAGCCTTTCCTGGTGGGGAAGTTCGTGGACATCCAGAAGCCCACCTATTTGGAGCTCTATCAAGCCAAAGCCCAGGAAATGCGAGGTGGATGATGGGATTTGTGGAGGCGTTGGCGGAGGCATTGGCTCAGGCGGCCACCGTCCTTCCCGCGGACGTGGTGCAGGCCTTGCGCGAGGCCTGGGCGCGGGAGGAGGGGCCAGCCCGGGTGCAACTGGAGGCCATCCTGAAGAACGTGGAGGTGGCCAAGGCTGGGAGGTTGCCCATCTGTCAGGACACGGGCACCCCCACTTTCTTTGTCCGTTTCGGCCTGGATTTTCCTCATCTCAACCAGCTTTTCTCCGCCATCCCGGAGGCGGTGCGCCTGGCCACCAACCAGGTGCCGCTTCGCCCCAACACCGTGCACCCCTTCACGGGGAAAAACCCGGGTGATAACACCGGTCGCCATGTTCCCGTCATCACTTGGGAGCCTGGGCCCGGGGACTCCGTGGAGGTCCACGTTCTTCCCAAGGGCGGAGGATCGGAGAACTGTTCCACCCTGAAGATGCTGGCGCCGGGCGTGGGGCTGCGCGGCATCAAAGAGGTGGTGGTGGAGCACGTGGTGGCCGCGGGTGGGCTTCCCTGCCCGCCCACGCTCGTGGGGGTGGGGATCGGCGGGGGCGCGGACCTCGCCATGAAACTGGGGAAGAGCGCGCTCCTGCGGCCTTTGGGGCAGCGTCATCCCGAGCCGGAAGTGGCCGCCCTGGAGGGGGAGCTTGAGGAGCTCATCAACGCCTCCGGTGTGGGGCCCATGGGCTTGGGCGGAAGGACCACGGTGTTGGCCGTACACGTGGAGTACGCCCACCGCCACCCGGCTTCGCTTCCGGTGGGGATTGTGGTGCAATGTTGGGCCCATCGGCGGGCCACGGTGCACATCGGCCCCGATCGGTCCGTGACCGTGGGCCAATGAGGGAGGCCTCATGGAGAAGGTGCTGACCACGCCGATTGCGGAGGGGGAGGCACGGGCCCTGCGGGCCGGGGATGTCTTTTACCTGAGCGGCCTTCTCATCACCGCCCGGGATGAGGCCCATAAAAAGATCCTAGAGCGGGACGCCCCCCTACCCCTGGAGGGCCTGGCCATCTTCCATTGCGGCCCGGTGGTGAAAAAGGCGGGCGTGGAGTGGCAAGTGGTGGCCGCAGGCCCCACCACCTCCGCCCGCATGGAGCTGTTTGAGGCCGAGTTTCTGCGGCGCTTTCGGCCCCGGGTGATCGTGGGGAAAGGCGGCATGGGCGAGAAAACACTTCAGGCGTTGGGGGAGGTGGGCGCGGTGTACGCCCATTTCACCGGCGGAGCCGGGGTCCTGGCGGCCCAGGCCATAAAAAGGGTGCGCGAAGTGCACTGGCTGGCAGAGCTGGGCGTGCCGGAGGCGGTTTGGGTGTTCGAGGTGGAGAAATTCGGACCGCTTGTGGTGGCCATGGACTCCCATGGTCGTTCCCTCTACAAGGACCTCTCCGCCGTGGTGGAAAAGAACATGGAGGCCATCCGGGCCCGCATTCGCGGGCCACAAGGAGGATGAGCATGGCCAAAGAAAAACCCAATGTGGAAGAGCTTTTGGCCAGGGCGCGGGAGCCCGCGCGCAAAGCCCCGCCCCTCCACGCCTTCTACCGGGGAAAGGTGAGCGTCACTGCCAAGTGCGCCATCCGCTCCTACGAGGATTTCGCCATCTGGTACACCCCGGGCGTGGCCCAACCCTGCCGGGAGATCGCTCAAGACCCGGGGAAGGTCTTCGCGTACACGAACAAGGGGAACTTCGTGGCTGTGGTCTCCGACGGCACTCGCGTTCTGGGCCTGGGCGACATCGGCCCCCTGGCGGCCCTGCCCGTGATGGAAGGGAAAGCCCTTCTCTTCAAGTACCTTGGCGGCGTGGATGCTTTCCCCCTCACCATCGACACCAAGGACCCGGAGCAGCTCATCCAGGCTGTGAAGTGGATCGCGCCGGCCTTCGGCGGCATCAACCTCGAGGACATCGCCTCGCCCAAATGCTTTTACGTGTTGGAGCGGCTGCGGGCTGAGCTGGACATCCCTGTGTGGCATGATGACCAGCAAGGGACGGCGGCCATCACCCTGGCCGGTGTGCTGAACGCCCTCAAGGTGGTGGGAAAGGATCCCAAAAGGGTCACCTACGCGGTGATCGGCGCTGGTGCCGCCAACATCGCGTTCGTGCGCGTCCTCCTCACCTACGGGGTGCCGGCCGGGAACGTGATCATGGTGGACTCCAAGGGCATCCTCCATCCCGGCCGGGAGGACCTGGAGGCCCAGAAGCTCGAGAATCCTTACAAATGGGATTACGCGAGCCGCACGAACAAAGAGCGTCGTAAGGGCGGAATTGCCGAGGCCTTGGAGGGCGCGGACGTGTGTGTGGCGGCCTCTCAACCCGGGCCGGGCGTGATCAAACCCGAATGGGTGGGGCGCATGGCCAAGGACGCGATAGTGTTCGCCTGCGCCAACCCTGTTCCGGAGATCTGGCCTTGGGAGGCGAAAGAGGCGGGGGCGCGCATCGTGGGCACCGGCCGCTCGGACTTCCCCAACCAAATCAACAACTCCCTGGGCTTCCCCGGGATCTTTCGGGGCGTCCTGGACGTGTTTGCCAAGACCATCACCGACGAGATGGCCATTGCCGCGGCGGAGGCCATCGCCCGCACCGCCGAGGAAAAAGGCCTCCGCGAGGATTACGTGGTTCCCACCATGGAGGAGTGGGAGGTGTTTGTGAACGAGGCGGTGGCGGTGGCCCAGAAGGCCATGGAGCAAGGGGTGGCCCGCCGTGTCCTCCCGGAGAGCGAGCTTGTGCGGCAAGCGGAGACCATGATCCGCCGGGCCCGCCAGGAGGTGGAGGTCCTCATGAAGGCTGGGCACATCCCCCAGCCGCCGGCAGCATGATGAGCCCTGCCCTCACCTCGTTGCTGGTTCTTGCCGGCATAGCCGTTCTGTACGCCGTTGAGCTCATCCCCCTGGGCTTGACTGCGGTGCTGGGCTGTGTTCTCATGGTCCTCACCGGCGCCGCGGACTTCTCCACCGCCTTCCGCGGCTTTTCTGATCCCGTCCTCTTCCTTGTGGGTGGAATGATGGTGGTGGGAGAGGCTCTTTTTGTCACCGGGGCGGCCCAGGACATCGGGGATCGCCTGGCTCGGTTAAGCCGGGGGGATGAGCGGGTGCTCCTGGTCCTTACGGTGTTGGCCGCGGCCGCCCTCTCCGCTTTCCTCAACAACACCGGCACCACCGCGGTGTTCATCCCCATTGTGAGCGGGCTGGCCCTGGCCACCCCGGGAAGGATCAAGACCAAGAACATCCTCATGTTCGTGGCCTTTGCTGCCAACACAGGAGGGATGCTGACCCTGATTGGCTCCACCCCGCCCCTCATCGCCCAGGCCGCCCTCCAGAACGCCGGGCTGAGGCCCTTCGGTTTCTTCGAGTTCGCCCTGATCGGCCTCCCCATCCTCGCTGCTTATCTGGGCTATGTGCTGGCGTTCGCCTACCCTATGGCCAAGCGCCGCTTTTCCGAGGTGACCCTGCCTGTGCTCCCCGCTCCCACCACCAACCCCCATCATAAGCGGAAAAAACTCTGCGCCCTTGGGGTTTTGGCCGCGTGCATTGGCTTGTTTGTTGCTGAGCCCATTCCTTTGGCGTTGACGGCGGTGATCGGGGCGGTGTTGGTCATCCTTTTTGGGTGCATTTCCCCCAAGGAGCTCTTCTCCCGCTTTGATTGGAACACCATTTTCCTTCTGGCTGGAGCTTTGGGCATGGCGGCGGCCCTGGACAAAAGCGGGGGCGGGAAACTCGTGGCGGACTGGGCCATGGGCTTTCTCGGTCCGCAGTTCAGCCCCTGGATTTTTCTGGTGGTGGTGTCCGCAGTGGGCTTGGTGCTCACCCAATTCATGTCCAACACGGCCACCATGGCCATGCTCGCCCCCATCGCCCTCTCCATCTGCCGTTCCTTGGGGATCAGCCCTCATCCGGTGTTGATGGCCCTGGCCACGGTGACCGCCGCGGCCTACGCCACGCCCGTGGGAACCCCGCCCAACGCCCTGGTCCTGGTGGCTGGCTACCGCTTCCGCGATTACGTGCTCCTGGGAGGCCTGTTCACGGGGATCGTGTTTGTCCTGGTGGTGCTGGTTGTGCCCAGGATCTGGCCGTTTTAGAGCTCCTGCACGAGGAGGTCCTTTCCGGAGCGCACCGGGATTCCGGGGGGAAGCAGGGCCACGCGGCGGGCCCCTGGACCGTAGGCGTGGCTGGTGAACAGGGTCACGCAGTGCCCAGCGAAGAGAAACAGCGGGGCGCTCGGTTGGTGGGCTCGCACCAAAACGCGCAGACCCAGCCGCTCCATGACCTCAAAAAAGTAGTCCTGCCCGTAGGCTGGCCGGCCGAAAAGGCCAGGATCCACCTGGTATCCTGGGCCATCCACCCAGTCCCCCCAGGTCATCTTCCGCCAGTTCGCCGAACCCAAGGCAATCCGGTCGATCTCTTCAAGCTCGTCCACATCAGGCAGGGCGCCGTGCACGGCCAGCACCCCGGTGGGGTGAAAAGCAGCGAGCGGCAGGAGGGCTAGCGTCTCCGCCAGGAGCTTTTCCTCCTTGGGCTCCAAAGCTCGCCAGAAATCCGCGGGCACGAAGGGGGCCACGGCCCAGGCCTCGTGGTTCCCCATGAGGAGAAAAATCCTGTCCGGATGTGCAATCTTCGCCCGCATCAGGACCATGAGGTTTCCCGGGGAATCAGGACCGCGGTCCACGTAGTCCCCAAGGAATACAAGCACATGGTGACTGCTGAAGTATCGTTGCAGGACTTCCTCGGTGGCCTCGCGATCCCCGTGGGTGTCGCCCACGAACACCGCGGTCCGGTCCGGGGGCAAGCGCACAAGCCGGGGCTCGCTCCTTTGCACTTCCCTGAATTCGCCAACCACCTCAAGATCAAGCACAGCCGAACTTTACGGGTTGCGTTCCAGCAGGCCAAGCTTGGCCAGAGCATGGCCCAATCGCTCAAGCTCCGGCAAATCCAGGGCCTCCGCGCGCACCCGCGGGTCAAACCCAAGCTCTCCCAACAGCTCGTCGACCTGGCTCACCGGCAGAAGGGAGGCCAGCGCCCTTCGCAGGGTCTTCCGGCGATGGGAGAAGGCCAGGGCCAGGGTCCTCTCCCAGTCCCGTGCGGGAAGGGATACGCGGGGCTTGGGAAGCTTGTGCAGGCGCAGGAGGGCGCCGTCCACTTCCGGAGGGGGGAAGAACGCGGTCCTGGGGATGCGCCGCACGAGCTCCACCGCGAAGTAGGCGCGGAGGTGGAGGGCCAACCGGGTGACCTGCGGCCCCGGTGGGGCCACCAGCTTTGCTCCCACCTCCCACTGCACGGTGAACACCGCGCGCGCCACAGTTTCGCGCTCCTGAATGATCTTCAAAAGCACATCGCTTGTGATGCCATAGGGCAGGTTCCCCACGATGAGGAGAGCCGTTCCCAGCGAGCTGAGGCCCACGTCCCGGAAATCCCTGTGCAGGACGTGCACATTGGGAAAGGGGGCAACCTGCGCTCGTAAGAGGGGGATGAGCCGGGCGTCGATTTCCACTGCCCAAAGCGTGCGGAGATGGGGAGCGAGGGCCACAGTTATGGTGCCGATGCCCGCTCCCACCTCTACCGCCGTGTCCTGGGGCTTCGGCTCCACAGCCTCGACGATGCGTTCAAGCACGTTGGCGTCGGCAAGAAAATGCTGGCCCAGGGAACGGCGGAGGGTGAGGCCTTGGCTGGCCAAAAGCTTGCGTATTGTGGAGGGCGAGGTTAGGCGGGCCACCGTGGGGGAGGGAGGATCCTCCGGCCACCAGAGCTCAGGCGCGCTCTTCCGGTCGCAGATCCTCCGCGAGGAGGATTTGGCAGTGGGTTTGGACTTCCTGATCGTACGCGGGCTCCATGCACTGCAGTTTTTCAGCGAGGAGGCGCTCCCGGGCTTGGGCGGCGCCCACCGCTTTATCGATCACGGCGGCAAGCTGGACATGGCCGGCGTCCCGCAGGCCCTGGCTCAAGCCTCGCCAGAACGCCAGCGGTAGTTCCAGCCTGCGCTCGCCTCCCTGGGTGGCCGAGAGCTCATCCGCGCTCACCTTTAAGATCAGCACCAAATCGTCCATGGCAAGTAACCCTACCCGAGCGCATGCTTTTGTGCAACGAGCCGGTATAATATGGGTAGGTAACCGGGGGAGCTCCGAACGGGGCTGAGAGGAGGCGCAGGCCTCGACCCCTGGAACCTGATCCGGGTAATGCCGGCGAAGGGAAGGTTACCGTGCTAGCCCAGCTCAGGCCGGGGCGAAGCGCAAGCCCCCTCCCTTGGTTGCCGCCGAGGAGGGGTTTTCTCTTGCCACGGACGATTTTGATCCTGGCCGGCGGCGTGGCTTCCCCCCAGGAGGCCAGCGAGGCCGCCCAGGAGGCAGATTTCATCCTGGCCGCCAACGGGGGCTTTCTGTTGGCCCAGCGGGCAGGCCTGGCCGTGGATTTGCTCCTGGGAGACCTGGACTCCCTGCCCTTCCCTCCCCCTGATTCCCTTGGGGTGCTCCGCGTGCCCCGGGAGAAGGATGCTACTGACCTTGAGCTGGCGTTGGATCATGCCGTGGCCCTGGGAGCGGAGAAGATCGTGGTGGTGGGGGCCTTCGGCGCCCGCCTGGATCACACCCTGGCCAACGCCAGCCTCCTGGAAAAGTACGACGTGCCCGTGGTGCTGTTCCATGGGCCAGCCCGCGTCCACCTCGTGGTGGAAAGGGTGGAGCTCGTGGGCCAGCCCGGTGATCTTGTGTCCCTCCTTCCCCTGACGACCGAGGCCCGGGGCGTCACCACTTGGGGCCTGCGCTATGCGTTGGCGGATGGGGTCCTGGTGCGGGCCTCCACCCGCGGCCTCTCCAACGAGGTGGTGGCCGTGCCGTTTGGCGTCGCGGTGCGCGAGGGAAAGCTTCTCCTCATCCACACTCCCAAAGGAGGTGAGGGAGGATGAACAAGCTTTTGGTGTGGGTTTTGGCGGCCGCAGCGGTGCTTGGCGCGGCCAGAGAGGTCGTAGTCTACACCTACGACTCGTTCGTATCCTGGGGGCCAGCCCTGGCCATCAAGGAAAAATTCGAGGCCCTCTTTCCTGGCACAACCCTCACTTGGGTCGCCGTAGGCGACTCCCTGGAGATGCTGTCCCGGCTCATCGCCGAGCTCCAACTGGGCGCCACCAAAGCCGACGTCTTCCTGGGCCTTGCCGATGTGGAACTCCCCCGGGCCTTGGCCCACAAGGTCTTCCAGCCCTACGACCCGCGCCTGATCCCCAACCTGGCCGACGTGCCCCCGGCGCTCCTCTTCGACCCCACCGGACACGTGATCCCTTATGATCATGGGTACGTGACCTTCGTGTACGACTCCGAGCTTCTTCCCGAGGAGCTTGTGCCCCAAAGCCTGGATGACCTCCTGCGCCCTGAGCTCAAAGGGAAGATCATCGTCACTGATCCCCGCACCTCCTCGCCGGGGCTGTCCTTCCTCCTTTGGACCATTGCCCGCTATGGGGAGGGCTGGGTGGACTACTGGCGCAAGCTCCTGCCCAACCTCCTCACCGTCACCAAGGGCTGGTCCGAGGCCTACGACATGTTCCTGGCCGGGGAGGCCCCCATTGTCCTTTCCTACTCCACGGACACGGCGTACTCCTTCATTGAGCATGGTTCCCTGCGGTATCGCGTGATCACGCCTGGGGGCGAAGCCTTCCGCCAGGTGGAGGGGATGGGCATCGTGCGCGGCACCGATGTGCCGGAGCTGGCCCACGCCTTCCTGAACCTGGTCCTCTCCCTGGAGATCCAGGAGCTCATGCCTGTCACGCAATGGATGTTCCCGGTGAACGCGCGGGCCAAGCTTCCCCCGGGCTACGAGTACGCGGTGATCCCAGAGAAGCCGGTGTTTTTGCGCCCGGAGCTGATCGAGGCCAAGCTTGAGGAGTGGCTGAGGCAGTGGGAAAAGCTCTTGATCGGCGGCTGATCCTAAAGAGGGGGGCAAGCCTGGCCTGGGCCAGCTTGCCCCTTTTGTTTTTGGCCCTGGCCTTCTTCTTGCCCTTGGCCAACGTGCTCCTTTCCGGCCTGCGGGCAGAGGAGGGGTGGACGTTGGCCAGGGTCCGCGCCGTGCTTGCTGATCCCTACGTGCGCCACCTTTTCACCTTCACCGCTTTCCAGGCCTTCCTGTCCACCCTGTTCAGCCTGGCCCTGGGGTTTCCCTTGGGGTGGTTCCTCACTCGCTACCGTTTTCCTGGGCGGGGGCTGGCGCGGGCCTGCACCTTGGCGCCGTTCGTGTTGCCGCCCATCACCGTGGCCCTGGGCTTTTTCCTGTTCTTCGGACACGCGGGCTACTTCAACAGCGCCCTGCAAAGCGTTTTTGGCCTGCGTGAGCCACCCCTACGCCTCCTCTACTCCCTGTGGGCCATCGTTTTGGCCCACGCTTTTTACAATGCCCCGGTGTTTGCTCGCTTTGTCCAGGCCGCCTGGACCTCCCTGGACCCCGCGTTGGAGGAGGCCTGTGCCGTCCTGGGGGTCAAACGGTTCCGGGCCTTCCTCACCGTGACCCTCCCCCTCCTTCTTCCCGCGATCTTTTCGGCGGCGGCTTTGGTGTTCGTCCTGTGCTTCCTCTCCTTCGCCATCCCCCTTTCCCTTGGCGGGGCACGCTACGCCACGGTGGAGGTGGGAGTTTATGTGTACGCCCGCGTGCATTTGGACTTCTCCCGGGCCGCGGCCCTGGGCTTGGTGCAGATGGGCGTGACCCTGGCCTTGGCCTATTTCTATGTGCGGGGAGGGGGGCTTTGGTCTGGCCGCCAGGAACGGCTGCGCCCCACCCCCACCCTGCGTTTTCCCTCGCGACCTGCCCACGTGCTCTGGCTCCTTTGGCTTTTGGCCAGCGCGGTCCTCTTTTTCGGCCCCATTGGCGCCGTGATCGCGGACTCCTTCACGCGCGCTCTGGGCGGTCGTCCGCCCGGTTTGGGCTGGTATCGGCTCATTTTCTCCCCCCAACACAACCCGTTCATCGGCACTTCGCCTTTGGGGAGCATCTTGGTGAGCTTGGAGGTGGCGGCCCTGTCCACCTTTTTGGCCCTGGTATTGGGGTTGGGGGTGAGCGCCGCCCTACGGGTCCTGCGTTCCCCAGCGATGGAGGCTGTGCTCATGGCTCCGCTTGGGGTTTCCTCGGTGGTCCTGGGGCTGGCCCTGCTCCTGGCCTTCCGGAACGCTCCCTTCTCCCTTCTCCCCGAGAAGTACGCGTTGGTGCTGGCCCATGGTCTTCTCTTCTACCCTTTTGTCGTGCGGATTGTGCGGCCGTTGTGGGAGGGGTTGGCGCCCAGCTGGGTGGAGGCCGCGCGCATGTTAGGCGCGAGCCGCCTGCGCGCCTTCCTCACCGTGGAGATGCCGCTTCTTTCCCAGGCCCTGCTCGTGGCCGGCGCCTTCAGCCTTGCCCTCTCCCTGGGCGAGATGACCGCCGCGGCCATGCTCTCCCAAGGGGAGCTGGTGACCGTGCCCTTGGCCATCTACCGGTTCCTTGCGGCGCGGCGGTTCGGCGCGGCCTCAGCCATGGCTGCTCTTCTCATTTTCATCACCGTGGCCGCGGTCGCCGTTTGGGAGTGGCTGGGGGAGCGGAGCTTGCGCGCCTATGGCCAGGCTTGAGGTGGAGGGCCTTCACAAGCGCTTTGGCCCTGTGGTGGCCGTGGATGGCGTTTCCTTTGCTGCGAACCCAGGGGAGATCCTCGTCCTCCTTGGTCCCTCGGGATGTGGGAAGACCACGGTCCTGCGGTGCATCGCGGGCCTGGAGCGCCCCGATGCCGGGGAAATCCGGGTGAACGGTCAAGCCATCCTGGCTCTACCCCCTGAGCGGCGCGACATCGGTCTGGTCTTCCAAAACTATGCGCTTTTCCCGCACCTCACGGTGGCGGCGAACGTGGCCTATGGCCTGCGCCATGGTCGGCATCGCCTGTCCCGCAGGATGCGGCGGCAAAGGGTGGCCGAGCTTTTGGCCCTGGTGGGGCTGTCCGGCTATGAGCGGCGCAAGCCCCACGAGCTTTCCGAGGGGCAGAAGCAGCGGGTGGCCTTGGCCCGGGCCCTGGCCGTGGAGCCCAAAGTGCTTCTTTTGGACGAGCCCCTTTCCGCCCTGGACGCCGCCTTGAGAGCGGAATTGCGAAGGGAGCTTAGGCGCATCCTCAAGGAGCGGGGCACCACCTCCGTTTACGTCACCCACGATCAGATGGAGGCCATGGCCTTGGCTGACCGCATCGGGGTGATGCGGGAGGGGAGGCTGGAGCAGGTGGACCGCCCGCAGGGCCTATACGAGCGGCCGCGGACCCCGTTTGTGGCCCAGTTCTTGGGGCGGGCCAACCTTTGGCCGGCCCGAGTGCTTCGCACGGGAGGAGGAAAAGCTTGGGTAGAATCGGCTGGTGTTGTGGTGGAAGTGGAGCCCTTGGATACATTCCAGGCCAAGGACCTTCTGCTCTTCTTCCGGCCTGAGTGGGTGGAATTAGGCGCCGGTCCATTAGTAGCGAAGGTGCGGGAAGCCGAGTTCCTCGGTCACTACTGGGAGGTACGCGGCACGGTGCACGGGCTTCCTGTAGTGTTGCACGTTCCGGAAGCTCCAGGTGAAACCTTGGTTTTTCAGATCCTCCGAGGTTTTCTGCTCACCAACACGACTTGAGAGTCTTTCTGGTTGTTTGAGTCTGTCAACATAGGTTGAAAGCCGCTCCTGTTAAGATTTTTGCTGTCTCTCCTACTGCCCATATTCGGGGCTTTGGAGGTGGACGCGCCTTAGATCTTTCCAAGCGGCGGGACAAACAGCGGAGGAGAAAGGACAGAGAGTTTTTCCGCGCTGGCCAAGAGGGGGAACAGGCTGGGTACTAAAAAGTGTGGGGCATCCTTCCGCATGGAAGCGTTCCGTTGAAGATCTTGTGCGGATCGCCCAAGAGGTTGTGGGCGTGCCTTATCTTTGGGGAGGCACTACGCCGTTTGGCTTTGCCTGTTCTGGCTTAGTCCAACGGCTTTTCCATTTCATCTTTAACGCAGCGTTGTGGTCACAGACCTGGAAAACGAGCCATAAGGGCAAGAGCTGCACGGGAAGCTTCTGTTCGGGGTGCGTGTGAAGAGGCTGGATGAATTTGAATGATTCAACTGTTCGGGAACTGGTACACGGCTTGCGGTTAGGGCAATCGTTGCTAGCCTCTCTGCGTTTTGGCATTTCTTCAAAGAAAGTTGGGCTGGGCAACACTGAAGTTAAGGCCTGACACCAGATGTTTGGCTCGAACGGATCAAGTTACTGGTCGGTCAGAGTTGGAAAGAGTCGAAGCCCTGAAGAATTGCCTGTGCCAGATGCGATTCAAAACCCTCTGAAGAAGATATCACGAACTCCGTAACCTGAAGCCTGAAAGAAATATCTTTCGTGCCTGCTAAAGATTTGTTTTGAGAAATTTGGAACGCCGGTCGCTGGGGCGAGCTGAGGGAGTGTCTCGGTGTGTCTGCAGGGCAGCATGGTGGCCTTCCCCAAAAAAGAAAAATAAAGGGGGGGAAGGCCATTATAGCGGACTAAACCTGTGCAGAGATCAAACAAGCTGGAGGAGCAGATTAAGGCCGTAGTGAAAGATCCCCTGGAGACCCTCGGGCGCGAGAAGCAGGCCAGGTATCTCGCGGAGCATCCCCACCAAGGCAAACGGGCACTACACTCGTGACCTCCGGACCCTCGTGAGGCCTGTAGAGGACCTGCGCGTCCCCGTGTGCGGGAAGGAGATTTTCACCCCAAAATCCTTCCCTATCGGCGCCGGGCTTATCTGGAGCAATCAGAAGCTATCCTCCTCTTGTACGCCTGCGGGACAGGTATTCGTGATATCCCCTGGTTTCTTGAGGGCATCCACGGCGCGTTGTACTCGCCCCTGAGCATCTCCCGCCTTCCCTAGGTGGTGGGGGAAGAGGTGCGCTTGGCGAGAACGTGCCTTGGATGAGGAGTACCAACATTCCTCTCCATCCACTGAGGGAAAACTGGCAAGGAGCTGGTGTAAATCGCTTTGGGGATCAAGCCCGATGGGCGGGAGATCAAGGGCCTGTGGCCCTTCGGGGCCGAAGAGCACCAAGAACTGGGCGGAAGTGCTCAAGGACCTTTGTCGGCGGGGCGTGAAAAGAGCGAGGATCATCATCACCAATGAGCTCTCCATGTGCTCCATGCCGTACGTGATGCCCTCAACAGGGCTAGGAATAACGATCTGAATGCCCTGGCCCAGGATCTGAAGGCCGTGTACCGGGCGGAGGCAGAAAAAGAAGGGCTCTGCAAACTACGACAGCGTTGGTGAACAGCCTATACTCGGGAGGTGGCCCGCTGAGGGACCAAGGCCCGTGCGTTCTTGCTCGCTCCCCAAAACCACCTGGAGCACTTAATTAAAGCGGTAGAAAAAGGTGACGGGTTCCCTCGGAAGGAAGCGGTGAAGAAGCTTTTGTACATGGTGCTAAGCCACCTAAGTGAGCTACTGGAAGGACCTCGGTTGCGAGGCTTTGCAGAAGGCAGAACTCGGCGCAGGTCCTCACCAATGGCTTTGTCTACACTCCTCAAGCAGCGTGTGTGTTCATCCTGTGTCCATGGTGTCTGCGCCCTGGTCTTTCTCCGCTAATTCGTAGAGGCGAGTGGCCAAGGTGACGCACTTTTCCACCAAGGTCCTGTCCTCACGCCATCTCAGCGCTTCACGCCACACGGAAGGGATGGCATCGAGTCCGTATTGGGCCCCCAAAAGCGCGCCAGCCACGGCTGCGTTGGTGTCGGCATCGCCGCCTAAATTGACCACCGCTACCAGGGCCTCCTCAAGGTCCTCATGGTGCCACCAGGCCCAAAGCGCGCACTCCAAAGCATCGAGGACAAAGCCGCTTGATGGGACGTCCTCTATGGTTTTTTCAATCATGCCCTCGGCCCTGTCCAAAACTTCGGGCGAGGCGTGGGCCGAGATCTCCAGGGCGAAGCTAAGGGCGTCCCGCTTGTCCCAGCCCGCGAGCACCCGCGAAAGCACGGCGTTGAAGAACACACAGGCTTCCTGGCACAACCTGTTGGCATGGGTGAGCAAGGAGGAAAGGCGGCTGCCCTCAACCAGCATTATGAGGTCCCGGTAGTATCGGAGGGCAATGGGCGAGCAGCGCATGAGCGAACCGTTGCCCGCGGTCCAGGGCGCATGGACGCGCTCGACCTCCTCAGTTGCTTTTCGCCAATCGTAGCCGCTTTCCATCAACTCCATGACCCGTCTGGTGTGTATCCCAATGCCGAAGGAATCCGTGCGGTACCACTCCAAGAGCCGTTTTGCAGCGTGATCCGGGTGGAACTCCCCAAATTCGGCGATGCTTTCGGCTAAAGCTAGGGTCTGAAGAGTGTCATCGGTTACATTTCCTGCAGGTCTGGGGCCGTCCACCATTTCCCGCAGAGTGCCGTACTCTCGGTTGATTGCCGATTTGGGCATGCCCTCAACCGGCATGCCCAAGGCGTCGCCCACCGCCACTCCCACGAGACAACCCTGGAAGCGCCTAACTTTTCTACGCTCCATCTTGGCTTTTGTGCCGCATCTGGCCCCATGATTGTAACGATCCCAGCTGTTGCGAGGAGCCCGAGGGAAGCCCGTTCGGCCTTTTGCCCACAGGGTTTTCTTTGGGGTTTCCGGCGGGCCATTTCTCCGGAAAAATCGCTGAGCACTTTTCCAAGCCGGGCAAAAGCGCCAACAACCAAGCCTTACATGTGCGGCAAATATCTTTGGGCCTGGGCCATCTCATCCGTCTTGGTCGTTTTTGCTGGTGCCCAATCGGAGGGCCCAAGCGGTGGTCTGTGAACGATGGCAAGAAAATTAACCCCCTTTTTGCGTGCGTCGTTCCCGCTGGTACAATTTAAGGCGCTAAGAAAATGTGGGAGGGTTGCAGATGCGAGTCACTCTTAGTGTGATTAAGGCCGATGTGGGAGGCTACGTGGGACACTCAGGTGTTCATCCGGACCTGATAGAGACGGTAAAGGAATTTGTGGGGGAGGAGGTTAAAAAGGGTAGTCTGAGCGACGCAAATGTGCTCACGTGTGGCGACGACATAGGGATTGTCATGACCCATCATCACGGCCCCGACAGCCCTCTAGTTCACGGCATTGCTTGGAGGGCTTTAGAGAAAGCAGCAACCGTGGCAAAAGAGCTGAAGCTCTATGGTGCGGGTCAGGATCTTCTCTCCACGGCCTTCTCCGGAAACGTGAAAGGCTTGGGTCCTGGTGTAGCTGAAATGGAGCTGGATGAAAGGCCCTCGGAGCCAGTGATCGTTTTTTTTGCCGACAAGACCTCTGCCAGCGCTTGGAATCTTCCTCTGTACGAGATGTTTGCAGATCCGATGGTGTGCACTGGGCTTGTCATTGATCCCAAAATGCACCAAGGATTCACGTTTGAAGTGCTCGATGTGCAAACAGGGCGGGCTGTTTTGCTCTCCATGCCTGCTGAGCTGTATGACCTGCTTGCCCTCATCGGTGCCACCGGCAGATACGTCGTCAGGACCGTGTGGAGGAACAGTGATGGCGAGATCGCTGCCAAGGCGTCAACACAGAGGTTGTCCCTCCTGGCCGGTCGATATGTGGGCAAAGATGACCCGGTGTTGATAGTGAGAACTCAGGCAGGATTTCCTGCGGTTGGTGAGGTACTTGAGCCTTTTGCACAACCCTGGTTGGTGGAGGGATGGATGCGTGGCTCCTATCACGGGCCTCTCATGCCCGTGTCCTTCAAGCAGGCAAAACCAACGCGGTTTGACGGACCTCCCAGGGTCATTGCGGCGGGCTACCAGCTGGCCAATGGAAAACTCATCGGCCCCGTGGACCTCTTTGACGATCCGGCCTTTGACCGGGCGAGGGAGCAAGTCCTGGTTATAGCCGATGTACTTAGAAGGCACGGGGTTTTCGAGCCACACAGGCTATCCCCAGAGAAGATGGAGTACACCACGCTCCCCCAAGTCCTCGAAAAGCTGGAACCCAGGTTTTACGAGGCTTAGGAGCCCTAATACTCGCTGCACAAACAAAGC
Organism: uncultured Thermotogaceae bacterium; assembly: GCA_964429165.1. Lineage (GTDB taxonomy): Bacteria > Bipolaricaulota > Bipolaricaulia > Bipolaricaulales > Bipolaricaulaceae > DTER01. The sequence goes on from CAYSAN010000011.1 coordinate 51,162, forward strand.
CGAGGTGTTGGACAGAAGCGGCAGTTGATGAACCCTTTTTGAGCTTTGCGACCAAAAGATCGAGCCAACTGAGGCCCAAGGTGAGCACAAAGGTTTGTAACTCAACCAAATTCCGCTAATCGATGTGCGTGTTTTTGCGGAATGTTCAGGGCGAAAAGGCCTGGGCCAGGCAGCGAGGATGCCCACACTCGTCCCCAAAAAACGAGGACAAAGTCGAGCTTGGTCTTTCATTTTCCCAAGAGGGTTGACTCGTTCCTCAAGTCCATAGTTTCAGCGCTGCTGAATCTTGAAAAAGTGCGGATGGGGAGGCGTATCCTGGCCGAAAAAATCAGCGGGGCAGCTAGTCAGGACCTTAATTTTTGGTGGAGCGCTGTGTGCTTTTTCCGGCAGTCGGCACGGAGGTGAGGCTCGTCATTGGCGAAGGGTTTTCCCGGGATCAAGTTCATCACTCTCAATGGGGGAACGCCCGGGCTCAACGGTGTCCTTATGGCACCCATGGGCATCTTTTTGACTCCCTCCTGTCCCTCTGCGTCCGTCAAGCCGAAGGACTTGCCCAGTTCCGCTCATTAGAGCCACTGGGACCAAAACTGGGTTGGGCTCATCCCCATCAGCATGGCGTGGGCTTCGAGTTCCCCCTCGGCCGCTTCATGGCGCTCCCCAAGCCCGCTCAGCCATGGAGAAGCTCCTTTTTTTTCACTCGCAGGGATGGCGGAGGAGAAGACAGCGGGGTTGTTACCAACGTTCATGATGGAACAGGCGTTTGGGATCATGCGGGGGAGGGGGCAAAACTGCCGAGCATGTCCCTAAGTTGGGCCATAGTGACTTTTGGGCCCGCGAAATGAGTGCGGCATCGCTTGTCAAAACCGTTTTGATCTCGCTTGGAGTGAAAGCGCTGTCAGCCTTCCTGTTCCCGTGATCACGGTTTGAACAATGGGGACCAGTGATTTCATGTTTTCCCAAGGTTCGGGATTGACGTCGCTGACCACGTCTTGGGAAGGCGGATTCCAACATTGACGGAGACCTGTAAGCAAAATCCGGGCGATACGACTTCCTCAAATGAACCCTACGCTCTTTTGCATGTTCATCCCTCCGGGGCACCCACTATGTAACCTTTTTACACCGAAGGGGGCGCCAGGGCTGGATGTAGCTGTCCGTCTCTGGAAGGGCAATATTTGTGGCCTTTTGTCCTCCTTGTCCCTTGCCTTTCTTTTCCATGGGGTGAGGGTCGAGGTGTGTGGAGTTCCACTTTCCGGATGGGGCACGGTTTTACGTGTTGCTTGCCGTCCCCTGCCCACTCTCCTTTGTGGGGAGAGAGGTGGTTGTGCGGTGGAAAAGATGGTTATAGACCCCGCCTTCTGCCCTGTGGGGGGAATCCCCTTTCGAGGTGGGCAGGGGCTTTTCATCCGGCGCCGGTTTTAAGTTGTCCTGCCAAGTTT
>CAYSAN010000012.1:0-48995 GCA_964429165.1 uncultured Thermotogaceae bacterium
AAGGTTCTAAAGCCGGTTGTAGCTGAAGCAGCCCGGTTGGGCAAGGAGCAAAATGTCCGCCGCCGTCTTTCCTACAAGACGATTGGGAAACCGCCTCTTCTGGACCTGACTTTAATAAGAGTTGGCAGTGTGCAACGGCTGCCAGGACCTCGTGAGTGTTGCAAGTAGCTATTCAGGCACAGATCCAGAGGATCATGACCAGGAGGTCCCTTGGCAGGGAAACGAAAACTTTGCCCATTACCTTGATAGTTGCGCACAGGAGAAAAAGTCCAATCCTAGGCGTGCTCTTGCTGGCACGGGCGTTCTGCTTTTTACCTCAAAAAAAGAGCGATGGGGCTTGGAGTCAAGGTTAGTAACGGTCCTTGGGCCAAAAGCTCTCCACAGCGTTCTGGTTCTACACGAGCAGAACTTTCCCAACACCGCACAAGGAGAACGTTCCAACCCCCTCTGACGGAACTATCATACTCGACGCATTTTCCACCGAGTATAAATATGACACCGTGCTTGTGAAAAAGCGAGAAGCGAGATTGACTTCGAGGGACTTGCCTAAGTATCCACCTCCGGCGAGGCCAGCGATCACAACGATCACGGCCCTGCGTTTCAACCCTATAATTGCTTGATGGCCTTGGATTTTTCCGAGCAAACTTTGGCCCAGGCGCAGATTCCTGGGGAGCCTCTGGCCACACCCCATGGCTCCTGCCTGCTTTTGGAGACGGGGGTGCCCTTTCGCCTTTCGCTTCCCAGCCGAACGCAGGCCCAAGCGCATCTTGAGGGAGCCCTGGCCCTCGTCTATGGGATTGGGCCGGTACGGGAGGCCATCCTCAAAGCTCGTGGATACACGATTTTTGAGTTGGTGAACCACCCTCTGTTGGGCCGGGATGCAACCTTGTGGGCAGAGGCCATAACGCAGCGGGATTTGCCGCGCCTCTCCCACGGCATCTGCCGGTGGTACTCTGCTTCCCATCCCCTTCTTCTCAGCCTTTTGGGCCTGGCCGAAGCACAGGAGCTTGTGTTCCTGGACGTCGAATCCATCGGTCTTTCCACCTTGCCCGTGTTTTTGGTGGGGATGGGGCGAATCCATCTGAGCGCCGGAAAACTTGTGATCCGCCAGTTTTTGGCCCAACACCTCTCCGAGGAGATGGCCGTACTCGCCCAGACCCTGGTGGAGCTGCCGCAAAAACCTGTGGTGATCGGCTACAACAGCAAGGCCCATGACTGGCGACAATTGCAAGCTCGCCTGGCTTACTATGGGTTGGGGCATCTCCCGGTGGCCGCTCATCTTGACCTCCTCTTTTTTGCACGCCGCCTCTGGGCCGAAGCGCTCGGCGAGTGCTCCCTCAGCCAAGTGGAACGTCGGATCCTTGGTCGCACGCGGCCGCTTGATATTCCCAGCGAGCTCGTGCCCCTTTACTACGAGGCCTTTCTGCGTACACGTCAGCCGCGGTATATCCTCCCCATCCTTGCCCACAATCGCGAGGACTTGGTGAGCGTGGCCCTTCTTTTGAAGCTAGTTTTGGAGGAGCATGCGCGAAATTCTTTTGCAGCTTGAGAAGGAGAACTGGTATCGGGGGCAGGTGGTGCGGGCCCTGGAGGTGCTGGCTCGACCTGGGGACTTCGCTCCGCTCCCCCCAGGTCTCCCGGAACAGGCGAGGGCATGGCTGGTGGCCCGTGGTTTCCGCCTTTTTCGGCATCAGGTTGAGGCTATAGAGGCCATTCTTTCTGATCAAGACGTGATTCTGGCCACAGGCCCCTCCTCCGGAAAAACCTTGGCCATGGCTCTGCCGGTGTTGGCCAAACTGCACGAGGATCCCCAGGCCACCGCCCTCCTCCTCTATCCCATGAAGGCCTTGGCCCAGGATCAACTAAACAAGTGGCGTGACCTCGGGGAGTTTTTGGGAGTGGATGTGGCGGGAATCTACGACGGCGATACACCCGCGCATCTGCGGCCAAAGCTGCGCAGCAAAGCCCGCATCCTTCTCACCAATCCCTATGCCCTCCACCAGTACCTGGAGTGGCACCATCTTTGGGGGCCATTTCTCGCCAATCTTCGGTACGTGGTGCTCGACGAGGCGCATTGGTACCAAGGGGCGTTCGGGTCTGGCGTGGCCCTTCTCCTTTGGCGGCTGCAGCGGGTGCTGCGCCGCTACAGAGCGAAGCCCGTGTTTGTGCTGGCTTCTGCGACTTCTGGCGATCCTGTGCGGTTGGCCCGCGCCCTTTTGGGCCGGGAGCCCCATCCCATTACCGCAGACGGCTCGCCTCAAGGGCCAAAGACCTGGTGGTTCTGGGATCCCCAGCGGGACCAGAAGGAGTCCGCCTTCGTCCAGGTCCTACGCCTGGCAGCTTTACTGGTGGAAAAAGGTCTGCAGACGCTGGTGTTTGTGCCGTCCCGCCGAACAGCGGAGACCTTGAGCGCGGCCATACGTGCAAGTTTTCCGCATTTGGGGGAAAAGGTGGCGGCGTACCGGGCTGGTTATCGGCCGGAGGAGCGGCGGGCTTTGGAGGCGGGTTTGCGCGACGGCAGGTTGCGGCTGGTCGTTTCCACTTGCGCCTTGGAGTTGGGGGTGGACATAGGCGGGTTGGACGCGGTGGTCATGATGGGCTATCCCGGTTCTCTGGCCTCAGCGCGCCAGCAGGCGGGCCGCGCTGGCCGTGCCGGCCGCCAGGCCCTCGTGGTTTACTTCCCCGAGGACGACCCCCTTGATTACTACTTCCTATACCACCCCGAGGAGCTTGTGTTCGGGCCGGTGGAAGTGCCCGTGCTCAATCCCCGTCATCCAGGCCTCCTTTTTCGTCACGTTCTGTGTGCGGCCGCGGAACTTCCGCTGCAAGTTGAAGAGCTCGGGGAGTTCAATGTAAGCGAGGAGGAGCTAAGCGAGTTCGTGAAGACCGCGCCGCTGGTCCCAACCCCCGCGGGGCTCGTTTACGCTGGGCGCCGCCGCGCTGTGGAACAAGCTCCTTTGGACGCTCTCTCCTCTTGCCAAGTGCGCCTCGTCTGGCAGGGCGAAACCCTGGAGGTATGGGATGATGTCAGGGCCAGGCGCGAGGCTTTTCCCGGTGCTGTCCTCCTCCACCAGGGCCAACCGTTTCTCGTGAAAACTTTGAATCTGGAAGACGGTGTGGCCGAGCTTGAGGAATTCCCAGGTGACTACACCACCAAAGCGGTGACCACGGAAACGGTGCGGATCAGGAAATGGGAGGTGCAGAGGGAAGGGCTGGGTTTTGGAGGGGTGGAGGTGAGGGAGGAAGTGCGAGCTTACAAGGTGCTCCAGCGAGGACGCGTGTTGGATGTGCGTCCCGTGGATCTTCCGCCTGTGGAGTTCCAGACCGAGGGGGTTTGGCTGCTTTGGCCCACGTCATGGGAAGCGCCCGGCGCACTTCATGGGGCTGAACACGCCCTTGTGGCCCTGGTGCCCCTCCTGGTGGGAACAAGTGCCAAGGACGTGGGTGGCGTCTCCTCCCCCCTTCACCCCGACACAGGGCGGCCTACGATCCTCATCTACGATGGATTTCCCGGGGGAATTGGCATCAGCCGAGCCCTTCTGGCGCAGGCGGGGGAGTGGGTGCGGCGCACCGCCCAACATCTTGCCCACTGTCCGTGCCAGGAAGGCTGCCCGCGCTGTGTGCTTTCCGCGCGTTGCGGGAGTGGAAACCAGCCCATGGACAAGGACGGAGCGCGCGCTCTCTTGCAGGGCTGGTGGGATCTTTATGGCTCTTTGGGTTAGGCAGGGGAGAAGGCGGTGGGAGGCCGTGCGGGCCTTGCCTCCTTACAGCCCGCCGCGTTTTGCCCGCATCGCTCCCTCCAAAGAGGGCCCGTCTTGGTGGCTTTCGTGGACGGTGGGGCCGGATTTTGGTGCGGATGCCCTATCTGAACTGCTTGTGGCTCTTCTGCAGGCCACCACTGCGCTTCCTAGCCAGCCGGAGCTGAAGCGGGTGGTGGGCCAAAGGCTTGAGCCCGTGGACGAGATCGCGCCTTTCCCGCCCCAAGCGGTGCGCCAGCCTGGCCTTCTTTTCCAACGCGTACAAATCCAGCCTGCCCGCTGGCTCCTTCTTCTACACCTCATCAGGGCCGCGGAAAAAGTGGTGGTTCCCGCGGTCGAGCGATATGTGACCAAAGGGTGGTGGGCCTCCCTTGTAGCCCTCAAGCGGGCCTGTGAGGGCGGAAGGAGCTGAGGGAGGCCCACCCTGCGGGCCCTTGCGCCCTTATGGACATCTACCAAAGCAAAGGCAGATCTGGAACCGCCACTGTCCGTCCGCTCCCAAACACCAGCACCAACCTGGGCTTGGACAACTCCCGCCCGGCACGCACTGCCAAGCTCCTGTGCTTGGGCTGTAGCACCAGCACATCCCTGGCCAGATCGGGCCCCAGCAAGGCGGGCAAGGGCCGATCCAGCAAGGCGGGCAGGGATAACCCACCGGACCAGGCAGGATCTGGAAGGTCGTCCAAGCTGTGGCACAGCAGCCGCACGCCGGCCCCGGCACAATCCTCAACACCTGGGCCCGGCTGGACTGGGGGTCTGGTCCCATGAGAGGGAAGGGATCTTCTGCCCTTCCTAACGTGATGGGAATGGGCTGGAGGCAGGCCACAGCCTGCAGGGCTTCTTGGCCCGCCGGAGGGTGTACCCTTAGCACATAGTTCCCATCTGGAAAGACATGGGTGCCAGCGGGCTTCCAAGGATTGGGTGAGTAGGGATTGGGAAAGATGAGGCGAACAAACCCGCTGGGATCAATGTCGAAAACATAGAGGAAAGCGGGCTGGGAGAGGTACACGAAGAAGCGCGCCGTCTCCCCTATGTAGTACTGAGGCTTTTCCGTCCAGATGGCCACGGTGAGGCCAGGGACAGGCTGGGGCACGAGGCCCAACGGGGAAGGCCCCTGGGCCCAAGCCAGGCCGGCGCCGGCCAGGATCAACGCCGCAAGCACACCGCGCATCCTTGAACCACCTCCGCCTTTAGTTACACCGCGCGCGGGCCGCGGGTTTGTGGGCCGTAAGAGGGGGCACAAGGAGGCCGGAGATGAGGGCGCCCAACAGGCCCAATCCGCCGCTCAGAAGGAGGGGGGCAACGGGCCCGGCCAGGGCGTGCGCCACCCCCGCCAGCGTGGGACCCAGGGATTGCCCGGAAGCAAAGGCCGCGTCCTGCACCCCTGTCACCGTGCCCATGCCAAAAGTGCGGCCCAATTGGGTGCGCACCACGATGATGGAGCCCCGCCCCAGGGCACTGGCTGCTCCCATGAGCAGAGAAAGCAAGGCCACCGCCCACGGCGCGGAAACCAAGGGCACGAAAAAGAGAGGGATGGTGGCCAGGATTCCGCCGAAAAGGACTTGTGGCCTGTGCGGCAAGAGGTCTGCCAAGTACCCAGCGGGTATTTGAAAGACGCTTTCGCCCACAAAATAAAGGGTGAGCACTGTGCCGATCATCGTCTCGCTCATGCCCTTTTCCGCAGCGAGGATGGGAAAGAACGCGTTGAAGGCCTGGCGCCAAAAACCCCGTGTCCCCATATAGCTCACGATGGCCCACAGCTCCCTTTGGGCCAAGACCGCACGCCACGGCGGTCGGACCCTCGTCCGCTCCGCAGGAGCCCGGCCTTCCATGGGCACGAGAAAGGTCACGGAGAGGAAGGCCAAGGCGGTGAGGAGGCCCATGGCGTAAAAGGGGGCGGTGAGGCCAAAGTGCTCAGCCAACCCGCCGCCCAAAATTGGGCCCAGTCCCATTCCCATGAACTGCGCGCTGTAAAAGAGGTTCAGGGTGCGCCCCTCACGACCAGGCGGGGTGCGCTCGGCCACATAAGCCTGGGCTTGGGGGGTGACGAGGGTCGAGGCCAACCCTTGCACGAGGCGCAAAAGGCCCAGCTGCCACAGGGACTGGGCCAAGGCATAGGCCACGGAGACGAAGGCATAGAGGCCAAGCCCGGTGAGGATGAGGGGCTTGCGGGCCACCCGGTCGGACAGCCTCCCGAAAAGGGGGCCGCCCAGGAACCTGGCCACCGCGAACGCGGCGAACACCAAGCCCAGCTCCACCCCGCTTGCGCCAAACGTGCGCATGTACAGGGGGAGAATGGGAGAGATGATCCCCAGGCCGAGGAGGGCCACGGCCACCGCCAGGAACAACGGCCAGAACCCGGGCACGGCCGCAAGTCTACCTGTTTTGTCCGGCCTCGGGGGTGTAAGTAGAATGGCCGCGGAAAAAGAGGGTGGTTTCCAACGTAATTTGCGCAACACTTCTCTCAGGAGGTTCTGTGCGCATATCAGAAAAGCGCATTCTGGAGTGGTGGGAGGCCCCGGGCATCGAGGGCCGCGAGGCCTTCGATGAAGAGATCGTCTTTCTCAACAACCGCGCTGAGACCCTGGGTCTTCCGCGCTGGGCCGTGCGCGTGCGGGACCTCATGCCCCGCTGGGGCTTCGAGCCCTGTGCCCACCGGTTCTTCGATGGGGTGGAGCAGGTAATAGGCATGATCGGCACAGGAAAGCCCGGGTCGCGTCTGGGCAGTTGCGGGGACGTTCCCCTTTCTGTGCACATGCGGCTTCATGCCCTTGGCCAAGAGTTTCTTGCCTGGACAGGGGGGAAGGAGGCGGCGGAGCTGGGCCCGCTTTTGGGCCGCCGCACGCCCGCCCGGGTGGAGGCGGCGCGGGCCGTGGGCCAAGCGCTCACCACCTTCGGCCAAGGTTGGGTGGCCACCGATGCCGTTCTCGAGTTCTGGACGGAGCAGGCCGTGTACCCACTCACCAAGAACCTTGTGGACGGAGAGGAGGCCCCTTTGCCTAAGCTTCTCCGTCATGCCTGTGCGTACAACGTCCTTTCGAATGTGCGCCGTCTGGCCCAGGCCATCGGTGCGGAAGGAACGCCGGAGATCCGGGTGTGCCAGGAGGCCCTCCGCGAGCTTCCCACCCTGGCTCCTGAGCGGCTAGACCAGCTTTGGGTGGTGCTTCAGGCCCTTGTGCGCTGGCTCAACAAGGAGCGTCCCCAGGACGCCGTGCAGTCCCATCTCTACATCTTGCTTGGGGAGCGCGATCCCGTGCGGGAATGGCTTGTGGCTTCCCTGTATAAATCCCTGAAGCTCTGGCAAGTTCATATCGATCGACTGTTGGGCCAAAAACACCGACTCTTCTCGCTCATCTAGCGGTTGGCAAGGAGGTCCTTCGTGGATAACCTTCGGCAGCCATGAACAACCTGGTGCTGGTACAGCATCCCCTGATTCAGGCCAAGCTCACCAAGCTTAGGGACAAGCGCACGGACCGTCTGCAGTTCCGGCAGATCCTGGAGGAGCTCACGGCGCTCATGGTCTACGAGATCACCCGGGATTTCCCCGTGCGGGCGGTGCAGGTGGAGACGCCGCTCGAGCGGGCCCAGGGCGTGGAGCTGGCCCGTCCTGTGGTCCTTGTGCCCATCCTGCGCGCGGGCATTGTCATGCTGGATGGGGTCCTTTCCCTCATTCCCAGCGCTTATGTTGGACACATCGGGCTTTATCGGGACCCGGACACGCTCAAACCCGTGCAGTACTTCGTGAAACTGCCAGCGAACCTTGCCGAGGCCCTGGCCATTGTGGTCGACCCCATGTTGGCCACAGGGGGCTCCGCTGTGCATGCCGTCCAGGTGGTGAAGGAGAGGGGAGGGCGGGACATCCGTTTCCTCTGCCTGGTAGCCGCGCCGGAGGGCGTGCGGGCCATGGCCCAAGCCCACCCGGATGTCCCGGTGTACGCCGCCGCTTTGGATCGAGAATTGGATAGCCACGGGTATATCCGCCCCGGCTTGGGCGACGCCGGCGATCGCCTCTTTGGAACATGAGCCGAGTGGCGTTGGTGACGGGCGGGTCGCGGGGGATCGGTGCGGCCACTGTGCGGCGCCTGGCCCAGATGGGCTTCAACGTGGCCTTCACCTTCAAGGACGCCCGGAACGAGGCGGAGGCCGTGGCCTCCCAGGTGGAGGCCCTGGGACGAAGGGCCCTTCCCATCCAGCTGGATCTAAGAGAGCTTGGACGCATAAAAACCACCGTGGAGGACGTGGCGGAAAAGCTCGGGGGTCTTCAGGTCCTCGTGAACAACGCGGGTTATGTGCAGCGCGTGCCCCCGGAAAGCCTGACCCTGGAGGAATGGGAGTCCATGATCCGGGTGGGGCTCACGGCGCCCTTTTTATTCACCCAGGCCGCGGTGCCGTACATGAGGGATGCTGGGTACGGACGCATCGTGAACGTTTCTTCCCTGCGGGCCCTCACCGGCTCTGCGCACGGCGTCCACTACGCCGCGGCAAAGGCGGGGCTTTTGGGCCTCACCAAGTCCTTCGCCCTGGCCCTGGCGCCCTACCACATCACGGTGAACGCGGTCTGCCCAGGCTTTGTGGACACCGATATCAACAAGGAGCAGCTGCGCAGCAAAGGTGCGGAGATCCTGCGACAGATCCCGGTGGGGCGGGTGGCGGCCCCGGCGGAGGTGGCGGCCCTTATCGCCTTTTTGTGCTCAGAGGAGGCGGGCTACATCACGGGCGCCACCTTCTCCATCAACGGCGGCCTGCGCATGGACTGACATGGAGCGCAAAAACCTGGGTTTGGCCACCTTTCATTGCCCGGGGATGGACCTTTGGTCCTGGGTGGAACTGGCCCAGGAACTGGAGCTGGGCGGGGTGGAGCTGCGGGCTGATCCCGGCATCGCCCACCCCGATGAGCTCTCGGCCTCCGCCCGGCAAAGACTCCGTGCTCTGAGCGCCCATGGACTACGGATTTCTTTGCACATGCCCATCCATGGGGTGAACCTCACCTGGCCGGTGCGGTCTGTGGCTGCGGCCTCGCTGCGGGAGCTCGTGCGCACCCTGGACCTGGCCGGGGAGATTGGGGCCGAAGTGGTGGTGATCCATCCCGGTCGTCTTCCCGCGGAATACGTGCCGTTCCCCGCATGGCACGAGCGGGCCTGGGACATGCTGCGGTTTGCGCTGGGCTTGCTTCTTCCCCGGGCCGCCCGCCTGGGGGTCCGCCTGGCCCTGGAAAACCTGGGCAACGGCCGCGATCGAGGCCTGGTACAGACCGCTCAGGAACACGCAGCCACACTGGCGGAGTTCCCGGAACTGTGGGCGTGCTTTGATTTAGGGCACCTTCACACCCTGGGCGGTTCTCCGCGAGAGCACATCGCGGGCGTGGCCCCCCGCTTGATTCATGTCCATCTGCACGACAATCGTGGCGATTGGGACGCACATCTTCCCCTGGATGAGGGCACTGCCCCCTGGCGAGAAGCCCTGCAGGCCTTGCGAGAACATGATTTTCGGGGTTACATCATCCTGGAGTTGCCCGAGGCTGACGGACTAAAACGAAGTCTGGAACTCCTCTCCTCTTTATGACCGCGCCGTGGTGGTACTGGGCGTTCCTCGTGGTGAACGTGGCCCTGGGGGCGTTCTCCCAGCTCCTGCCCTTATATGCCTACTTCCTGGGGGCGAGTGCGGGGGAGGTCGGCCTGTTGGCCGCGGTGGGCAGCGCCACGAACATCGTGGCCAGCCTGTTTTGGGGGAAACTGGCGGATTTGAGCCCGCGGCGACGTCCGTTGGTGCTGTTCGGCTTTTGGGGCATCACCGTTTGCTATGCTCTCCTTGCGTTTCTCACGCGGCGCAACACCCTTTTTCCCCTCAACGCTGCGGCCACTTTCCTCTGGATGGCTGCGGGCACCGCCGCCACCCTGCTTGTCCTCACCGCGTTCCCCAGGGAACGCTGGGAACGAGAGATCGGGCGGTTCAACGCCTACAGCGGCATAGGGTGGACGATCGGCCTCATCCTCGGCGCCCTGTGGACCACGGTGCTTGCCCGTCTTGTGGGGGAAGGCTGGGCCTTGCGATCCCTGGCGTTGATGATCGCCCTCGTGGCCGGCCTGGCCGGGTTTCTGGCGCTGCGGAGCCTTCCTGAGCCGCGCTCCTCCACAAAGCGCACAGGCTTTCTGGACTGGACTTTGGGCGTGGGAACGTTTGTGGTGGAGCGGCTGCGCTATGGCCCCACGTACCTCGTGGAAGCCCTAAACCCCCGCCAAATTCTGCGGTTTTTGCAGGGCCGCACGGCCTTCGGGCCGGAGCTCGTGCTGTGTTATTACGGGGAACTCCTGTCTTTTGTGGGTTTTGCCCTGGTGTTTGCACCTTTTCCCGTGTTCCTGCGCCAGAAGCTTAACTGGCCAAACCAATGGGTATTTGCTCTCTACGTAGCGCATCATGCCATTGGCATTTTCGCCTACGCGTGGGCGCGGCGAGCCATCGCCCTCTGGGGGCACCGACCTGCTTTGGCCTTTGCGCTCTTGGTGCGGGTGGGGATCTTCGTGGGTTTCGCGGCCGTGGGCCGAGGTGGAGGGCCTTGGCTCCTGCCCCTGCTGTTCGCCCTGGCGGGAATAACTTGGTCCTTCTTTCAACTCTCCACCACGGCGCTTGTGTCGCGCCTGGCGCCTGGGGAGCTGCGTGGGCAGGGACTAGGCCTTTATAACGCGGTTGCAGGCTTAGGAAACGTGATTGGCGCTGCGTTGGGCGGGTATTTGGCCGATGCCTTCGGCTATGCCGCGCCATTCCTTTCCGGAGCGGCCCTCCTGTTCTTGACCCTCCCCATCTTCCTTGTGGAGGGACGCCCCTCCAGTTAGCTCACTTCTTCTCTTTCACCGCGAGGACCTGCATCCCGTTGTAGTAGCCGCAGTGCGGACACACCCGGTGAGGGAGGCGGAACTCGTGGCACTGCGGGCACTCTGTGGTGGCCTGGAGCTTCGCCCGCCAATGCGTGCGGCGCAAACGCACTTCGCGATGTGATCTACGAGACTTCGGAACCGCTGCCATTTCCCCTCCTTTTGTGGTGGGGCTATTTTGCCCCCGGCCGCTCCAGAATCAAGGTCACGGGCCCATCGTTCACCAAGCCCACCTCCATGTGGGCGCCGAAAACCCCGGAGCGCACGGGAACCCCTTGGGCTGCAAGGGCTTGGACGAAGAGCTCATATAGGGCGCGGGCTCGCTCGGTGGGTGCTGCCCCATCGAAACTGGGCCTCCGGCCAGAAAGGGTGTCCCCATACAGCGTGAACTGCGAAACGCAAAGGATCTCGCCACCTGTTTCCCGCAGGGAGCGATTGAGCTTGCCGGCCTCGTCAGAAAAGACCCGGATATCCGGGATGCGTGTGGCCCAGAAGCGCGCCTCCTCTTCCCCGTCCTCGCGGCCGATCCCGACAAGGAGAAGGAGACCGTGACCGATGCGGGCCACCTCTACGCCCTGGACGCGGACCCAGGCCTCACGCACCCGCTGAAGAACGATGCGCATCAGACCTTTCGCTTTGAAAGCTCAACAGAAAACTGTGCACCCGCCTAAGATCCTCGAGGGAAAAGGTGTCAAGAACGGCGAGGATCTCTTGGCGCATGAGCTGGCGCTCGCGCTCCGTCCGTCTTTCCTCGTGCAAAGCCTGCTCGGCCAACCGTCGTGCGATCCGGTTCACCTCATGGTCCACATAGCTCACACGTGCGCGCGGAAAGCGGCGCAGAAGCTCCTGGGCCAGTTTGTTCAGGTGTTGCACAGCCGGGTCGCGGGGAGAAAGGGCGCCGTTGAGTTGGTTTACCACCTGGTGATTATCGCTGAACACCACGAGTTCCTCTGGTTGCCTGTGCAGGGCGAGTCTCAAGCCTTCCAGGATAGCGCGGTACTCGGCCACCTCCGCGGTGGCGCGGCCGATGCACCGGCCGAATCGTTCCAGGACCCGGCCCTGGGGGTCGGTGAGGACCACACCGATGGCAGCCACGGCCGGTTCGCCCCGGGCTGCGCCCCCTGCGGAGAGAAAAAGTCGGCGCATGTTTTGGGCCCGGCAGGGATTGAACCTGCGACCAACCGGTTATGAGCCGGCTGCTCTACCCCTGAGCTACGGGCCCAACCACCTTTTATCCTAGTGAAGTCCGTCCAAACCGGCAACCATGGCTCACACCCAGGCCGGCTTTCCTCCCGAAACTTGTGCCGAACAGGATTTAACTGGGCGCATCCAAAGCCAAAGCGCAAGGGACGAAGCGCCACTGCCAAGCTCAGAGCAGGCCCGGGCCTTCCCCCCGGCCACCCTGGCTTGCCATGGCCTCCACCTTGCGCCCCGGCGCGGAAGCGCTAAGCTTGGTCCCTCGTACTTAGGTTGGCAGGCCCAAGAGTTTTTTAATTTTGCCTTTCGCCTGAAAACCCGCGGAGGAGAGGATGAAACAAGGGTTTACTATGCAACGGATTCGCAATATCGGCATAGCCGCGCACATCGATGCCGGCAAGACCACCCTTTCTGAGGCCATGCTCTTTCTTTCCGGAAAGAAGCACCGGTTCGGGGAGGTGGACGAGGGCGAGGCCACATTGGATTGGATGCCGCAGGAGCGCGAGCGCGGGATCACCATCACCGCTGCTGCTACCACCATCGCCTGGAAAGGGCACGTCATCAATCTCATCGACACCCCAGGCCATGTGGATTTCACGGCCGAGGTGGAGAGGGCCCTCCGGGTGGTGGACGGGATGATCGCCCTTTTCTGCGCGGTGGGTGGCGTGGAGCCCCAGTCCGAGACCGTCTGGCGCCAAGCTGAACGCTACGGCGTTCCCCGCATCGCGTTTGTGAACAAGATGGATCGCGTGGGTGCTGATTTCTTCCGCGTGGTGGAGGAGATGCGCCACAATTTGGGGGCAAACCCCGTGCCCATCGTCCTTCCCATGGGGGCGGAGGAGGATTTCCAGGGCCTTGTGAACCTCATAGGCATGGAGGCCCTTCTCCTGGGAGAAGGCGAAAACGGCGTGGAGCCCGAACGTGTCCCCATTCCCCGGGAATTTGTAAGGGAGGCCCAGACCGGGCGGGAAAGGCTCCTGGAGGCGCTGGCCGAGGCTGACGAGCAGTTTTTGGAGCTCTACCTTTCCAGCGAGGTGGGGCCAGACGAGCTGCGGGCGGCGTTGCGGCGGGCCACGATAGCGGGCAAGCTCGTTCCGGTCCTGGCCGGGTCCGCAGCCAAGCTCAAGGGGGTGCGCCGGCTTCTGGACGCGGTGGTGGACTTCCTGCCTTCTCCGGCGGACCTTCCGCCGGTGCGCGGTGCGTGGGAGGGCCAAGCCATCGCCCGCTCCCCGCGCGCTGAGGAGCCTCTATCTGCCCTGATCTTCAAGGTTCAAGCCGATCGCCATGTGGGCAAGGTGTATTACGTGCGCGTCTACTCCGGGGTTCTAAAGAGCGGAGCCGTAGTGCTCAACGCGGGCAGAGGAAACGTCCAGCGCGTGGGCCGCCTTTTCCAAGTGCACGCCAACGAACGCACTCCTGTGGAGGAGCTTTGGGCGGGGGAGGTGGGGGCCCTGGTGGGTTTGGAAGAGGCTCACACAGGCGATACCCTGTGCGACCCCGGTGCACCGATCATCCTTGAAGCCATGGAGTTTCCCGCGCCCGTGCTGGACCTGGCTGTTTCTCCTGCGCGCCGAACCGATGCCGATCGCCTTTCGCGCGCCATCGCCGCCCTGGTGGCCGAGGACCCCACCCTCAGCCTGCGCGCGGACCCCGAGACCGGCGAGCTCATCGTTTCCGGCATGGGCGAGCTGCACCTGGAGATCGTGGTGGACCGGCTGCGCCGGGAGTTTGGAGTGGAGGTCACTGTGGGTGCGCCCCAGGTGGCCTATCGGGAGACACCGCTTCGCACGGGAGATTTCGAGCACAAGCTTGTGAAACAGACAGGGGGTCGGGGGCAATACGCTCACATCGTTTTCCGCATCGAGCCCACTGCTCCCGGCACCGGTCTGGAATTCGAGAGCCGAGTGGTGGGCGGCCGTGTGCCCAAGGAATACATCCCCGCGGTGCGCAAAGGCCTGGTGGAGGCCAGGGCTGAAGGCCCCCTCGGTTACCCCGTGGTGGACCTCAAGTTCATCCTCCTGGATGGCTCTTATCATGAAGTGGACTCCTCGGAGCAGGCGTTCCGTACCTGTGCCGCCCAAGCTCTGCGGGAGGCCCTAAAGAAGCTGGGGACGCTACTGCTTGAGCCCCTCATGCATGTGGAGGTGGTCTTGCCTGAGGGGTTCGTGGGGGCCGTGGTGGGGGACCTTTCCAGCCGGCGCGGAACGCTTCAGGGCTTGGAAAGCAAAGGGCACGCCGCGGTGGTGACGGCCTGGGTGCCTTTAGCCGAGCTTTTCGGTTATGCCACCGTGTTGCGCAGCCTCACCAGCGGCCGCGGCTCCTTCACCATGCGCTTTGACCACTACGAACCCGTACCGGAATCGTTGGTGCCCAAGGTCGCCAAGCGCACTCCGGTGTACTCTGGATAGCCAATGACAAGGAGATCCTCGCCCACTTTCTCCAAAGTCATGTCCCGAACACGCACCCCTTTGGCGGGCTCAGGAAAGCCTTGGCCGCCCACCGCAGGGACGGCCTTCCTTCCTCCAAGGATGCGGGGGGCAAAGAAGAAGTAGATCTTGTGCACCAGGCCTTGGGACAGGAAGGACCAGGCCACCTCACTGCCGCCTTCCACGAGCAAGGAGTCGATGCCCTGGGTGCCCAGGACGGTCAGAAACTTGCGTAGATCCACACCACCATCCGCGGGAAGGCGTAGGACCTCCACCCCCTGGGCCCGCAAGGCCTCCTCCTTCTCCGGGGGCATGCGCGCCGTGACCACCAAGGTCTTGGCAGCACGATTGAACACGCGCGCGGAGGGTGGAACGCGGCCTTCGCCGTCGAGAACGATTCGCAGAGGTTGAGGGCCCGGGACTTCGCGCACGGTTAGCTCAGGATCATCCATGAGGACAGTGTTTGTGCCCACAAGAACGGCGGCATAGCGACGGCGCAACTCGTGAACCCGCTTCCGCGCCGGGGGTCCGGTGATCCACCGGGATTGGCCCGTGAAGCTCGCGATCTTTCCGTCCAGGGTGAGGGCAAGCTTCAGGGCCACGAAAGGCGTGCGCGTGGTGATCCAATGGAAAAAGATCTCGTTGAGCCTGCGAGCCTCCGCGGCCAAAACGCCCTCCACCACCTCGATCCCGGCCTCCCTGAGCTGGGCGATGCCGCGGCCGGCCACCTGCGGGTTGGGGTCTTGGGTGGCAATGACCACCCGCCTGATCCCGGCCTGGATGATGGCGGTGGTGCAGGGCTGCGTCTTCTTTTGGGGAAAGGCCACGCAGGGTTCGAGGTTCACATAGAGCTCGGCATCGCGAGCTTTTTCCCCCGCGCGCTCCAAGGCGAGGATCTCCGCATGCGGGCCGCCAAAGCGCTCGTGGTAGGCCTCCCCGATGATCTCCCCTTCTTTCACCACCACGGCTCCCACCAAGGGGTTGGGCCGCGTGAAGCCCTCGCCCCGCCTGGCCAAGGCCAGGACGTAGCTCATCAACTCCGCGGGCGTCCGGCAGCCTGCCACAGGTCGAGCAAGGCCTTGCGGGGATTTGCGGCGCGGAAGATGGCGGCTCCCACCACGACCACATCAGCGCCAGCGGAAACCACGTCCCGCACGTTCCCTGGGCCAATCCCACCGTCCACGGCGAGCGTGACAGGACGCGCGGCCACGAGCCTCCGCAAGTCCCGCAATCGCTCCAAGGACTCCGGCATGAACTCCTGCCCCCCAAACCCGGGCTCCACGCTCATCACAAGGATCCAGTCCACCTCGGGAATAAGTGGCTCAAGCACGGAAAGGGGGGTGCGCGGCCGCAGGGAGACGCCCACGCGACACCCCAGCCTGCGAATAGCAGGGATAGCTTCATCCGGAGGGTCGGAGGCCTCCCCATGAAAGATGAGCACGTCTGTGGGGCGCAAGGAGAAACGTGGGGCATACAGGGCGGGGTTATCCACCATAAGATGGATGTCGAAGGGGAGGTCGATTTTGTCGCGCAAGGAGTTAGGGAATTGCGGGCCGAAGGTCAGGTTGGGCACAAAATGCCCGTCCATGACGTCAAAATGCAGGTAATCCACAAGATCAGCGAGCTCGGCAATGGCCGCCAAAAGACAAGAGAAGTCGGCGTTGAGGATGGAGAGGGAAAGTTTCATTTAGGAGCGGCGACGGCTGCCTCCGGCGATGAGGAGCATGCCCAGAAGCTGGGCCAGGGCCATGGCTGCGGAGGCCACGTAGGTGAGGGCAGCCGCAGTGAGGACCTCCTTCACCGCGCCCAGTTCCCCTTCCGTCACCAAGCCAGCTGAGCGCAGGGCGGCGACGGCCCGCCGTGAGGCGTTGAACTCCACGGGCAACGTGACCAAGGTGAACAAGACCGCGGCGGAAAAGAGGATGATCCCGATGTTCACAAGGGAGGAGGACTGGAAAATCAGGCCTAAAAAGAAGAGGGGGAAAGCAAGCTGCGAGCCGAACATGGCCACGGGCACGATGGTCGAGCGCAAGGCCAACGGAGCGTAGTTCTGAGCGTGTTGGAGGGCATGCCCGGCCTCATGGGCCGCCACCCCCACGGCCGCCACCGACACCGATTCCGGAGCAGAAAGCCTAAGCACTCGCCGGCGCGGGTCGTAATGATCCCCCAGCGGTTGGCGAATGGACTCGATCTGGACGGTGGTGACCCCGGCTTGCTGAAGAAGGACGCGGGCGGCCTCGGCCGCGCTCACCCGTCGCTGGGTGGGCACGCGCAAGTACTTGGCGTAGGCCGCGCGCACCTTGTATTGGGCGTAGATGGCCAAAAACACAGCAGGTATAAGCAGGATCAGCGTTTCTGGGTAGAAAAGCCAGATCATGCGTTCACCCCCTTTTTGCGCGCAGCATTATAAAAAAGGACAGGGGAGTGGGCCATAGGCCGGATTCTGTCGTGGGGAGCCATTCCTCTGTGCGGCCTACCCGGAGGCATCGGGCGGGCCACCCTCAAGCGCCTCCCTATTTGGCCTTGCTCCGGCCGGGGTTTGCCGTGCCCGGGAACCTCGCGGCCCCGGCGGTGGGCCCTTACCCCACCTTTTCACCCTTGCCCGCACCCCTAAAGAGAGGGGCCGCTGGCGGTCTATTTTCTGTGGCACTTTCCAGGGATCGCTCCCTCTCGGGTTTCCCCGAGCGGCCTGCCCTGCGGAGTCCGGACCTTCCTCAGAGGTAAACACCTCTGCGGCTCCCTGACCGTCTCCCCCATCCCGCCCGGGTGTACCGACACCGCGGGCACACCCAAAGTATACCGCCCAGGGAGGCCACCCGGCGTAAGGGGCCAAAACAGTGGGGACAGAACAGACGAAAAACGAAAAAGATGGCTGCCAAGCCACCCACTCCCGCCAGGATGGCCGGCCAGGGCACGGAAAAACCGGTGCGTCCAGGCTCAGGCTTCTGAAGGGCGGAAAGAAGGTCGCTTGCGAAAAGCACCGCGGCATGGCCGGGACGGGTGCGGTTGGCCTCAAGCTCAGCCCGTCGTCGCAGCTCCTCCACGGTGGCGGGCAGCGGCGCGGCTGAGCCAGCCCGGATGATCACCCGCCAGCGCCGATCCGCTCCGCGCAGAAACACCAAAAGGGCCTGGTTTTCCCGCAGACCCCAGGCGCGGAACACCTCCCCCGCATAACGCTGAGGATCGCCAAAGGGATCGTGCCAACTGGCCAAGTACACTAATCCCAGGCCGTGTTCAGCCAACGCCGAGATCAGGGCTGAAAGCTTTCCCCGGTCCGTAGCCTCCAGGGTTTGCCCGTAATCGTTGATGGGGCCAGTCTGAAGGGGCAGGGTGTAGGGTTGCGCCCACCCTACCACCGCCACAGCAAGAAGCGCGAGCAGTTTTCGCAGGTCACCACCTCCCGACCCTCCCGCAGCTTGAGCAGGGTGGCCTCGGAGAGCCTAAGATGGCAGCCACTACATGCTTGCCCATCTACGTAGACCACAGGGTGGGGGAACCGCAGCCGAAGCTGCTCGTACTTTTGGCGCACTAGGGCGGGAAGCTTGTCCAGCGCTTCCTTTCGTTTTGCCTCAACCTCATTCTTTTCCTTCCCCAGATCTTCGCGCTTTTTCTTCACCCCTTGGAGTTCCGTCTCCAATTGTTCTCGCCGCTCCTTGTGGCGCTTTTCCTCCTCCGCAAGCTTGCGGGCGTCCTCCGCCACCGCGTCCATGAGCCGCAGGGCTTCCTCGCTCAGCTGATCCAGCCGCGCCCGCAGAAGCTTCACCTGCTCGCGCAGGAACTCCATTTCCTTGTAGGAGATTATCTCGTGGTCCAGTTTGTGCTGGTATTCGCGGATCTTGGCATCGGTGGCGTCAGCTTCGGCGGTGCGGTCCAGGGCAGTTTGGCGGAGTTTGCGGTGCTCCTCACGGCGGCGAGCCAGGGCTTGCTCCTCGTCCCGCAGGCGCCCTTGCAGGATAGCCTCGTCTTGGGCCAAGTCCGCCAGGCGTCCAGAGAGATGGTGCAGGGTGTGATCAAGTTCAGCCAGAACTCGCAGCAGGGCAAGGACTTCGTTCACCCCCTGATCACCTCTAGCTCAGGAAAACGTTCCCTAAGGAGGCGGGCCACGTGCTCGACGAAGGGCTGTTCTGTTTCAGCGTGGCCAAAGAGGGCCACGGTGAGCCCGGCCTCCATCGCCTCCCGGACCCGGTGGTAGCCCATCTCTCCGGTCACGAGGAGCTCAGCTTGGGCCTGAATTGCCGCCGGCACCGCCTCCCCGCCGTTTCCACCGCACACCGCCACACGCCGAACCGTGCGCTCCCCTCCCCCAAACACCTCTTTCGGCCCAGGCACTTTCAGACCCTCCGCGAATTTCTCCAGAAGAGCCGAGATCTTCACGGGGCCAGGAAGAGTGCCCACCCGCCCCAAAC
This sequence comes from uncultured Thermotogaceae bacterium, assembly GCA_964429165.1. Taxonomy (GTDB): domain Bacteria; phylum Bipolaricaulota; class Bipolaricaulia; order Bipolaricaulales; family Bipolaricaulaceae; genus DTER01. The sequence goes on from CAYSAN010000012.1 coordinate 18,657, forward strand.
CCTGAAGGTCCGCACGGTTGGCCAAAGGGTACACATCGTAGGCCACCTCCTCGTAGGGATGGGCAGCGAGCATGGCCTGAATGACCATCTCCAGCTTCTCCTCGGGGATGACGGTCTCCAGGCGCACCTCCTCCACGTGTTCCTCACGGCCAACCTCACCCCAAAATGGTTTGGCCCCCTCTTCGGGCAGGAACGTGCCGGTGCCGCGCACGCGGAACGAGCAATGCCCGTATTTGCCGATTTTTCCGGCCCCGGCCGCGAACAACGCCTGGGCCACAACCTCCTCATGGGTGACAGGCACGAACACCACCAGTTTATGAACCCGCCCCCGCGGCAGTAGAGGCCGCGCCTCCCGTAGCTCTAAGTGCTCAGCCAAAAGGTCGTTCAGTCCTCCTCGGGCTACGTCATAGGGGGTGTGAAGAGAGTAAAGGGCGACTCCGGCGCCAAGGAGGGCCCGCAATTTTTGGCCCAGCGGCGTCTCCGGCTGCACCACCTCCAGAGGACGAAACAGGAGAGGGTGGTGGGTCACCACCAGATCCACTTCCGCAAGATAAGGAAGATGGTGGAGCCCCAAGTCCAGGGCCACAAGCACCCGTCGACAGGGCGCATGTAAAGGGCCGACCTGAAGCCCGGTGCGATCCCACTCCTCAGCCAAGACCTCAGGGAAACGCTCCTCGAGAAAGGCCGTCACCTCGAGGCGTTGCATGTCCTTTGCAGTTTAGCGTGTTCCAGCCGCAGCGCAACACCAGCGCTATACTCAAAGGGAAATGGAGATCGTTTCCCTGCGTCCCGACGTTTTTGTCCTGCGCGGAGGGGTGAACCTGGGGGTTGTGGTGGCTGCTGGGGAAGCCGTGTTTGTGGACGCTGGGTTGGACGAGGGTCCGGCCCGCCGGCTTTGGCGCTGGGCGGAGGAAAGAGGGCTCAGACCTCGCGCGGCTATCCTCACCCACGCCCATGCTGACCACTTCGGGGGGGCCCACCTTTGGGACGCCCGCGGCCTCCCTCTTTTCGCCCCGCCTTTGGAAGGGGCGGTGATGCAACACCCTTTGCTTGAGCCGGTCTTCCTCTTCTCCGGTGCCTCCCCTGTGCCAGAGCTCTGGGGAAAATTCACCCTGGCTCAGCCCGTCCGCGGTGTGACGCCCCTTGAGTCAGAGGCACTGGGGGTGGGCCCCTTTTCTTTAGCCCTCGTGCCTCTTCCCGGCCATTCCCCTGAGCAGATCGGTGTAAGCGTGGGAAACATCCTCTTTTGCGCTGATGCCATCTTCACCCCGGACATCCTCGCCAAACACCCCATTCCCTTCTGTTACGACGTGGGACAAGCGCTAACCAGCACAGAGAGACTGGAGGCTTACGAAACCGTTGTTCCCGGGCACGGCGTGCCTTTGCACGGGGCCGAGGTGCGGCAGGCGGCCCAAACCTTTCGCGCCCGTCTGCTTGACCTGGTGGAGGACACGGAGAGAGCCCTGGCCTCCCCGCGCTCAGGTGAGGAGGTTGTGGGAATCCTCGCCCAGAAATTGAGGGTAAAAAACATGAACCTTGTGGGATTCCTGCTGGCTCGCACCACTGTGTTTGCCGTGCTTTCCTTTCTTGTTCAGGACGGGCGGGCTGAGCCCCTCCTGCAGGACGGCCTCTTGCTTTGGCGGAGGAAATGATGGCCACGCGCACAGGCTGCGTTGATCTGCCCCTGCATGGCGGTCATGTTCCGCCCTGGCTTTTTGCGCGCATGGTGCGCCTGAGCCAGGCCATCCTTTCCGCCTTGGTGGAGGAGTTTGGGACAGAGGAGGTTCTGCGCCGTCTTTCCGACCCTTGCTGGTTTCAAGCTTTGGGATGTCTTTTGGGTTTTGACTGGCACTCGAGCGGCCTCACCACGACCACCTGCGGCGCGCTGAAGACCGCGCTTGGGGAGATCGGCCAGGAGCTCGGGCTTTTCGGGGCAGGGGGGAAGGGCGCGGTGTCCCGGGAGACCCCAAGGGAAATCCAATCTATTGCGGAGCGCATTGGTCTTGAGCCGGCCCCCCTCATCTATGCTTCGCGCCTGAGCGCTAAGGTGGATTCCGTTGCTTTGCAAGACGGATTCCAAATTTACCAGCACGCCTTTTTCTTCGACCAGGCGGGGCAGTGGTGTGTGGTGCAGCAGGGGATGCACAAGACCACCCAATGGGCTCGCCGCTACCATTGGCTTTCTGCGGGCCTGCAGAGCTTTGTGGTGGAACCGCACGCCGCTGTGGTGGGTGCTCCCACCGGTTTGGTGCTGAACCTTGTGGCTCAGGAAGCCAAGCCCGCTCGAGATGTCATGCCTGAGCTCGCCCAGAGGCCGCCGGATGTTTCGATCACGGAGCTCAAAAGGCTCCAGACCTTAACGCTTCCGGAGCGCCATGTTCTCCTTCTTGCGGACATCGATCCGCGGCGTTTGGAGAGCGTATTTCTTCGCGCCTATGAGGCAGCCGCGTCGGACTTTGAGCGGCTGTTAGGGGTTCAAGGCCTGGGCGCAAAGGGGCTGCGGGCTTTGGCCTTGCTGGCGGAGCTCCTTTACGGAGCGCCCGCGTCCTTCCGGGACCCGGCCCGGTTTTCCTTTGCTCACGGCGGGAAAGACGGCACACCGTACCCTGTGGACTGCGCCGCCTACGATCGCACTATTGCCGTGCTGGAGCGAGCGGTGCACCAGGCCCGGCTAGGGGAGCGGGAGAAGCTGGCGGCCTTGCGCCGGATCCCGCTCCTCTTCCGCTCCCCTTAGGGCCTGGCGGTGCTGGTGGGTTGGCGGCCGACCAGGAGGTGGGCCAGCTTTCCATCGTTCGTGGGTGCAGGCCCGTTTTGCCCCAAAAGCAGGGCGTCATCGCTCACCCCAAGGCGCCGGAAAAGGACCACAAGGTCCTCCACCTGAAGCCTGCCCTTCTCATTAGCACCAATATCCAGGATCACGTGGCCCTTGTGCATCATCACCAGCCTTTCCCCCACAGCGATAGCCTGGTCCATTCGATGCGTGACCATGATGGTGGTGATGTGGTTTTCGCGCACAAGCTCCTCGGTGATCATGAGGACCCGTTCAGCGTTTGCCGGGTCCAAGGCCGCGGTGTGCTCGTCCAAAAGAAGGAGCTTGGGGCGCGTGAGCGTGGCCATGAGTACGGTGAGGGCCTGGCGTTCGCCCCCGGAAAGGTGCGCCACCTTCTCGTTGAGACGCTGTTCCAAACCCATTCCAAGCTGGGCCACCACCGCGCGCAGGGATTGGCGTCGAGGCCGATTCACCAGGGGCAAAAGTCGCCGGCTGCCTTTGCGGCTGGCCAAAGCGAGATTTTCCAACACCGTCATGTGCGCCGCCGTGCCGCGCAGAGGATCCTGGTAAACCCGGCCGATAAGATGGGCACGTTTATGCACAGGCCAGCGGGTGATGTCCCGGCCGGCCAACAGCACCCGTCCCCGATCGGGGCGGCAAGTCCCGGCGATCACGTTGAGCAGGGTGGTCTTTCCCGCGCCGTTGGAACCGATCACCGTGGCCACCTCGCCCTCTCGGAGCATGAGGGCGACGTTTTCCAGGGCCACCACCCGTTCTGCCCCAAGGACGAAGGTCTTGGTTACCTCTGCCACCTCGAGCATCACGCCTCCCCCCGCAGAGCCGTGCGGATTGCCGGTGCGGCCAGGGCCCCCAGCACCACCAATGCCGTAAGCAACCGCAGATCAGACGCGGTGAATCCCAGGACCGCCCCATACCTCAGGGCCAAGGAAATTGCCAACCGATAGACCACGGAGCCCAAGACCACCGCTCCAAGATGCACAAGGATTCCCCGGGGCCGCAATAGGATCTCGCCCACCATCACCGAGGCCAGTCCCACCACGATCGTGCCTATTCCCATCCCTACATCGGCGAAGCCTGAATACTGGGAGGCCAGGGCGCCGGAGAGGGCCACAAGGCCATTGGAGAGGGCTACGCCCAGGACGACAAGGTTTTCGGGATTAGCACCTAGAGCACGGACCATCTCGGGGTTTTGGCCCACGGCGCGCATGGCACCCCCAAGCTCAGTGTGCAGGAACAGGAAAAGCACAAAGAGCGTGGCCACCACGAACACCCCGGCGGCCACAACGGCTTCATAGCCGCGCGGAACGGCAAGGCCGCGAGCCAAGCCCAATATGGCTGAGGGTCTCCCCAACAGGGAGAGATTGGGGCGGCCCATGATGCGCAGGTTCAAGGAATAGAGCATGATCATGGTGAGGACTCCGGCGAGGAGTCCGGGGATGCGGAGCCTGGTGGCCAGGACCCCGGTGAAGGCACCGGCCACCAGGCCCGCCCCAAGCGCACCAAGCAGGGCGAAATATGGGCTGTACCCGCGCAGGACGAGTATCCCCGCCAGGGCTGCACCCAGCGGGAACGTCCCGTCCACGGAAAGATCGGGGAACGCGAGGACCCGGAACGAGAGGTAGACCCCGAGAGCCATGAGCCCATAGATCAGCCCTTGCTCGGCCGCATGCAGAAAGAGCACGGACTCACTCCTTCACGAACCTCTGCCCGCCGAAGAGGAGCCCGGTGGCGAGCTTTTTGGCCTCCTCGGAGAAGACGAAGCCCATCTCCTGAGCCACATCGAGGTTCAGCCACACCTGGGTTCCAGCCTGGCGGACAAAGGGGATGGCCGAGGGCGATGTTCCCTGAAGGACCTTGAGCACGATATTGCCGGTGAGAAGACCGTGGTCAAAATAGTCAAAGCCGGTGCAGATGAGGACTCCCCGCTCTAGGCTCGTGGGGTCAGCAAAAAGGAAGGGGATTTTATGGGTTTTGGAGACGGCGACCACGGCATCCAGCGCGGCGGCCACGGTGTTGTCGGTGGTGCAGTAAATGGCGTCCACTCGGCCAACCAGGGATTGGGCTGCCAGCGGGACCTCTGCGGTGCTGTTGGCCGCAGCCACAACGAGTTCAAGACCGAGTTCGGCGCAAGCTTTTTTCGTCATCTCCGTGAGGATTGCAGAGTTAACCTCCCCTGGGTTGTATACCTGGCCCAAGCGCCGCAGACCAGGCACGAGCTTGCGGAGGAGTTCTATATCGGCGCGCACATCGATCATGTCGGAGGAACCGGTGACGTTGGCGTAGCCGGTGAGGCCTGCTCCCACAGGATCGGTGACCGCGGAGAAAATCACCGGGATTTTGGTGTCTTTGAACACTTGCACGACCGCCTGGGAGGAAGGGGTGGTGATGGACACCACCAAGTCGACCCGTCTGGCTAGAAAATCCTGAGCGATCGCGATGGCGACGGAGAAATCCCCTTGGGCGTTGGCCAGGATGTATTGGACGTTTTCCCCTGCCACATATCCAGCGCGGCGAAGGGATTCGATTATCCCGTCACGCGCAGCGTTTAGTGCCGGGTGTTCCACAATCTGAGTGATACCGATCACGATGGGTTTAGCCATCCCTAGAGTTCCCAAAACCGCTAGCGCAAAAAGGATGAACCTTCTCATTTCCCACTCCTTTTAAAACAAAAAACCGCAAGCCTCTGCTTGCGGTACTGGGCATGACTCTCCACTACGAGAGTCACGCCCTCATGCGAACCAATACCAGAAGTACACCAGTGCTCCCGCAACCACCTCCTTCCTCACACGCAGAAGTCCTCCGATCATCACGGTTGTTAAGTACGACAAGACCTCCCCTCTGTCAAGGAGGGGTGGTGCCGGCCGGGCTCGGTGCTCAAGGATCACCTGAAAGCAACGCTTCAAAAGCCAGACTCCGGCCATGGAAAAGCGGGCCCACTTCCAAGCGCCTCTTGGACCACGCGGGTGTTCACACCAAAAACGTGGACATAACCAGGGCTTTGTGCTTCAGAGGCGGTCGACATCAGGCACAGTCCCATCGGCAAGGCGCCAAAGTTGCTCGCCGGCATTAGGCACCACTAAAATTCCTTCGTTCTCGCGGTCTTGAAATGCTTCCGGGTTTATCGTCTTTGGATCCCAGTGGCCCAGATTGATGCGCTGACAGATTTTTTCGGGAATCCCGGTGGCTAAAACCACATGTATGCGCGGTCGTTCCGTTCCGTCTCGATATGTTCCAATACCCTTCACATGGGTGGCATGTGCTAACACCGCCCAAGGCACGTGCTTGTACTTTTCCCATTGGGCAAGAAAGAAATCGCGCACGTGGTATCCCACTTGCAAAAGCCACTCCCCATGGGTAGGGGAAATCTCACAAATGTGTGGGCCATAGATGACAAGAGTTCCACCATCAGCCACCACCGGCTCCAGCTTGTACATGCATTTACCGGCCAACCAGAGCTCTCGATACATAGAAGGGGCCATGGATAGCACGAAATCGTAGGCTTTTGGTGCCCAAACGATGTTTGCTTGGCGAGAAAGATCAGCTGCCGCCTCCCACGCCGCCACAACGTCTCCCAGAAAAAGCCCAACCACCGCCTGGCCGCGCAGGACCAAGGAAAGGCCGAGTCTTGGAGTAGGGATGAATTTTGCCGCTTCCTCGATCATCTCTCGCACCGGCGTCCACTTGTGCCCGTTCACTTTGGGATTGGTGATGAGGGCTCCCAGCCAGTGGGAGACGTTCACCATGGTGGGGCCAGACACCCCCGGGAAAAAGTACTTGTGCCCACCGGAGAAACCCACCACTTCATGGGGGAAGACTGGGCCCACGATGAGGATTTGGTCGAACTCCAAAACCAAACGGTTGATCTCCACCGCTACTTCCAGGGCCAACAGCCCTCGGGAGATTTCGGCCATGCGGTCTTGCGGAATTGTTCCCACTCGCACGAGTTTTTGTGGATCGTGCCAGGCGTGTTGATGCACGCCAACTCTTGGGTGGGGAAAGCCTGGCCCAAACCAGCGCGAGAGTTGGGCCTCGGCGAGGGGTGGATGAGTGCCCAAGGCGATCATAAAGGAGAGCTCCCGCACCCTGGGGAGAACGGTCTCCACCAAAGCTTCGTAGATTGTGGGCATGGGAAGCGTGCGGGTGTCGTCGGGAACTATCACCAACAGCCTTCCTTTGGTCAGTTCTGTTTGGCCTAGGAACTCCTGGAGTTTCGTGCGTAGCTCCTGCTCAGAAATTAGACGACCGGGGGTAAAACTCAGCATGGCGAAGCCTCCTCCCAGTGGGTGTGAAATTTCCCGGGTTGGTCCAGACGTTCGTAGGTGTGGGCTCCGAAATAGTCTCGCTGGGCCTGAATGAGGTTGGCCGGCAGCCTTCCTGTACGATAGGCATCAAGGAAGTTCAAGGTGGAGCTCAAACCAGGGACAGGGATTCCCGCTTTATGTGCCAGGCAAACTACATTCCTCAGGCTTTCCTGTCCTTCCTCCCAGATTTGCCTGAATGGTTCAGCTAAGATAAGAAGTGGTAGCTCAGGAAAGCGCAGAAACGCTTCACGCATGACCGTGAGCATTTTCGCACGAATAATACATCCAGCGCTCCAAACTCGCGCTACTTCATGTAAGGGAAATCTATAGCCGTGTTCCATTGCGGCATCCCGAAGTTGTCGGAATCCTTGAGCGTAACACGTGATCACTCCGAGTGCATAAGCCCGCTTTAAATCCGTGAGGAACTCTTCTGCGGAGAAACGAAGCGCCGGTGTTGGGGCGGACAAGAGTTTCTCTGCCATGAGGCGTTCCTCTTTCAGGGCCGAGACAACGCGAGCAAACACAGCCGCGGCCAGGGTAGGCGCAGGAGAACCCAAATCCAATGCAGCTTGGGTAGACCATTTCCCTGTGCCCTTTTGTTCCGCTGCGTCCTTGATCACCTCTAGCAAGTAGCCTCCTGTGTTGGGATCTTTTGTGCGCAAAATGTTCACCGTGATTTCTAAAAGATACGATTCAAGCTCACCAGAGTTCCATTCCTCAAAAACCTGGGCCATCTCCCAGTTATTGCTGCCAAGGCCGCGTTTCATGAGATCATAACTTTCCGCGATGATTTGCATCACAGCGTACTCGATCCCGTTATGCACCATTTTCACGTAGTGACCAGCCCCGCCTGGGCCAAAATACCCGACACACGGGCCAGCTAAGCCTTGAGCAGCAATGGCGCTGAAGATCAGTTCTACGTTGGCATAACCATGGTAGTGGCCGCCCGCCATCATGGCGGGACCGCGCAAGGCTCCGGCTTCGCCCCCAGATATGCCCACCCCAAGATAAAGAAGGCCCCGCGCTTCAGCCTCGCGAAGCCGGCGCTCGGTATCGGCAAAATGGGAGTTCCCTCCATCGATCACAAGATCCCCGGGCTCGAGGAGGGGGAAAAGCTCGGCAAGAACCTCGTCCACGGGCTTGCCAGCTTGAACCATGAGGAGGATTGCCCTTGGTTTTTCCAAAGCCTCCACGAACTCGCCCAGTGAATAAGCGGGCAAAATGGGCTCCCCCTTGACCCGCGCCATAAGGGCTGTTGTGCGTTCGGCACTGCGATTGTAGCAAGCCACAGTAAAACCATGTCGAGCCACGTTGAGGGCCAGATTCTGACCCATTGTGGCCAAACCAACAATCCCAAAACGCGCCTTCATCGCTCCACCTCCCAAGGCGGGCGCTCTGGTAGAGCTTGCTCAAACTGAGCTATCTTCTCCTGTTCGTAGTCCCCCCTGTATGTTCCGGAAAGGAAGCGATCTAAAACCACCCGATAGAACTCCTCCCAGGAGTCCTCTTCTTGACCGGGGATGACGGGGTAGAAGAGCACCCCGTTTTCTCGGGCGGCCTCAAGGTCTCCAGGTGCGTCGCCTATCATGATCACATGGTCTGTGGGGTAATGGCGAGCGGTGGCAGCGATCTGTTGAGATTTCGTGCCCATTTCCTGGCCGCAGATCAGCCGAACATAGCTGTCGATCCCATGCGTTGCCCACTCGCGCTCCAACGCCTCCACTGGGGTTTGGGAAACCACGACGACGTCGGCCACGCCGGAGAGGCGTGCCAAAGTCTCCCGCACATAAGAAAATGGGGGTATCCCTTTTACGATCTCTTTTATAGCCCAATTAACTCGTTCGCTCCAAGCTAAAACGAGTTCGAACTCTTTACGTTCCTCCTCGGTTTTAGCTTCAGCAATGGCTTTCTTCAAACCTTCATTTGAAAGCTCATCTTCGGCATGTTCCACCCACGCAAAATAGTGGGGAAGCTGGGGCACCGGAAAGCCCCGGCGCTTGACTTCGGGGTGGTTAGGAAGCAATTGTGAAAGAATGCGTTTCAAGGTGATGTGGCGGTTAGCGCCACGGGTTTTGGAAAAAAGGTCTGCGAACTCCTTACATTCCCGGGCGGCCTTGGCCACAGGTTGAAGCCCAAAGCACGCGATCATCCAGGGTGTGAAACACTCCCGTTGCTTTATCCCCATGGTGTCGAAGACACACCCGTCGGAATCCATGCAAACCAAAAACTCACGAACCGGCCGGTAGAAAAGAAGCTTGGCCTTCCAGTCCATGGTCATCCCCTCCCTCGGTGAGCAGCAGGCACGTAAGAAGGGAGCTTTTTCCCGGCGAAGATCGGATGGAGCCGAGCAAAGCGCAGCCTTCCTTCGATAATGGGCACAGAAACGAGATCTTCCCCCAAAAGGGGGCGAGCATAGCGCTCGAACTCATCGGTGACGTCTGTTTTAGAAGGGGCAATCCAATGGTTGGGAAATGGCCGGTCCTTTCCGGCCACCTCAGAAAGATGGACCATTCCGTAGTCTGGACGATAAACAGGTCCTGGAGCACGTCTGATGGTGACCATCACTCCGGAAACCCCGCGGGCAGCAAGCTCTACACCCACGCGGCCCACCTCGTATGCTTCCTGAAGATCCACTGGAGACGCGTAGAGGATGGCGTTTCGCTGGTCAGTGCCTGGGACCTGGCCGCGGGCGTGGCCCCGGGCGGGAAGGCCCACCGCGTTAAGGAAATTCACGATGGCCTGAGCCGCCGAGACTTGGGATGCCGAGAAAGCCACGTGACCAAAGGGATCAGTGCGAGCGCCGATGTCGCCCACGGGAAAACCCTCGGAGACCACGACCAAGGCCCGGCCCCGCCGCCGCACCATGTCGGCCACGACATCGGCCACGTCATTTAGGGAAAGAGGGGCTTCGGCGAAGAGAATCAACAGGGGAAACGCGCGCTCTGGATCAGCAAGGCGCGCTGCCGCTGGGACGAAACCAATTTTTCGGCCCATGGCCTGAACCACCAACACCGGATCGTGTGGGGCAGAGCCCCGGTTTTCTTCTTCTAAACACTGCACTGTCCAAGCCCAATAGCGTGCTACGGAGCCATAGCCAGGAGTGTGATCCACGAGCTCCAACCCTGGGTCACCTAAATCGTTATCGATGGTTTTGGGTACACCCACGACACATAATTCGTAACCTGCGGACGCCGCGGCCTGGGCCGCCTGTAAACATACCTCTTGAGTGTCATTGCCTCCGACCCCGAAGAAATAGCCGATTTCGTGAGCACGCAAAACGTCAATGAGCCTTGAGAGGTCTTCCTCAGCGCTAAGTTTGTACCTGGAGGTGCCAATGGCTCCTGCTGCTGGGGTTGTGCGCAAGAGGGCGATTTCCTCCTCGGGCTGGGAGGAAAGGTCAAGAAGTTCCTCGCGCAGAAGTCCCTCCACCCCATGCCAAGCGCCGTACACCGTGCCAAAATGCGTGGGGTTCTCTCTGCAAGTCTCCACAACGGCGCGCAGGGAGTTGTTAATCACAACTGTAGGCCCACCGCCCATGACCACAACCACATTCTTCGCCGTCACCCTTCCTCCCTCACACTCCCCTTACACTCCGGCATGGGTTGAAAAACCACTATCGATGGGATGGCTACAGCGGATTTTTCCAGATCCTCCCGGAGAGCACGTTGGTCCCGAGGGCTAGCTTCTCTGAGCCCGCCGGGTGTACACAGCGAGGCCTTGCTTCCGCCCTGTTTGCCACCGAATACAAAAAAGCACGGCCCACTCCACCTTTGGCTGGTGGTTTGAAGCACTCTTCCGCCGCCCGTGATCACCGCGGCCCGCCTTTTAAGTTCAGACACGGCTTTTCACCCCCAAGGCTTGGAGATGACGTCCCAAATGCTGGGCCAGCGCCTCATGGTATTCTTTCTCATGGGCTAAAAGTGCGCCCTTGAGATCATCGCCGTATCTTTTTAGCACTGAGCCAAACGTAACGTGCAACATCTGACGTATTCCCGGGTGAACAAAAAGATCGGAGAAATCCCGGTTACAAAGGCTTTGGAAATCTGGAAAGGTATGAGGATCCGCGCTAACACAATAGTTTTGGCGATCAATCAGGAACCGTTCGCGGGCAATCTCCAAGATCTCTAAAAATAGCTGGGGAGAAAAGCGGGCTAGAACCTCGAGGGCAACAAGATAGCTTGTGCCCGCGGTTTTCACGTGCCAATGCCCCTGGGTCTCTTGGGCTAAGAGAGGATATATGCTCCATTTATCCGAGCCTGAGTGGAGGCTTAGTCGGTATGGACCGAAAGCACGGGCGATGGCTATGTGGGCGCGCAGTGCCCGACGAAATTCCTCGAGATCGCCGCGGTAGTCCACGGCCTTCTCCATAAAGCCGGGCAAATGCGGGGCTAAGCTTGTAAGTGTGACACCTCGCCGTCTAAGCTCCAAAGATAAAAAGAGATGCTCTTTTTCTGTGGTTGGGTCAGAGGTTTCATCCACAGAGAGCTCAAAATCGAACCCCTGAGGAAGCTCCTCCTGCAAAGCTTGATACATCTCCTCAACAAACCTCAAAGCTTGACCATACTTCACAGTGAGGCAAAGCAATTCTTCTTTAGAAAAGCGCAGTTCCCCTAAACCAGGCACGTAGAAACTCCGGCCAACATACTCGGTCCGAATCTCAGGCAAGGGGAGCTTTTGAAGCTCACGCCTTAGTTCTCCAGGGGAAAGGGAGTTAACCGGCACAAGGAAATCTGAGGGGTCACAAGTAAAGAAGGTGTAGCCGAGGCGTGCAGCGGTTTTCGCTTCATCCACACTTTTCAAGTGATCCGCGTCCGCACCAAAGCTTGGTTTCCGTCCACTTTGCAAAACTCCAAACACTGCATCAGCAAGGACATCAGCAAAGGTGCGACCAGTGCGTGCGTTTTCCCGCATGGATTGCTGCGCAAAAACGGGGAACACTTTGGCGCCTTCCATGGCTTGGATATGTCCTGGGGTGGCAAGGCCCAAGCGATCACCGAAACCAAAGCTGGCATAATGACAAACACGTTTAGGCTGTAGCTCAGGTAGCAAGGACATCAAAGCGCGCGCGTTTTTCCAGGTCAAGGGGCAAAGAAGCCCATCGCGGAAAGGGAGGCCTTCCAAATCTGGCCTCGGGGGGATGACAAAAAGTTGCTTTTCCGCACCGTGGCGAACCAACGCCAAGCAAGTCCCCTGAACTACCTTGGCAACCAAAACTTGGAACCTTTCACCCAGGCGAGCCTGGATGTTTACATGGTCAGGGAAGTCCCACACGTTGCCTCACCCCCGGCTCCAGAAGCAACAGCTCTGGGCTGGGACGAGGGAAACATTCTAAAACCAAGGCTCCTTTGTAACCAACCTTCTCCAAAGCCTCCCAAAGCTCCCCGAACGGGACATGTCCAAACCCCGGGATCCAGCGGTTGGAGTCAGCAAGGTGCACGTGAAAAAGACGATCGCCACAGAGCTCGACAGATTCCTTCATGGACCGTTCCTCAATGTTGGCGTGAAATGTATCAAACAACAGACCTAGATTTTCCATGCCTACCTGCCCCACCAATTCCAAAGCCTGCGAGACTCTGTTGAGGAGGGCGGTTTCGTAACGGTTCAGTGGTTCCAAAGCGAAGCAAACTTTAGGGAATGGTTTCGTACATTCCCGGAGGGAGTCGCACAATAGCCGGAGTTCCCCCGTCTTCCCCCGTACAAGCCCCACAATAACTACCGCGCGAAGATTTTGGGCGAGCTTAGCATGAGAGAGTATACGGCTAACAGCTCTTTCGCGAATCGCATCATCTGGGGAGGAAAGAGAAAGCCCCTCTTTTTCTGCTGCCTGTCCAGTGGTAAAAGCCGCCACTTTAAGCCCGCACCGATTTGTAAGAGCGGTCAGCTCTTCCGCATCTAAGGTGGATGGATCGGTAATAGCTAACTCCACCACGGTGTAGCCAGCCGCGCGAGTCCGAACCAGGCTCTCCGGCCATTCCACCGGCGAAAACACCGAAAATGGCGTGGGATCTTGAACTGGTATGATTAACCCAAGCGGCCAGCTCATCCTCAAAGACCACACCGCGGTAAGGCGTAAACCGATTTCCATCCGGGGCTTCCTGGCTCCCGCAAATACGGCTCCATTTCCGCCTGTGTGCGCAGGGTCACCTTTTCCACCGGCGGCACTGTGCCTGGCGGGAAGGCCGCGAGGATTTGGTCGATCACCAACACCAAATAAGAAAGGATTGCAGCAACAGGGCGCTTTGCCTTTGCTGCCGAGGCACGGGTGGGATCGCCAACCACTCCTTCTGGAGTAGCCGCGAGCTCAATGGCGATATGACCCTCCCCCTCAGACCATTTATGCGGGCGTCTCAGGTTATCCACAGCGTTATCAAAATGCCCCACTGGTAGAAGATTTTCACTCTCCGTCCTTTGGGCCAAGGACATGTCCACCATCTCTTTGGGAAAGAGAAGGAGCGCCAGCGAGGTTTCCGCTTCATCAGCGTGAATAAAGTGGGTTTCCAATGAGTCAGGACGCTCGCTGGGATAGAAAAATTCCCGCACAGCTCGGTGCCAGTCAAGGATTTGAAACACCCCGGGCAACTGGTACCTATACATAAACTCATGCAGAGCGGACTCTAAAACCCAAAGCTGACCATGGTTGTTCACAATGATCTGCTTTCGAAAACCGTCATTCCAGAGCCCGAGCATCACCGCGATCAGAGTTTCTCGCACCACATGTTCGGGCACAATCACTGTTCCAGGCATGCCAATGTGGTGGTAAGGATGGGCCCCGTAGTTGAGAGGAGGAAGTGCAAGAGCTACCGGGCGACCTTGCTTTTCGGTATAGCGACGCACCGCTTCGCATATCTGGGTCACCATAAATGTGTCTAAGCCAGAGATCGTGTGCCGACCATGGTTTTCGGTACAGCCAATGGGGATCAAAACAACGTCGTTTTTTTCTGCGGTTTTCGATGACTTTGGCGCGCACTGTGGTCTGAATATAGCTTCCTGGCTTCCCCAGTTCTGGCGAGGATGGGATCCCAAAATCTCCGAGAATCGTTGCTATGTCTTCCTCCGAAGCATCCCAGATCTTTTTCTTGAGCCGTCCTACTTCTGTATCTTCGAACACAATCGCAGGATGCTCAGTGGTAATCCAAATATTGGCTTGTCTCATGTTCAACCCTCCTTAAGGGAGCACCATGATCTTGCCGTCCCGACGTTCCGTGGCCCGCTTTATGGCCTCCACACCTTCGACCAGAGGGAAAAAGGCGGTGATAATGCGTGAGTTATCCACAAGACCGGCGCCCATCATGCGGATCACGGAGGGGAAGATACCATAGCCTGAGTGACCTTGAGCTCCGAACAACTTGGCTTTTCTTGTCTGGTAGCGCTCAAGATACATGGGGACTCGCTGTGCTGCCCTACCCACCACAGCGATTTTTCCACCAACAGCCAGGGTTTTTCCATCTCTGGAATAGTTTTCTCAGGAGCTCCCGCAGCCTCCACAGAGAGATCTACGCCCTCACCGTGCGTGATTGACAATACTGTCTCAGCAGGCTTTTCTCTAGTAGGATCAACAACATAGTCAGCCCCTACCTTCTTCGCCAACTCCCGACGAACTTGCGAGACTTCGAAGACGATGACCTTAGCCGCACCCGCAGCCTTCGCAAGTTGAATCGCAGCTAGGCCAATAGGACCGGCGCCATAAACGGCAACATAAGCTCCTGGGCGAAATCCTTCCGCGCACTCGAAGATCGTGTTATATGCAACACAAGTAGGTTCAGTGGTTGCTGCTACTTGCCAGGCCAACTTTTCGTCGGCATATTTCTCAAAAATAACGTCTACTTTCCAACAGAGCTTGGCTGGTACCACAACGTATTCGGCCATTGCTCCTGGAATAGTAAACCCGATCTCCTCGAGATTTTGGCACTGATTGGGAAAACCGTCGCGGCATGCACGGCAATACCCACACCATACCATTTCTTCGACAGTGACGCGATCACCAACCTTAAACTCTTTTCCCTCTCGACCAGGTCCTATTTCCACGATTTACCCGGCAAATTCGTGGCCGATTATGGTTGGGAACTTAGCAAGACCTGGGTACAGCATGTATCCATCCGAATCGGTCTCATAGAAGTGGATATCTGAACCACAGATTCCACACGCGCGAACTCGCAAAAGCACCTCACCTGGACCAGGTTTCGGGTCTGGAAGTTCTCGAAGTGCTAGGTTTGGATATCTCCAAACACTGGCACTTTCTACGGCTTTTCCAGTTTTTCGTTCAAACTCCGAAAGCTGATACCCCGGTTTGGGCTCCCACCTTGCCTCGACCGCCAAAGCCTTCATTGCGCCTCCTTTGCAAACGTTTGTATAGTATAACTGACCAACAATCTCTCACAAGTGCTTCCAAGCCATGGAAGGGTCGATTTCGGTTAGCCGTACTGATCCCTGTTTTTTCAGGGATTTCAGCAACTTTTCCATCCCAACCAGTAACCAGTGGTTTTTCCTTCTTGCGCACGGTCTAGACAAACGCTCATATCTCCGCGATATAAGCCTCACGGTATCGTTTTGCAAAAAAGTGGTGTACGGGTGCAGAAAGATATCCTTTAGCGTCGGCCCAAAGCGCCGTGCGCGCTTTGGGATTTTCTACAAAACACCGCCTTTCTTTCCCAAAACCTCGATTCTCTGGGCATGCCCGTATGCTGCTTTTCTACAATTGGTGACCACACCTAAAGCTCCGGTTTTAAAGCGAAGAAAAACTATAGCAGTATCGACATCTCCTGCGGCGCCGTTCTCAGGGCCCACGAGCGCAGCCCCAATGGCATAAATTTCTTCGACCTCTCCCAATAAGCAGCGTGCCATATCGAAATTGTTAATCGTCATATCCAGTAAAATGCCCCCTGAACCGCGTATGTAAGAAAGCGAAGGCGGGGGCAGGATCGTAACTCGTGATTTCAGCAGCCAAGGTCGCCCAATTTCCCAGCTCTCAATGGATCCCTTCAAACGCTGAAAACTCAGGACCAACCCGCGGTTAAACCTAGTTGAAGGACTACGCGGCTTTCTCCACTTGCTAAGGCTCCGTTGATCTCCGGCAAATCCGGCGCAATCGGCTTTTCACAAAAAATATGCTTCTGCGTCACCTCAGCATCTTTTATGACCCGGGCATGTGTATCTGTGCCGGTACAAATAAAAACTGTCTCAACCATGGAATCACATACTCACTCATGATAATCCTCTGCAACTTTGGGCATTATCAGCGTTTTCGCTGTTTCGTTCGCGACCTCCAGCGCGACATCGGCCACACTTAAAAGCTCAGCCTCCAGAACATGATATGTAATGTTTTCACCGTGAAGCCTTCCAATACTACCAGCACCTATGAGTCCAAGACCTAAGCGTTGCATTTTCCCCTCCTATATCCGGACCTGACGATTTCGATCAATTCTTCGGCTGTCACCTCTTCTTTGCGGAGCGTCGCAACTTTACAGCCGCGTTCTAGCACAGTGAACCGGTCGGCAACGGAATAAACATGATAGATGTTATGGGTGATGAAAACGATGGATAATCCGCGAGCCTTTGCCTCGAGGATGAAGTCCAAAACCTGTCGGGTTTCACGTATGGAAAGAGCAGAGGTTGGTTCGTCCAGTATAAGAAGCTTCGCCCCAAAGTGAAGGGCTCGTCCAATAGCTACCGATTGCCGTTCACCACCAGAAAGGACTGCCACAGGCTCATCAGGAGAACGCACGTTAATCCCAATCTGTGAGAGAACCATTTGCACTGTACAGTCCCCTCTCTCGTCTTCAACTTGCATATCTCCCTCCATTACTTTCACTTCATCCACCGCATCTTCAATTTTTTGAAGCCCGCAACTGGCTGCGCTTTCTCCAAAACGGCCTGTTCCTTGCATCCGCGGTAAACACCCTGATGCCCGTGTCCCTGGCCACGGTTGCCGAGGTAATCCTAGGCACAGGCCTCGCGTGGTTGTTCAATGCCCGCCCTCGAGGACGTCTTTGCCTTTTGCCTTTTGCAATCTTGCCCATGATGCTCCCCACGATTGTGGTGTGCGCGCTAATTCGGTTTTCCTGAACAGTGTGTTGCGTGCATTGGGCGTGGCGCCCTCCTTGTGGATATCTGGCAATGAACACTATATCTGTTCTACTATTGATCCTGGTGCTCCTGGCAGGACTGCAGTCCATACCCCATCATCTTTGCGAGGCCGCCCAGCTGGATGTAGATGGCGGCTTCAAGGTTTTTCGGTACATTACCCTGCCGTTACTCTCCTTTTACATCAAGCTTGCGGTCTTGCTTATGGTCTTTTAAACGTTCAGGATTTTTGACTAGGTCTATGCCATGCCTGGCGGCGGACCAGGCTATGCCACGGAGACCATCAGCATATGTATTCAGCATGTACATCTACCGCGAAGTAGCAGGTATTTCCACCTGGGCTAGGCGGGGGCCGCCTCGCTTGTCCATGGCCCTCATGGTGCTGGGGGTGAACATCCTCAACGCCCACCGGATGTGGAAGGAGCTCAGGGCATGAGCAAAACACGATGGGCTCAGGCCGCCCTTTTGCATTTTCTCGCCGTGTTGTTTGGCATCGCTTTATTTACCATCTGGTTGTTCCTCAGAACTCCCCTTAAGACCCTGGCCTGACCCTGTTTTCCTGCCAGCCCACCCTGGCCCATCATCGGGAGATCCTCCTGGGCGAGGACTCCTACGATTCCTTGCCAACACCGCCCTGGTCGGTGCGCGGCCACTGCTCTGGGGGTTGGGGCCAGGTCTCTCGCGGCCTATGCCTTCACCCAGTTTCGCTTCCCTTGGAAGTTGGATATCTTGCTTCTCCTGTGGGCCCTGGTGGTGCGCACCATTTCCCCGTCGCCCTCGTGGTTCCGTTGTTCATCATGTTCCGCGTGCTCCGCTTGATGCACGTCAGGGTCAGCTTGGTCCTGGCCTATCAAATCTACACCCTTCCCCTCGCGATCTGGATGCTGCTTGGCTTTTGCCGGGAAATCACGTGAGAGGTGGAAGAAGCGGAGTTGATCGATGGAGCCTTCTGATTTCGTACGTTGCTCCGCATCGTGTAATGTTAGTCTTGCCTGGACTCGCCGCTTATGCCATTTTCTGCATCATCACTGGCGGGGACGAATTCACCCACGCCTCGATCATCACCATGGTCCCCACGGACTTCACCTTTCCTACCGGCATTGCCGCGTTCATCACGGATTACTGAACGCTCTGGGGGCCTTTGGCCGTGGGAGGGCTCATTCCCTCTCCGCCTGGGGCTCCCGGTTTTTGTACAGCGGCACCTGCTGCGGGGCTTTGCCCTGCGCGGTATGTTTTAAGCGTGGGGCGTGTGTATGAAATATGCCTGCCGGGCCAAGCGTCCCAAGATCTCAGCTTGAGCGCGCGTCAGGTGAAGGAGCTCCCGTTGCTCTAACGGTGCGCGTTCGTCAAGGGTGGCTTCGATGAGCGCCAAGTTCGCATCGCGCACGAGCTCCTCCAGTGCTGGGCAGAACGCACTGTCCCCAGTCACCGCCACCACTTGCCCTTGGAAGACCAGGCGGTACCCAAGGGCAGGGGCAGGAGCGAGGGGCTTTCCTCGCAGGCTATGCCAATGCTTTACGGACCTCGCCCACACCTCCACATCGGATAAGCAAACGCACATGCCATCCTCTAGAGGCATGAGCTTAAGGGCATAGGGTATGGATCGGCCATAGCAACGCTGAAAAGCCGCGAGCACCTCCTCCACTTCGCATGCCCCGCGGGGGTAGCCCACCGTGAATTCCCCCGAATGGCCCTCGGACCTCAAATACCCAAGGAGCCCATACAAGCCGGCCATGTGGTCCGCGTGGCCATGGGTTAAGAAGACGCCGACGAGATCTTGGGGGCTTCGGCCGCGAACGTGCAGGTCGCGAAGCGTCCCGTCCCCAGCGTCAAACAAAAGCGCGGTCTTTCCAGCCTGCACGAGGATTTGTGTGGCCAGACCCGCTTGACTATGCAGCACCTCAACCCAAAGCCCTTGACCCTGCCAGCGCATACCGTGGGGCCTCCTTCCCAGACCTCAGCGCCGTGGGCCCCTCCGGCACTGTGGCTTTCCCATGCACCAAGTGCCCCGAACGCAGAGCCCCCTCAAGAGCGTGGCGCGATTATATAATGGAGAGAAGGCGATGGACCTCGTCGAGAGAGGATCGAAATGGGCCGGGGCGCTCAAGTTTAAGGGTGGTGAGCGCGGCCGCGAAGCGAGTGGCCTCGCCCGGTAAATCCCCGAGCAACCGACGCCCAAGATACGCGGAGAAACAGGTGTCACCGCGACCCGTGCGACCAGCAAGCGTTTTGGGTTTAAACGGTGCCTCAAAGATCTCTCCGTGGGCCCAGACCAGGACCCCCTCGCGGTGGGTAAGCACAACTTCTCGCGGCCCTTTCTGCCCTAGCCATTCTGCAGCTTTTTGCAGGTCGTTCTCCCCGGTCAGAGCCCACGCTTCTTTGTCGTCCACCTTGAGGTAATGCACAAGGGCCAAGGCCTCATCGGCCCAATCCCAACCATCGGTGACCAGCTCGTCGCCCACGAGCTTGCGCAGACAACCTTGGGCATCCAGAGCGATGGGACCACGCTCTTCAAGGGTTTGAAGGAAAGAAATGTCGATTTCATCCGGGATAATGGTGCCCACGTAATGAAGCCTGGCTTGAACCGGAGGAAGATCCTCCGCTCGAAACGTGCCAGCGAACCCGCGGCGGAAACACCGGCGCTGATCGGAATTGGGGTCAGGGAGAACATTTTCAATGGCTGTGGTTTCGCCAGAGAAAATAGGGAAGAGAATTGCGCCAGCGCATCTCAAATCACAGAGAAGCCCGAGATCTTCTTTTGCAACTCTGGTGACCACGCCCACCCGAAGCCCGAGGGCCAGGAGCACCATCCCCCCAAAATGAACCGCCCCTCCCGCAATGTGTTGCGATTTTCCACCCACCACCACTAACCCTTTGTCGATGTGCCCGATGGCAAGGACGTCAAGTTCTTGCATCCACACCTCCCTTTGCCTACATCTTTTTCCAGATTCGCAATATTAAAGCAAGACCCGCGCGAAACCATAATAATAGTGCCTCGTCTAGTGTATCTGGGCCACATGGTGGCTTCCCATCGACACCTCCGCGAAGCCCCGCAACCTACGGCCTTCTGACCGCCTAACCGCTCGTTTAAGTTATTCAGCACCAGACATAACACAGCTACAGAACACCTCTACCACTCTTGTCCAACGCTTCGCCTCTTTTCTCATGCGCTCCAGCTGATTTATGTGGGAGAGATACCGCTGAATAGATCTAGGATGGAGCAAAAACGCAAGAAGAGCAAAAACCTCGGCCTCCCACCAGGCCATGAGGCGAGGGCAAATTGTTCTCCAACGCTTCAATGGCCTCCTCTTCCGTTTCCGCTCGATACACGGCCCTCAGGTCCTGTTTTCAACTTTTGCTCGGGGGCCGCGCGCCACATGAAGTAGACAAAGCGGCCAGTCCGCTTTCGGGAAGATCTTTCTGATTGCCTTGCTCCCCCTTCCGTCCCAAACAACGGCCCAGGATCTCCCTTTGCCCATCGGGCTTGAATCCATTGGGCGATAGCTACCAACTCCTTTGCCCTCTTTCCTCTGCGGACGTAAAGGTACGATCCACCCAGGAACACGCCGTACTAATCCTCCAGTCTGGGGATGTTCCCGCCCAGCGCACCTCCTCTTCCACCACCTGGGTGAGGCGGTAGATGCTCTGCGGGGAGTAGAATGCATCGTGGAGACCCGCAAGGAACCGGGAGATGGCAGGAGTGCTCATCCCGAAGGCGCACAGGGCGGGGATGGCCTCCGAAAGCTCCAGGGACGCGCGTCGTCGATAGGGCAGGATCTTGGGAGGGAACTGGCCCTTCCCCACTCGGGGACTCTCAGACCTGTTGGTAGGCCAGCGAGGATGAGGGGTCACGCGCGCAGTAACCGTTGGCCTTGGTAGGGTTTTCCTCCAGACAAAATTCCTGCTCCTCCCCTCATGATCCTCTCCCATAAGCCATTCATCGTCCCCTTTATCTGCTCTTCCACTTTCTTTAAGGTCTCTTTGCGGTTTTGTCCGGCATGGCAGCTTTCCCTCCTTTCTGTTCCGGGTTTTTCTGGGAAGGCTACCATGCTGCCCCCCGGACACACTTCCCGGGACACTACCATAGCTAAGGAGGCTTCAACAGTCCATTCTGAGGCAACCACAAAGCTTTTGCCAATCGTTGCTTCTGAGGCATCGTGGTCACGCGAAGCCGAACCGGCGTGGCAACTGCTGAAGATGGTCTAGATGTTTAGGACTTCGGAGGACTGTATTGGTATGTATGGTGCCGACGGAGACGAATGACCAAAAGCTCGGCAAGCGACCCTTGCGGTCCCCTGCCGCACACATAGACCCGCTCCGCGCAGAAAAAAATCTGCGCTCGTTCCAAGTCGCGGGGACGCATCATCTTCACCGCTTCCAGAAGATAAGTGATCTTAGGTTCTACTACCTGCTCTAACAACTTATCCTCACGAATTTACGCCAGGGAACGGCCAGTTTTTTCCCAGGAGAAACTTCTTGTTGATAGAGCGCCTGGTGATCCGCTCTGAGTTCACCGCAGCCTGAATATCCAAGGCTTTGTGTCAGTCGGACCAGTGTAGACTTATGCCACCCCCAGACCTTGGCCACTTCCTCGATGCTTAAAAACGTGATCTTCGTAATTATCCATCAGCCGTTTTGCAAAAGGCTTTTGGTTCTTCCTCAGTTTGAAGAACTTTTTATGTATAGCCTTCTGCAAGCAAAATTCAGGCGCCGGCATTACTACCTCCTCTGGGTGGAGCCGTAGTCTTCCGTATGACTAACCGCGGAGGAAGCATACACTGCCGCAGTCCATGCGCTTTCTCTTTGTATACTTCAAGGAGATATTCTGTAGCGATCTGGCCCATTGCATAAGCAGGCTGGGCCACAGTTGTAAGCTGGATTCTAGGTAAGGCAGCATAACTAATATCGTCATACCCTACGAGGGAAAGATCCTCCGGAATGGAGATGCCCAAACTTTCCGCCGCTTCCATTACTCCAAGAGCAATCACATCATTAGCCGCAAAAATCGCGGTCGGGCGAGGCCGGCTTTGCAAGAGTCGCTGTGCCGCTTCTCTCCCAGCAGCTTGGGTGAAGTCTGCAAATACAGCCCACCCTCGACGCACAGAAAGGCCGTATTCTTGCAGCACTTTTAAAAACTCGCTCATTCGGTCCTGACTTGATTGTACGTCGGCAGGACCACCAATAAAAGCGATTGCGCGATGCCCTAATTTTACTAAATGCTCTGTAGCTAGACGTGCACCTAGTCTATCATCGCCTATTACAAAGGGGACGTCTAAACCCCGCACAAGTCTAGAGACCAAAATAAAAGGGATAGAACTGTTCAACAGTTCGGAAACGTTAGGATCGTCAGCGGTAACAGCGCTTAGGATCAAACCGTCCACGCGCTTTCCACGTAAGAACCGAAGATATCGAGCTTCCCTGGTTAAATTTCCCTCGGTGATGCAGAGGAGCACCCCGTATCCGTGGGCGTGGGCAACATCACTCACCCCTTTAGCGATCTCTGCAAAAAACGGATTAGCGATGTCAGGGACGATCAGGCCTAATGCTTTTGAGGCCCCTGTAACAAGCCCCCGCGCTAGCTCATTTCTTTCGTAACCAAGCTTCTCTGCAACTTGACGAACGTGTGTTCTCGTCTTCTCGCTGATGAGAGGAGAGTTGTTTAGCGCCCGAGACACAGTAGAAGGTGAGACGCCCGCCGCTTTAGCCACATCTTTAATTGTGACCATCGTCCAAGCAATTTTTACTGAGACAGACGGTGAGCGTCAAACGAGCAGTTTCAGCTTTATCAGAACCACACGAAGAAGTTTCAGTGAATAGTCGGTTTTTCCATAAATGCGGAATGACAGCCACCAGAGGTTCAAAGTCTGTATAAAAACCTGCGGCCGGTGCCCTCGGAACGGAGAAGGTACCGGCAATGGAGAGGCAGGAGTTGATGACGGTGCTCAAGGAAATAGTGCGGAAGCTGGTAGCTCAGTATTTGGAGCCCCTTCTTTTCCCCCGAACGGAAGGCCTTTATCGAGGAAAACGGGGAGGCAAGCCGCCTGGTGGAAACCCCTTGCGGTCGGGTGAGGCCCCGCGTCCACCGGGACCGAAACGCGCGCTTCCGGCCTCCCTTTTCGCTCCCTACACATGAAGATCCGTAGACCTGGCGGACCTCGTGATCGTCCGGTATTAGGCGGATATTTTCGTGCGCAGGATCGGGGGGAGCGCGGGAGACCTCCTGGGCATCGGTACTCCCAGGCCACTGTGCGCCGTGCCCCACTTGGACGCCCTGTTCGCGAAGGTTCCACGCCCAGGAGCGGGGATCCGCAGGGAAGCCGTCCACGTGGCGGTGGGGATTACCCAAGAGGGACAGGGCGCAATCCTTCTCTTCCCCAAGGAATGGGCACGGATTCGGCAGAGCCAGTTCCTCCGGGATTTACGGGAGCCTGGGGTACGTGCGGATTGCCCTGCCCAAAGCAAGGAAAGGGGACACAGCCGGGGTGCAGAGGGAGTAGCGCCGGATCTACACCGCGGGGAACCAAGAGGAAGTCCAAGCCGCGTGAGCAGAGTTCCGGAAGCGCTGGGGAAAGCTCTACCCTGAGATGGCCGGGAGTTGGGAGGAGGATCTGAGCTCCCTTTTATGCTTTTTTCAGCATCCCGTGGCAATCTGCCCATATCTTCGGAGCAAAGAGCTTCTTGCGCGGTTCATCTGCAAAGTACTGGGGGATGAGGGTGCCGGGACCATCGGTTCCCCAGCGCGGAAGCGGTGGAAAAGCTTTTGTATCTGGAGTGCGAGCGCAAAGAGGTCCCATGGGAGCGAAGGATAAGGAAAGATCTCCTGAGGGGCACGAATGAGGCGCAGCACCGTGGGCGCAAGGCCATAGCCGATAGCCCCTAAAATAACAGATAGCAAAGTCAGGAACCCTAGTAGCTGTCCAGCAGACTTCTCTGCTCCCCGGCGATCACCAACTCCGAAATGTTGGGCGAAAAAGGTGGACCCCGCTGTTTGAAAGCCGCCGGCAAAGGATATGAGGAAAACCTGGCGGCCCAACAGGGGGCCCCGTGGGCGGTCGTCCTCGGGGCGTCGCTCGCCCTGTCTCTCGTGCCTCCTTGGGGCGTTCGTGGGGGGCCTGATCAGGGAGGTCATCCCCGCAAAGTACGTCCAGCTTGGCGCCGGGGCCCTGTTCCTCGTGGTGGGGGGCTCATCCTCTACCGGGCCGCCGCCACGGGTTCACCCTGAATCCGCCGGACTTGCCCAGCCCCACGAATTCGCCGTAGGATCACCACGGTCAGTGTGACAAGACTTACATTGTGATGGAAGCACCGACGGCAACCGGCCCTCAGGGGGACAACGGATGGGAGGGAGAACGATGACCATGGCGAAGAAGAATGGGTGGCACTGGGGAGCGACTCTGGCTTTGGTTCTGGCCCTGACGGCCGCGGGATCCGGCCAGACGTTCGACCTCTCCGGACCGGCGGAGATGGGGCGCTGCGAGGAGGCCCGCTTCACGCTGGCCTTCACCGCTGGGGCCGAGACTGCATCAACGATCGTCTTCACCGCCAGCCGCCCCAACGCGGGGTTCGCCTACGTCCTCGGATCGTCGGTCCTCGCCCTCCACGACGGGACGATCCTCACCGGCGATCCCGGGGCCATCGGCCTCAACCTCGTGTGGGACGTGGATTCCCTTCTTGGAGCGCCCTACGAGCTTCCCCCTGGGGAGACGGCCACCTTGGAGTTCTCCCTGCGGACGGGGTGCGGGACGATCTCCGGGACCTTGGGTGCCCGGGTGGATTGGGAGGAGGCCCTCCCCCTCTACCTCACGGACTCCCAGCCGATCGAGATCCTCCCGGGTGCGGTCCTCGTCTACAAGGAACCCACCGTGATCGAGGCGGCGGTGGGTGATGTCGTCACCTGGACCCTCAGGGTCGCGAACACGGGTCTCGGGCCAATCTACAACGTCGTCGTCACCGACGTCCTGGGAAGCGGGCTCGCCTACGAAAGCTCGTTCCCGGTGGGCAACCCCAGCGGCCAGACCGTAACTTGGGAGATCCCGTCCATTCCCGCTGGGGGTGAAGTTGAGATCGAGCTCCGGGCCCGGGTGGTCGCGTGCACGGGCCTGGAGAACCGCCTCGATGCCCGGTTCGGCTGCGACGACGGTTCGGTGTGCCACGACACCGAAGTGCAAGGGGGCACCGCCAGGGCCTCGATCCGGCTCCTCCTTGGCCAGCCCCTCCTCGAGATCACCCTGCCTGAGATCCGCGTCCCCTACTGTAACCCCGCCGGCGCCCACGTCACGATCCCCGTTCAAAACGTGGGCGACGGGAACGCGCGGGACGTCCGGATCTGCGCCACGTACACGCCGTTCGTGGTGACGAACGTCGTCCCCCCGGCGACCTACGATGGGACGTGCTTCCGCCTTCCCGACCTCGCCCCGGGCGAGACGTTCAACATCGAGTTCGATCTTGTGTACCTCGGAAACTGGTGTGCGGCCCCGGCCCCGCGGGACGTGTTCTACTACCCCGCCTACCGGAACGACTGCGGGGAGGAGTTCTGGCCCCCGGTGGGGTTCTACAGCGCGTGCTTCACGTGCTTCGGACCCGACGGCCCCCCCACCCTGGCCCTCTCCCTGAGCGGGTTGGGCGAAGTCCACATCTGCCAGGACGTCGCGTATCGCGTCACCTCGAGCTTCTCGGGCCTCGCCTCCTGCGGCGGGGGGACCCAAGGGGATGTGACCGTGGTCGTGAACGTCCCCGACGGGTTCACCGTGGAGGACGCGGGCGGTGGGTCCTGGAACCCGATCACGAGGACGGTCACCTGGACCTTCACCCCTCCAGCCGTGCTGGACACCTCGATCGTCCTCCGGCCGCCCGGGGCCCCCCGGTGCGGGACGCTCGCCACCCTCACGGCCACCGCAAACTCCACCGACTGCTGCGGCTGCCCGCTCTTCGCCTCCCAGTCACTCCCCATCGCCATCGAGTGCCGGACCCTCGTCGGGAGCACGAAGAGCGCCGTTCCATCTGCCCAAGAGAAGTGCGGCCGGATCACGTACACGAACACCTACACCTTCGCCGATAGCGCCGCCCTCGACGAGATCTCGTTTGATGAGCTCACGTTCGTTGAGACCGCCGCAAACTATCAGGCCTACGTTCCCAACTCTCTTGCCATCACGGTGAACGGCAGCCCCGCAGGCGCCTTGGCCATCCTGGACACGACGCCCGGCGGGACCCTGGAAATCCGGGGGATCGACTACCCCGGCTCCGTGCGAAACTCGACCCTCGTGATCTCCTACACCCTGGAGCTCACCCCGGCCTCGCTCCCCCTGTCCTGCCCCGGCTCAGCCGGGTTCTACACCTGGTCCTCCCTGGACCTCGGGCCGGACTGCGCAGGGGGCGACGAGTGCACGGAGTACTGCACCAAGCGGGAGGCCCTGTGGGTCGTCTCCGAGAACCCCGCCATGACGGTCTCGGTCACCGGGCTCCCCGACCTCATCGACCCCTGCGGGACCTACACGGTCACGGTCACCCTCACCAAGGCCTCGACCTACGACCCCCACAACGTCTCGTTGCGGCTGGAGAACCTCAACTACTACATCGTGGACCCCAGCACGATCGTCTGTAGCGGGGACGTACTCCCGACGAACTGCACGAGCCCAATCGATGGGGGGACGTACTACGAGTGGACCTATGGGGAGGCGTTCGCGGGGTCCCCCCTTGGGGCGAGGTCGACCCTCACCTTCCAGGTGAAGAAGCGGTGCGGACCAGGTGTGGATCTCGTCGCAACCGGCCTCTACACAAACGCCTGTGGCAATCCATGCGCGGTCTTTGGTTCGGACGCTCCGCTCCTCCTCCGCTCGCCCAACCTGTTCGTGTACAAGACCCCCGAGGTCCACTATGCCACGACGAACACCCAGACCTGGACGATCTACGTGGTGAACAGTGGCTCGGCCTGGGCCTACGACGTGTGGGTGGACGACTTCCTGGGAAGCGGGCTTGAGTACGTATCCTCCTCCGTCGCGCCCGCGGGCGGGGTCTCGACCCATCCTAACCAGGACCACCTCGGGAACCCCATCAATGGGGTCTCCTGGCGAATCGCGGCGATGAGCCCCGGCGAGCAGCGGGTGATCACCCTCACCACCCGCCTCGTTGCCTGTAGCGACCTGTGGAACGAGGTCTGGACAAGCCTCGGTTGCGGTGGCGAGGACTGTCTCGTGCCGGTGGGCGACCGCTCGGTCGTTCTCGTCCCCACCACCCAGCTCACCGCCACCTCCTCCACCGCCTCCCCGATTGCGACCTGCAGCGAGCAGCCGGCCCTCATCCGGATTCGGAACGTGGGTGACCCCGCGGTGTACAGCCTCGTCGCCCGGGAGACCCTGCCCGCGGGGATCCTCTACGTACCCAGCTCGACCCGGTGGCGGATGGGGACGGGCCCGTGGCAGCCCGGGGGGGACCCGACGATCCTCGGCTCGACCCTGGAGTGGACCGAAGCCGAGATCCCGGGCCTGTCCGAGCTCCGCTCCCGCCAGACCCTGGAGATCGAATTTGGGATCCTCGCTTCCTGTGCGTTCACGGGGGGAAACCTCGCGGTCGAGGTGGACTACTGGACCGTGTGCGGGGACCCGGGCAGAGTCCCAGTCGGGACGTTCCGCCTTGAGGCCCGGCGGCCGAGCCTGGCGATAGCCAAGACCCAGATCTCGCCCGCTGGAAACGGGCCCATCGACTGCGGGGGAGAGGTCACGTGGCGGATTGACGTCACCAACACGGGGACGATCCCCGTCCCCTACGTCTGGGTCGAAGACGAGCTCGGAGGAGGGTTCACCTACGTCTCCTCTACGGGCGGGGTCTACGGGATTGACGACGGATGCAGCGACGGCTCGACCGTGACCTGGGCCCTGCGGAACCTTCCGCCAGGAGGGACGGCCCGGCTCACCCTCACCGCCCGGGAGACCGGGTGCGGGGAGCTCAGGAACTCCGTCCGGGCCTGGTGGGGCTGCGGCCAGGACGGCGACGGAAGCTCCTGCACCCTCGATGCGGAGTGCCTCGCGGACACCTTCGTCTTCCACGAGGTTTGGCCCAGTCGCGACCCCGAACTGGGCCTGTCCGCGACCCTGAACCCGACCCAGATCCCCGCCTGCGGGACCGCGACGATGACCCTGGAGATCCGAAACCATTCCTCTGCCACGGCGCGGGCCCTGGACGTGTGGGTGGGGCTTCCCGCCGGTCTGACCTACGCCCCGGGGACGACGGAAATCGACTGCGGGGGAGGGTTCGTCGCCGGCCCTGACCCCGACGAACTTGGCGGGCACCTCTACTGGTACGACCCGGCCAACGAGTTGGAGAACCTGTGTGACTCAATCCCGCCCGGGGGTACGATCCGGCTCCGGTTCGGGGTCCAGGCCGCCTGCTACCGGACGACGGGGAGCGCAACTGTACGCGTCTACTTCTACGACTGCTGCCTCCTGAGCCAAGGGCAGCTTGACGCGAGCTTCCCGCTCTCCCCGGCGGTGCCCAACCTCACGATCAGCAAAACCCCAACCACAGTTCCGCTTGACTGTTTTGACCCAGGGAGCACGGTCACCTGGCAAATCCGCGTCCAGAACACCGGGGCGGCGAGCGCCGATTGGGTGAGGATCGAGGATACGCTGGGGGCGAACCTCGTCTACGTGGGCTCGAACCCCGTGGCCACCCCGATGGGAAGCCAGAAGTGGGGCTGGGAGTTCGGGCCGTTGGGAGCCGGAGAATCCCGGACGGTGGAGATCACGGTCCGGATGAGCCAGCCCGCCAACGACTGCGGCCCTGAGTTGCGGACAGATACCGTTCAGGCCTGGTGGGGCTGTGGCCCGTTTGATGGCGATCCCAATACGGTCGAGGAGTGCACCGGCGGCGGGCCCGTCACGGCCACCGCCCGGGCCACGATCCCCGACCTCACCCTCAGCTCCACCGACATCGTCCCCGTCCTCGGCTGCATCGGGGATGGGAACTACACGGGGAACGTTCAGATCACGGTTCGCAACGCAGGCGACGCCGCGGTGACGCGGGACTTTCGTCTGACCCTCACCGAGACCACAACCGGCTGGACGGTCTCCGGCCTCTTCAGCGCGGACTTCGGGGGGACGCTCCCCATCGCCGCGGGTGGCAGCAGGACGATCACGATCCCCAACTGGCCGGTCACGTGTGGCCAGTGTACCTACACGTTCACGGTCACCTTGGAAACGGACAACGTCCTCTGCGAGTGCCGGGAGAACAACAACAGCGCGACGCGGACGTTCACGATCACCATCCCCGACCTGCGGGTGGCAAGCGACGCCTTGAGCCTCGTGTGCGCGAGCGACGGCCAGGTGCGGGTCTCAGGGACGGTCACCGTGGCGAACGACGGCTGCGGGAGCAGCCTCACCGCGGGGATCCCGGTTCGGTTCACCCTCTACGACCGCGCAGGCTGCACCGGAACCGTCCTCTCCCAGTGGACGGAGACCCTGAGCGGGGTGAACATCCCCGCCAAGGGAACCCAGACCTTCACGATCACCCCGCGCACGATCGCCCTTGACGCCTGCGCTTCCTCTGTCGGGTGCACCGTGTCCCTCAGGGTCGAGCTCGACCACACGAACGCGATCTGCGAGTGCGACGGGACGAACAACGCCCACTGCCGGGACTTCCCCCTCAACATCCCCGACCTGCGGGTGGCAAGCGACGCCGTGAGCCTCCTGTGCGCGGGCGACGGCCAGGTGCGGGTCTCGGGGACGATGACCGTGGCGAACGACGGCTGCGGGGGCAACCTCACCGCAGGGATCCCGGTTCGGTTCACCCTCTACGACCGCGCAGGCTGCACCGGAACCGTCCTCTCCCAGTGGACGGAGACCCTGAGCGGGGTGAACATCCCCGCCAAGGGAACCCAGACCTTCACGATCACCCCGCGCACGATCGCCCTTGACGCCTGCGCTTCCTCTGTCGGGTGCACCGTGTCCCTCAGGGTCGAGCTCGACCACACGAACGCGATCTGCGAGTGCGACGGGACGAACAACGCCCACTGCCGGGACTTCCCCCTCGACATCCCCGACCTCACGGTCCGGCGGGAGGCCCTGGCCCTCACCTGCTCCGGGGACGGTCTCGTGCGAATTGCGGGGACGGTGACCCTCGGGAACGAGGGCTGCGGAAGCGCCCTCACCGCGGACGTGCCGATCCGGTTCGTCC
>CAYSAN010000013.1:0-43003 GCA_964429165.1 uncultured Thermotogaceae bacterium
CGATCTGCGAGTGCAGCGGGGCGAACAACAGCCGGTGCGTGGACTTTCCGTTCTCGATCCCCGACCTCCGGGTCACCTCGGTTGTCCCTGAGGTGGGGAACGTCTGCGAGCCCGGCCTTGTTCGGGTAACGGTGGAGAACGTGGGGTGCGGGCTGAGCCCTGCGGGGGTGGTCGTGCGGATCGCCGGCGATGCTTCCGGCGAGACGGTTCTCCCCTCCCTCGCCCCCGGGTCGGCCGAGACGGTGACCGTGGCCCTAAACGAGGTCCTCCCCTGCGGGTCCTACACGATCAGGGCCACGGTGGATCCCGAGGGCGCGCTGTGCGAGTGCTCCTCGGCCAACAACGCCCGGGAGGCGACGTTCTCGGTCCTCGACCCCGACCTCACCCTGGCCGACCTCGTGGTCCAGTGCCAAGGGGATGGGAGCTTCACCGTAGCGGCCACGGTCCGGAACGTCGGGACCGAGGCCTCGCCGGCCACCACGGTCCGGATCTACGTGAACGGGGCCTTGGCTCACATTCTGGACGTCCCCGCTCTCCCCATCGGTGGATCGAGCTTGCTCACCTGGACCTCCCCGCACCTGAAGTGCGGCGTGGACCACCTGTTCCGACTGGTTGTGGACGAAGTAGACCAGATCTGCGAGTGCACCGAGGGGAACAACGCGGCGGAGACGTCGGCCCGGTGCGGCTGCCCGGCCCTGGTCACCCGCAAGGAGATCGCGCAGATCCTGCGGGCTGGCTCTCCCGTCCCCACGAACCAACCGGTTCAGCCAGGTGACGTCATCACCTACACCCTGGCCGTGACGAACGTTGGAGCCGGTTGGGCGTTCGACGTGGACCTGTGGGACGAGCTCCCCTCCGAGTTTGCCTACGTCGCAGGGAGCACGAGCGCCTCCTGGCTCGGTGGAAGCTCCACCGCGGACCCGGCGGGAGCGCCCGGCCCCTACCTCTCCTGGGACCTCTCGGCGACCCTTCTTCCCGGGGAAACCCTGACCCTCGAGTTCCAGGCCTTCGTCACAAGCCTCGCCCGCCAGGGCTTCCGGTACACGAACACGATGGGGGCCACGGGCGAGGAGGGAGACGGGACCCCCATCCCGCCCGATAGCGGCCTCCCCGGCGACGACGACCCCGACGACTCCGATACGGTCGTTCACCCGGCGGCGGTCCCCGCCCTGGCCCTCGAGAAGGGGATCACCGACGTCCTGCGTGCTGGAGCGAGCCGCGGGCCCACGGGCCCCGTCGAGCCGGGGGACGTGATCGCGTACACGGTGAAGATCCGCAACGTGGGGTTGGGGATCGCCTACAACGTGGACTTCACCGACGAGCTCCCCGCCCACACCGAGTACGAAACTGCCTACGGCGATGGAACCTACACCGTGGACGACCCAAGCGCCGGCCCCCTCTCCCTTGGGATCCCCGACGGCGCCACGGGAACGATCCACGCGAACATCTCCGCCACGATCAACCCTGGGGGGACCCTGGTCGCCACCTACCGCGTCCGGGTTCTCAGCACGGCCTCCCAAGGCGTTGACCTCGTGAACCAGGTGGTGACGACCGGGGAGGACGGGGCGGGAACCCCCATCCCCGAGTTCAACCCCGACGTCCCGGACCTCTTCCCCGATCGGGACCGGACCCGCATTGCGGTGGTCGAACCCGGCCTCGCCCTCGAGAAGGAGATCGCGGACGTCCTCCGGGGCGGGGTCAGCATCTGGCCCACGCCGATTGTCCTCTGGGGCGACGTGATCGTGTACCGGGTCACGGTGCGCAACGTGGGCCGCGGGACGGCCTACGACGTGGATTTGACCGACGATCTTCCGTTTGGGTTGGCCTACGACGCGGGCGGAGATGGGACCTGGACGGTCGACGATCCGCCGGCATCCGGGTCCTTGGGGATCCCCGACGGGGCCACGGGGACGATCCGCGCGGACATCTCGGCAACGATCGCTGGCGGCGGGACCCTCGTCGCCCGGTACCGGGCGCGGGTCCTCCCCGAGGCGCCGGCCGGCCAGTACCTCGTGAACCTCGCTCGGGTCACGGGCCGGGACGGGGCGGGGACCCCCATCCCCGAGTACAACCCCGATGTGGCCGACTCCTTCCCCGACGAGGACCGGACGCGGATCCTCCTCGGGGTCCCGGCCCTGGCGACGGAGAAGGGGATCTTCTGCGAGGCCTGCCCGTGCGATCCTGAACCACCCCCGTGCAATCCGTGCCTCCAGGGGCCGGTCGAGGTCCGCGTGGGCGAGCGGGTGACGTTCCGCCTTGTGGTTAGAAACGTGGGCTACACCTGGGCATACGCCATTGTGGTCGAAGACCATCTCCCTCCGGGGTTCGCCTACGTGGCGGGGACGAGCCGGACCGCCTGGCCGGGCGGGGAGTCGGACGCCGATCCGGTGGGTTCCCCTGGACCTCTCCTCACCTGGGTCACCGGAGCGGCCCTTGACGCCGGGCAGTCGCTCACGATCACGTTCGACGCCGTGGTGACTGAGGAGGCACCGGTTGGGGAGTCGGTGAAGAACGTCATGCTCGCGTTCGGCCTCGATGCGTTCAACCTCCCGATCCCGGCGGACTCGAGCTCGATCGCCCCCGCGGATACCGACCCCGACGACATGGCGACCCTCACCCTCACCGTGGACAGGCGGGGATCGGGGGGACCCCTCCCCCGGAACGGACCCCGTGCCGGAGGGGTGTGGGCGGCCCTCGCTGGCCTGGCCCTCGGGGGGGTGCTTCTCCTTCGCTTCCGGCGGGGGATGGGACCGCTTCTCCTCCTTGGGATCGGGGCCCTCCTCGCGGCGGGTGTGGTCGCCGCGGGCGCACCGCACGTCGTTCGCCTTGTGGTGGACCCGGCGCGGGCCGGGACGGTCTTCGGAGCGGGAACCTACGCCCACGGGGAACTCGTCAGCCTGAGCGCCCTCGCCAACCCCGGGTTTGAGTTCGCCGGCTGGTACGAGGACGGGGTTGAGCTATCAACCCTCCCGTACCTTGAGTTCGCCGCGGAGCGGCCGCGGACCCTGGTCGCTCGGTTCCGCCCGGTCTTGCAGTTCTTGGGACTGACCGGAACGTCGCGCGGCACCCTGAGTGTCCTCCCGTCGGTGTCCATCGCGAGTAGCGTGACCGAGATCCGGCCGCGGCTCCAGTTCGGTGCAAACCGGTGGGACCTCCGCTTTGTGTTGGGGATCAAGAATGACACGTGGAAAGACGCCCAGGCGCACTTCAGTGGGGCGTGGGACCTCTTCCGGTTCGGGGGAGGGTTCGTGTTCGACCCGACCGTCCCCGCGTACCGCTCGTCGTACCTTGTTTGGTCATCGGCGGTGAATGACCTGGGGCTTGGGCTGCGGATTACTCACTCCCCGGCTGCGGGGACCCCACCCGCACCCCTCCTCCTGTACACGCTGACGCTCCGTTTCGGGGACAGCTTAGCGTCGCTCCGGTTCGAGGAACTGGGCGGGATCACGTTCCGGGACGCGGACTTCTCGGTCGCGGCGTGGGAGGTGTGCTGCGGGATCAGGCTCCAAGGGGGGCTATCGTTCACCAAGAGGGGACTCTCGTCCCTCCGGGTGGAGGTAGAGGACATCCCCTTCGTGTGCTGCGACCTGAAGGTCAGCCTGGCCCTGGTGTGTACACCTGCGAGCAAGTCGGTGAGCTTCATGCCGCGCTGGACCCCGTACTGCGACGCGTGCCTCACCGTGTACGGCAACGTCGTGTGGGACCAAAGTTCGTTCACCTGGGGCGGGTTTGAGGTTCATGGCTACAGGATCCGGTGCTGCTTCGGCGGCTGCTGTCCCGGGGGCACGGGGACATACATCGAGCTCCTCACCGCGCTCGACCCAAGCCGCACCCCGGGCGGGTTTCGCGGGGACGAGTTCGAGTACCTGAGGGTGGGGGCGTGTGGGTTGGGATGCTGCGGGGGCCCGTGGTCGTTCGACGCCACGGTCTACTTCTCCCCCTCGGGGGGGCTGTTTGGGTTCTCGCGCTTGAAAGTGGTCGGGGAGATCTCGCTTTTGCGAGGTCTCTCCTTATCTACGACGATCGAGGTCCCCCTGGTCGGCCCGGCCACGTTTGGCCTGGGGTGGCGGTTCAGCTTCTGATAGCTAGGGGTCCGCCAGCATGACCTCGTGGAACAGCGCAAGCAGACGGCGGTGGTGACCGGGGACAAGAACATGGTGGTTTCCCAAAGGCTCGCGAAGCAGCCTTTGTACGGCCCCTTTGGGCATTTTGAACCAGACTTGGGTGCGACAGAGGTCGTCCCGGCCGGGTCGCTCGGAAAGCACGCTGCCCTCAACGATGAAGGCCTTCTCTAGTTTCCTTCCACCAAAGCGTAGAAGAGTGTAGGAGCCCGGGGCGAGAGCACCGGCCACAGCCAAGCCCAAACCTGATTCGAAATGCGTGCGGAGCTCAAAGGTCTCCACCAAGGAAAACGGCACCGTGCAGTGCGCCAGAAGCAAACGCTCTTTTTTCAAGTCCACCTCTACAGGGTTGGCAAGAAAACCAGGCCGCCCGGCGACGAGCTGGCTCAGGATGAGGGCCAAAAGGCCAGGAAGGTCGCCCTCACAGCCCGCGGGCACGCCCTCATCAGCCAGCTTGGCCACAGCCCAGCAGGCTGTGCATTCCCGCGGAATAAGCTCAAAGCAGGCAATGGAAAAGGCAAAAAGCCCTTCCTGCTCAACTATACGGCGCAGGGAGGAATGAAGTTCTGCGCCCATCCTCAGCTCTTTTGCGCCCACCTCCCGTGTCGGCCCCTCGGGCAAGCTTTGGGCCACGGCGTTCGCCTCAAACAAGCGGGAGAGCGGGAGAAAAGCGAGCTCTAGCCCGAGCTTTTCCTGGAGGGCGTAGGGATCGGGGGTGCTGGCCACAAGCCAAGGCGAAGGCTGTCCCAAAAACCCGATTTTTCGGCCGCGCAGCTGGCGAGCCATTTCCGCAACCTGGGCCCACAGAGGGAGATCCGCCGCAAGACCCGTGGGCAAAAGCCAAGCTTTACGGCCCCGTTCCCTCAGGCCGGCCAGGGTCTCCAAGGCGGCAGCAAGGGAGTTATGGCTGGCGTGGGCCAGCAGCAAAAGCGGAGCTTTCGTGCGCTCAGCAAAACGTAGAGCGAGATGCTCTGTCCCGCCGGTGAGGTGGAGCAACACCGGAAGCGCTTCTTTCTCGGCCTCCTCCGCGCTGACCGGCTTGAGCGTAATACCTGAACACTGGTGAAAGTGCTCCAGCACATGGTGCAAAAGCGCCGTTGAATGCCCGCGCAGCGCGGAACTCAAGGGCAAAACAGGGAGGCTCAGCACCTCAGCTCCCGACGGCCCAGCGGTCCGGCGAGGTATCCAACGCGAAGGTCAAGCGAGGCACCCGGCGGATGGAGAGCCGTTTGGCCAGGGCAGTGCGTAAAAACCCCGTGTCCTTGGCAAACGCGGCCATGACCCGTGCCCTCTCCGCCTCTGTGCCGGAGACATACACCAGGACCTTGGCCTCCTGCCCATCCGGCGAAAGCTCCACGCCCAACACGGTGGGCAGGGCCCGGCGCAACACGGGATCCTTGGTTTCGAACTCCAAAATGTCGGCGATCTCTCGGGCAATGGTCTCGGCCAGACGGGCCCGGGCCCGCTCCCGCATCAGTACACCTCCACTTCATGGTTCTCCACGAAGAACTCGCGGCTGCCCTCCAGCCGTTCCAAGATCTTTTGCATTACACTGTCACAATAGGGGCCGTGATTGGAAAGGTGAGCAAAACCGAGAACTGCGCGGCCGGGGTCGTCCAGCGAATCAAGCTCAGCTACAGAAACGTTGAACTCCCGGCGCAGCCTCGCTAAAAGCCCTTCTAAAATGGCCCGCTTCTCCTTGAGCGTGCGCGTGCCATACATCCGTATTGCCACCCGCAGCAAAGCAACGGGCATAGGGTTTACACCGGCACTTCCTCAAGAATATAGACCTCAAGGACATCTCCCTCGCGCACATCATCGAAGTCACGTATGCGAATGCCACATTCATAGCCCTGCGGCACCTCCTTCACGTC
Organism: uncultured Thermotogaceae bacterium; assembly: GCA_964429165.1. Classification (GTDB taxonomy): domain Bacteria; phylum Bipolaricaulota; class Bipolaricaulia; order Bipolaricaulales; family Bipolaricaulaceae; genus DTER01. Next base: position 5,996 of record CAYSAN010000013.1, read on the forward strand.
CTCGACAAAGCGCTTGAGGGAGATGATCTCGCCCACGAAGACCTCGCGGCCTTGGCGAAGGACCCGGACCTTGCCCCCGCGCACCACGCGCCCGCTGCGCACAGCGCAGCCCGCCACGCGGCCGACACCCTTGATGTCGAACGTCTTGAGCACCAAAGCCTCGCCAACCTTCACCTCTCGATACTCCGGACCAACTAAGCGCTTGAGAGCTCGCTCCACATCAAGAGTGAGGTCGTAGATGATCTCGTAGGTGCGGATGGGGATGCCCTTTTGTTCGGCAAGCCTTTGGGCCTTGGGATCCACCTTGACCGCAAAACCCACGATGAGGGGCTGGCCCTGTGTTTCCGCTGCCGCCAACAGCACGTCCGATTCGGAAATCTGTCCGACGCCAGCGTGAAGGACTTCCAACTCCACGCCCTCGGCCTGGATCGTGCCCAGCTCCAGCTTCACGGCCTCGAGAGCGCCAAACGTTTGGGCCTTGACGACCAGAACGAGTTTCTTCGTTTGGGCCTGAGCGGAGCGGAGGACATCGGCAAAGCTCAATTTGGGGCGGGCCATCCTCTGTTCCCGCTCCGCCTCCTGCCTCTTTTCCGCGAGCTCCTCGGCCTCCTTGGGGCTGGCCACCACCTCCACCCGCTCGCCCGCCTGGGCCACGCCGGAAAGCCCAAGGAGCTGGACAGGCGTTCCCGGGCCGGCCGCGGGAATGCGCTTACCTTGGTGATCCAAAAGGGCGCGAATCCTCCCCCAAACGGGGCCCACCACAACTACATCCCGCTCCCGCAGCGTCCCGCTTTTCACAATGGCTGTGGCCACCGGCCCCTTTGCGGGATCAACATGACTTTCGATGATCACCGCCTCCAAGGGTCCGCGCGGATCACCAGAGACCCCCTGCAGATCAGCCACAAGGAGGATCATCTCCAAAAGCTCGTCCACCCCTTGCCCGGTGAGGGCGGAGATGGGGACCACAATGGTGTTTCCGCCCCATTCCTCCGGAACGTATCCAAGGTTGGCAAGCTCCTGCTTCACCCGCTCAGGGTTAGCCCCAGGCTTGTCGATCTTGTTTATGGCCACGATCATGGGCACGCCCGCGGCTTTGATGTGGTCCAGGGCCTCCAGGGTTTGGGCCATGACCCCGTCGTCCGCCGCCACCACCAAAACGGCGATGTCCGTGACCTGAGCTCCCCGGGCGCGCATGGCCGTGAACGCCCGATGCCCAGGGGTATCGATGAAGGTGATGAGCTTGCCGTCTACCTGGGCCTGATACGCGCCAATGGATTGCGTGATGCCCCCGGGCTCCTCCGCGGCCACCCGCGTCTGGCGGATGCGGTCCAGAAGGGTTGTCTTTCCATGGTCGATGTGGCCCAGCACCGCCACCACGGGTGGACGGGGAGGCGCCGCCGGCGCTTTCTCTGCGGGCTTGGCTTCCCCGGCCTTTTCCTCCACGGCCTGGGCCGGGGCCCCAGTCGCCGCGGCAGGAGCCTCGCCATGCTCAAGGATCAGGCTGCGGATGAGCTCGGCCTCCTCATCCGCGACCATGTGAAAGGGGGTCATGCCGGGCATGCCCAACGTGCCCAGGGCCTCGATGAGGCCCCGCGTGGACATCCCCAGCTCCCGGGCAAGTTCGTAGATGCGTTTTTTCCCCACGACTTCTCCTCTGCCCCTCCTAAGCCGGGGTCAGGCGTTTGCGGCCCTTGCGGCGGCGCCGCGCCAATGCCGCCCGCCCTCCCGGCGTCCTCATCCTCGCCAAAAAACCATGCCCGCGACGCCTTCGCCGGACGTGCGGCTGATAAGTGCGTTTTGGCATGCGTTCCTCCTCAAACCAAAGACCAATTTTGCAAGTTCAGGCCATTTCTTGCAACTTCAGGCCAAAAGCCTGTTGCACAGAGCGCCAGCGCTTGCGGCAAATGGGGGGAAGCTCCCCATGGGCCTGCATGTACCGCGCCAGGCACTCCTGGACCTTGGGCTCGCCCGGATAGCCCCAGCCAAAGTCCCCATAGGTTCGGTGCAGGGCGCGCACGTGGGCGTCGCGCACCACTTTGGCCAGGAGGGAAGCCCCTGCCACCAGCGGCACGCGCACATCAGCCTTGGGGAAGAGGAGTATTTGCGCCTCCGCAAGGCCAGTGCTTTGGGAAAGACTCCGGCGAAACCTGGGGATGGCCGAAGCGGAAACGGGCGGGTCACAGATCACCTGCGCTGGTCCAAAGAAATTGATGAGCGTCACCATAGCCATAAGTTCAAGCTGAGTAAGGTTTTGCTGATCGATGCGTTCGGGCGGAATCACCACCACCCTTCCTCGCGCTCCCACCCCCCAAACCCTCCGCAAAAACACGGGGCGTTGGGCGCGGGTCACGCTCTTGGACTCCTTGATGTTCAGGGTGGTCAGCCTGGGCAGATCCTTCGCGGGGAGGACCACCCCGGCCACGATCAGAGGGCCGAGGACAGCACCGCGACCGGCCTCATCGATGCCTAAAACGAGGGACAAGGCTCACCAACGGGAGAACCGGCGCCACCAAAGTTGTATGCCTGGCACCACTTCCCTGCGTTTCAACACCAGCACCAAAAGGCCGCCGGCGAGAAAGCCGCCGATGTGGGCCCACCACGCCGTCCCACCCAGGCCCTGGAGGTCCACTATCCCCGAGAAGAACTGCAGCAAGAACCAAAGTCCAAGGAACACGACGGCCGGGATCTCCACCAGCTGGAAGAAGAACCAGATGGGAACAACGGTGAGGATGCGAGACCAGGGGAAGAGGAGGAAGTAGGCGCCCATGACCCCGGAGATGGCCCCGGACGCTCCCACCATGGGGACCGTGCTCCTTCCGCTCACCGCCATCTGCAGCCCCGCCGCACCAGCCCCGGAAAGAAGATAGAAAAGGAGATAACGCAGGGAGCCCATACTGGCTTCCACATTGTCCCCAAAGATCCAGAGGTACCACATGTTGCCAAGGAGGTGCAACCACCCCGCGTGGAGAAACATGGAGGTCAAAAGTGTAAGCCAGATGGGAAAAGTCACGGTGGGATCCAAATCCTTTCCGCTCAAAAACTCGGCGGGGATCAAACCGTAGCGGATGTAGAAGTGGTCACGGGGCGTTACGGGATACAAACAGGGCGGACGGCCATAAAGGCGAAAGAGCCGGAAGTTGAACCCCGGCGGGCTTTGGCGAAACGCGTCCTGCCAGGCACAGCCATCCACAAAAACATAGCCCTGATCAGGAATGGACAGGGTGTAAAAGAAGGCGAGGACGTTCAGGGCGAGGAGGGCATAGGTGACCCACGGTCGCCGTCCGCTCACACGGTAATCCCGAATGGGAATCATCACTAACATTTTAGCGCGCAAGAAACACAGGGAGAAGTTGTGCCCATCCACGCCAAAGGTTAGGCTTTGCAAAAGGGAAGGAGGGAAAGGTGGACCTGCTCAAGCGGCTTTCCGAGGCCCCAGGTGTGCCCGGACGGGAGGAGGCCATTCGCTCCATAGTGCGCGAGGCCTTGCAAGGGTATGTGGATGAGATCGAGGTCGATCTGTTGGGAAACATCATTGCGCACAAGCGCGGCGTTGGCCCCAAGGTGGTTGTGGCTGCCCATATGGACGAGATCGGGTTTTTACTCTCCCATGTGGACGAGGAGACCGGGTACTTGCGCATCGAGCCGGTCGGCGGTTTTGATGCGCGTACCCTCATCGCCTCCCGGGTGGTGGTGCACAGCGAACGCGGCCCACTGTTGGGGCTGATCGGGACAAAGCCTGTGCACATCCTCACTGAGGAGGAGCGAAAAAAAGAGATCCGCATCCAGGACCTTTTTGTGGACGTCGGCCTGCCCGGAAAAGAGGTGAAGGAGAGGGTCCAGGTGGGCGACCCGGTCACCCTGTACCAGCGGTTTGAGGAGGTGGGGGAGCTCGTGTCCGGAAAGGCCCTGGACGACCGGGTGGGAGTATATGTGGGGGTGGAAGCCCTACGCCGCTTGGGCTCCCACCGGGCTGATATTTATTTTGTCGGCACGGTGCAGGAGGAGGTGGGGCTGCGGGGTGCTCGCCCCAGCGCCTTCCGGATCGCGCCGGAGATCGGGGTGGCCCTGGACGTGACCTTGGCCTGCGACATGCCCGGAGTGCCGCCTCATGAGCAGGTCACCAAGCTCGGAAAGGGCGTGGCCATCAAAGTGAAGGATTCCGCCTCCATTTCCCACCCTGGGCTCGTGCGCTTTTTGGCAAAACTCGCGGAGGAGAAGAACATCCCCCATCAGCTGGAGATCCTGCCCCGGGGCGGCACCGACGCAGGAGCCATCCAGCTGGCCCGCGAGGGCGCCGCTGTGGTCACCATCTCCGTGCCCACCCGCTACGTCCACACCGCGGTGGAAGCTGCCCACAAAAGGGACATCGACGCAGCCATTCAGCTCCTCGTGGCTTTCCTGGAGCGCTGTCACGAGGCGGACTTGCGTCTGTAGGGTGGAGGAAAGAGCAGGAGTTGGGTGTGAAACGCGTTTTATTTCGGGACGTCCAAGTCATCGCCACTTTTGATGCCCAGGGGCGCGAGCTCCGGGGGGCTTGGCTTTTGGTGGAGGGGAATCGCATCGCCGCAGTGGGAGAGGGCGCGCCCCCCCAAGGCCCCTATGATGAGGTCATCGACGGGCGGGACAGGGTGATGATCCCCGGCCTGATCAACACCCACCATCACCTGTACCAAACCCTCTTTCGGGCCGTGCCCGGCGCCCAGGATAAAAAGCTCTTCGACTGGCTCGTGTTCCTGTACGAACGCTGGCGGGGCATCGATGAAGAGGCGGTGTACGTCTCGGCCGTGACGGGGCTCACGGAGCTCCTCCTTTCCGGCTGCACCACCTCCACTGACCATCTCTACCTCTTCCCCAAGGGGAAAAGGCACCTCATCGATGTGGAGATCGAGGCAGCAAAAGAGGTAGGGATTCGTTTCCATCCCACACGGGGCTCCATGTCCCTTTCGCGGGAGAAGGGTGGCCTTCCGCCCCAGGACGTGGTGCAAACCGAGGAGGAGATTTTGCAGGATAGCGAACGTCTTATCCTACGCTACCACGACCAGAGCTTTGGGGCCATGGTGCGCGTGGCCCTTGCTCCTTGCTCCCCTTTTTCCGTGACCCCTGAGCTCATGCGCCAAACCGCGGAGCTTGCCCGGAGGTACGGGGTGCTTTTGCACACCCACCTTGCGGAGACCCTGGACGAGGAGGAGTTCTGTTTGGCCCGGTTCGGGAAAAGGCCGGTGGAGTACCTAGAGGAATTGGGTTGGCTTGGGCCGGACGTATGGATCGCACATGCTGTGCACCTCAACGCCGCGGACATAGCGAAGCTAGCGCGGGCCGGGGTGGGGGTGGCCCACTGCCCCAGCTCCAATATGCTTCTGGGGTCCGGGGTTGCTCCGGTTCCCCAGATGTTGGCCGCCGGGGTGAAGGTGGGCTTGGCTGTGGACGGCTCGGCCTCCAATGATGCCTCCAACATGATCCGGGAGGCCCGGCAGGCCCTGCTCCTTGCGCGCGTGAAGCACGGGGCGGAGGCCATGTCCGCGCGGCGGGCCCTCGGGCTTGCCACCAGGGGTGGGGCCCAGGTCCTGGGCTGGAGCGAAGAACTGGGCTCACTGGAACCGGGGAAATGTGCGGACCTGTCGCTCTGGGACATCTCCACCCTGGAGTTCGCCGGGGCTGCTGATCCTGTGGCTGCCCTTCTGCACTGCGCTGCTCAATACGCCGATTTGGTCATGGTCAACGGCGAGATCCTCGTCCGCGCCGGGGAACTTGTGAAAAGCCACCTCTATCGCTACGTTTCCAGACAGAGGGAGATCGCCAAGCGACTGGTGGAGGGCTGATGCGGGTACAGGTCAGCTTGTATTTCCCGTTTCGGGAGGAGCTCCCGGAGAACTCCTTAGAGCTCGTCCTTCCCGAGGGCGCAGTGGCCGGTCAGGTGGTGGAAGCCCTGGTGGCCCGCTTTCCCCAGCTGCGGCTCAGGTTGTACGATGCTCAAGGGCACATTCATCGCCACATCTCTGCCCTGGTGAACGGCGTATCCATTCAATTCAAACGTGGCTGGTCCACCCCCCTTGCCGACGGGGATGAGCTGGTTCTCCTTCCTCCCGTGGGAGGCGGCTGAAATCCCCTTTGGCTCATGAGCAAGCAGAAAATCTGGTGGACTTGGCCCTTGATCCTGGCGGGCCTCTTCCTGGGGGGCTGTAACCCCAGCAGGTCGGAGAGCCAGAGCGCCCTCCAGCCTGGGCAATCCATTCAAGCCCTGATTGATCAGGCCAGGCCGGGTGAAACGATCGTGCTTTCCCGCGGCACCTGGGTGGAAAACCTGCGCCTGGAAAAGAGCGTTACTCTGCGCGGGGCTGGTCCGGAGGCCACCATCCTCAAGGCAGCTCAGCCAGGCCTGCCTGTGATTTGGATCCAGGGACAGGCTGAGGTTCGGCTGGAGGGGTTGACCATCCAAGAGGGCCGCGGAGGGTACGTCAGCCCCGCTTTATCTTCCGCGGGGGTCTTCGTGCAAGACACGGCCCACGCCGTATTGGAACGCGTCCACATCCAAGACCATGGGGCTTCCGGGATTTTCGCCCGCGATCAAGCTCAGGTGACGCTCATTGCTGCCGCGGTCTTGAATAACACGCGTTATGGCCTTGAGCTTTCAGGGAACGCCAAGGCCGCGCTGGACGGCTCCCGCGTGGCCCAAAACAAGATGGGCGGGATTTGGTTGGCCGAGGAAGCGGCCCTCGAGGCCGACCAGTCCGAGGTAAGCGAGAACGCTGGCCCCGGGATCTGGGCACGAGATGCCGCCAGCCTGAGGCTTTTCGGCAGCAAACTGGTGGCAAACACAAAACACGCCGTTTTTGTCCAAGACCAGGCAAATGCTGTGCTTGTGGGCACCCAAGCCGCTCGGCATGGGGGGTCCGGGGTGTACATCGCTGCGCAGGCGGATGTTCGAGCCTATGGTTCATCGTTTGAGGAAAACTGGAACGGTTTGGAGCTCACCGGTGGGCGAACCTACCTAGAACGCTGTTTTGTACGCAACTCCCGCTGGGATGGAATTAACGCCCGGGCTGGCACCCTGGAGGTGCACTTCACCCATTTGGAGGGAGGAAGAGGCGCAGGCCTGAACGTATCGGGAACAGCCAGCGTGAAAATCCTCTCCTCCGCCATCACCGGCTTTGCCCTGGCTGGGGTGTCCGGTTTCTCCCGCCACCCTGTGCAAGGGGAGGAAACCACGCTGGGGAAAAACGGCGTGGATCTTATGGGCCACGTGGATCCTCGCCTGCGCAGGCCGTTGGCCACGGCAGAGCGGCTTCATGTGCAAGTGGAAGGAGCTGTGGAGGATTTGCAAACGATCGTTGATTCCCTGCGGCCGGGTGGGACCATCGTGCTCCCTGCGGGCCGCTTTGCGGCGGGCCTGACCATCGATAAGCCGCTGGTGATCCAGGGCCAAGGGACCATCCTCGTGGGAAAGCCGGAGGCCCCGGCCATCTCCGTGGTGCAGGGCGGCGAGCTCCGCCTCATCGGGGTGCACGTCACCGGGGGCTCGGAGGGTTTGGCCTTGAGCGCGGGCAGTCGCGCGGAGCTCAACGACTGCGCGCTTTGGGAAAACGGAACGGGCATAAAGCTCTGGCAGGACGCCCAGCTTTCCGCGCGGCGCATCAGCGTCGCTCATAACAGCCAGGGCGGACTATGGCTTTGGGACCAGGCGCAAGCCGAGCTCACGGAGGCCACGTTCCAGGATAACGAGGTGTGTGGGGTTGCTGCGGGTGGGCGCAGCAAACTCGTCCTACGCCGCTCCACGTTCCTGAACAATGGCTGGCAGGGGGGGCTGATGCTGCGCGACTCCGCGGAGGTCGAGCTTTACGAGAACATTTTTGTGAGGAACCGCGGCTACGGCATTTCCGTGCAGAGCAGGGCTTGTGTGGGCTCTGGACCGGGCTTCTTTGGAAGCGTGCGCGGCTTTGGAAACGTGTTCGAGGACAATTACAAGGGCCCCTCTTGTCCGGAAGCGCTGGCCCTCACCGTGGACTGAGGCTGGCCCGCACCTGGGCGGCCAACTCCGCATCCGGCCGGAGCGACCGCGCTGGCAAGATGCTATGCAGGGAGCGGCCACCATCGCCCGCAAAACGCGGGACGATGTGCAGGTGCACATGAGGCACGCCCTGCCCGGCCACGCGGCCATCGTTGAGGCCCACCGTGAACCCCGGCGCGTTCAGGGCCTTTTCCAGGGCGCGGCCCACCCGCACCGCAACCGCAAACAGCCGCCCCGCTAACCCCTCCGGAAGCTCCACGAAGCGCTCCACATGCGCCCGGGGAACCACAAGGGTGTGTCCGGGAGCCATGGGGGCCGCGTCCAGAAAAGCCAGAACGGCCTCATCGGCGTAGAGTATGTGCGCAAACAGTTCCCCTTGGGCGATGCGGCAAAACGGGCAGCTCATAGCAGGAGGCGGGCGAAGCGCCTGCGGCCCACGCGCAGAACCATACCGGATCGCACGCTGATGCGGTGTTGCTCAGGCGGGAGCTTCTCGCCGTCCACCCAAACCCCGCCCTGGTCCAACAGCCGGCGGGCCTCCGATTTGGAGGCCACCAACCCGGCAGCCAAAAGCAGGGCCACGACCTCTGCCTTCCCCTCGGCGTCCACAATGTGCCCCACGGCCACCTCCGCCAGCCGCTCCGGCGGCCTCTCCTCCTCGAACACGCGCTCGAAGTGGGCCTGGGCCCGATCTGCCTCCTCCACCCCATGGAGCTGGGCCACAATGGTCCAGGCCAGCCGCTTCTTTGCCGCCTTGGGATGAAGATGGGCCACCTCCTCCCACTCGATATCCGTGAGAAGCCGGAAGTATTGAGGCATGAGTTCGTCGGGGACCGCCATGAGCTTACCGAACTGTTCCTCCGGGGGCTCAGCGATCCCGATGTAGTTCCCCCAGGACTTGGACATTTTGCGCACGCCGTCCGTGCCGATGAGGAGAGGCAGGGTGAGGATGACCTGGGGCTCCTGTCCGTAGGCCTGTTGAATATCGCGGCCCACAAGAAGATTGAAACGCTGATCTGAACCACCAAGCTCCACGTCCGCCTGCACGGCCACGGAATCGTAGGCCTGGGCCAAGGGATACAAGAACTCCATGAGCGTGATGGGAGAGTTTTCCCGCAAACGCCTGGCGAAGTCCTCCCGCTCCAGCATCCGCGCCACGGTGTAGTGGCTGGTGAGCCTGAGCACCTCCTCAAACGTGAGCTGCGCCAGCCACTCGGAGTTGTAGCGCACTTCCGTGCGCGCTGGGTCCAGGATGCGGAAGGCCTGCTCCTTATAGGTCTTCATGTTCTCCGCCACGGCCGCCGGGGAGAGGGGCTCCCGCGTCTTGGACCGCCCAGAGGGGTCGCCAATGCGCGCCGTGAAATCGCCCACCACTAGCACGGCCAGATGCCCCAGATCTTGGAACTGGCGGAGCTTGCGGAGGACCACGGCGTGGCCCAGGGTGAGCTCCGGCGCTGAGGGGTCAATGCCGAGCTTCACCCGCAGCGGCCGGCCCGTGCGGAGGGCTCGTCCAAGCTTCCGCACCAAGTCCTCCCGCGGAAGCAAGGTCTCCGCGTTTTTTGCTATGACCTGGATTTGGCGCTCGACCTCAGCCAGAGCCTCCATCCCCCCCTCCCCGCAGGGGCACCGCGGACACCACCTGATCGCCCTCCTCCACCAGGATCAAGCGCACGCCCTGGGCGTAGCGGGAGAAGGTGCTCACCTGGGCGACCTCAAACCGGATGACCTTCCCGGCCGCGGTGGAAATGGCAACCTCCTCGTTTTCGGCCACCAGCCCCACGTCCACCACCTGTCCCAGATCCTCGTCCAACTTGATCCCGATCACGCCCTTTCCGGCCCGGCCCTGGCGGGGGATATCGCTCAGCTCCACGCGCTTGCCATAGCCCCGGCTCGTGACCAAAAGCAGCTTTTGGCCAGGGGGTTCCTGCGGCAACCACACCAGGGCCACCACGTGATCCCCGGGATCCAGGCGGATGCCGATCACTCCCTTGGAAGGGCGCTTCGTGACGCGGATCTCCTCCTCGGGGAAGCGGATCACCTGCCCCTGGGCCGTCACGAGGAGGACCTCCCCCCCGCCTTCCGTCACGGTCACGTCCACCAGGCGATCGCCCTCAGGGATGTCGTGGGCCAGGATCCCTTTGGTGTGGGCGTTGGCGTAGTCGGCAAGGGCGTTGCGGTTCACGATGCCCTGCGCTGTGGCCAACAGCACGTAGCCCCGGGTGTAATCGGCGACAGTGCAAACCGCGCACACCTCCTCATCGGGAGCCATGTCCAAGAATTGCCGGAGGTTCTGGCCCGCGGAATCCCGCTCGCCCACCGCCAGCCGGCCCAGCGGCAGCTTGAACACGCGGCCCCGCTCGGTGAACACGAGGAGGTCGTCCCCGGATGAGGCCGAAAGGATTTGGGACAGGGAATCGCCCTCTTTGGGGCGGACGCCGATGACGCCTTTGCCGCCCCGGCCCTGGGCCCGGAACGCCGCAGGCTTCGTCACGTGCACATAGCCCCGCTTGGTCACGCCCACCAGGATGGGCACAGCCGGAGAGTCCGCAGGCAAAGCCCCGACTTCGTCGCGCTCCACGATGGTGGTCCGGCGGGCATCCCCATACCTATCGGCGATGGTCAGAAGCTCCTCGCGGATAACCAGATCGAGCTTCTGGGGATCAGCCAAAATTCCCTCGTACTCCGCGATCCTCTTGCGCAGATCCCCCAACTCCTCGTCGATCTTTTGGCGCTCCAAGCGCGTGAGTTGCGCCAGACGCATGCGTAACACGGCCTCCGCTTGCTTGGGGGTGAGACCGACTTCCCCCACAAGCAGGGCCGAAGCGGCCTCAGGGTCCTGAGCTTGCCGGATGATCTCCACCACTTCATCCAGGCGGGCCAGGGCCAGTTTCAGGCCCTCCAGGATGTGGGCGCGTTCGCGGGCCTGGCGTAAGCGGTGCTCGGTGCGCCGGCGGACGGTGGCCCGCCGAAACGCCAAAAACGCCCGCAGCATCTGGGGGAGGGAAAGGACCCGGGGCACCCCACCGTCGATGACGAGGAAATGGCAGGAGTACGTGCGCTCAAGGGGGGTGAGTTTATAGAGTTGGGCCAGGACGCGCTCGGGATCTGCACCTCGCTTGAGCTCCACCACCACTCGCAGGCCCTCACGGTCGGATTCGTCGCGAAGGTCGCTTATGCTCTGAAGTTCCCCCTCCTTCACCTTGGCAGCAATGGCCTCTATGATGGCGCTTTTGCGCACTTGATAGGGGATCTCGGTGATGACGATTTTGTCGCCCTCCAGGAAAGCCCGCCCGCGCAGGGTGAGCCGTCCCTCGCCCGTGCTATAGGCCTGGCGAATGCCCTCCCGGCCCACGATCACCCCGCCGGTGGGGAAGTCCGGGCCGGGGATCAAGGCCAAAAGGTCCTCCGCGGTGGCCTCAGGGTGGTCCAAAAGATAAAGGGTGGCCTGGATGAGTTCCCGCAGGTTGTGAGGGGGGATTTGCGTGGTCATGCCCACGGAGATCCCCCAGGCTCCGTTGGCCAGGATGTGCGGGAAGCGCACCGGCAGGACCTCCGGCTCCGACAGGGTGCCATCGAAGTTGGGGAGGAAATCGACGGTCTCCTCCTCCAGCTCCTCCAGGAACTCCACGGCGATGGGGGCAAGTCTGGCCTCGGTGTAGCGCATGGCTGCAGGCTCGTCCCCGTCTACGGAGCCGAAGTTCCCCTGACCGTCGACGAGGGGGTAACGCGTGGCGAAGGGCTGGGCCAGCACCACCATGGCCTCGTACACCGCCATCTCCCCGTGGGGGTGGTATTTGCCGAGCACTTCGCCCACGATACGGGCGGACTTTCGGTGGGGGCGGTGGGGGGCGACCCCAAGCTCCCGCATGCCGTAGAGGATGCGGCGTTGCACGGGTTTGAGCCCGTCCCGCACATCGGGAATAGCCCGGCCCCGGATCACGGAGATGGCGTAGTCGATGTACGACTGCTCCATCTCCTCTTCGATGAAGGTCACCTCGATTCGCTCAGACATGTACGGAAAATCTTACGACAGGCACACAAAAAGCGCAATGTTGTAGAAGTGCGTTGGCGTTGCTAACCTTGGGCGACATGCGGCGCGGTTGGGGAATGGCATTGTTGCTGGCCGGCCTTGGGGCCTTTGCCCTGCTGGTGGCCCTGAGCGGCCCCAGGGAGATCTGGAAGGCCGCGCGCCTCCTCCCTTTCTGGGCCCTCTTCCTCCTTTTGGGCCTGGAGCTGTTGGGGCTGACCTTTTGGGCGGCAAGTTGGGCGGCGTTGATTTGGGGCATTGGCATCAAGTCCCCCTTGCGCACGATGTGGGCCGCAGCCCTCGCGGGCTACGCGGTCTCCTACATCACCCCTGTGGCCTACCTGGGCGGGGAGCCCGTGCGGGGCTGGATCGTGGTGCGCCGTACGGGCGCTGACCCGGCGGCCGTGGCCGGCACCCTGGTGTGGGACAGGGTCCTCGCTGGCCTGGTCCTGTTGGGGTTCGCCCTGTTTGGGGCCGGCCTGGTGCTTCCTCTCCTTTCCCCAAGCCAGAGATTGTGGGCCATGGCCGGCCTGTTCGGATTGGCCGTGGCCATCCTCCTGGGCACGTTGAGCTTTGCCCTGGGCTGGCACTGGCTCAGCCGCCTGGTGGCGGTTTTCGGCAGACGCTGGGCCCGGCTGCGCGCCCTGGCCCAAAAAATCCAAGAAATGGAGAGCACCATGCGTGGCCTTTTTCAAAGCCGCGTTGGGGCCTTGGGAGCAGCCCTGTTCCTCCAGCTTCTGAGCTTCCTTTGCCACTACTTCCGTCCGTTTTTCTACTTCGGCTTTGCGCAAGGGCGCTGGTTCAACTGGCGGGAGATGGGGGTGTACTTCAACCTCAACGCTTTTCTGTCCGTGTTTCTTTGGCTTACGCCCGCGGGGGTGGGCACCGCCGAAGGGGGCAGAGTGGGCATCCTCGGTTTACTGGGGGTCTCCCCTGCTTCAGCCCTGGCCTTTGCCCTCACCTACCGTTTCTTGGAGCTGGTTCTGGTGGGCCTGGGGTTTGCCATCGCCAGCTGGTATGGGATGGGGGACCGCGTGCGCCACGGGTTTGGACTCCTCCGCGGGCTGGCAGAAGCCGGGAACCTCTTGATCTACGGCGTCCTGTTACACCCTAAACTGCTTCCGTACTTTTTCAACTTGCGGTTCCGCCAGGAGGATCCTTGGGATTACGGGACCAGCCCTTATGAGCAGAGGAAATACGCGTTGAAGCTGGCCATCTTGCCCAGAAAGAGGGGGGGAGGGGAGCCGCCATATCGGCGGGCCCTGGACTTGGGGTGTGCGGAAGGGCTGTTCACCCGCAGGCTTGTGGAGGAGGGGGTGGCGGCCCAGGCCGTGGGCGTGGACTTCTCCTGCCGGGCCCTGGCCCGGGCCCGGGAGAGGAGCGCTGGCCTGCCGGTGGAATATCACGAGCTAGACATCGGGGAAAGCCTGCCCGAGGGCAGGTACGATCTGGTGATTTGTTCAGAGGTGGTCTATTACCTGGGCTACACCCGCTTGAAGAGGCTGGCGGAGCGGTTGGCCCAGAAGGTCGAGGCCGGGGGGCACTTGGTGTTGGTGAGCGCCTGGCCAGCAGCGAAGCTCCTCCATCGTCCGTTCCTCCGGCACCCGGCATTTAGGTTGGTGGCCGAGCATGTGGAGCCCCATCCCACCCGCCCCTACGCCATCACCTGCTTAGAGCGACGCTGATGCTATCCACGGCGTAGATCTCGGTTTGGCCCACAAAAGACGCGAGGAACCGGCCATTGGTGAGGCGTTGGGACCCATATGCACGCAACGCTTGCAGCTTCTTCTCCGCCGCCTGAGCACTGATTTGAACTTCTTTCCACTCCCATCTTTCCCGCATGAAGTCCGGGGGAGCTAACCGGTTGCCCAAATTCAGCCGCCGTGGCTGCGGCCATTGCGGTGCATGGATCAGGTAATAGCGCACAGGAGCAGCAAGGCCTGCCTCCTTCTGGGCCAGCCGCAAAAGGGCCGCCGTGGCCCGATGGTCAGGATGACCATCGTCGGGATGCGGAGCATAGATCATGGTGGGCTGAAAACCCCTCAGAATCGTGAGCAGATCCTGAAGCAGGTCCTGGCCAGTGTAGCGCGCCTGGGGATTGAAGCTGTTGCGGTAAAAGGGGCGGTCCATTTTGGTGTAAGGGCTGCGATACACGCTGTCCCAGTGGGTGGTGAGGAGGTTATGGAGTCCCCGGTCGGGATAACCTAAAAAGAGCACGTGGTCCGCGGGAACCCCAAGGATGCGGAGGGCAGCGCCAGCTTCCTTCATGCGGCGGTAGCCCAGGGCGCGGTAATCCTCAGCGCGGTTCAGCGGACTCCAGGTGAACAATTTCTGGGCCGCGATGTTAGCGTCACCGGCGGTGAGGAACACCACGAGCACCTGGTGGCCTTGGGCCAGGAAATCCACGAGCGTGCCACCTGCTCCCAGGACCTCGTCGTCAGGATGAGGGGCGAGGACAAGCACGCGCTCCCCCTGCTCTTGGGGGACGGGCAGGTTTGCGCGAGGGGGGAGGGGGACCCACCAGGTGAAGAGCTCCAAGAACGGATGCGGCACACCAGGTATGGTTCCCAACACCATTGGGACCAGGAAAAGCCCGAACAACCACGTCAGGAGTTTCCGACGCCGGCGCTGCATGACCGACATTATAGGGCGGTTGGTCTTCCTGTGTCGGGCCGGGAAAATGTCGGGCCGGAGGGATGGGTGAGTGGCCGAAACCGCCGGTCTTGAAAACCGGTAAGCCGCGAGGCTTCGGGGGTTCGAATCCCCCTCCCTCCGCCAGCTACCGGTACTCCACCACCTCCGTCAAGGGGCGACGGGGCCTGGCCCGCGGTTGCTCCCCTGGCCTTCCCACCGGGACCAGGGCCACAGGCCGCAGCTCCCGCGGAAGGCCCAAAAGTTCCGCGACTTTCTCCTCAGCAAATGCTCCCACCCAACATGTTCCCAGCCCTTTGGCTGTGGCGGCCAAAAGGAGGTTTTGAATGGCTGCAGCTGTGTCTTGCAGGCAATACAGGGTCTCGCCCCGCTGACGATACGCCCTCCTAGCCCTGTCCAGATCAGCACAAACCACGATCACCACCGGCGCCTCCGCGAGGAAACCCTGGCCATAGGCGGCGGCCACAAGGCCCTCCCGCAGCTTGCGGTCCCGTACGACGATGAACCGCCAGGGCTGCGTGTTTCCGGCGCTGGGCGCAAGGATGGCGGCAGAGAGAAGCTCCGCCAGCACCTCCGTGGGTATAGGATCACCTGCATACCGGCGCACGGAGCGCCGCGCCCGGATGGCCTCCAAAACCTCCACTGTTCCTCCTTTCCTGGCCATTATAGGTGGTTTACCATCCACCGGATGATGCGGGCCGTTCTTTTTGACCTGGACGGAACGCTTTGGGAAAACCCGGTGCGCTGGGAGGAGGTGCGCCGGGAGCTAGGGCTACCGGCCGATGGCCTTCCCATCTACTGGCACATCGCCCGCCTCCCCGCTGCCGAACGAGCGCGGGCGGAGGCACGGCTGCGGGAGAAAGAGGCCGAGGGAGTGAGGTTTGGCCAGCTCAGGCCAGGGGCGCGGAGGCTTTTGCAATTCCTCAGGGCCCATCACGTGCTCTGTGTGCTTGTGACCAATAACTCCAGGGAAAGCGCAACCGCTGTGCTGCGCAGTTGTTCCCTGCCTTTTGATCTCGTCTGGACCAGGGACGACGGAGCACTGAAGCCTGATCCTGAGGCGTTCCTTTCCCCTCTGCGCCAGCTTGGCATCCGCCCGGAGGAAGCCGCGGTCGTAGGCGACTCCCACTTAGACCTGCAAGCGGCGCACGCAGCGGGCATGGCTCTGGTGGTCCTGGTGCAACCCCGGGGTTGGATGCGCCAGTTCTTCCCCCCCGCCGCCAATTTCCTGGAGGTCGGAACTCTGGAGGAGGTCAGGGAAATTCTTGCGTCCCGAATAGGAAGAGGGCGGGGGGAAGCCCCGCCCTCTTAAAACCCGGGGGTTGAGTCTACGCCCAGCCCCGCAGGCGCACGGCCTCCGCTACGCGCTGCACGGCCACCAAGTACGCGCCCAACCGGTTATGCACCCTGTGCTCCTGGGCGGTCTTATGCACGGCGTGGAAAGCTGCGGTCATTTTGCGATCAAGCTTTTCGTGGACTTCCTCCGCAGACCAGTAGTACATCATGGCGTTTTGCACCTGCTCGAAGTAGGAAACGGTCACGCCACCGGCGTTGCACAAGAAGTCGGGGATCACGTAGACCCCGTTTTTGGCGAGGATCTCATCGGCCTCAGGCGTGGTGGGGCCGTTGGCAAGCTCCGCCACGATCTTGGCCTTGATGCGGCCCGCGTTGGCCCCGGTGATCTGGTTCTCCAGGGCTGCGGGGATCAGGATGTCCACAGGAAGCTCCAGGAGCTCTGCGTTGGTGATGGATTTGGCCCCAGGGAAACCCACAACGGATCCGGTCCTCTCCTTGTGGGCGCTGACCTCCTCAGCGGAAAGTCCGTTGGGATTATAAATCCCTCCTTTGGAGTCGGAAACGGCCACCACCTTCAGCCCCAGCAGCTTTTCCCCCAGCAGGTGCGCGAAACTGCCGGCGTTGCCGTAGCCCTGGATGGCACAAGTGGCGCCCTTTGGGGCGAGGCCCAGGACCTGACAGGCCTCGCGAATGCAGTACATGCCGCCGCGAGCCGTGGCCTCGCCGCGCCCAGCAGAACCACCAAGGGGCAGGGGTTTGCCGGTGATCACGCCCGGGGCGCTCCGACCCACGATCGTTTCGTACTCGTCCATCATCCAAGCCATGATCTGGGGGTTGGTGTAGACATCGGGCGCAGGCACGTCGATGTGCGGCCCGATGAAAGGGGCGATGGCGCGGATGTATCCCCGGGAAAGCCTCTCCAGCTCGGCCTCGGACATCTCCTTTGGGTTGCAAACGACGCCGCCTTTACCGCCCCCCAGGGGCAGGTCCATCACCGCCGTCTTCCAACACATCCAGGCGGCCAGGGCCCGCACGGTGTCGAAGGTCTCCTCGGGGTGGAAGCGAATGCCCCCTTTGCATGGGCCCCGCGCCCAGTTGTATTGCACCCGAAACCCCTCGAACACCCGGACGGACCCATCATCCATGCGCACGGGGATGCGCACATGGAACTCGCGCATGGGCCAGCGCAAAAGCTCGCGCATTCCCCGCTCCAGGCCCAAGATCTTGGCCGCCTCGTCCAGCTGCCTCTGTGCGATCTCAAAGGGGTTAAGCACCGCGTGCACTGACATCTTTTCTACCTCCTTTTCCGCTCACGCGAACGCCTTGATTCCGCGGCGCCGCAGCAGTTCCTCCGCCAAACAATGAACCGCGGAGATCCTTAGCTCCACGCCATTCTTAGGATCCATAGCGGCCGCGGTGGTCACAGGCAAGCGAATGCGCAGGGCTCTGACAAGATCCTCAAGGATTTCGGAGTTCTTCCGGCCACCAGGAGGAACGACTGCCGGCGTCACGGAGATCGCCCGTCCCGCGACAGTCCAGAACGTCCCGCCCGTTTCCAACGGCAACGCGTAGGGCACAAGGACATGGGCGTCCTCTGCCGATCTTGGAGGCCACGGACTCATGATTCCTACGAATTCCGCCTGCCGCAGGGCTTTGGTCCAGACCCCTTGTGGTTCAGTTCCGATGAACACCAGGCCTCTCACGCGGTCAGGCACTTCCGGCGAAAGCCCCCCGTAAAGCCCGGCGTTCAGGGTCCCCTGGGGGCTGAACAACCTCAGGCCCGGGTTCAGCGAGAAGAGCTCGTGGGCGAGCGAGGAAAACTTGTCCTTGGCCCAGCCAGCCTCCAGGACAAGGAGAGGCGCTTGTGCTCCGCGAACGAGGGTGCGGATTTCCTCGAGAACGCGCTTCTCGTTTCGGCCCGAAGGAAGTTTCTTTATGGTCACGCCGCGTTTTCTCAGTTCCCGCAGGTGCAAGCCCAGCACGAACCCCTCGTGCCGCGAGAGCCGCGCCGCGTGCAGGACTAGATCAGCAGAGTACAGGGCCTCCGCGTCCACAAGAGGGGGCGTCCAGGCCCCGGCAGCCATGCCGGCCAGGCGCAGTGGCGCGCCCAACTCGCGCGCCAGCCCCTCCCAAAACGCAAATTCTTCGCCGGCAATGCCCGGGTCTACAACGAAAACGCTCCCCTCCTCGGGCAGGCTCCTAGCGATGTGCGCCACGGCCTCCTCCCAGCTCACCGGTCGCAGCTGGCCCGCCTTGCGCAGGAAGGGGCGGGTGAGCCTGGCCCGCTCCAGCAACACCTGCCAGCCGTATCGGCCCTTGGCACAGAGCACCCCGCCCAGGGCCCGCGCCCGCAAAAACCGGCCGTCCAACGTTTCCACCACCAGGGGGCACGCAAACCCGCAGAGCGTGCACACGCTCTCGGTCTCCTTGACCCGCACGGGCACGAATTTGCCTAATGCCAAGCGGTCGTAAAGGGCGCCAGTGGGGCAGGTCTCCACACATGCCCCACAGGAAACACATTGGGAATCCTGCCAAGCCACGTTAAACGGGGCTTGAATCTCCGTGATGAACCCGCGCTGCACGAAATCGATGGCATGAACGCCACACACCTCGTCACACACCCGCACGCAGCGGCCGCAGAGGATGCACTTCGCGGGGTCGCGGACGATGAAGGGATGGCGCCGATCGGGAAGGGCCTTGCTCACCTCGCCCTGGTACCCGTCCTGGCGGGCTTGGACCTGGCTGGAGTACTCGCGCAAAAGGCAGGTGAAGACCGCACTGCAGCCGCACTCCAAGCAACGCTTTGCCTCGGCCTGGGCCTGCGCGCGGGTGAAGCGGGACTCAAAGGGTCGGAAGTTCCTGACCCGCACCTCCGGCGGGAGGACCCTGGGCTGGATGCGAGGGGCTTCGTGCACCTCCTCAAGATCGACACGCGTCACCTCTGGTTTTTTGTGCACGTAGGGTTCCCAGACGCGCAGGGGGAGGCCGCGCAGGTAGCGGTCGATGGCCAAGGCGGCCCGGCGGCCAGCGGCGATGGCCTCGATGGCAATGGCTGGCCCGGTCACCGCGTCCCCGCCGGCAAACACCTTGGCCCGGTTGGTCTGGCCTGTTTCTGGATCGGCGTGGATCGTGCCGTCGGGGTTCAGGGAGAGCCCCGTCTCCGCCAGAAAAGCAAAATCCGGCTCCTGGCCCACGGCCACGATGGCTGCCTCCACAGGGACCACGAACTCCGCCCCGGGGATGGGGACCGGCCGACGGCGGCCCGAGGCATCCGGCTCGGAAAGCTGCATGCGCTGACAACGAATGCCTTTAAGTCCGACGCCATCAGCAAGGAAAGCGAGGGGCTGGGCGAGGAACTCAAAGCGAACGCCCTCTTCCTCGGCCTCGTGGATCTCCTCGGGCTCAGCGGGCATTTCCTCCCGGCTCCGGCGGTAGACGATCACCACCTCTGCCCCCAGGCGACGAGCCGTGCGCGCCGCGTCGATGGCGGTGTTCCCCCCGCCGATCACCGCCACCCGGCCGGGAAGCGGGGGAGGAGTCCCCGTCTTCACCCGGGCCAGGAACTCGATGCCCTGGAAGACCAGGGGATGGTCCTCGCCAGGGATCCCGAGTAACCGAGATTTCCAAGCGCCCAACCCCAGAAAGACGGCGTGGAATGAGCGTTCCAGCTCGGCCAAGCTGACGTCGCGGCCCAAGGCCACGCCAGTACGAAACTCGATTCCCATCCTCTTCAGGACGGAGATCTCCCGGTCCAATACCTCGTGAGGAAGGCGGAAGGCGGGGATGCCGTAGCGGAGCATGCCACCCAATTGATCCCTGGCCTCGAACACCACCACCTCATGGCCCACGCGCCGCAGGAAGTACGCGGCCGCCAGGCCAGCGGGCCCGCTTCCCACCACAGCCACCTTGAACCCCGTGGGGGCCCCCACGGGCGGCACGTAGTCCAGCCCCAGATCCCCAAGAAACCGTTTAATTCTGCGGATTTGAATGGGTTCCTCCACGATTTGCCGGCGACAGGCATCCTCGCAGGGAGCCGGACAAATCCGCCCCAACGTGGCCGGAAGCGGAAGCCTCTCGTAAAGGAGCTTCAAGCCCTCCAAGTAGAGGCCGTTGGCGGTGAGACCCACATAGCCCTGGCAGTCGGTATGGGCTGGGCAGGCCAACTGACAGGGGGCGATGCAGTCCCCCCAGTGCGCGCTGAGCAGGAGTTCCAAGGCAGCACGGCGCACCTCCTCCGCGGCGGGCGCGCGGGTGCGCACCACCATCCCCTCCGCACTGGGGGTGGAACAGGCCTTGACCACCCCTTTGCCCTCCACCTCCACCACGCACACCCCACAGGAATCGAAGGGTGGAAGGCGTGGGTCGACACAGAGAGCGGGGATCTCCACTCCCACCCTCCGGGCCACCTGCAAGATCGTCTCACCCGGGGCTGCTTCTACCCGTTTGCCGTCGATCGTGAGCGTGATCATCCTCTCCCCTTCAACGCACACTCACCGCTGCGAATGGACAGACTTCCCGGCATTGCCCACACCGCACGCATTTCTCCCCCACGATCACCTGGAACTTTCCCGGACCCTGGACGATGGCGCCCACCGGGCAGGCCTTCGTGCACAGCTTGCAATCCCGGCAAAGGTCGGGTTCGATGGCGTAGGTGAGAAGGGCACGGCAAACCTTTGCTGGACAGCGCTTCTCGCGCACGTGGGCCGCGAACTCCTCGGGGAAGTAGCGCGCGGTGGTGAGGACGGGATTGGGTGCGGTCTGGCCAAGCCCGCAGAGGGAGTGGTTTTTGACCTTGTGGCCCAAGTCCAGGAGGACATCCACATCCGCGGGCTGGCCCCGGCCCTCCACGATGCGGGTGAGGATCTCCAACATCCTCTTTGTGCCCACTCGGCAGAACGTGCATTTCCCACACGATTCCTTTTGCGTGAAGTCCAGGAAAAAGCGGGCCACCTCCACCATGCAGGTGTCCTCATCCATGACGATGAGGCCGCCTGAGCCCATGATGGCGCCATGCTCTTTCAAGGACTCGTAATCCACAGGGACATGGGCGAGGGAGGCGGGCAAACACCCGCCGGATGGCCCGCCAATCTGCACGGCCTTGAACTGCCGTCCACCGGGGATTCCCCCGCCCACCTCCAGCACGAGCTCCCCCAAGGTGAGGCCCATGGGGATCTCCACCAGGCCCGAGTGCCGGACTTTACCGGCCAACGCGAAGACCTTCGTCCCCTTGCTCTTTGCGGTGCCCAGGGCCGCGAACGCCTCCCAGCCGTGGCGGATGATCCAGGGCACGTTGGCCAGGGTCTCCACGTTGTTGATGACCGTGGGATGGCCCCAGAGCCCGGACTGTGCCGGGTAGGGCGGGCGCCGCCTGGGCATGCCCCGCTTTCCCTCCAACGAAGCGATGAGCGCGGTCTCCTCCCCGCACACGAACGCGCCCGCTCCCTCCTTCACCGTGATGCGGAAGGAGAAGGAGGAGCCCAAGATGTTTCTTCCCAGGAAGCCGTGGGCTTCGGCAGCGGCGATGGCTTGCCGTATGCGCTTAACCGCGAGGGGGTATTCGGCCCGCACATACACGACCCCCTCTTGGGCCCCGATGGCGTAGCCAGCGATGATCATCCCCTCAAGCACCCGGTGGGGGTCGCCCTCCAGAACGCTGCGGTCCATGAACGCACCAGGGTCGCCCTCGTCGGCGTTGCACACGATGAACTTCACCTGGTCTTTCTCCTTGGCGGCAAAGGACCACTTGGTCCCCGTGGGAAAGCCCGCACCCCCACGCCCACGTAAACCGGACTTGGTGACCGCCTCGATGACCTCCTCGGGGGTCATCTCCGTCAAAACCTGTGTAAGCGCGCGATACCCAGCGCGCGCGATGTACTCCTCTATCGAGGAGGGGTCGATCTCCCCGCAGTTTTCCAACACAATGCGCACCTGCTTTTGGAAGAAGCCATCCTCTTTGGCCAGGAGGTCCTCCACCGGGGCACCACCGCGGACGTGCTCCTCCAGGATGCGCTCGGCCTTCTTCACGTCCACCGCTTCATAGAGGAAGCGGCGGCCATCCTTTTCCACCACGGCCAGCAGGGGCTCAGCGAAGCACATGCCCAGGCAGCCCACCGGTTTCACCCGCACTTTTTCGGTTTTGAGGGCGTTGGCCAGGTACTGGAGGACAGGCTCAGCCCCCGCGGCAATGCCACAGGAAGCCAACCCCACTTGGATCTCGGCTACCCGGCTCATTTGGCCTCCTTGCGGTACTGGGCCAGCACCTTGTGCACCGTGCGCCGCGTGAGCCGACCATAAGTGTTTTGGTCAACCATCATCACCGGAGCCAGACTGCAGCAGCCCAAACACCGCACAACCTCCAGGGTGAACAGCCCATCCCTGGTGGTCCCACCCTCTTCTACGCCAAGGGCCTCTTTGAGGTGCTCCAAAATGGCGTCAGCCCCCTGCACGTGACAGGCTGTGCCCTGACAGAGGCGAATCACGTGCTTTCCCCGCGGTTGAAAGCGGAACTGGGCGTAAAAGGTGGCCACCCCGTAGATTTGGCTTGCCGGGGTGCGGGTGTACCGGGCGATGGCCCGTACCCATTCAGGGGAGATGTAGCCCACGCGTTCCTGCACGAGCTGCAAGAGGGGGATGACGCTGGACTGATCCGGAGGAAAGCCATGGAACAACTTGGAAACCGTTTTGGCTTGGTTGGTCATCTTGCTTGTGCCCCGCATGGATTATGTCAAAAAAACAACCCTCCTCCCCACAACCAGTGCTTGCCTGCCAGCAACCTTGCTCATATAGACCTTACTGAGGCGACGCTAATGGTATCAGCCTTTTGAAAAGATGCAATGTTGGGGATAAATGTCCCCCTTGACCCCCCTTCACAGGGGCTAGCCTCCGGTGTATATTAAATGGTGCGACTCACCGCCATGGCTTAATCCCTTTCTTTTTTCGCCTTGCGGGAGCCAAGCAGGGAGGTTTTATGGAGGGCGTTCGCTTTGACAATGAGATCAACCACGAGGAGCACGACCTCGTGGATGAGGAGGTTTTGTGGTTGGAGGACGAGGAGGACGGGAGGAGGTCCCCGGAGAACCCCATCCGTACCTACTTCGATGAGATCGCGCGCGTCCCGCTTCTCACCAAGGACGAGGAGGTGGAGCTGGCCAAGCGCATCGAGGCCGGGGACGAGGAGGCCAAAAAGAAGCTGGCCGAGGCCAACCTTCGCCTGGTCGTCTCCATTGCCAAGAAGTACCGGGGCTGTGGCCTCCCCTTCCTGGACCTCATCCAGGAGGGGAACCTGGGCCTCATGAAGGCCGTGGACAAGTTCGACTGGCGCAAGGGCTACAAGTTCTCCACCTACGCCACGTGGTGGATCCGCCAGGCGATTCTGCGGGCCATCACCAACCGCTCCCGTACCATCCGCGTTCCCACCCACATCAACGAGCTCATCCGCAAGATCCATGAGGCTGAGCGCCAACACATCAAGGAGCACGGCGCAGGCCCCAGCCTGGAGGAGCTGGCCGAGGAGCTTGATACCACCGTGGACAACATCGTCAAGGCCAAGCGCACCGCCCAATACACCGCTTCCCTGGACACCCCCATTGGCTACGATGAGGAGGGGGCGGTCCTGGGCGACTTCATCGCCGACGATGATGCGATCTCCCCCACCAAGGAAACCCTGCGGGAGCTCCTCATCCAGGAGATTCGCAAGGCCCTCAAGGAGCGGCTCACGCCGCGGGAGCGCAGGGTGCTGGAGCTTCGGTACGGCCTGGATGGGAACCCACCCAAGACCCTGGACGAGGTGGGCGAAATCTTCGGCATTTCTCGGGAGCGCGTGCGCCAAATCCAAAAAGAGGCGTTGGAGAAGCTGCGGGGCTCTGAGGTCCTCCAGCAGCTGGAGAAGTTCCGACAGATCCTTGGGGAAAGCTAACCTTCCCCGCAGGTGGGGTTAGAGCAGCGCAGCGAATGGCGCCGGGGGTCCTCAAACAGGACCCCTTGTTCACAGGTGGGGCACCTTTCCACTGGCCGGCCGGAAACGCGAAATTTGCACTCCGGGTAGCGGGAACAGGCGAAGAAGGTGCCGGCCCTGCCAAATCTTTCCACGAGTTCGCCCTCCCCGCAGGCCGGGCACCGCACCCCAGTGGACAGGGGCGCGGTGGCCCCGCATGCGGGACAGCGCAGATACCGGCCATAGCGGCCATGCCGCACCTCCATGGGCACCTGGCAGCTGGAGCATAACCGCTCCGGCGCCGCCTCCGCCTCCCGCAGCCCCTCCGCCAGCTCCACCCTCCCATCCCCATACCGGAAGGCCACGTTCTTGGGAAGATCGCGGGTGCTTTTGCACGCCGGGTAGCGGGAGCAGGCCAGATACAGATCCCCATCCCAAAACCGCACCTCCATGGGCGCTTGGCACTTGGGGCACGGCACATCGGTCAACACCGAAAATGGCTTGTGCCTGGCGTCAAGGAGCTCCTCCACGGCCTGAAGCTTGGGGGAGAACCAGGAGTAGAAGGAGCGCAGGAGGGCCTCCCGGGTGAGCTCGCCCTCCTGGATGCGGTCCAGGTCGGCCTCCATTTGGGCGGTGAAGTCCTCCCGCACCGTCTCCGGGAAATACCGGCGCAGAAAATCCGTGACGATGAACCCCAAAAGCGTGGGTTTAAGGCTTCCGTTTTCCCGGCGCACATAGCCCCGCTCTTGGATCACCGACACGATTTGGGCATAGGTGGAAGGCCGGCCGATCCCCTCTTGTTCCAGTTTCTTCACCAGCCCGGCCTCGGTATAGCGCTTGGGGGGCTCGGTCCGTTTCTCCTCCACCAGGAGCTCGGGGTGGGGCAACCTGTCCCCAGGGGCGAGCGGGGGCAGGGCCACCCCCTCATCGGGCAGCTTCTCCAACTCCAGGATCTGGCCGATCCCCAGGAACTCCGGCCAGGAGGTGGAGGCCACGAGCTCTAAATCGCCCAGGCGGATGACGACCCTCCGGCGCGACCAGACGCCTTCCGCCATCTGGGTGGCTAAAAACCTGCGCCAGATCAGGTCATAGAGCTTGAGCTGATCGGAGGTCAAGTGCTTGGCCACACTCTGCGGGGTGCGGAACACGTCCGTGGGGCGGATGGCCTCATGGGCGTCCTGAGCGCGCGTTTTGTTCTTGAACCGCCGCGGTTTTGCGCTCAGGTACTCTTTCCCGAAAGCCTTTTTGATGAACTCCCGGGCTTGAGCGATGGCTGTGTCCGCCACCCGCACGGAGTCCGTGCGCATGTAAGTGATGAGGCCCACGGGTTTCCCGTCGAGAACCACGCCCTCGTAGAGCTCCTGTGCAATCCGCATCGTCTTGCGTGGGGAGAAGCCGAACTCCGCGCCCGCTGCCTGCTGCAGGGTGGAGGTGATGAGGGGCGGCGAGGGGCGCCGTAGCACTTTCTCCTCCTCCACTTGGACCACCACCGCCTCCGCCTGGGAAAGAAAGCCCTCCAGGCGCGCGAGCTCCGCGGGCTTGTCCAAGCGGTGAGGGAGCTTGGCCACAAATGGCGGCTCGGTGGGAAAGCGCAACCCCACCTCCCAATAGGGCTGAGGGACGAAATTCTGGATTTCCAGTTCCCGGTCGCAGATGAACCGCAGGGCTACGGACTGCACCCTTCCCGCCGAGAGGCTTTCGAACTGACGGCCGGCCAGGACCCGAGCCAGAAGGGGGCTCACCAGGTAGCCCACCAAGCGGTCGAGGATCCGCCGGGCCCGCTGGGCCTCCACCTTTTTCTCATCAATATCAGTAGGATTCTCAAGGGCCTTGCACACGCTGTCCGGCGTGATCTCGGGAAGCAAAATCCTGGCAAACCTGTGCCCGTTCTTGAGGAGCTCCATGAGGTCATAGGCGATGGCCTCACCCTCCCGGTCTGGGTCGGTGGCCAAGTACACGACCTTCGCCCCCTTGGTCTTCGCGCGCAGCTCGGCCAGCACTTTCCGGTTGCGCACCACCCATTTGGGGGCAAACCCATTATGGATGTCCACGCCCAGCTCGTCCTCGGGGAGATCCCGCACGTGCCCCCGGGACGAGAGCACGACGAACCCTTTCCCAAGGTAGGCGGAGATGGTACGGGCTTTGGTGGGCGATTCCACGATGACAACGTTATCTGGCATAGCAGCGCGTTCATTATGCAAAGGGGAGGATGATCCCTCAACCTTCTCCTCTAATTTCGTTCTCCCCGGGCAGCTCCAGCTTTGCTAGAGCTCAAGGGAAACGCTATATTTTCTCTATGGAGCAAAAGCCTGCTCTTGTGGCCACCCTGGGTACGGAGCCCCAGGTGGTTCTTCTGGCGTTTGCCCTTCTTGGGCGTCAGGGCTTGGCCATACGGAGATGTTTAGTTTTTCACACCCTCTCCCCACAGCCTGCCATCCGCCGGGCTGTACAGCACCTGAGGAGGGCCTGGCCGCACTGGGCCCCAGGGGTGCCCCTGGATTTCAAGGCCCTGCCCCTTGAGGACTTGGACTCCCAAAGCGCGTTGGCTCAGGCCTATCGGGCCATTCGCGAGGGCCTCCAGGACCTGAAGAACGCCGGGTTTGTGGTGCACTTGTGCGTGGCTGGGGGGCGCAAACCCTTGGCTCTTGCCGCCTTCCTCACCGCCCAATTACTCTTTGGCCCCCAGGATCGCCTCTGGTACCTCTACTCCCCGCCTGAGGCGGAAAACAAAGATCCTCGGCAATTGGTGCGCAACCCACGGGTCTGTCTGTTGGACCTGCCGGTGCCCGTCTGGACGAACATGCCCCTCTTTTTGCAGGCGGTAAGCCAATACCAGGACCCGTGGACTGCCGCCACTGTCCAGCGCTCCCTTGTCCGACAGGCCGAGAGGAGCCAGGCCTCTGAGCTTTTCTTCCGAAAGCTCACCAAAGCTGAGCGAGAGGTTGTCCGTGAATTGGTGGTCCATGGGGGCACAAATCGAGACATCGCCAACAGATTGGGAAAAAGCGCGCGCACGGTGGGGCACCAGTTGGCTTCCGTGTATCGCAAGGTGCGTCAGGAGCTGGGGCCAACCCTTCCCGTGGACCGCACCGCTGTGGCAAGCCTCTTCGCCCCTGTTTTGCCCTTGGGTCAGATGACCGATGTCCCGGGAGGCGTGAAAGGACACAATGGTTTGAGGAGGTGAGGGATGAGAGAAGAGCTGGGAAAAGTTGCGCTGGCCGGCCTACTTCATGACATAGGCAAATTCGGTCAGCGGGCCGGTGAGACCTCCGCTTTGGGAAAGGACCATTCTGCGGTGGGCGACAAGTTCGTAAACACCTACGTGCCGACGGCTTGGCGCGGCGCCCTGGCTCCGGTGGGCTTGCACCACGGTGATCCCGAGGGCAGCGCTCACGAGCTTTACCCCGTTCAGGTCGTTGTGGTCGCGGACCGCCTTTCTGCAGGCGAGCGGGAACACCGGGGGCGGGAAGAGAAAGGCGACCTCACCCCCATGCTCAGCCCGTTCAGCCGTCTGGCCGCCGCTGCCCATTCCTCTTGGCTTCCCCTCGCCCAACTGAAACTTCAGCCTGACCGCCTTTTCCCCCACCACGATCGTCCAGACCGAAACCGCACCCTGGAGGGTTACCGCGAGCTTTGGAATGCCTTCCTAAGCGAGGCCCAAGCCCTCCGTGCATGCCACGAAACTTCCGCGAGCTTGGAACCTTATATCCTGAGCCTTTTGGACCTTCTTTTGCGCTATACCTGGTGTATTCCCTCCGCCTACTACTACGATGTGCCCGATGTGTCCCTTTACGATCACTTGCACACCACGGCTGCCTTGGCGGTTTGCCTCTTCTCGGAGTTCCGCACGCGCCAGGATGATTTATACCAGCTTGCGCGCACACTGCGCGACCAAGAGGCCGGGCTATGGCCCACGGAGCCGGCGGTGGCCGCCCTGGTGGAGGGGGATCTCTCAGGTATCCAGGACTTCATCTACGCCGTGAAGCACCCAAAGGGTGCCGCCTCCGTCTTACGCGCCCGCAGCTTCTACCTCCAGGTGCTCACCGAGGTCCTGGCCCACTGGATCCTCCGGGAACTGGGCCTTCCCCCCACCAACCTTCTTTACTGCGGAGGCGGACGGTTCCGTCTGCTACTTCCACCCCAGGACCTGGGGCGTCTGGAGGAATTGCGCGCTGCCAGCAATCAGGCGCTCCTCCGGGCCCATCGCGGGCTAATTTATTTGGCCTTGGCTGGGGTCCCCCTGACCCCTGCCCACTTTTCTCCAGCGCGGGTCGTCGAGGAAAACGGAACCTGGACGGCCGCTCGGGGGCTTCGTCTTGCCGAGGATGAGCTGAATCGGCTTCTTTCCGCCCAAAAGAACCGACGCTTCCTGGAACTCTCCGCCTCCGACCTCGCTCAGCTCTTCCGCCCATACGGCGCGGCCGGGGAGGTGTGTCAGATCTGTGGTCAGCCCGGGCCGGTGACCGAGGACGAGGAAGGGGTGCGGTGGTGTCCCACCTGCGAAAGCTTTCGTGAACTCGGTCGGGATTTGCGCAATGCCCGGTTCCTGCGCCTCAGCTGGCAGGCGCCTAGGCCCCTTCCGGAGAGACCCGCCTGGCGGGATGTGTTGGCCAGCTTTGGTTTCGACCTTGAGGTGTTCGAGAAGGACGCTGCGCACCAGTCCAATTCCCCTCACCAGTCGATCCTGTACTGCTTGACGGACGAGCTTGTACCCCCTCGCTCCTCGCAGGAGGCAGTGTTGCGAAAGTTCTTAGTGAACGTGGTGCCCATTTGGCATGAGCGAGAGAGCGCTCCAGAACAGGGCAAGGAGTACGTGCCCCAGCCCCGCGAGATCAAGCATTTTGGTGTCTTGGCTCGCCAAGCGCGGGGGGCGCCCTACTTGGGGGTCCTGCGCATGGACATGGACAACCTCGGCTGGCTTTTCCGCGACGGGTTCGTGGTGAAAAAAGAGGGTGAGAATTTGGACCTGGGAACCTTTTCCCGCAAGCAAAGCTTGAGCACGCTCCTCACCGTGTTCTTTGAGGGCTACGTGGGGGAGATCGTGCGCACGCTGGCCACGGGCGAGGGAAGCGAGCGCATCTACGCCGTTTACTCAGGAGGTGACGATCTTTTCTTTGTGGGGGCATGGGACGCGGTGTTGACCCTGGCCAGGCAGGTGCGAGAGGCGTTCGCAAAGTTTGCCGGCCGGGCGGATCTGGGCATCTCCGCAGGGATCGTGCTTGTGGACGAGAAGTATCCGCTTTATCGCGCTGCTCAAGAGGCCGGGAAACGGCTCGAGGAAGCCAAGGAAACGGGTGAGGGGGACCATCAGGGTTACACCACCAGGAAGCGCAAGGACGCCGTGCACTTCCTGGGACAGGTGACGCACTGGTCGGTGTTCACGAAGGAGGTGGAGGGCTGGAAGGAGAGACTGGAAAAGGCGGTGCGTGAGGACGAGGCCGCACGTCGCGTGCTATTTGTGTTGGAGGAAATGTGGGAGGTGTACAACCGGGAAAGGGGGAAGCGTGGTGTTTGGGGACCATGGATTTGGCGAACGGCTTATTGGCTGGCACGCCAGCGGGAGATGGCCCAAAAAACTGGGCGTGACCCATCGCTATTTGCAGAGCTACAATGTTTGCTTGGGGATGGAAAATTTGACCACAACATTGCCCTCCTTGCCCTGGCCGCCCGCTGGGCCGAGCTCAGCACACGGAAACGGGGGGTGAAAAGATGAAACACCTGTCTGGAGCGTCGGCAGCTAATATAGGGCCCATCTTGGACGATGTGCCCAAGATCATCAGCGGACCGCCTGGGGAGAGCGCCATGGTCTTAGTCCAACGGGCCAAGGAGCTGGTTCAGATGCTGGGGAATATAAAAATGGCGCAGGTCCGGGATATCTTCGATGAACTCCGCCAAATCGAGAGCCTGTGGACGCGGGACCCAGAGACAGCCATCCACCGCCTGTACCTCCTCAAACCCCGGCTCGCCTATCGATCCGCGCGCATCGAGGGGCTAGAGCCCTTGGCCCAGGTGCTAGAGCGAGCGGTGAGCGAGGTGGTCAACGCCAAAAAGCCCGAGGAAATGCGTGCTCGGTTTCGGAGACTGATGGAGTTTGCCGAGGCCATTGTGGCTTACCACGCGGCTCGCTCCAAAACCCACTAGGGAGGTGAGTGATCGTGTCCACCGTGATTGCCTTGCGTGTGTGGGGGAGGATTTTCGTGGAGTTCAAGCTTGAGGCCGTGACGGGGCTGCGTGTCGGCGGAAGCGCCACCGGCATCACCATTGGCGGCCTGGACAACCCGGTGATCCGCGACCCCATCTCTAACCGCCCATACATCCCGGGGGCCTCCCTTAAGGGGAAAATGCGCTCCCTCTTGGAAAAGCACTATGGGAAGGAACCCACTTGGCAAATTCATCATACCTGGATCCATGTGTGCGAGAGCAAGGAAAGTTACAAGGAATGCCGTGTTTGCCAGGTTTTCGGCGTGCCCGCGGGGGAACAACTTGACTATAAAAATCTTCCCACCCGCCTGCTTGTGCGGGATCTCCACCTCTCCGACGATTCTGCCAACGTGTTGTACGGCCTCCCGTTGGACAGACCTTACACGGAGATCAAGACCGAGGTTTCAATTGATCGCATCACGTCCCAGGCCAACCCCCGGTCGGTGGAGCGGGTGCCCGCTGGCGCCGTCTTCGGCCCCGGGGAGTTCGTGTACACGGTCCATGAGGCCTCCGCCTTCGATGGGGTTGGAACTGATCCGCGCCAGGACGTGGAACGCCTGGAGGTGGTCTTCGAGGGCATGAATCTCGTTGAACACGACTACCTGGGCGGCATGGGCTCCCGCGGCTATGGCAAGGTCAAATTCAAGGACATCAAGATAACCTTGAGATTCGGCCAGGATTACTTCACCAGGCCCATCCTCATCGCTGAATTTCCTGAGGCCTCCCAACTTTTGGCCAAAAAATCCGAGATCATCGGCAAAATACTCGAGCACCTAAGCCCTTAAGGGGGGCACCATGCGCGTGAGCCTTTACCGCTTGACCTTTCCCCACGGCTTCCTTCTCGCTCCCCACGAGCATGATATTTCCTTAAGCGAGACCCTCCCCACTATTCCTGCGGACACCATCTTTTCCGCGCTGGTCCAGGCTTGGGTGCGCTTGGGCGAGGACCCCAATCAGTGGCTGAATCCGTTTGTGCTGGGTGAACCCCCTTTCCTCCTGACCTCGTGCTTTCCCTGGGCCGAGGGCCAGCCCTGGTTCCCCAAACCCCTCTCCTTCCGGCCAACAGTGGAATGGAAGGACATCGCCTTCCTGCCCGAACCCTTGTTCTTTCGGGTCGCCAAGGGGGAAAAGGTGCAGGCCAAGCCCCATGAGCTGAGGAGGAGGTTTTGGGAGGTCCAGGAGCTACCCCGGGTGAGCCTCGACCGCCTGACCCTGCGCAGCAACCTCTTCGCCGTTGCGCGCGTGCGCTTTGCTGAGGGATGTGGCCTTTGGTTTGGGGTGGCCTGGCTCAACCCCCATCTTCCTTGCGGAAAACACCAGTTCCGCGCGGCCTTTGAAAGGGCGCTGCAGGAGCTGGCGGAGACGGGGGTGGGCGGTGATCGGAGCGTGGGCTACGGCCGCTTCCAGCCCGAGCACGTGGACGACCTCCCCTGGCCCGACCCCCGGCCGGAGGGCGTTGGGGTTCTTCTCTCCCGGCTGTGGCCCAAGGAAGGGGAGCTTGAGCTCCTTCGAAAAAGCTGGGTTTGGCGCTTCACCGAGGTGGGCGGATTTGCCAGGACCAGTGAGGGCGGGCACGTGCGTCGGCTGCGGGTGCGCCTGGTGGTGGAGGGCTCGGTGGTGCCCGCGGGGATCCGGGGCGGGCTGGTGGACCTCGCCCCACCCGGCCTCGCACCCCATCCCATTTGGCGTTATGGCCTCGCCCTCCTGTACCCATGGGAGGTGGCACATGCCCCCTAAAACCAGGTTCCGTTTGGCCGTCCAGGTTTTATCACCCGTTCACATCGGCACTGGGCGCGTGTTGTTGAAGGACTTCGATTTCGTGGTCCGCGATGGCCAGA
The DNA here is from genome assembly GCA_964429165.1 of uncultured Thermotogaceae bacterium. Taxonomy (GTDB): domain Bacteria; phylum Bipolaricaulota; class Bipolaricaulia; order Bipolaricaulales; family Bipolaricaulaceae; genus DTER01. The sequence continues at coordinate 37,948 of CAYSAN010000013.1, forward strand.
CCCTCCGCTTGCACGAGGAGCACCTGGTGGAATGGCTCACACAGCGTGGGAAGGACCTCGAGCGGCTGACCAAAGGCGTCCCGCCCGGCCAGATCCTCGGCCATCACATCGACCGCTCCCTTGTACGCTATGCTCTTCCTGGAGCCCCCCAAAACACCCAGGAGGTGCGCGAGTGCGTCAAGGATGCCCATGACCGTCCCTATCTGCCCGCTTCCTCCCTCAAGGGCGCGCTGCGCACCGTGCTCCTTTGGCAGGCGTGGAAAGAGCAGAACCTCTCGCTTGCCCGAACTCGGGTGGGAGGGAACCCAAAATTCGCCGCCCAGGAACTGGAAAAAAGCGTGTTCGGGCAGTCCCCCCACCAGGATCTCCTCAAGACTCTGCGCCTTGCAGACTCCCAACCCGCGGCCACTGATAAGCTCATTTTGGCCAACGTACGGTGCGTTTCGCGCACCACCCGCGACGGCATACCCATCGCCCTCGAGGCCCTTGCTCCGAAAACGACTTTCCTGGTCGAGGGTCACGTGGACGAAACGGCCTTTAGGCCCTGGGGTGGCTGGAAGAAAACCGGCTTCCTCCCGGAGGAAAAGAGGAAGTGGCTGGATTGGGAAAGGATCGCTCAGGCGGCCCGGGAGAGGGCTCGCCGGCGCCTGGAGCGCGACCTCGCTTGGGCCCAAGAGCTGGGAATCGATCCAAAGCCCTGGCAAGAGCTTCTGAGCCAACTTTCGAGGAGCGATCTTCGGGGCTTTCCCCTGCAAATCGGGTTTGGCACCGGTTGGCTGGGAACAACATTGGGGCCAGCTCTTTTGGACGACCCCGCGTTTGCTGGTGTATACCGGGATCCCAAATACAAAATGGGCTTTAATCCTCGGACGCGCCGGCAGACGCCAGCGGAGCGTTTCCCCGCTTCCCGCCGTCTTTTGCGTCTGGACCACACCCACCAACCCCTCGGCTGGATTTGGGTGATCCCCAAGGAGGAGCCATGAGGAATGTGCTCGCGCTGACCGTGGGAGGGGAGCCAGACCCCATAGTCAAGGCCATCGAGCAGTATCGCCCGGACATCACGATCTTTTTCTGCACCACCGAGCACGGTGGTGGCTCCTGCCGCTACGTCAGATGCCGCACAGAAAAGGGGGAGCCCATAGTCAGTCGCGCCGGGCTCACGCCAGAGAAATACAAGATCATAGAGCTTTCTGAGCCTGATGACTTCGAGGACTGTTTCCGCCGCATGTCCGAAGCGTTGAGGGAGCATAAGGACGTTTGGGAACGGGTGGCCGATTACACAGGAGGTACGAAGACCATGTCCGCCGCGCTGACGGTGGCCGCCCTGTTGCAAGGGTGGAGTTTGAGCGTGGTAACGGGTGAACGGCGAGACACGGTGAAGGTGGCTAAAGGCACGGAGCTGGCGCGCCTCGTGCGGGCTTCTCCGTTCTTTTTGGAGCAGACCCTGACCCAAGTCCAGACGCTGTATGAGCACCATGAATATGCCAGCGCCGCTGAGCTAGTAGAGGAACTTTTGGCTGAGGAGGAGATTACCGAAAAGGAATTTAAACCCATGAGCACCTTGCACAGCTTTTTGCGGGCCCTTGCTGCCTGGGACCGCTTCGACTACAACGAGGCCTATCAAATTTTGAGGGCGGTAGGTCGCGTGTGGCAGGAAGGATGTGCCCTGGTTGCGCAGATTGTCCATTGTCAAAAACTCAACTTGGTGGCAGATTTGGTGGGCAACGCGTTGCGTCGCGCCGACCAGCGCCGCTATGAGGACGCCGTCCTCCGCCTCTACCGCGCCGTGGAGCTCCTCGCCCAGTTGCGGCTCCAAGCCCAAGACCTTAACACAGACAATTTGGACCTGGACCGCCTCAATCTGGCTTCCTTATCGCCGGAGCTCGCCCAGAAGCTGTGTGACCGCAAGGAAAAGGAAGGCCGCTCCTGGGCTGGCCTGCTGGAGGCCTACGCGATCCTGGCCGCCCTCAACGATCCCGTGGGCCGGGTGTACCGCAACCACCAAGCACCTCTCAAGGACCTATTGGGCCAACGTAATAAGCTTTTCCTCACCCACGGCCTGAAGCCCATCACCAAAAATGATTGGGAGCGTTGTCTCCATCTTGCTAGTTCATTTTTGAAAGAAGCTTTTGACGAATGTGGACTCACCTTTTCGCCGCTACAGTTCCCAAGCTGGGAGGAAGTGGAGAAGATCATGCGAAGCGCATGAGTGGTCCGTACGCCGTGGTGTTGAGTTTTAGCAGCCGGAAGCCCATACCGCCCCCTGCGCCGGAGGCGATACACGCCGCTTTTTTAGACTTGGCACGGCGCGCGGACCCCGCCCTCTCCGCTGCCCTCCATGCCCCAGGCCACCGCATTCGCCCCTACACCCTCGCCCATTTGGGCCCCCGCGGGGGCCTGAGGCTCCACTTACGCCTCGCCGTCTTGGCCCCTGATCTTTTCGTGCGCTTTTGGGACCGCTGGGAGCGCCGCGGTGGCCTTCCTTTGCGCCTGGGTCAGAGGTGGCTTGCGCCCGAGGGGGTTCAGAACCAGGGCCATTGGGCGGGCCAAATCCCCTGGCGCTCCCTTTACAACCTTCCCCCTGTGCATCGCCTCCGCTTTGCGTTCTGCTCCCCAACCACCTTCCGTCAGGGGGATTTGGACCTGCCTCTTCCTCTGCCCAAGCTCTTTTTTGCAGGCCTGCTGGCCAAGTGGAACGCGGCCTCCCCTTTCCCCCTGGGTATGGACCCGGAGGCCTTCGGGCTGCACTTAGGGGTACGGGAGGCCTGGGTGCGCACCCGCCGCGTGTGGGACGGCCGGGCCCACATCTGGGGCTTCGTGGGACGCGTGGAGTTCGTGGCCCGGCGTGACGCACCCGCGCATCTCACCCAGGCCCTGGCCATACTGGCGGCGTTCGCGCCCTACGCCGGCGCCGGCCGCCGCACCACCCACGGACTTGGGCTTGTGCGCCTCCTCCATGCGGCCTGACCTGCCCATCAGCCTCGTGGCCGAGTACGCCTTTTGTCCGCGCGCCGCCTGGCTCTCCTACGTGGCCGGACAGTTCCAACCCAACGAGTTCACCGTAGAAGGAGCTCTGCTGCACCGGCGCGTCCACAGGCCCACCACCTCCCACACCAGCCCCCGCCGTCTCCGCAGGCTCCCCGTCTGGTCCCAGCGCCTTGGGATCCATGGCTACGCCGACCTTGTGGAGGACCACGGGACGCACCTGGTGCCCGGGGAATACAAACGAGGAAAGGCCAAGGTCTCCGAAAGCGACCGCGTGCACGTGGCCTTGATCGCCGTGTGTTTGGAGGAGATGACAAGATCTCCCGTGCCCTTCGGTTTTCTCTTTTACTTCGGTTCCCGGCGGCGGGTCCAGGTGCCCCTGACCCCCGAGCTTCGCCGCACCGCCGTGCGCGCCGTCCAGGAGACCCGCAACCTCATCGCCCAAACTGCTCCCCCTTTGGCCCAGCCAGGACCTCGCTGCCGTGGTTGTGCCCTGGAACCCGCTTGTCTCATGTCCATGGCCTCCTTTTCCTGGGAGGAGTGGCTGGCATGAGCGCCTTGTACGTGCTGGAGGACGGGGCCATCCTGCGCAAGGACGGCGACCAAGTGGTCGTGGTGAGCGCCAAGGCTGGGGTGCTCATGAAAATGCCCCTCGAGCAGGTTGAGGAGATCGTGGTGGTGGGCAACACCACGGTGACCGCCCCGCTTGTGCACGAGCTTTTGGCCCGCGCCATTGGCGTCACCTACTTTTCCCGCCGCGGGGAGTTCCTGGGGAAGCTCATTGCGGGCACAAGCAAGAACGTGCCCCTGCGCTGGGCCCAGTTCCAGGCGGCGGCGGACCCGCAGAGGTCGCTGCGCCTCGCCAAATCCATGGTCCGCGGCAAGCTTCTCAACCAGCGCACCCTTCTTATGCGTGCGGCGCGCGCGGGGGTGTCGGACCTGGCCAGCGCCGTGGCGGACCTGAGAGCGTTAGCGGAGCGGGTGGAGCGCGCCCAGTCCTTGGAGGAGCTGCGCGGGCTGGAGGGGGCCGGTTCCGCCCGCTACTTCAAGGAATGGCCGAAACTTCTGGGCAAAGTGGGGTTTCGGTTCCCCGGCCGGGTGCGCCGCCCGCCCACCGACCCCGTGAACGCCATGTTGTCCTTCGGCTATGTCCTCCTTTCCAGCATGGTCTTCGCCTCCTGCCATGTGGTGGGGTTTGATCCCTATGTGGGTTTTCTCCACATGGATCGCTATGGCCGGCCGGCCCTTGTTCTGGACCTCATGGAGGAGCTGCGTCCGGTGTTGGTGGACTCCCTGGTGTTGGCCCTCATCAACCGCGGGCAGGTGGAGCCCGAGGGGTTTGAGTACTCCTTGGGCGGAGGATGTCACATGAGTCGGGCCACCCTGCGCACGTTCCTGCAGGCCTGGGAGGAACGCCGTCGCACCCTGGTTCGCCACCATCTGTTTAACCAGGAAGTCCCTTATTTTCGTGTTCCCGAGCTGCAGGCCCGGGTTTTGGCCAAGGTCCTTTTGGGCGAGGCCGCGGAATACGTGCCCTTCCTCACGCGATGAAGGCGTACGTGGTGATAGCCTACGATATTGCTGATGATCGTCGCCGGCAGCGGGTAGCCCAGATACTGGAGGGCTATGGAGAGCGCGTACAGTACTCGGTGTTCGAGTGTCGCCTGGATCGCATGGGCTACTTACGGCTGCGCCATGCCCTTGAGGAGGTGATCGAGCCCGTGGAGGACGCGGTTTGCTTTTACTTCCTGTGCGAGGCCGACGTGCGGCGCATTGAGCGCGTTGGGCGGGGGCCACCGCGGTTTGAGCAGGACGCGGTGGTGGTGGGGTGAGCTTTTGTGGGCATAGAAAGGCGCGATACAATGGCGAAGGTGGTGGGGCTGGTCTTTGAGAAGTGAATAGGGGTGCGCGGATGGGGAGCGGCGTTGGGCTGCTGTGGGGTTCGCGGGGTTTTGAGGGGAACGGTGGAAGCTGGTGCATTTTTGCTGATCTGTTAAAAAGTTTTGGAATTGAGGGTTTTGGGTGCGGTGGTGTCCGCGGGGAATGGCCGATTGAGCTGGATTGGGAGGCG
>CAYSAN010000014.1:0-33025 GCA_964429165.1 uncultured Thermotogaceae bacterium
GCTCCCGCGCAGCTCCTCGCCGGGCTGTCCCCAGAGGCCGCGGCCAAAGCCGCGCGGGCCCTCCTGGTGGAGCTGCGGCTGGGCGAGGAGACCCAGGCGGTGGAGGAGGCCCTCGTGCGTTTCCTGTACCTCCCCCGGCTGGCCCGGCGCCTGGAGGAGGTGCGGATGGCGTTGAAGGAGGCGGAGGCGCGGGCTGATGGGGAAGAGGTGCGCCGGCTCAGCCTGGAGTTCCAGCGCCTGTGCCGGGAGCGGTTGGAACTGTTGCGCAAGCGATGAGCCAGCCTTCAGAGTTTTTGGAAAAACAGGGTGCGGAGGAGTTCGAGGACGAGGAGGATCTCCTCGTCATCCTGCCGTATTTGGTGGAGATGGCGGAGGCTGAGCCCCAGGAGCCCGAGGAGCGTGCCCAAGACCCAATCCGCACGTATCTGCGCGAGATCGGCCGCGTGCCCCTGCTCACCAAAGAGGAGGAGGTGGAACTGGCCCAGAGGATCGAGGCTGGCCGGCAGGCCGCCCACCGCCTGCGCACCGAGAAAAAATTGTCCCCGGAAGAGCGCGCTCGCCTCGAGGAGCTCGTGCGCGCGGGTCAAGCGGCGCGGGAGCGCATGGCCACCGCCAACCTGCGGTTGGTGGTGTCCATCGCCAAGCGCTACATGTACCGGGGCCTCTCCTTTTTGGATCTCATCCAGGAGGGAAACATCGGCCTCATGCGGGCCATCGAGAAGTTCGACTGGCGCAAGGGCTTCAAGTTCTCCACCTACGCCACCTGGTGGATCCGCCAGGCCATCACCCGGGCCATCGCCGACCAGGCCCGCACCATACGCATCCCCACCCATACCATGGAGGCGGTCCAGGAGCTGTATCGGCTGCGCCAGGAATACATCCGCGAGCACGGGGCCCCGCCTACCTACGAGGAGCTCGCGGAGCTTTTGGGCACCAGCGTGGAGCGCGTGAAGAAGTTGGAGTACGCCCTCATGGCCACCACCTCCCTGGAGAAGCCCCTTTCGGAGGACGAGGAGGAGACCTTGGGCGATTTCATCCCCGACGAGAGCGCGCCTTCCCCCCTGAAGGAGGCCCTGAAGGCCAAACTCCGGGAGAACCTCGCTCATGCCCTGCAGGACCTGGAACCGCGGGAGCGGGAGATCCTGGAGCTGCGCTACGGCCTAAAGGACGGACATCCCCGCACCCTCAAGGAGGTGGCCACCCAGTTCGACATCACCCGGGAGCGCGTGCGCCAGCTGGAGCTCAAAGCCCTGGAGAAGCTGAAATATCCAGCGCGCCAGCGTTCCCTGCGTTACCTCTACGGCCTCCTCCTCTCTGAGGAATGACGGTCCTCCTCGTGCTTGGCCCCACAGCGGTGGGGAAGACCCCGGTGGCGGCCTACGTGGCGGAAAAAGTGGAAGCGGAGATCATCTCCGCTGACGCGCGCGCCGTTTTTCAAGATCTGGTGGTGGGCGCGGATCGGCCCCCACCGCACGTCCTGGCCCGCATCCCCCACCACTTGGTGGGCGTGCTCCCCGCGGAGGCCCGCTACGATGCGGCCCAGTTCCGGGCCGATTGTGAACGCATTCTTCCTCAGATCCTGGCGCGGGGAAAGCGCGCCCTCATCGTGGGCGGAAGCACCCTATATATCCGGGCCCTCACCCGCGGTCTTTTCCCCGGCCCGGCGGCGGACCCCCGCGTTCGGGCCGAGCTGGCCACGCTCCCCACCGCGGCCCTGCGGGAGGAGCTTCAACGCCTGGATGCCCCAAGTGCCCAAAGGATTCATCCGCGGGATCGGGTGCGCATGATCCGGGCCTTGGAGGTCCTCCGCCTCACAGGAAAACCGATCTCAGCCCTGTGGGGGAAGGAAAACCCTTTCCCTTGGCCCTTGGTGAAGGTGGGCCTTGTGTGTTCTCGGGACGAGCTGTATCGGCGCATTGAGACCAGGGTGGAGCGCATGTTGCAGGGGGGGTTGGTGGAGGAGGCCCGCCGCCTTTGGGAAAAGAACCTGCCTGAAGATGCTCCCATCCTCCGCACCATTGGCTACCGCGAGCTCTTCGGGTTCTTCCGCGGGGAATACCCCTTGGACGAGGCAAAGCGCCGCATCATCCGCCACACCAAGGACTACGCGCGCAGGCAGCTCGCGTTCTTCCGGGCCGAAAAGGACGTGCATTGGTTGGACGTGACGGGGAAAACCCCGGCGGAAGTGGGACAGGAGGTTCTGGCCCTTTGGCGAGCGCACGATCCGAGCCTACAATGAGGGCCATGCTTTCCGTTCTTTCCGGGGAAGCCGTGAGGGGACTGGATCGGCGGGCGGAGGAATTGGGGGTGCCCGCCCTTCTCCTCATGGAGTCCGCGGGGCGCAGCGCGGCGGAAGAGATCCGGCGCTGGCTTGGGGATCTGCATGGCCGACGGATCCTGGCCCTGGCTGGCAAAGGCGGAAACGGCGGGGACGCCCTGTGTGCCCTGCGGTTTTTGGGGCTATGGGGTGCCGAGGTCCGGGCCGTGGTGTTGGGCCAGCCCGCTGGCCCTGCGGCCACGGAACTCCAGGCCTTCTCCGCCTCCTTTCCGGAAATGGTTCAGTTAGTGCGCACAGATAACGAGCTTTCTCTGCTGGAGGGGGGATTGGGCTGGGCGGAGGTGGTTTTGGACGGGATCCTTGGGCTAGGGGTGCAAGGGCCGGCGCAGGGGTTGGCTCGGCGGGCCATCGAGCACCTGCGGGATTTCTCTGGAATGGTTGTGGCCATAGATCTTCCCTCCGGGCTCAGCGCCGACAGCGGGCGCGTCCCGGGGCCGGCGGTGAAGGCCCACCTCACCCTGGCCATGGGCGCCCTCAAGCCCTGCCATGTTTTGCCGCCTGCTGCGGAGCTGTGCGGCGAGGTGCGGGTGGTGGAGGTGGCCTACCCCCCGGCGGCCTGGGACATCGTGCGGCCTGAGGCCCGCCTTCTTACCCAGGAGTTGTGTGCTTCCTTTCTGCCCAGGAGGCCGCGGTTTGGCCACAAGGGCACGTTTGGTCGGGTGTTGGTGGTGGGGGGCGCGGTGGGCATGGCCGGGGCCGCGGCCCTGTGCGCGGAAGGGGCGCTGCGGGCTGGGGCTGGCCTCGTGCACGTCCTCGTCCCGGAGCCGGTTTTTCCCGTGGTGGCCGGATTGGTGCCGGCGGCCCTGGTGCACCCCGGCCCGGCCAGCCCCGAGGGCACGTTTGCTCCGGAAGCCGCCGAGGAGGCCCTGCGGCTGGGTCAGGGGATGGACGTGGTGGTGGCCGGCCCGGGTTTGGGGCGCACGCCCGGCCCCGCGGAAGTGGTGCGGGCCCTTCTCACCGAAAAGGTTCCCAAGCTTGTCCTTGATGCAGACGCCCTGTTCGCTTTGGCTCAGGACCCCAAGCTTTTGCGCAGAAAACATGGGGAACTCGTGCTCACCCCCCATCCCGGGGAGTTCTCCCGCCTGGTGGGCGTCCCTGCGGAGGAAGTGGTGCCGGAGAAGATCCGCTGGGCCACGGAGAGGGCCCGGGAGTGGAGGGCGGTGGTGGTGCTTAAAGGGCCGCCCACGGTGGTGGCTGATCCTGCTGGAGAGGCTTTTCTCAACACCACAGGGAACACGGCCCTGGCCCATGGCGGCTCCGGGGATGTGTTGGCGGGAGTGATGGCGGGCCTTTGGGCCGGCGGGATCCCCGCCGCTCACGCGGCAGCCTTGGCCGTTTTCGTCCACGGAAGGGCTGCGGAGGTCCTCACTTTGGATCACTCTGCCCGCGCAGTCCTGCCCAACGACCTTTTTTCTGCCCTGGCCCGGGTCTTTTTCAGCCTTGAACGCCAGTAAACTGCGCCTCTTCGACACTCACGCTCATCTGGACTTTCCCCATTTCGACGGGGACAGAAAACTGGTCCTTGCCACCATGCAGGAGCATGGTGTGCACGCCCTCAACGTTGGTGTGGACCTTCCCAGTTCCCAAGCGTCGCTGGCCCTGAGCGCCGCCCATCCCCATGTCTTCGCAGCTTGTGGAATCCATCCCCATGAGGCGAAGTCCGTGACCGCGGAGGCCCTGGCCCAACTCCGGGAGCTCCTGACAAAGGGTGCGCTGGCCGTGGGTGAATGCGGACTCGATTTCTATCGCGATCTTTCGCCGCGGGACCAGCAGGTCCGGGTGTTCCGCGCGCAGCTCCGGCTCGGGAAAGAACTGGATTTGCCCGTGATCATTCACGAGCGGGCGGCCTGGTCGGAATGCCTGGGGGTGCTGCGCGAGGAAGGGCCGGTGCGCGGGGTTCTTCACGCCTTCTCCGGCGACCTGGTGCGGGCGCAAGAGGCCCTGGCCCTGGGCCTGTATCTGGGGATCGGCGGCCCCCTGACCTACCCTAAAAACGAGGCGGTGCGAGCGGCCCTGCGCAGGGTGCCCCCCCAACGCGTCCTCCTGGAAACCGATTGCCCCTACCTCCCTCCTCAACCCTTCCGCGGACAGCGCAATGACCCCTGCAAGGTGCGGCATGTGGCGGAGACCTTGGCTGGTCTGTGGGGTTGCTCTCTGGAGGAGGTGGCCGATATCACTTACGCCAACGCCCAAAAGTTCCTGGGGGTGAAGGGATGAGCGAAATATATGTAGCGTTTTTGTGGCACATGCATCAGCCCTGGTATCTACTTCCGGACTCCTCGGAAGCTGTGTTGCCCTGGACTCGGTTGCGGGCGGCCAAGGACTACTACGACATGGCTCAGCACCTCCACCGCACCGGCTTTGTGTGCACCGTGAACTTCACGCCCTCCCTAACGGAACAATTGCGGCGCCTTTCCGCGGACCAGGCCTGGGACCCGTTCCTTCCCCATGGTTCCCCGGAGGCGGAAAAGGCCCTGCGCGCTGGGCTCATCCCCATGCCCCTTGCGCGGCGCGGTCTGCCCGCTTTCGAGAAACCCGCGGGCCCGGAGGACCTTTGGGCCAGGTTTTTCCTGGCCTGGACAGCGCAAACCGCCCTGGAGGAGGATCCCCGGGCTGAGCGCTTCCGCCACCCTTTCCCCGCGACGGAAAGGGATGTCCAGGGGCTTGAGCGCTGGCAGAGGGAGCTTGTGGCCGCAGTGCTTCCCCTCTACATTGCGCTGGCGAAATCTGGGCAGATAGAGCTCACAACCACGCCCTTTTACCATCCCATCCTGCCGCTCCTTTTGGACTCCCGGGTGGCCAAGCGGCCGCGGCCGGAGGACGAGGTCCCCCTCTTTCGGGCGCCGGAGGACGCGCAGGAGCAGGCTGTGCGTGCCATTTCTCATCACACCGAGATCTTTGGGATCAGACCCACTGGGATGTGGCCAGCGGAAGGCGCGGTGAGCCCCGAAGCCCTCGCCCTCCTGGCGGAGGTGGGGATCAAGTGGGTGGCCACCGATGGGGCCCTCCTCGCCCACACCCTGGGCCGCCCGCCCGCGCCCTCTGAGCTGTATCAGCCCTGGCTTCTGCGCCTGGGCGCAACGGAGATGGTGGTGGTGTTCCGGGACACCGTGCTCTCCAACCTCCTCAGCTTCTCCTACGGCTCTTGGCCCACGGACCAGGCGGTGGAGGACGTCCTGGCCCGGGTGGCGGCGGTGGGCCGGAATTGGTCAGGGAAGGCTCCGCCCCTTGTGCTCATCGCCATGGACGGGGAAAACGCCTGGGATCACTACCCGCGAAGCGGGCGGCCCTTCCTCCTCCGCCTCTATCAGGAGATTCACCGGCGTTTCCGGCCCACCACGCTGAGCGCTTATTTGGAGCGGTTCGGTCCTCAGGGGGAGCTTTCCACCCTGTGGTCCGGCTCCTGGATCGACGCGGACTTTCGCACCTGGATCGGCGAGCCCCTGCAGAACAGGGCTTGGCAGGCCCTGGCCGAGCTGCGCGAAGCTGTGCGTGCTTGTGACGAGCTTGAGGCCCAGAAGAAGGCCCTGGAACACATCTATGTGGCGGAAGGGAGCGACTGGTACTGGTGGCGGAGCGCGCGCAATCCCACGCCGCTTGCGTCCCATTTTTCCCGGGTCTTTCGGGCGCACCTTGGGGCGGCCTGGCGGGCCCTGGGCCACAACCCGCCGGAAGCCCTCGCAATCCTTTAGGCCTCCCGTATCATTTCCGACTAAGGAGGAAGGATGCCGTTTTTGGGAGGGAAAGAGCTAGCTCGCGTCTATGCCAAAGCCAAGCACGAAGGCTTCGCTCTTTTGGCCAACAACTTTGCCGAGACCAACGTTCTTTTGGGGCTGTTGGCTGCCCACGTCGCCAAAAAGAGCGTTCTTCTTCTGCAGATCTCTCAAGGGGCCGCCAAGTTCGCGGGGGGAGGAGACGCCGTGGCCGGCCTGCGTGCCCTCGTCCACTACGTGCGCGCCCTCACCGCCTCTCACCGGATCGGGGTGTTCATCAACCTCGACCATGTGACCCCGGACGCCCTCGATGCCTTTATAGCTCCGGCCTTAAAGGAAGGCCTGTGTTCCTCGGTGATGATCGATGCCTCCGACCGCCCATTTGAGGAGAACGTGGCCATCACGAGGAAGGTGGTGGAGCTGGCCCATGCCCACGAGGTGCTGGTGGAGGGCGAGCTTGGGCGCATAAAGGGCGCGGAGGAGGGCATCGTCTCCGATGAGGCCTTCTACACCAATCCTGACGAAGCTGTGGAGTACGTGGAGCGCACTGGGGTGGATCTCTTGGCCATCTCCGTGGGCACCCAACACGGTGTTTCCGCGGGGCGGGAGCTCCAGCTGCGGGTGGATTTGGCAAAGAAGATCGACGAGAAGCTGAGGCAAGCCGGGCTTGAACGACCTTTGGTTCTACACGGCGCCTCCGGGCTCACCACCGAGCAGGTGCGGAGCCTTGTGGCCGCGGGCGTGTGCAAGTTCAACAAGGACACGACCTACCAATATGTGTATGCGCGCGCCGCCGCCACGTTCTACATGGCCCACCGCGCGGAAATCCTTCCGCCCGCGGAATTAGTGTTTGATCCCATCACCTTTGAGGCCCAGGGTGCCAACTGGTCTCCCAACAAGAAGGTGTTCGACCCCCGCGTGGTGGGGAAGGAGATCCAGACGGCCATCCAGCGGGTGGCGGAGGAGATGATCGAGCAAGTGGGATCAGGAGGGAGGTCGCTTTATGCCTAATCTCAAACGGATTGGGGTTCTCACGGGCGGCGGGGACTCCGCCGGCATCAATGCCTGCCTGCGGGCCATCGTTCGCCGGGCGGATAAAGAGGGCATCGCGGTGGTCGGGTTTCGCGACGGCTGGCGCGGCCCCATCGAGGACGACGCCGTGACGCTGACCTTGGACAGCACCTCCGGGATCCTTCCCCAAGGCGGCACGATCATCGGCACCTCCCGCACCAACCCGTTCCGCAAGGTCAAAACGGACGGCGGGGTGGTGTGGGAACCCACGGAAAAGGTCGAAAGGATCTTGCAGAACCTGCGAAAATGGGGGATCGACGCCCTCATCCCCATTGGTGGGGACGACACCCTGGGTGTGGCTTGGCGGCTTCATGAGAACTACGGCCTTCCTGTGGTGGGCATCCCACAAACCATTGACAACGACGTGGCTGGCACCGATTTCTGTTTGGGTTTCCACTCCGCGCTGGCCGTGGTCACGGAGGCCCTCGATCGCTTGCACACCACGGCCCAGTCCCATCATCGGGTGTTCGTATTGGAGGTCATGGGCCGTGATTCTGGCTGGATCGCCCTTTTGGGCGGCATCACCGGCGGAGGCGACGTGATCCTTGTGCCTGAGGAGCCCTTCTCCGTGGACGATGTGGTGAGGGGGATCCACGCGCGGCTTGCCCGGGGCCGCACCTTCTCCATCATCGTGGTGGCTGAGGGCGCGCGCCCCGTGGAGCTGGGCGGCAAGCCCGTGGCCCAAGAGGGCCGCGTGGACGCCTTCGGGCATGTACAGCTGGGCGGCGTGGGCTATTGGCTGGCGGACCGCCTTGCTGAGCGGGGGATGGAGTGCCGGGTGGTGGTCTTGGGCCATCTCCAGCGCGGCGGCGTCGCCACCCCCTTCGATCGCCTCCTGGCCACGCGCTTTGGTGCGGCCGCGGTGGAATTCGCCATGCAGGGGAAGTTCGGCGTCCTTGTGGGCTTGCGCGGACACGATGTGGTGGCCGTTCCCCTCCGGGAGGCCCTTCCTCAGAGTCCAAAGCCGGTGGACCCGGTTTTCCTTGAACTTGCTCGGGCCATCGGGGTGAGATAGATGCGCAAGGCCTTAGCGTTACTGGTGTTGTTGGGCGTAGTGAGCTTTGGTGCCGGCCAAACGGCCGCCCTCTTCCACCCCCTCGGCCAGGTGTACGAAGCCATCCGCAATTACTTCCTATGGGCCGATCAGATAAGCGATAGCCAGCTGCTCCAAGGGGCCATCAAGGGCATGGTCCAGAGCCTCGGCGACCACCACTCCACCTACTTCACCCCTGAGGAATACGAGCGGTGGGAGCGCTCCCTGGCCGGGGAGTACACCGGGGTGGGCATGGAGATCACCATCCGCAAGGGTTGGGTCACCGTGGTGGCCCCCCTTCCGGGGACGCCCGCGGAGGCTGCCGGTATTCGCCCCGGCGACGTAATTCTAGAGGTGGACGGAGAATCCACGGAAGGATGGACGCTGGAGCAGGCCTCCATGCGCATCCGCGGCCCAGAGGGCACGCCGGTCACCCTCAAGGTGCGGCATCCCGACGGGAAGATCGAGGTCCTCACCATCGTGCGGGCCCGCATCCGCGTGGAGTCCGTGCGCGCCCAGTACCTAGCGGAGGAGAGGGTGGCCCATCTGCGGGTGCGCCGGCTGGATACCGACACCGGCCGTGTGATGAGCCAGGCCTTGAGCTCCTTGCCCGTGGATGAGCTGCGCGGAATCGTTTTGGACTTGCGCAACAATCCGGGAGGGTACCTCTCCGCGGCCGTGGAAGTGGCGAGTCTGTTCATCGATCGGGGGGTGATCGTGCGCACGCGCGGGCCCTCCTTCGGCGAGCGCCTGTACCACTCGCGGGGCAACGACTTGCCCAATCTGCCCTTGGCTGTCCTGGTGAACGAAGGCACTGCTTCGGGCGCGGAGATCGTGGCTGGCGCTATCCAGGACTACGGTGTGGGTGTGCTTGTGGGTCGCAAGACCTTCGGAAAAGGGCTGATCCAGGAGATCGTCCTCCGCCTCCCCGACGGCGGGGTGTTGAAGCTCACCACCGGCGAATACCTCACGCCCAAGGGCCAAAAGGTCCACGACGTTGGCCTCACCCCGGATATCGAGGTCCCCAAGGTTGAGGAGGCCGAGGAGGACTTGGAGCTTAAGGCGGCCCTGAAGTGGCTTGCGGAGCGAGCTCCGGCGGGGGTGAAGAGGTGAAGGCCCAGGTTTGGCTGGAGATCGAGAGGCGGGCGGAGGAGCTTTGGGCGTTGGCCTTGCGGATTCATGCCAATCCCGAGCTAGGTTTTGCTGAACACAAGGCTGCGGCTTGGCTCACGGAGATCTTGGAGAGAAACGGCTTTAAGGTGGAGCGCGGCGTAGGCGGTTTGCCCACGGCTTTTCGTGCCGTGCACCCTGCGGAGAGGCCTGGGCCGCGCGTGGCCATCCTGGCGGAATACGACGCCCTGCCGGAGCTCGGGCATGCGTGCGGCCACAACCTCATCGCTGCCATTGCGGTGGGCGCCGCTTTGGGCCTGGCCCCCTTCAAGGAGAACCTGCCTGGGGCCCTCCTTGTCCTGGGCACGCCCGCTGAGGAGGGCGGCGGCGGGAAGATCAAACTCATCCACGCCGGACTTTTCCGCGATGTGGACGTCGCCATGATGGTCCACCCCTCCGATCAAACCCTCCCCGCGCGGGGGTCCTTGGCCATCACCGAGGTGAAGATCGAGTTCCACGGCAAAGCTGCGCATGCCTCCTCTGAACCGGAGAAGGGGATCAACGCCCTCGACGCGGTCATCCAGACATTCGTGGCCCTAAACGCTCTCCGCCAACACATCAAAGACGGCTCTCGTATCCATGGGATCATCACCCATGGTGGGGTGAAGCCCAACATCGTTCCGGAGTACGCGGCGGCCCAGTTTTATGTGCGTTCTGCGGATAACACTTACCGCGATGAGCTCGTGGAAAAGCTCAGGAGATGTGCGGAAGGCGCGGCCTTGGCCACCGGGGCAAAGCTCGTGTTCACCAAGGTGGGCCATGAGTACAAAGCCATCCGCCCCAACAAAACCCTGGCCCAGGTCTTCGGCAAATACCTCGGGGAGCTTGGATATCCTCCGGAGGAGCCGACGGGAGGCCTGGGCTCCACGGACATGGGCGATGTTTCCTGGGAGGTCCCGGCGATCCATCCCTACATCCGCATCGGACCGGGTGAGATCCCCGGGCACTCCCGGGAGTTTGCGGAGGCCGCAAGAAGCGAGGGAGCAGCAAAGGCCATGGTTGCGGCAGCTAAGGCTGTGGCAGCCACATGCCTTGAGCTTTGGACCGATCCTGGCCTCTTCCGGAAAGTGCAGGAGGAGTTTCGTCAGGGAAGGGGGTCGTAGCCGCCGGGGTGCCAGGGCCCGCAGCGCAAAAGCCGCCGCAGCGCCAGCCATCCTCCCCGCAGGATCCCATGCTTGAGGATGGCCTGGGCTGCGTATTCTGAACAGCTTGGGTGGAACCGGCAGCGCCTGGGCAAAAACGGGGAAATGAAACGCTGGTAAAACCTGATCGGCAAGACCAAGGCCTGTCTCACCACAGGCGCCATCCCGCGGAGACGAGAAAATCTTGGGTCCAAGCGGGAGCTTCCGCCACTTTGGAGAACCCGACCTGGAGGGTCACCGTGGCCCCGCCCAGGCGGAAAATGAGCTGGAACGTGACGTTTTGTGTACCAGCGGGGAGCTGGCCCCGCGGCTTCACCTGCCGCAACACGTATTGGGCGGAGAAAGTGGCGAGCTCGTCCAATCGGTAGTTATAGCCGGCGCTCAGGTTCCAGCTGTATTCCTCAAGCAACTGGTACGGCCCGGAGATCTCCGTTTTGAACAGCACTTGGGATCTGAGGTCGGGGGCCACGGCGGCCTGGAGGGCCAGGTTGAAGGTGAGCGTGGCCCCGGCCTGCGGCCGTATGACCGCATACCCCAAGCCAAATTGCACTACCCAACCACAGTATCGCTCCAGGCCCTCCTCTTCCAGCACCGCCTCCAGGAGAAAAAGGCTTTTGGGGTCCAAGGTGACCTTGGCCTCCCGCTCCAAAAGGCGAGCTAAAGCGGCGACCAACTCAGCCCTCGAGGCGTACAGCTTTTCCCGGCCGATCTCTTGGGCCAGACGCAAAAGGGTGTTCTCCCGCAGGGCCACAAGGAGCGCGCCCCGCTCCAAGAGCTTTTCCTCCAGGCGCAGGGCACGCACAAGGGGGGTCACATCGGAGAAGCGGCCGTAACCCAGGCCGGCGCGCACCTCTAGCCCCGGCCGCGGCAAGCGCGTGTCCAAAAAACCCTCCACCCCGCCGAACGCGAAGTAGGAGATCTGGGGGAACGGGTATTGCCGAAAGGTGCCGGAGATCTGTGCCGCCGCGGTCAAGGCCTGTTGGTACAAAGAGAACTCGCCCCCGAAGGCGAGCCCCACCCCCAAAGCGGGGGAGTCCACGAGCCAATCCCCGTTCAGCGCCAGCCGCCCGGAGCTCGTGTCCGGCCCGGGGGTGAATGGATCGTCGTAATAGCGGTAATAGAAGGCCGCGTCCCCCCGCAAGAGGTTTGTGGCCGGCGCCTGGTACTGACAGATTTGGACGGCCCAGCCCACCGCGGTCCAAACGAAAACCAAAAACATCGCCCGCTTCATCCCCCCAAGCGTACCGGATGGGCTCAGTTTCCACTAGGGTTGGGGAGGCTCAGCCCTGGTGGATCACTTGGCCCAGCTGATCGTCAGAAAAAAGCGGGAGGGCCCGGAATTCAGCGGGGGAGAGATCGGCCAAACCCACCCCCAAAAGCCTTATCCCCTGGCCAGCGGGGATGAGCACCCGCCCCAACAGCCCCACGGCCTCGGCGGCGATGAGCACCGGATGGTCCGTGGGCTCAGGAAGGCGGGTCTGCCGGGTCACCGTGGTGAAGTGGGAAAAGCGCACCTTGATTTGCACTGTTTGGGCCAGCAGGCCCTCGGCCTGGAGCCGGTCCACGACAAGAAGGCTCAGGCGCCTGAGCTCGCCTTTAATCTGCTCCACATGGAAGAGGTCTTCGGGATAGGTGGTCTCGTGGGAGATGGATTTGGCGGGCCGCACCGCCACCACGGGGTCGTCGTCCTGCCCCCGACTCAATCGCCACAGGAACTCCCCGCCTTTGGGCCCAAACCAAGACTGGAGGAGAGGCAAACGCACCTTCCGCAGTTCCTCCACGGTGTAGATGCCCTTTTCATGGAGACGGGCTGCGGTCTTCGGCCCTACCCCCCACAGCTTTTCCACCGGCAGAGGGGAAAGGAAGTCCAACGCTTCCTCAGGGCGCACGATGCGCAGGCCGCCGGGTTTGGCCGCATCCGAGGCCAATTTGGCCATGAGCTTATTGGGGCCTAGGCCCACCGCGCAGGACAGGCCCGTCTCCTTGGGGATGCGGCTATGGAGCTCCTGGGCCACCTCCTCCGCTGGGCCGTGGATAAACGCGGTTCCGCTCAAGTCCACGAAGGCCTCGTCCAAGGAGATCGGTTCCACAAGGGGGCTGTAGCTGCGGAGGATGGAACGCACCTTTTCTGCCATCGCCTCGTAACGCGCGAAGCGCGGGGAGAGGAACACCCCCTGAGGGCAGAGTCGGCGGGCCTGGGCGGTGGGCATGGCGGAATGCACGCCGAGGGCGCGGGCCTCGTAGGAGGCGGTGGCCACCACCCCGCGGGGACCAAGCCCGGCCACGATGACCGGCTTTCCCCGCAGCTCGGGGTGATCGAGCTGCTCCACGGAGGCATAAAAGGCGTCCATGTCCACGTGGAGGATCCAGCGGGCCATCGCTGGGATCCTAAGCGTTTTTTGGTCCTGCGCAACGTCGGGATTGCCGGGGCGCGGCCGGCCCGCTAGAATGCCCAGCGCAAACCCTTGCCAAAACCAAGGAGGCCAGCATGCAGATCCTCAAAGTCGCAGCCACTTCCAATCCCAAAGCGGTAGCGGGGGCCATCGCCGGGGCGTTGGAGGAGGATGGCATCGTCGAGGCCCACGCCATTGGGGCTGGTGCTGTGAACCAGGCCATCAAGGCCATCGCCATCGCCCGCCGGCTCGTGGAGCGGGAAGGGGAGGCGGAGATCAAGGTCACGCCGGGCTTCATCGACGTGGAGATCGGGGGCGAGGTCAAGACCGGCATCCGGTTCGTCATCGAGAAGTGAATGCGGCTGGAGGCCCTGGTCCAGGAGTCCATTAAAGCCGCGCTGGACCGTGCGGGCCTGCCCCCTCCGGCCGAGATCCCCGTGGATCGCCCCCCTCGGCCGGAACTCGGGGATTTCACATCCCGCGTGGGTTTCCTCCTGGCCAAACACGCGCGTTCCTCGCCCCAGGAGCTGGCCCAGCGCCTAGCCCAGGTCCTGCGCGCTTCCCCCGCGTTCCGCGAGGTCCATGCCGTCCAAGGCTTTCTCAATTTCTTTCTGTGCCCGGAAAGCCTGTATGCGGTGCTGCGGGCCATGCTTGCGGATGGCCTGAGGTATGGGAAAAGTGCGGAGGGTATGGGCCGCGCACTGCAGGTGGAGTTTGTTTCCTCCAATCCCACGGGCCCACTCACCATCGGGCATGGCCGCCAGGCCGCCCTCGGCGATGTCCTGGCCAACCTCTTTTCTGAGCTGGGTTTCTCCGTGACTCGCGAGTACTACCTCAACGACGAGGGCCGCCAGATCGATCTCCTGGCCCAGTCCCTTTGGGCCCGGTATCGCCAGGCCCTGGGCCACCCCCAGCCCATCCCCGAAGGCGGCTACCACGGCGATTACCTCATCCCCATTGGTCAAGAGCTCGCAGGGAAGCTGGGCAATGCCTATCCGGAATGGAACGCCGAGGCCAAAAGGTTTTTTCGCCACGAAGTCGTCCCCCGCATGCTCCACATGATCGAAGAGGACTTGGAAGCGATGCGCGTGCGGTTTGACGTGTGGACCAGGGAGGGCGAGATCATTCGCAAGGGCCTCGTGCAGGAGGTGCTGCAGATGCTAAGGGAGCGGGGGGCTATCTACGAACGGGCTGGAGCGGTCTGGCTTTCCGCCAAAGCCCATGGCCTGGGCCGTGATCCCGTGCTCATCCGCTCCGACGGCACCCCCACCTACCTCATGGTGGACATCGCCTATCACCTGGACAAGTTCCGGCGCGGCTTCCATCGGGTGGTGGACGTGCAAGGCGCCGACCACGTGGAGGAACAGCAGCAGGTGAAGCTTGCCGTCCGTCTTTTGGGCCTCCCTGAGGATTTCCTCAGCTATTGCCTCCACCAATTTGTGACCCTCAAGGGCGCGGAAGGGATCGAGAAGATGTCCACCCGGGCTGGTCGGTTCCTGCGCCTGAAGGACCTGGTGGACGAGGTCGGTCCCGACGCCACCCGCTACTTCATGGTCATGCGCAAGCCCGAAAGCCACCTGGTGTTCGACTTCGAGCTCGCCAAAAAACAGAGCCTGGAGAACCCTGTGTACTACGTGCAATATGCCCACACCCGCATTGCCTCTGTCTTTCGGGAGGCCGCGGCGCGGGGTGAGATGCCGGAGGATCTCCTTAGCGTTGATTTGCGCCCGCTTGGCGAGGCGGAGGAACTCCTGCTCATTCGTGAGCTCGATCGCTTTCCGGATGTGGTGCGGAAGGCGGCCTACGATTTTGCGCCCCATCTCCTTTGCGAGTACCTGGAGGCCTTGGCCGGGGTCTTTCATTCCTACTATGCGCGGGTGCGGATCCTTGGGCAGGGGCCGGCCACGCCCGCGCGCTTGGCCCTCCTGGCCGGCCTGAAACTCGTCCTCTTCCGGGGGCTGACGATCCTCGGGGTCAACGCGCCCGAGCAGATGTGAGGGAGAGTTTTTGGGAGAAGCTTCGGGCTGGTCTTTCCCGCACGCGGGAGGGGCTTTTGGCCCCACTACGCGCCGCCTTCCAAGGCGCGAACAACGAGGAGCTTCTGGCGCGTCTGGAGGAGGCCTTGCTTGCCGCGGACGTGGGTCCGCAGGAAACAGCCCGCATTGTGCAAGCCGTGGCGGAGAGGCTACCCGCCCGCTGCACCTGGGAGGAGCTCCTCTCCCTGGTGGAAAAGGTTGTTCTGGCGGATTTGGCAGGAGCAGAACGGCCTTTTTCCTTGCCTTCCGGACTCTCCGTGCTCCTTTTTGTGGGCGTGAACGGTTCAGGGAAGACCACCACGGTGGCGAAGGTGGGGTGGTGGTTGAAGGGGGAGGGGCACAGGCCCCTGGTGGTGGCGGCGGACACGTTCCGGGCCGCGGCCATTGAGCAATTGAGGGAGCTGGGGCAGGCCGCGGGCTTGCCGGTGGTGGCCCACAAACCCGGGGCGGACCCAGGCGCCGTGGTCCATGACGCCCTGGAGCACGCCAAGGCTTCCGGCTATGATGTTGTTTTGGTTGATACCGCCGGGCGGCTCCACACGAAAAAACCGCTCATGGAGGAGTTGAGCAAGATCCGCAGGGTGGTGGAGAAGATGACGGGTCAGCCGCCACGGGAGCGCATCCTGGTGGTGGATGCCACGGTGGGGCAGAACGCCATCCCCCAGGCTCAGTTCTTCCACGAAGCCGTGGGGCTCACAGGCCTTGCGCTCACGAAATTGGACGGCACGGCCCGGGGCGGCGCGGTCCTCCCCGTGGTACGGGCCTTGGACCTGCCCATCCTATGGGTGGGGACCGGCAAGGATCTTGAGGACCTGGCCCCGTTCCGCGCCGCGGAGTTCGTCCGGGCACTGCTCAAGGGGTGAGAAGAATGGCGAAGCATGTGTACCTGTTTGGCGCGGGCAGGACCGAGGGCAGCGCCAAGATGAAGGACCTCCTTGGGGGCAAAGGCGCGAACCTCGCGGAGATGGCGGCGTTGGGCATTCCTGTGCCGCCAGGGTTCACCATCACCACGGAGGTCTGCCGCTACTACTATAAAAACGGCGGCCGATATCCGGACGGTTTAGCTGAGCAGGTCCGGGCAGGGATGGCCTTCCTGGAGGAGGCCACGGGCCGCACGTTCGGCGATCCCCGCAATCCCCTCCTTGTGTCCGTGCGCTCCGGTGCGCCCGTGTCCATGCCCGGCATGATGGACACCATCCTCAACTTGGGCCTCAACGATCGGGCCGTGGAGGGCCTGGCCGCCCGCACTTCCCCCCGCTTCGCCTACGATGCCTACCGCCGCCTTCTTGCCATGTACGGCTCGGTGGTGCTGGGCATAAAGGACGAGGTGGACCCATTCGGCGAGGCCATGGAGGAACTGAAGCGCCAGCGCGGCGCCTCCTCCGATCTGGACCTCACCGCCGAGGACTTCCGCGAGCTCGTGGCCCGCTACAAGGCCATCATCCGTCAAGCGGGGGAGGAATTCCCCCAGGACCCCTGGGAGCAGCTGTGGGGTGCGATCGCGGCGGTGGTGCGCTCCTGGATGAACGAGCGGGCCCGGGTGTACCGGCGCATGTACCGCATCCCCGAGGAGATGGGCACGGCCGTGAACGTGCAGGCCATGGTGTTTGGCAACCTCGGAAACCGCTCGGGGACCGGCGTGTGCTTCACCCGTGACCCGGCCACCGGGGAGAACCGCCTCTATGGGGAGTTCCTCCTTAACGCCCAGGGCGAGGACGTGGTGGCCGGCATCCGCACCCCCAACCCCATTTCCAAGGCCGCGAAGACTGAGCCCACCCAGATCTCCCTGGAGGAGGCCATGCCCGAGGTTTATCTGGAGCTTTTGCGCATTCGGGAGATCCTGGAGCGCCACTACCGCGACATGCAGGACGTGGAATTCACCATTGAGGAAGGGAAGCTGTACATCCTTCAGACGCGGGCGGGCAAGCGCACGGGGTTTGCGGCGGTGCGCATCGCCGTGGAGATGGCCGAGGCGGGCCTGATCACCGAGGACGAGGCCATCCTCCGCATCGATCCGGCGGAGCAGCTTTCCCAGCTTCTCCAGCCCATCTTTGATCCCAAGGCCAAGGCCCGGGCCAAGGTTTTGGCCAAGGGGTTGGCCGCGGGGCCGGGGGCAGCCTCCGGCCGCGTCGCACTTTCCGCGCAAAAGGCGGTGGAGATGGCCCAGGAAGGGCCGGTGCTCCTCGTTCGCCACGAGACCTCGCCCGACGACATCCGGGGCATGGCCGCCGCTCACGGCATCCTCACCGCCCGCGGTGGCCTCACCTCCCATGCCGCGGTGGTGGCGCGCCAGATCGGAAAAGTGGCGGTGGTGGGCTGCGAGGCCATCCACATCGACTACGGCAAGCGCGAGATCCGCGTGGCCGGCGAGACCCTGCGCGAAGGAGACTGGCTGAGCATCGACGGCACCACCGGGGAGGTGCTCTTGGGCAGGATCCCCACCCAGCCCAGCGAGGTGGTGCAAGTCCTCATCACCAAGACCATGAGGCCCGAGGAGGCCCCCATCTACCGTCTTTTTGAGAAGCTCATGCGATGGGCGGATGCGCGCCGGCGGCTGGGGGTGCGGGCCAACGCGGACCTGCCCGATCAAGCCGCGATTGCTCTGGCCTTCGGGGCCGCGGGGATCGGCCTGTGCCGCACAGAGCACATGTTCTTCGCCGAGGATCGTATCTCCTACATGCAGGAGGCCCTCGTGGCGCCTAGTCCGGAGGCGCGTCAGCGCGCCCTGTCCGCCCTCCAGTGCATGCAGATCCAGGACTTCGAGGGGATCCTCAGGGTCATGGACGGCAAGCCCGTGATCATCAGGCTTTTGGATCCCCCTATGCATGAGTTCCTGCCCAGGGAGGACAAGGACATCCGGGCCCTGGCCGAGCGGTTGGGCATGAAATATGAGGACTTGCGGGCGTACATCGACTCCCTCCACGAGTTCAACCCCATGCTTGGCCATCGCGGGGTGCGGCTGGGCATCACCCATCCCGATCTCTACGACATGCAGGTGGAGGCGATCTTCCGGGCCGCGGCCAAGCTCAAGAGGGAGGGGCTCAACCCAAAGCCGGAGGTCATGATCCCCCTTGTGGGTCATGTGAACGAGATGAAGGCCATGCGCGGGCGCGTCCAGGAGATCGCCCAGCGCGTGATGGCCCAGGAAGGGGTGGAGATCCACTTCAAGGTGGGGACGATGGTGGAGGTGCCGCGGGCGGCCCTCACCGCCGACGAGATCGCCCGGGAGGCGGAGTTCTTCTCCTTCGGCACCAACGACCTCACCCAGATGACCTTTGGGTTCTCCCGGGACGACGCGGGCAAGTTCATCCGGGAGTACCTGGAGCGGCGGATCCTCCCGGAGGACCCATTTGAGACCCTGGACCCGGCTGGGGTGGGCGAGCTCATGCGCATTGCGGTGGAGAGGGGCCGGCGGACCCGGCCGGAACTCTCCGTGGGGATCTGCGGCGAGCACGGCGGCGAGTCCCGCTCCGTCCACCTTTGCCACGAGCTTGGTCTTGACTACGTGTCGGCCTCGCCCTGGCGCATCCCGGTGGCGCGGCTGGCCGCGGCCCAGGCCGCCGTGCGCAAGGGAAAGGCGGAGGTGGCCGGGGACTAAGCCCCCCTCGCGTGTTCCGCTTCCTGATCCTGCGAGTGGTGGCCATGGTCGCCACCATGGCGGTGGTGACCATGGCCGTTTTTTTGGTGCTCACGGTGATCCCCGGCGACGCGGCGCGCCTCATGGTGGGCGCGGAGGCCACCCCAGAGCGCTATGAAGCGGCCCGCCGTGCCCTGGGTCTGGATCAGCCCTGGCTGGTCCGCCTAGGCCAATGGCTTTGGCGCGTCCTCCACGGCGATTTGGGCACATCCTGGCGTTACCCCGGCTCTTCCGTGGCCTCCCTTCTCGCGCAGGGAATCCTCGTCACCTTTCCCTTGGCCCTCGTTGCTAGCCTGCTGTCCTTCGTTTTGGGCGTGGTTTTGGGGCTGGCCAGCGCAGCCAACCTGGGCCGCTCCGGGGATCTCCTTCTTTCCGGGTTTTCCCAGTTGGGGTTGGCCCTGCCCGAGTTCTGGCTGGGAATTCTCCTGCTCCAACTTCTTCCCGTCCGTGGATTTCTCGGCCGGGAAAGCGGCCCAGCGTGGGGCTATCTCCTCCTGCCCGCCCTGACCCTTGCCTTGCCCCGCATTGCCTACTTTGCCCGCTTGACCCGCGCGGTGTTGGCGGACGTGCTTTTTTTGGACTTTGTGCGGGCGGCCCGCGCCAAGGGCCTCCCCGAAAACGCTGTGCTCTTCCGCCACGCCCTGCGCAACGCCCTTATCCCCTTGACCGCCGGGCTTGGCCTGGTGTTTGGCCGCCTCCTGGCCGGCGCCCTCGTGGTGGAGCGGGTTTTTTCCCTGCCTGGCCTTGGGCAATACGCGGTGGCCGCGGCCTTCTTTCGAGATATCCCGCTTCTTTTAGGGCTGGCGGTGCTTGCGGCGGCGGCGGTGACCCTGGTGAGCACGGCGGCGGAGATCCTCTACGGCTTCCTGGACCCGCGGGTCCGCTACTCATGAGCCGGCTGGTATTGGGGGTTTGTCTCGCTGGTGCTGGGCTTCTGCTTGTTCTTTTGGGGGTGTTTTGGCTTCCCTATGAGGCGGAGGCCCTTTCTGGTCCAGCTTTGGCCCGCCCCTCCCTCTCCCATCCCTTTGGCACGGACTGGTTTGGCCGGGATGTGCTTTCCCGGGTCATGGCCGGGGGCCGGGCCAGCTGGGCCGTGGCCCTCCTGGCGCTGGCCGCAGGCGGCTCCCTGGGCCTCGTCCTGGGCCTGGCCGCGGGGTTCTTTCCGGGGACATGGGCCTCCTTGCTCATCCGCCTGGCCGACGCCCTTCTCGCCTTCCCTCCTGTCCTTCTGGCCCTTCTTCTGGCCGTGCTCCTGGGCCCAGGGGTTTCCGGGGTGGCCCTGGCCTTGGCCCTGTTCAACCTCCCGTATTTTGCGCGCCTGACCCACGCGGGCGCGTTGGAACTACGGGGCCGGGAGTTCGTGCTGGCCGCGCGGGCCGTGGGCGCCGGCCACGTGCACCTCCTCCTCCGCCACATCCTTCCCAACCTCACCTCTTCCCTCCTCGTTCAGGCCACCTTCTCCCTTTCCACCTCCCTTCTGGCTGAAGCTTCTCTTTCCTATCTCGGCTTGGGGATTCAACCGCCGCACCCCACCTGGGGGCGCATGCTCTGGGAGGCCCAAACCTGGCTATATCGCTCGCCGTGGCCCGCGGTCTTCCCCGGCCTTGTGCTCACCGGCTCCGTTTTGGGGTTGAACCTGTTGGGCGACTTTTTGCGCGACCGGTGGGACCCACGCCTGCGCCGGCTCCCGTAGCTTTGCGCAAAGAAGAAAGTCCAGGTATAGTCGTGTAGGTGAGCACATCCCTAGATGTGGTGGTGCTGGCTGCGGGCAAAGGAACGCGCATGCGTTCTGCCCAGCCCAAGGTTTTGCACTCCTTGTGCGGCCTTCCCCTTCTGACCTACCCCCTGCGCGCCGTCCAGGCCCTCAACCCAAACCAGATCGTCGTGGTGGTTTCCTATGGAAAGGAAAAGGTACAGGAGGCCTTTTCCTCCTGGCCGGTGAAGTTTGTGGAGCAAGGGGAGCCGTTGGGCACGGGGCACGCCGTGGGTAAGACCCGGGCCCACCTGTCCGCGCCCCGGTTCCTTGTGCTGCCCGGGGACGTGCCGTTGGTCCCCGCGGAGGCCCTGCGGGCGTTGGTGGACCATCATCTTCGGGCAGGGGCGTTGGCCTCGTTCCTCAGCGTGGAGGTTGCTGAGGCAGGAAGCTATGGCCGGGTGGTGCGGGACGAGTCCGGCCGGCCCAAGCGCATCGTGGAGGCCCAGGACGCCTCGCCCGCAGAGCTCCAAATCAAAGAGGTGAACAGCGGCATTTGGTGTCTGGAGAACGACCAAGCTCTTTGGGACGCGCTTGAGCGGATTTCCCCAAATAACGCGAAAGGCGAGTACTACCTCACGGACCTGGTGGCCCTGCTCCATCCGCGGGTGGCGGCCCTCCGTTGGTCTCAGCCCCAGGATCTTTTGGGCGTGAACGACCGGGTGGACTTGGCCCGCCTGGAGGGGGTCCTCCGGTGGCGCATCCTCACCTCCTGGATGAAAGAGGGGGTTACGGTCCTCGATCCCCATACGGTTTATCCTGGGCCGGATGTGCGGGTGGCCCCGGACGCCCTCATCCTGCCCGGCACCTTCCTGTATGGGGAGACAGAGATTGGCCCCAACTGCGTCATCGGGCCCCAGGCTTATCTTGTGGACGCCAAGGTGGCCGCGGGCGTGCGCATTTGGTTCTCCGTGGTGGAAGGTGCAAGCGTTGACGCGGGGGCACAAATTGGACCGTATGCCCATCTGCGTGCGGGCGCGCGCATCGGGGCCCACGCCCGCATCGGCAACTTCGTGGAGGTCAAGGCCTCCCAGATCGGGGCGGGCACGAAGGCCCTACATTTGGCATACATTGGCGACGCGGAGGTGGGGCCGGGGGCAAACATCGGTGCCGGCGCCATCACCTGTAACTTCCAACCCGGCAAAACGGAGAAATTCCGCACGGAGATCGGTGCCGGTGCGTTCATCGGCAGCAACGCCTGCCTTATTGCACCCATTCGCATCGGTGAGGGGGCGGTGGTGGGGGCGGGGTCGGTGGTCACCGCGGACGTGCCGCCCTACGCCCTCGCTTTGGAGCGCAGTCCGCAAGTGATAAAGCCTGAATGGGCCAGACGTCCAGCATGAGTGCTCAGACAAACCTGCGCATCCTGGCGGGAAGTGCCAGCCTCTCCCTGGCCCAGGCCATCGCCCAGGAGCTGGGGGTGGAGCTGTGTGAGGCGGATCTTCCGGACCCCAAAAGCGGGGAGAAGCGTTACACTCCCGGTCGATTCCCTGACGGTGAGATTCGGGTGCAGATCCAGCAAAGCGTGCGGGGAAAGGACGTGTTCATCATTCAGTCCATTTCTCCTCCCGTAAATGACAATCTCATGGAGCTACTGCTCCTTACGGATGCGCTGCGGCGCGCCTCCGCCCGCATGATCTGTGCGGTGATCCCCTACTTTGGCTATGGCCGTCAGGACCGAAAGAAGACCGGGCGGGTCCCCATATCCGCGCGGCTCGTGGCCGATCTCCTGGAGAGGGCGGGCGTGCACCGCGTGGTGACCCTGGAGCTCCACGCCGGCCAAATCCAGGGGTTCTTCAACGTCCCCGTGGATCACTTGCGCATCGATCCCCTTTTGCACCGCCACATTATGGCCCACCAGCCGCACTGGGTGGAGGACCTGGTGGTGGCCTCCCCTGATCTGGGCGGGGTGTGGCGGGCCCGCCGCCTGGGCAGGCTTTTTGATTGCCCCCTGGCCGTGGTGGTCACCTACCGCAGCGAGCGGGGGGAGAAGGCCCGCCTGCCCACCGGGGAAATCCGCCAGCAAGTGATCGGCGATGTGCGGGGAAAGCAGGTGCTCCTTGTGGACGACATCCTGGCCACAGGTGGGACGCTGGTGGAGGCGGCCCACGCCCTCATGGATGCGGGCGCAAAAGGGGTTTACGCTGCCTGTGTTCATGGCCTTTTCGTGGGCGAGGCCCTGGAGACCTTGGCGCACTCGCCCTTGCGCAAGGTTTTGGTGACCGATAGCATCGCTCTCCGTGACGAGGTGCGGCGGCATCCCCAGGTGGAAGTGGTGTCCATCGTGCGCTTTTTGGCGGATGCCATTCGCCGCATCTATCAACACGAGTCCATAACCGAATTCCTTGCCTACGGTCCCTGAGGAGGGAGCGATGATCACGGTGCAGGCCAAACTCCGGTTCCCGAAGGAGAGGGCGCGCGTCCTGCGCCGGCAGGGCTTGATCCCCGCGGTGCTGTACGGGGCCCACCTCGCCCCCGTGCACGTGGCCCTGGCCGAAAAGGACGTGCAGACCATGTTCAGCCGCATCACCCGCTCCACCATGGTGGAGCTCCGCGTGGACAGCGAGGTGTACCACGTGTTCGTGAAGGACGTGCAGGTGGACCCCATCACCATGCGCTTCCTTCACCTGGACTTCTATGTGCCCGAGGCGGGTCGGGCCCTGGAGATCGCTGTTCCCGTGCGGCTGGAGGGCGAAGCCCCGGGCGTCAAAGCCGGCGGGGTCTTAGAGCTTTTGCATACAGAGATACCCGTGGAGGCCCCGCCCGAGAGGATCCCACCTTACGTGGTCGTGGATGTTTCCAAACTGGGCTTGGATGAGGCCATTCTGGTGCGGGACATCCCCTGGCCGGAGGGGGTGCGGCCGCTTCTTCCGCCGGAGGACGCCGTGGTCGTAGTGGTGCCGTTCAGGGTGGAGGCGGCGCCCACGCCAGCGGAGACCGCGCCTACTGCGGCTCCCGCGCCCGAGGCCAAGCCTGAACCCAAGCCCCCAGCTAAACCGGAGAAGGGTTGAGGGCAGTCGTCGGCCTTGGTAACCCCGGCCCCCAGCATGCAGCCTCCCGCCACAACGTGGGCTTTTGGGTGGTGAACCGTCTCCTCTCCCAGGGGGAGTGGCAAGCCCAGCGCTTCCCCTGGGGCGAGGTCTTTCAAAAAGAGGGGGCCCTGGTCCTGCGGCCTCTTACGTTCATGAATTTGGCGGGCCAGGCTGTGGCCGAGCTTCTCCGTCTCTTCCCCCTTTCCGCGCCGAACCTCCTTGCTGTCTACGACGATGTGGATCTCCCTCTTGGGGAGGTACGACTTCGTCCGCGTGGGGGGGCGGGGAGTCACCGGGGGATGCGCTCGGTTTTGGCGGCGGTGGGGACCGCGGACGTGCCCAGACTGCGGGTGGGGATTGGCCCGGCCCCGCCCCATCAGGACCTGGCGGAGTTCGTGCTTTCCCCGCCCAGGCCTGAGGAGATCCCGGCTTTGGAGCGGGCCTGTGACCTGGCGGCCGAGCTCGCCCTCATCTTCCTTGGGGACGGACTGCAGGCGGCCCTGGACGCCTATTCCCGGAAGTCTGCAGCCCCCTCTGTATAATCGGGGCGGGGCGTTTTTCATGTACGAGAAGTTCTCCAAGGAGTCCATGAAGCTGCTGGCCCTGGCTCAAGAGGAGGCCGCGGAGTGGCGCCACCGTTACGTGGGCACCGAGCATCTCCTTTTGGCTGCCCTGCGCACCGAGGGCACGCGTGTCGCGCGCTTCCTCGCTTCCAAAGGGCTTACCTACGATCGGGTGGCCCGCTATGTGGAGCGGCAGAAGGGCCGGGGCCGCATCTATGTGCCCCCGGATGAACTGGAGCCCACCCAGCGCTTGAAGCGCGTGATGAAGCTTGCTTACGAGGAGGCTCGTCGCGACAGCTCGGAGACCATCGAGCCTGAACACCTCCTTTTTGCTGTTCTGCGGGAGGGCGAGTGCACGGCCGCCGAGATCCTGCGCGCTCATGGGATAGATCTGCGCACAGTGCGCGAATACTTTGCGCCCCGGCGGGGTGGGTCCCGCATCCGCACCGCTACCGCCCGCCTTCCCGGCGAGCTTGGCGAGTTCGGCCGCAATCTGGTGGAGGAGGCTGCCGCGGGGCTCCTCGATCCCGTGATCGGCCGGGAACGCGAGCTGGAGCGGGTCATCCAGATCCTCTCCCGGCGCAAGAAGAACAACCCGGTGCTTGTGGGCGAGGCCGGCGTGGGCAAAACCGCCATTGTGGAGGGCCTGGCCCAGCGCATCGCCCGGGGCGAGGTCCCCTCCCTCCTGGCCGACAAGGAGATCGTGGAGCTGGACCTTGCGGCCATCGTGGCCGGCACCAAGTACCGCGGTGAATTCGAGCAGCGCCTCAAGGCCATCCTGAATCAGGTCATGTCCTCCGGGAACATCGTCCTCTTCATTGATGAGCTGCACACCGTGGTGGGCGCAGGCGGCGCTGAGGGGGCCATCGATGCCTCCGCCATCCTCAAGCCGCCGTTGGCCTCCGGGGCTATCCAATGCATCGGCACCTCCACGCCCGACGACTACCGCAAGACCATCGAGAAGGACCCCGCGTTGAAGCGGCGGTTCAAAGTGGTGCACGTGGAGGAGCCCTCCGTGGAGCAGACCTTCCGGATCCTGCAGGGCCTGCGGCCGCGCTACGAAGAGCACCATGGGGTGCGCATCTCCGACGAGGCCCTCTGGCAGGCGGCCCGGTTGGCCGATCGCTACATCACCGACCACTTCCTGCCGGACAAGGCCATTGACCTCATCGACGAGACGGCCGCGCGCATTCGCCTGGAGGCTGCTGAGCTTCCCAAGGAGGCGCGCGAGCTTCTGTCGGAGATCTCGCGGCTGGAGGAGGAGGAGGAGGCGGCCGTGGCTGAGCAGAACTATGAACTGGCTGCGCGCCTGCGCGATGAGCGTGAAAAGCTCGTGGAGGAATTGAAGAAGTTTGAGGAAGCTCAGGTGGAGCCCGTGGTGCCGGTGGTGAGCGCCGACCACGTGGCCCAAACTGTCTCCGCCTGGACCGGCATCCCGGTGCATCACCTCCAGGAGGAGGACACGACCCGCCTCCTCAAGATGGAGGAGAAGATCCACGAGCGGCTGGTGGGGCAGGACGAGGCGGTGAAGGCCGTGGCGAGGGCCATCCGCCGGGCGTACGCGGGCATCAAGGATCCCCGCCGGCCCATCGGCTGTTTCCTGTTCCTTGGGCCCACCGGCGTGGGCAAGACCGAGCTTGCCCGGGCCCTCGCGGAGTTCCTCTTCGGTGATGAGGACGCCCTCATCCGCATCGACATGTCCGAATACATGGAGCGCTTCTCCGTGTCCCGCTTGATCGGCGCTCCTCCGGGGTATGTGGGCTATGAGGAAGCGGGCGAGCTCACGGAGGCCGTGCGCCGCCGCCCTTACTCCGTGGTCCTCTTCGACGAGATCGAGAAGGCCCACCCTGACGTGTTCAACATCCTCCTTCAGGTCATGGATGACGGCGTCCTCACTGACTCCCAAGGTCGCCGGGTGGACTTCCGCAATGCCGTGATCATCCTCACCTCCAACATTGGGAGTAAGCTCATCACCGATAAGACCACCACAGGGTTTGCCACCGCCGACATCGAGTCCGAGGAGGCTTATCAGGACATGAAGACCCGGGTGATGGGCGAGGTGCGCAAGGTGTTTAAACCCGAGTTCCTCAACCGTCTTGACGACATCATCGTGTTCCACCCGCTCACCACGGAGCAGGTGAAGGCCATCGCCGAGCTCATGATCGGTCGGTTGCGCAAGCGGCTCTGGGAGGAGCACCACATGGAGCTATATGTGGAGCCCTCGGCCCTGGAGGTCCTGATCAGCCGGGGATACGACGAGAAGTACGGGGCCCGGCCCATGCGCCGCACCATCGAGCGCCTCCTTGAGGATCCCGTCGCGGAGAAGATCCTCTCCCACGAGTTCCCTGCTGGCTGCAAGGTGATCGCCGAGGCCCAAAACGGGGAGATCCTGGTCCGGAAGGGGGAATGAGTTTCCGGTGCCAGGAGTGCGGCTACCGCTCGCCCAAATGGCTGGGCCGCTGCCCCCAGTGTGGTAACTACGGGACATTGGTGGAGGAGGGGGAGGAAGCGCGCGTCCCCACAGAGATCGGCGTGCAGGAACCGCCTAAGCCCCTTCCCGAAGTCCCTGCGCCCTCGTCCTCGCGCCTTTCCACGGGGATGCTGGAGGTGGACCGCGTTCTAGGCGGTCTCGCCCCGGGGGCGGTGGTCCTGTTTGGGGGCGAGCCGGGCATTGGCAAATCCACGCTGCTTTTGCAGATCGCCGCGCATTTGGCTGAGCACCATGGGAAAGTCCTGTACGTGTCCGGCGAGGAAGCGCCGTCCCAGATCAAGCTGAGGGCCAACCGCCTTGGCCTCAACCCCCAAAACCTTTTCCTCTTCTCCAGCCAGGACCTTTTGGCCATCCTGAACGCTGTGGTCAGGATCGCTCCCCAGGCTCTTGTGGTGGACTCACTGCAGACTGTGCTGGCCAATCCTGAGGGCGGGGAGGTGGGGAGCATTTCCCAGGTGCGCGAGGCGGCGGCGCAACTTTCGCGCGCGGCCAAAGCCGGGGGCATTGTGACTTTTCTCGTGTCCCACATCACGAAAGAGGGGGGATTCGCTGGCCCCAAGACCGTGGAGCACCTGGTGGACGTGGCTGTGTATCTGGAGGGCATTCGCGAGGGGGACTTGCGTATTCTGCGCTGCGTTAAAAACCGCTATGGTTCCACAGCAGAGGTGGCGGTGTTGGAGATGGGGGCCAAGGGCCTGGTGGAGGTGCCCAATCCCTCCCTGTTCTTCGTGTCCAAGGAGGCCCTTCCCCGGCCGGGCGTGGCCATCGTGCCGGTCCTGGAGGGGACGCGCACGCTCCTTGTCGAGGTTCAGGCGTTGGTGACGCCTGCCAGCGGTTACGGTCCGCCCCAGCGCCGCATGGCCGGACTCGATCTCAACCGCACTCTGGTGCTCCTGGCGGTGATCGAGAAGTTTTTGGGCGTGCATGTGCGGGCTCTGGATGTGTACTTGGCTGTGGCCGGAGGCCTGGAGGTCACCGAGCCTGCGGTGGACCTGGGGCTATGCGCGGCGGTTCTCTCCAGTCTGCGCGAGCGTCCTATTCCGGCTGGCACGGTGGTGGTGGGCGAGGTGGGCCTGGGCGGGGATCTGCGTCCGGTGCGAAAGGGCCCGGAACGGCTGCAAGAGGTGGCCAAGCTCGGCTTCAGGCGGGCCGTAGTGCCCCACCAACCCCTCCCCAAAAAGCTGGAACTGGAGGTCTTCCGGGCTCACACCCTGCGCGAGGCCACGGAAGCCCTGGAGCTCCTGTAAGAGGAGGTCGAAGGTGGAGTACTTGATGCGGCTGAAAGAGGCGGCACAGGCCATAAGGGGGCTGGGTTCACCAAAGATCGCCGTGGTCTTGGGCTCCGGCCTCTCGGGGATCCTGCCCTTGGAAAGGGAGAAGGTGAAAAAGTTTTCGGAGATCCCGGGGTTTCCCAAGCCCACCGTGGAAGGGCACACCGGCGAGGTGGGCGTGGGCCTTTTGGGGGGGAAAGAGGTTCTTGTCCAACGCGGCCGCATTCACTACTACGAGGGCTACGACCTCGGCGAGGTGGCGTTCCCTGTACGGGCCTACGCCCTGGCTGGCGTGAAGATCCTCGTCCTCACCAATGCCGCGGGCGGCATCCGCTTCGGCTTCTTCCCAGGTGATCTGGTTCTCATCTCCGATCACATAAACTTCTTGGGGGCGAACCCCCTGCGTGGCGCCAACATCGCGGAGCTTGGGCCCCGCTTTCCCGATATGTCCGCCGCTTACGACCCGGAGCTGCGGAAGCTGGTCAGGGACGTGGGTGCAGAGCTCGGGATTGCTCTGAAAGAGGGCGTGTACCTCGCGGCGTTGGGGCCTTCCTACGAGACGCCGGCGGAGATCCGGGCCTTCCGCATGTGGGGCGCGGACCTCGTGGGCATGTCCACCGTGCCAGAGGCCATCGCTGCCCGCCACGCCGGCATGCGCGTCCTGGGCATCTCCGTGGTCACAAACTTCGCCGCCGGGGTCTCCCCCCACCCCCTTTCCCACGAGGAAGTGTTGGCGGTGACCAAAGCTAAAGCTGCGGAGCTGGGCAGGCTCCTTTCCGCGCTCGTTCCTCGCCTTCCTGGTTGAGAAACTAAAATCCTTTTCCGCGCTGAATTTTCCTCTATGCAAAGGAAAAGGCCGGGGGGAATTTCCCCGGCCTTTTCGTTGTTATCAAGCTTTTCACTGCACGGCTTTGTACGCGTTGACCCGCGGGATGCTCGTGGTGAACCCGGAGGTGGGGTCTCCTGTGGAGATGAGTTTTCGCGCGATATCCGCGTTGGTCATGGTGGGGTAGCGAGCCTTGATGAGGGCGGCTACACCGGCCACATGCGGCGCGGCCATCGAGGTCCCGCTGAGCGAGCCGTAGTTGCGGACGCCGATGCGGTTTGGATGGTTGGGAAGCGTGGAATAGATGCTCACCCCGGGCGCAGCGATGTCCACCCAGCTGCCGTAGTTAGAGAAGCTGGCTTTGGCGTCGTTTTGGTCTGTGGCAGCCACAGCGATGCATTCCGCGTAATACGCAGGATATGAAGGACTGCTTGTGTTGCTGTTTCCCGCTGCGGCCACAAGCACCGCGCCCTTGCTGTACGCGTACTTCACCGCCGACTCCAGCGTGCTGGAGGTGGCGCTCCCTCCCAAGCTCATATTGATCACGTGCGCGCCGTTGTCCGCGGCCCAGATGATGCCGTTGGCGATCCAGCTATATTGTCCGCTTCCCGTGTCGTCCAGGACCTTCACGTTCATGAGGGAGGTGTGGAATCCCACGCCGGCTATGCCTCTCCCGTTATCCGTGATAGCGGCGGCGATGCCAGCCACATGTGTGCCGTGTCCGTGGCGGTCGTCCACAGTGCGGCTGGTGGTGAAGTTGACGTTGGCCACGATTTTGGCCCGCAAATCCTCGTGGTCCTGGTCAATTCCTGTGTCCAAAATGGCGATACGGATGGTGGAGGAGCCCCTGGTCAAATCCCAGGCTTGAGGTGCCTGGATCTTGGGCAATGCCCACTGGTTTGCGTATCCTGGATCGTTGGGCACGTAGAACGCGACGGCGATGTGATCGGGCTCAGCGAACTCCACGAGCTCCTCTCGGAGGTAGGCCTGCACCATGTCCGGCACCCGGCCAAGCGGGATCCGCACCACGTGCACTTCAATCCCCGGAATGACCTGGATCAATTGAGCACCTAAGCGAGCATGCACGGAAGCCGCTCGTTCCAAACCCACACCTGGCTTGAACTTGACCAAAATTTGATCGGGCGCGAAGTTCGCATTGGGAACACCAGGGGGCGGAGCAGAAGGCTCAAGGGATCCCGTTGGAAATTCAGGGGCCAAAAACCGCGCGCACCCCGCAAGGAGTGCGCTTACCACGACAACCGCACACGCTATCCAGACTTTCCGGCGCATCCTCTTCCTCCTTTACCAGGGAGCACGCCCATGGTCGGCGGAGGCCTTGGGACCGACAAGTGAGAAAGGTGTCAGTCTAGGTCTTCCGCGAGTGTTTG
This sequence comes from uncultured Thermotogaceae bacterium, assembly GCA_964429165.1. Classification (GTDB taxonomy): domain Bacteria; phylum Bipolaricaulota; class Bipolaricaulia; order Bipolaricaulales; family Bipolaricaulaceae; genus DTER01. The sequence goes on from CAYSAN010000014.1 coordinate 29,858, forward strand.
TGAGGGACGGGTGTTGCGGAAGAGGCCGAAGTTTGTGGTCAAGAGACATGGCTGCGCAAGCCGCCGCTTTTCTGGCAAAGGGCGAGGGAAATCTCGGCCTGGGTGTCCTCCGCAGCGCTTGGGGGTCACCGTAGGTGATACACCAAAATGGCAAGGCCAGCGAACAAGGCCTCCAGCGCGATTAAACACGCGGTGAGGGCACGCTCATGCAGTCCTCCGGTGAGCTTGAGGAGGGCTTGAGCTAGGCCCATCGGTCCATTTTGGGGGCAGCGGAGCTTGCCATCCTTGCCCAGCTCCCCCCACCAGCCTTGGGAAGGAAAACGGTGGGCAGCCTTGAACAAGAAGTCCATGGCGTAAGGGATGATGACGATGATGCCAGCGGTCTCGAAGTTTCCCACGATCACGGAGGTGGCGATGATCGCGCCGAGGGAGAGGGTCCCCACGTCACCCACGAATATTTTGGCTGGGTACCAATTGAAGAGGAGCACCCCGAGGGCCGCTCCCATGCCGGCCAAAAGGATGGCGAAAGCGGTGCACTCCCCTGTGTGCAGAGCTACGGCGGTGAGGCCGGCCATGGCCACTAACCCCATCCCCAGCTCAACCCCATTGAATCCGGCCAGCATGTTCACAGCGTTTGCCGCCCCCGTGACCCCCAGGGGCACAAGGACCAAAGAGTAGGCCAGCCCGAAGTTCACGCGGCCTAAAAACGGGATGGTCATGGCGGTCTGGCCAGCCCGAACGGCCACAAGTGGGAGGGCAGCGATCACCGGAAGGAAGGCCTTCACCTCCTGACGCAATCCTAAAAGGTCATCGAAGATGCCCACCAGCGCGGTGAGAAGAACCGTTACCAGCGCGGCAAGGAGCGCAGTGAAATCCACGGGGAGAACCGGGGGGACGAAGGTCTCTAACGCGATAGCCAGAAGCACTCCTGCGGTGAACCCGGCCACCAAGGCCAGGCCCCCCATCTCCGGGATTTCTGGCTGTCCAGGTTTGTGCAGGTCTTTTCCGGTGATGCCCGCTCTGCGGAGCTTTGGGATGAACGCAGCCGTGGCCCCAGCCGCCACCACCATGGCCACAAGTCCAATGATCACCGCCATCGTTATGTTCATGCTATCCTTTTCGCGTCCCACCTTTTTGCCCGGTTTTTTCCGGTTTCTCCGCCATCATAGCCCCATGTGCTGGAGGAGAACCCGGTTGATCTTGTGCACATCAAAGCGCTGTTCTGCCAAGCGCCGGCTCTCACGCCCCATCTGCTCAATCCAATCGGGCCGGAGGATGAACTGTTCCATGGCGGAAACCAAAGCATCCACATCGCGGACAGGGACAAGAAAGCCATTTACTCCAGGGATGACCGTTTCCCGGCAGCCTGGGGCGTCGGTGGTGATCACCGGCCGGGCCATGGCCATGGCCTCCTGAATGCTCCGGGGAACCCCTTCGCGGTAAGATGGCAAAACCAAAACGCTTGCTTGAGCCAGCCAGGGACGCACGTCCGGGACATGCCCAGGCCATGCAAGAATTCCCTCCTTGACCCAGCCCTCCACTTCTTCCCTTTGAATGGCCCCGGGATTCGTGTCCAGGCCACCAAGCAGGATGAACCGGGTGTTTGGATATCGTCCTTTTATGCGCCGCGCTGCCTCCGCAAACTCCACGACCCCCTTTTCCCGCAAAAGTCTTGCCGCGAGGAGAAAGGTCACAGGCTCCGTCACCGGTGGCGCGGGGGAAAAACGTCCAAGGTCAACACCGATTGGGCCCAATAAGAAAGCCTTTTCTGCGGGAACAACGCCGTTTTCGACGCACTCCTGCAGATCGTCTTGGTTCAGGAAGAACACGCGCGTTGCCTTCGGCAAGGCTAAACGATAGAGGTTTTTGGCGACTATGCTCACCACGCGCCGTTTGAATGGTTCCCTTTGCCCGGAGTGGGTGAAGGCATAGCCCAGTCCCTCGATCATGGCGAATCTCTTGGGCACCGGGATAAGCCAGGCCGCAAGGGTCCCGTAAATTACAGGTTTGATCGTATAGGCCAAACAAACATCAGGTTTAATGCGCCGTAAAAGCCCCCAAAGACGCAGAAAATCTAAAAGATCCCTCACAGGGTTAAGTCCTGTTCGGGAAAGGGAGTACTTCATAGGCTTTGCCCCCAGGTTTTCTACGGCCGTGTGCGTTTCATGGTCGTAATCAGGGGCAAGTGCTAAAACCTCATGCCCTCTTTCCACCATGGCCTGAATAAGCGGTCCTCGGAAGTTAAGAAGCGAAAAGGCTACATTGCTGAGGATCGCTACCGTTTTAGACATCGCTGCCCTCCCCAGCTAAGAGCTCCATAATATAGGGCTTCCCAGTGATTCACCACTTGGTCCGGGCTGAGTTGGTGTGGATGGGCGCCGGGCCGACCAAGATAAATGGCCATCGGTATGTGCATACAGATAAGAGCGCATTGGTTTTGCAAAAGGAAGACCTAAGTTTTTGCTGGGGTTGACAGGGGATGCGCACAGAAGGGGTATCACCACGGGTGACCTAAGCTGCTCGGCGTTCATCTCCACGTCCTTCTGCCGGTGCCGAGCCCCATGGATTTTCCAGCCCAGCCTAGGGGAGGCTTGCACCGCCAGGTGGGTGTAAACCGTCGCCGCGAACAACACCGCACCGGAGCGCTCATCTTCCCTGGGCGTGGACATGGCGACCTGCCTTTTGGGTTTCGCTTGCCGACTCACGCCCTTGCGCGCTGTGTACCTGCGGCCAAACCAAAAGCATACGCATCGGCTCCAGGGTTCGTCGAAACGGGTTGAAAACCAGCCCCAGGATCTCCAACGTGACCCTCCCCATCAAAGCTTCGTCATCGGCCTCGCCCAGAATGACCGGAGTATGGTCTTCGCCTGGGGGAGGATAAGGTAACACTCCGAGACCTTCCGGACAACCGTGGTCCCATCGGCAAGGACGAAACTGTGTTCACGCTTTGGAGCGAGCCCTATCGCTTGCCACACCTCCTGGGGCACCAAAGTATACGGGGCTCCGCTGTGCACAAGGAAGCGGAAGGACCTTTCTCCGGCTGGTCCTCTTACGAGCCCTGTAACGTAAATGAGACCCGTGCTATCCCCCCTCAATTGTCATTCTAGGCCACCGCACCGTGGACCTTCCAGCCCCGCTCCTGCAGAAGGCTCATGACCGGGATGTGGA
>CAYSAN010000015.1:0-32613 GCA_964429165.1 uncultured Thermotogaceae bacterium
CCCTGCGCTGTTCCCGGGTTTTGGGCCGGGCTGCGGAGGGCCTGCGCGCAGCCCTGGTGGAGGCCGTATGCGCCGGTTGAGCCGCACCGTGCGAGTGGGGGACGTGCTCCTGGGGGGCGGAAACCCCGTGGCCGTCCAAACTATGACCAACACCGACACCCGGGATGTCCCGGGCACCCTTGAGCAGATCCGGGCCGTGGTGCGGGCTGGCGCGGAGATCGTGCGCGTGGCCGTCCCTGACCGGGCAGCAGCGGAGGCCATCCGCGAGATCAAAAAAGAGGTGCTGGTGCCCCTCGTGGCCGACATCCACTACGACCACCGCTTGGCCTTGGCCGCGTTGGAGGCCGGCGCGGACAAGCTTCGCCTGAACCCGGGGAACCTCCGCGCCCCGGACAAGATCCGGGAGGTGGCCCGGGCGGCGAAGGCCAAGGGTGTGCCCATCCGGGTGGGGGTGAACGCCGGCTCCCTTGACCCCCGCTTCCTCGGGAAGGGAAACGAGGTCACCCCGGAGGCCCTGGTGAAAGCTGCCCTGTGGGAGATCGAGCTTTTGCAGCGCGAAGGCTTCCGGGATGTGGTGGTCTCCCTCAAGGCCCACGACGTTGGGCTCACCGTGGAGGCCAACCGCCTTCTCGCGAAGGAGGGGGATTGGCCCCTTCACCTTGGCATCACCGAGCCCGGGCCGGGGGTGGAGGGCCTCGTGAAGTCTGCGGTCGGCATCGGCATCCTTCTTGCGGAGGGAATCGGCGACACCGTACGTGTTTCCCTGCCGGGGGATCCCGTGCAGGAGGTGGAGGCCGCCTGGGAGATCCTGCGGAGCCTCGGCCTGCGTAAGCGCGGCCCCACGTTCGTGGTCTGCCCCACCTGCGGCCGCACGGGGATTGACATCCCGGGGATCGCGGTGGAGGTGAAGCGGAGGCTTGCCCCCCTGGGGAAACCCATCACCGTGGCCATCATGGGCTGTCCGGTGAACGGGCTGGGGGAGGCGGAGCGCGCCGACTTCGCCATCCTCGGGGGAAAGGGCTTCGGCACGGTCTACGCCCACGGGAAGGTGGTCCTCCCCAAGGTCCCCGAGGGCCAGCTCGTGGAGAAGCTCGTGCACCTCATCCTGGAGGAGGTGAAGGCCCATGTCTAGGGAGCTTTCCCTGACCCATCGAGCGTTGTCCGTCCGGGACGTGGACCGGGCGATCGGGGGAGCGGTGGACTGGCTTCTCCGCCGCCAATATCCCGAAGGTTATTGGTGGGGGGAGCTGGAGAGCAACGTGACCATCACCGCCGAGCACCTCTTTTTGACCCACATCCTGGGGATCGGTTCCCAGGACCTCTGGGAGAAGATCGCGCGGTACATCCTCTCCGAGCAGCGGCCTGAGGGGTTTTGGGCCAACTGGTACGGCGGTCCCGGCGACCTCTCCACCACCGTGGAGGCCTACCTGGCCCTGAAGATGGCCGGCGTGGACCCGCAATCCCCACCCCTGCAGAGGGCCCGGGAGTGGATCCTGGCCCGCGGCGGGGTGGAGAAGACCCGGGTGTTCACGAAGATTTGGCTGGCCATGCTGGGCGAGTGGCCTTGGGAAGCCACGCCCATGCTCCTCCCCGAGCTTGTCCTTCTTCCCCATTGGTTCCCAGTGAACCTGTATTCCTTTGCCTCCTGGGCGAGGGGGACGATCCTGCCCCTGGCGATCCTCCGGGTCCTCAAGCCCGTCTGGCCCCTGCCCTCCCAGGCCAGGGTGGACGAGCTCTTCCCCCGCGGCCGGGCGAACGCAAGCCTGTCCTTGCCCGGAAAGAGGGGCGCCTGGGGTCGTTTCTTCTCCGGGGTGGACAAGCTTCTCAGGGCCTACGAGCGGCGGCCGTCTAGGGCGCTCCGGGAGCTAGCGCTGAAGCGTGCCGAGGCCTGGATCGTGGAGCGCCAGGAGGCCGATGGCTGCTGGGGCGGGATCCAGCCGCCGTGGGTCTACTCCCTCCTCGCCCTCTATGCCTTGGGCCATGCGGTGGAATCGCCGGTCCTGGCGCGGGGAATCGCCGGGTTTGCCCGCTATGCCATTGAGGATGAGCGGGGCTTTCGCCTGCAGTCCTGCATCTCTCCCGTGTGGGATACCGGCCTCTCGTTGCTCGCCCTCGCGGAGGCAGGTCTCCCGGGAGACCATCCCGCGCTTGTGCGCGCTGGGATGTGGCTTCTTTCCCAGCAGATCTTCGTGGGCGGAGATTGGCAGGTGCGGTGTTCCGCTCGGCCCGGGGGCTGGGCCTTCGAGTTCGACAACGACCGCTACCCCGACACCGACGACACCGCGGTCGTCCTCCTGGCCCTCCTCGGCGTGGAGCTCCCCGAGCGGGCCAAGCGCTTGGCCCTCGCCCGGGGCCTGGAGTGGCTCCTTGGGATGCAGTCCAAGAACGGAGGGTGGGCCGCGTTCGACCGGAACAACACCAAGACGTTCCTGCGGGAGATCCCGTTTGCCGACTTCGGAGAGCTTCTGGATCCGCCCTCGGCGGACGTGACTGGCCACGTGGTGGAGCTCCTTGGGCGGTTGGGTCACCGCCGGGGGTTCAAGCCCCTGGACCGGGCGGTGCGCTACCTCCTGGCGGAGCAGGAGGAGGACGGCTCCTGGTACGGTCGGTGGGGCGTGAACCACCTCTATGGGACGGGGGCGGTCCTCCCCGCCCTGCGAGCCATCGAGTTCCCCATGGACGATCCCCGGGTGGGGCGGGCTGTGGAGTTCCTCCTTTCCCATCAGAACGCGGACGGGGGCTGGGGCGAGGACATCCTCTCCTACCATAGAACGGAGCTGCGGGGCCGCGGCCCCTCCGCCCCCTCCCAGACGGCCTGGGCCCTGCTGGGGCTCATCGCTGCCGGCGAGGCCCGCTCCGAGGCCACCGCCCGCGGGGTCGCCTACCTCCTCAGCGCCCAGCGCCCGGACGGGACCTGGGACGAGCCCTACTTCACCGGCACCGGATTTCCCACGGATTTCATGATCCGCTACCACCTCTACCGCCACTACTTCCCGCTCTTGGCCCTGGGCCGCTACAGGAAGGCCGTGGAGGAGCGATGAAGGTCGAGCTCGCCGCCGTGTACGGGTTCTGCCCGGGCGTGCGCCGGGCGGTGGCCATGGTGGAGGCCCACCTGCGGGAGAAGGGCCCGCTGGCCACCCTGGGGGCCATCGTGCACAACGCCCAGGTGGTGGAGGACTTGGCCCGAAAGGGGGCCCGGGTGGCGGAGGATTTGGGCGAGGTCCACGAGGGCGCGGTGGCCATCACTGCCCACGGGGCTGGGCCGGAGGTGTTTGCCGAGATCGAACGGCGGGGCCTTCTCCTTGTAGACACCACCTGCCCCATTGTGCGCCGGGCCCAGGAGGCCGCCCGCGATCTTGCGAACTCCGGCTTCTTCGTCCTCATCCACGGCGAGGAAGCCCATCCCGAGGTGCGGGGCCTCCTTTCCTGGACGCGGGGCCGGGGTCGGGCCACCCTGAACCCCCAAGAAGTCGCGAGCTTGCCAGGGGACAGGATCGCCCTCATCTCCCAGACCACAAAAGGGCGCGAGGAGTTCTGGGCGTTCCTTTCCGCGGTGTTGGCCCAAGGGCCGGGGCAGCTGCGGGAGGTGCGGGCTTTGGACACGACCTGTCCGGAGACAGGCCGGCGCTACCAAGCCGTGCAAGATCTCGCGCAACGCGTGGAGGCCCTGGTGGTCGTGGGGTCCCGTAACTCCGCCAACACCAAGAAACTGGCGGAGGTGGCCCGCGCCACCGGCCTCCCCACCTTTCACATCGAGCGGGCGGAGGAGCTCCGCGCCGAGTGGTTCAAAAAGGTGGCCAGGGTGGGCGTGACCGCTGGCGCTTCCACTCCCGAGGCCCTGGTGCGGGAGGTCGTGGCCTGGTTGAGTGGCCTGGGAGGTGAGCCATGAGCTCCATATTGACCATTTCTCCCATCGTGCGCACCCATACTTTCAGCGTCCGAGCCCAGAAATCCCCGGAGTTCGTGGACATCACGGGGGAGGTGGAGCGGGCGATTCAGGCGTGCGGGGTGCGTGCGGGCATGGCCCTCATTTTTTCCTGCCACACCACGGCCGCCATCCGCGTCAACGAAAACGAGCCCCTCCTGTTGCGCGATATGGAGGAGTTCCTAAAGCGCCTGGCGCCCCGCGACCTCTACTATTGCCACAACGATTTTGCCATCCGCACCCACAACATGACGCCGGAGGAATGCCCCAACGCCCATGCGCATCTTCAGCACCTCCTTTTGGGCGCAAGCGAGGTCGTCCCCATCCATGAGGGGAAGCTGGCCCTGGGCCGCTGGCAGCGCATTTTCCTGGTGGAGCTGGACCGGCCGCGCGAGCGACAGGTGCTCGTGCAGGTGGTGGGCCATGCCTGAGGAGTTTTTGGGGATTCCGGCCTGCGAGCGGGTGCTCCTTCTGCCCCATTGTCTGCGGCCCAGCGAGCGCTGCCCAGGCCGCCCCGCGCGGGCGGGTTTTCAGTGCCCGCCGGAGTGCCCGGTGGAGGGGTGCGCCATCCAGGTCCTGCGCGCGGAGGCTGAGCGTTTGGGCTACAAAGGGGTGTGTGTGGCACCTGGTGGAGCCCTGGCCCTCCGCTACCTGGAGGAAAAAAAGCCTCGCCTGGTGGTGGCTGTGGCCTGCCAAAAGGAGCTGTTGGAGGGGGAGGAGGCGGTGCGCCGGCTGGGGCAGGTCCCACTGGTGTTGAGCCTCCCCCTTTTACGCGACGGCTGTGTGGACACCGTGGTGGATCTCACCGCGGCCGTGCGTCTCCTGCACCAGGGACTCCCGGGCTCTTGACGGGGAGGGTCGTTCTTTATATACTAGGGGCGCCGTACCCAAGGCGGGGAAGGCTGGTCTTGGACAGGTGGATAGGGATCAGCGGAACGCCCTGTTGAGCCCTTGAGTTCTGTTCTAAATTGAGAGGGTATGATCCCGGCTCAGGGCGAACGCTGGCGGCGTGCCTAACACATGCAAGTCGGGCGACGGCCTGCTCGCAAGGGCGGGTACGGAGCGGCAAACGGGTGAGTAACACGTAGCTAACCTGCCCCTCCGCCGGGGATAGCCCCTCGAAAGAGGGGGTAATACCCGATGGTCTTCCGGGGGCACAAGCCCCTGGAAGTAAAGGCACCACGGTGTCGCGGGGGGAGGGGGCTGCGGCCCATCAGCTTGTTGGTGGGGTAATGGCCCACCAAGGCGATGACGGGTAGGGGGCCTGAGAGGGTGGCCCCCCACACGGGGACTGAGACACGGCCCCGACTCCTACGGGAGGCAGCAGTGGGGAATCTTGGGCAATGCCCGCAAGGGTGACCCAGCAACGCCGCGTGCGGGAAGAAGCCCTTCGGGGTGTAAACCGCTTTTCTGGGGGAAGAATAAGGCGGGGAGGGAATGCCCCGCCGATGACGGTACCCCAGGAATAAGGGACGGCTAACTACGTGCCAGCAGCCGCGGTAAGACGTAGGTCCCGAGCGTTGCCCGGATTTACTGGGCGTAAAGTGCGCGTAGGCGGTTCGGCAAGTCGTGTGTGAAAGCCCGGGGCTCAACCCCGGGAGGACGGACGATACTGCCGGGCTAGAGAGCGGCAGAGGAGGGTGGAGCGGCCGGAGTAGCGGTGAAATGCGTAGATACCGGCTGAAATCCCGATGGCGAAGGCAACCCTCTGGGCCGTTTCTGACGCTGAGGCGCGAAAGCGTGGGGAGCGAACCGGATTAGATACCCGGGTAGTCCACGCCCTAAACGATGCGGGCTAGGTGTTGGCCCGTACTGGGCCGGTGCCGCAGCTAACGCGCTAAGCCCGCCGCCTGGGCAGTACGGCCGCAAGGCTGAAACTCAAGGGAATTGACGGGGTCCCACACAAGCGGTGGAGCATGTGGTTCAATTCGATGCTAAACGAAGAACCTTACCCGGGTTTGACATGCCGGTGGTACTGACCCGAAAGGGAAGGGACCCCGGGCCGAAAGGCGCCGGGGAGCCGGCACAGGTGCTGCATGGCTGTCGTCAGCTCGTGCCGTGGGGTGTTGGGTTAAGTCCCGGAACGAGCGCAACCCCTGCCGCCTGTTACCAGCGGGCCCGCATGGGCGCCGGGGACTCTGGCGGGACTGCCGGCGAATAGCCGGAGGAAGGAGGGGATGACGTCAAGTCCTCATGGCCCTTATGCCCGGGGCGACACACATGCTACAGTGCCCGGTACAATGGGACGCGAAGGGGCAACCCGGAGCCAATCCCACCAAAACCGGGCATGGTTCGGATCGGGGGCTGCAACCCGCCCCCGTGAAGAGGGAATCGCTAGTAATCGCGGGTCAGCCACACCGCGGTGAATACGTACTTGGGGCTTGTACACACCGCCCGTCACGCCAACCGAGTGGGGGGCACCTGAAGTCGTCCGAAAAGGGCGCCGAGGGTGTCCTTCATGAGAGGGGCGAAGTCGTAACAAGGTAGCCGTACGGGAACGTGCGGCTGGATCACCTCCTTTCTTAGGGAGAAAAAGCCCTTTGCCCGTCGCAAGGGCGAACACCAGCCTTTCCCCTCGGCAGGGCCCGTTGATCCCTATCCCCGCGGTCCTCTAACGTCCCCACACGGGACGTTTTTCTTTTTTCCCTGTCCCCAACATCCGACCGGACAGGATCGCCCGCGCCCAGGCCCTCCCCTTTCCCCGGCTACACTGCTTTCGCCATGGAACAAGGCCGCGTGCGCTGGATCATCCCGGGTATCGATGCCCTTTTGGACGCAGCGGAAAGGTTCTGCGTGGCCGGCCGCGAAATCATCTACCGCCAAGGGGATCCCAGCACCACTCTTTTCTTCATCGAGTCCGGCACGGTGAAGCTGTCCCTCATCGACCCCACAGGAAAACGCGTCTCCTTGCCGCCCCGCGGCCCCGGGGATATGTTCGGTGAGCTCTCCCTCATCGGAGAGCGTACCCGCAGCCATCACGCTGAGGCCCTACAAGAAAGCATTCTGATCCAGGTGCCCCGCGAGCGGTTCCTGGCCTTTGTCCGCCACCAGCCCGCGCTACTTCTGCAGCTTTTGGAGGTCATGGGCCAGCGCATCCGCGAGCTGGAGAGGCTGGTGCAGGACCTGGTGTTCCGGGACATCGAAAGCCGCCTCTCCCGCCAGCTTCTGCTCCTTTCTTCCGAGCACGGGATCAAAACGAAAAACGGCATCCTCATCGGGTTCCGTCTCACCCATAGGGATCTGGCGGAGATGATCGGGTCGGCGCGCGAGAACACCACCATGGCCCTGAACCGCCTGGCTCGGCAAGGCCTTCTGGACAAACGTCGCTACCAGATCGTCATCAAGGACATCGAGCGTCTGCGGGAGAAGTGCGGCCCTGATCGCTTTTAGTACATACACCCTTGCTGGTTTCAGCCCCTCCCCTATAATGCCTTGGTTTGCTGAAGGAGGAGGGGATGAAGGAGATCCGTTGGCATGGCCGCGGAGGCCAGGGCGCGAAGACCGTTTCCCAGATCCTGGCCCAGATCAACCTCCGCGAAGGCAAGTATGTCCAGGCCTTTCCGGAGTTCGGCCCAGAACGCTCCGGTGCCCCGGTCCGCGCTTATAACCGCATCTCCGACGAGGAAATACTGGTCCACTCCGGAGTTTATGCTCCAGACATCGTGGTGGTGATCGACGAGACCCTATTGGACTCGGAGCGGCCGGCGGAGGGGCTCAAGCCCAATGGTGTGCTTGTTGTGAACAGCACCTGTTCTGCCGAGGAAATCCGGGCCCGCACGAAGTTCGCTGGCCGGATCGTCGTCGTAGAGGCTGACCGGATCGCCAATGACACCGGGACAGGCTTCCCCAACATCCCCATGTTGGGTGCGGTGGTGGCCCTCTTGGGCACGGACTACGCCACGGCCGAAGCGGAGCTGCGGGAAGCGTTGGGAGGGAGGCTCTCCAAGGACATGCTGGAGAACAACATCCGTGCCTTTCGCGCGGGATATGAGGCGGCAAAGGAGGTGACCGTTGGCCGAGCTTAAAGGCTGGCGGGAGCTGCCCCTGGGCGGGGTGGTGGCGGGGGGAACTGCCCGGGAGCTAAACAAAACTGGATCTTGGCGGGCGGAACGCCCAATCTGGCACGAAGAAAAATGCATCCAGTGCCTGCAGTGCTGGCTGTATTGCCCCGATGATTCCGTCCTCCTACGCGGCGGCAAGATGGTCGGGTTCGACTACGACCATTGTAAAGGATGCGGTGTATGCGCCACCATCTGTCCGAAGGACGCCATCGAGATGGTGCCAGAAAGGGGTGGGGAATGCGCAAGGCCATAACTGGACACAAGGCTGTGGCTGAGGCCATGCGACAGATCGAGCCTGACGTGGTGGCCATTTATCCCATCACACCCCAGTCGGAGATCGCCGAGTACTACGCGGAGTACGTGCATAATGGTTTGGTACGCACGGAGCTCATCCCCGCGGAGAGCGAACATTCTGCCCTTTCGGCCTGTGTAGGCGCGGCGGCCGCCGGCGGAAGGGTCATGACCGCTACCTCCTCCCAGGGCTTGGCCCTTTTGGTGGAGGTGTTGTACATCGCCGCCGGCTTGCGCTTGCCCATCGTGATGGCCTTGGCCAATCGCGCGCTCTCCGCGCCCATCAACATCCACTGTGATCACTCCGACGCCTATTTGGCCAGGGATTCCGGAGCAATCCAGATCTTCGCGGAAAGCGCACAAGAGGCTTATGACTACACCCTCATGGCTCAACGCATCGCCGAGGACATGCGCGTGCGGCTTCCTGCCATCGTTAACCTCGACGGCTTCACCCTCACCCACACCGTCCAGCCCGTGGACCTTTTGGCCGACGCGGTGGTCAAGAAGTTCGTGGGGGAGTTCCAGCCGGTTTCTCCCCTTTTGGATGTGGATCAGCCCGTGACCTGGGGTGCCTTCGCCATGACCGACTACTATTTTGAGCTCAAGCGGGCTCAACAGGCCGGGATGGAAGCTGTGCCCGCGGTGTTCCTCGAGGTGCAGCGGGAGTTCTCCCAGATCTCCGGCCGGCGCTACCACGGGTTCTATGAGGCCTATAGGCTTGCTGACGCCGAGTATGCGCTTGTGATCTTGGGGAGCACGGCGGGTACGGCCAAGGTGGCGGTGGATGAACTGCGGGCGCGGGGGATGAAGGTGGGGCTGCTCAAGCCTTGGCTTTGGCGGCCCTTCCCTGCTCAAGCTGTGGCGGAGGCCTTGGCCAAGGTGAAAGCCGTGGCTGTCCTGGACCGGGCCATTTCCTTTGGCACCATGGGCGCCCTGTTTGAGGACGTGGCCGCGGCCCTTTATATGTTGGACAAAAGGCCCGTCCTGGCCAACTACATCTATGGCCTTGGTGGCCGGGATATCACCGTTCCAAACTTGATCCAGGTGTGCGAGGAACTGCCAAAGCTCACGCGTACGGAGTGGACCCTGCGCTACATTGGCCTGCGGGAGTAAGGAGAGAAAATGCCGAGCATCAAGGTTTTAGCAGAGCGGGAGGAGCGTGGAGTGCGGTTCACCAGTGGGCATACGCTCTGTGCCGGGTGTGCGGAGCCCATGGTGGTGCGCACCGTGCTCAATGCCATCGAGGACCCCGTGGTGGTGGCCAGCCCCACTGGATGCTTGGAGGTGGCCACCAGCCGCTTTCCCGGCACAGCCTGGAACGTGCCCTGGATCCACGTGGCTTTTGAGAACGCGGCTGCGGTGATCTCCGGGGTGGAAGCCGCTTATAAAGCCCTGAAGAAGAAGGGCTTGATGGGCAAGCGCGTGCAGTTCGTGGTGTTCGCTGGCGACGGCGGTACTTACGACATCGGACTACAGGCCCTGTCCGGCGCCCTTGAACGGGGCCACGATTTCCTCTACGTGTGTCTGAACAACGAGGCCTACATGAACACTGGAGTACAGCGGTCCAGCGCCACCCCTCGTTGCGCGGCCGCCACCACCGCGCCCGTGGGCGAGGTCATCCCCGGAAAGCCGCAGGAGCGAAAAGACCTCACGGAGATCGTCGTGGCCCATGGAGTTCCCTATGTGGCTCAGGCCGCTGTCTCTCATCTCATCGATCTGGCCAACAAGGTGGAGCGGGCCGTGCGTTACGAGGGCCCCAAGTTCCTGAACGTGCTCACCACCTGCCCCTTGGGCTGGCGCACACCCCGGGACAGCGGCATTCAACAGGCGAAACTCGCGGTGGAGACGCGCTATTGGCCCCTGTACGAGGTCATGGAGGGCCGGTACAAGATCAACTACAAGCCCAAGGAGCGCGTGCCCATCGAGGAGTGGCTGAAGACGCAGGGCCGGTTTCGCCACCTTTTGCGTGATCCCCGGGGCAAGGAGATCGTGGCCCAGATCCAGGCGGAGGTGGACCGCCGCTGGGAGATCCTCGTTCAGAAGGAGCGGTGTTTAGGCGAAAGCGGCTGAGCCGCCGCCTCCCCTCTTGGATGGGGTGGGGAGGACACCTGGCCCTGGGCGCAGGGCTGGGGGCTTTGGTGGGAATCCCTTTTCAGGACTCGGCCTTCGGTGCGGCGGTTGGTGCCACCGCCGCTATCCTGCTGCGGCTCTACTTCCTCTTGCGCGTCGCACGCTAGCCCTCCCTCCTTTTTGAGCCCCACAGGCTCCCCCCACCTCCTGCCACTGAGGAAGTCCAAAGAGATCCGTCTTGCCCGAGGGCGCCAGGTCCTTACCACCAGAAGCCCTGCAAGAGCTGTTCTTTCAATGGCTGAAGGTGAAGAAGATCGTGCCCGATGGCCACGTGAAGGCATTGGATGGCGTGAGAGGGCTATCCTTGTGGAACCCCGCCGGACTCAAAGTGGAGGAGCTCTTTCCTGTAGAGGGAAAATCGTCAATCATTCTTGCTTGTGCTTTGCCTCTCCAGTAATATGCAGCAAAAGGGGGCAGGATGAAAGGGAATCCCCGCGTCCTCGAGGTTTTGAATCAGCGGATCTCTGAGGAGCTGGCGGCCGTGCTCCAATACATGGTGCATGCCGAGCTCTGCGAGAACTGGGGCTACAAAAAGCTTGCAGAGGCCATCGAAAAGCGGGCCATCACGGAGATGCGGCATTGGGAGAAACTTGTTCAGCGCATCATCTTCCTGGAGGGTGAGCCCATGGTGACCAAGGTTGCTCCGGTCCAAATCGCTGCGGATGTGGAAAAAATCCACAAAAACGACTTGGAAGCTGAATATGTGGCCCAGAGAGTCTATAACGAGTCAATAAAGCTGGCTGCGGAGCTTGGGGATAACGTCACGAGGGCCCTCCTCGAGGAGATCCTCAAGGACGAGGAGGACCATATTGACTGGCTTGAGGCTCAGTTGGACCAAATCAAACAGATGGGCCTGCAGAACTACCTCACCGAGCAAACCGAGGAGTGAAGCCCATGGAGGTGGTGGTGCGCCTGGCTGGGGCTGCCGGCCAGGGCGTGCAAACCCTCGGTGAAATTTTGGTCCGGAGTGTTTTCCGCTCCGGACTTTTTGTTCACGGGGAACTCTCTTATCATTCCCGCATTCGTGGGGGAGAAAACGCTTTCACTGCCCGCATTTCCGATCGGTTTGTCTACGCTACCCGCAGGGACGCCGATCTTTTGGTGGTACTAACCCCGGAGATGAGCCGGCTGTATCGGGAGCGGCTCCGTCCGGACGCGTGGGTTGTGGCGGAAGAAGGAAGCGCTCCCCAAGCCCCAAGGACCCTGCGCCTACCTGCGCTGCGCCTTGCTCGGGAGAAGCTGAATCTTCCCTTGGCCATGGGCGTCGTTCTCCTCGGTGCTGCCGCCCGCCTTCTTGGCCTTGCCCCTGAGGTTCTCGTGAAGAGCATTCGCGAGGTCATGGGTGAAAAAAGCGCGCCGAACATCAACGCCCTGGAGATGGGGTGGGAGCGCGCCTCAGAACAGGTTTGGGAGCTGCCCCGGCCCCAGTTTGCACAGGGCGAGAGAATGCTGCTCACTGGAGGTCAGGCCGTGGCGGCCGGCGCCATTGCCGCCGGCTGCCGGTTCCTCGCGGCCTATCCCATGACCCCGGGCACCCCAGTCCTGGAGTTCCTAGCGCAAAGGAGCGAGCGCTTCGGTCTGGTGGTGGAGCAGGCGGAGGACGAGATCGCGGCCATCAACATGGCCCTGGGCGCCGCCTACGCTGGTGCCCGCGCCATGGTCACCACCTCCGGCGGCGGTTTTGCCCTCATGGTGGAAGGGCTTTCCCTGGCAGGCATGATCGAGACCCCGGTGGTGATCCACCTCGGGCAGCGACCGGGGCCGGCCACAGGCCTGCCCACCCGCACCTCCCAGGAGAACCTCCTTTTCGCTCTCTACGCCGGCCACGGCGAGTTCCCCCGCTACCTCTGCGCCCCTACAACTCCGGAGACGGCTTTTTACGACACCATAAAAGCCTTCGAACTGGCCGAGGAGTTTCAGATCCCCAGCATCATCCTCACCGACCAATTCCTCGTGGATTCCTATGCCGTGGTGCCGGCTTTGGACCCTGCGCGCGTGCTGGTGCGCGAACACACCTTATTTGGGGATGAGCTCGACAAGGCAACAACTTACGAGCGGTTTGCCCTCACGGAATCCGGGGTATCCCCGCGCGCCTGCCCAGGCCGGTCGCGGCACTTGGTCCTGGTGGATTCCGACGAGCACGATGCCCATGGGCGCATCACTGAGGATCTACAAGTGCGCAGGGCCATGGTGGAAAAGCGTTTGCGCAAGGAAACTGGCCTGGCAGGCAACACAAGTCTTCCTGAGGTTTATCCGGAGGCGTTGCGGGGCAGGGTCGCCCTGGTGGGCTGGGGCTCGACCTATGGCGCCATACGCGAGGCCGTGGACGTCCTCAACGCCCAGGATGGTGGCTACGCGCACGTACATTTCCGGGACCTGTGGCCCATTCGGTGGGCCGCGGTGCAGGAGCTTCTGAGCCAGGCCGAGGCGGTGTTCACCGTGGAAAACAATGCCTGGGGGCAGTTGGGCAAGCTTTTGCGCGGGGAAACGGGCATTCGCCCCACGCGGCATATCGCCAGGTACGATGGGCGCCCGTTCACCCCGGAGGACATCGTGGAGGCCGTGCGCCATGCGCCCTGAGGACTACTTGGCCGAGGTGGAACTGGCCTGGTGTCCAGGCTGCGGAAACTTCGCCATTCGCCGGGCCCTTGCCCTGACCTTAAGCGCCTTGAACCTGCCCCCGGAGCGGGTGGTGTTGGTGACGGGGATTGGACAGGCGGCGAAGATCGTGCACTACATGAACGTAAACGGGTTCAACGGCCTGCATGGCCGCACAATCGCTGCGGCGGCGGGCATAAAGATGGCCAACCCTGACCTCATCGTGATCGCCGAATCCGGAGACGGTGATCTTTACGGGGAAGGCGGAAACCACCTCATCCATAACATCCGCCGCAACTTGGACATCACAGTCATCGCCCATGATAACCGCGTGTACGGCCTCACCAAAGGGCAGGCTTCGCCCACCGCGCCCATGGGTTATGTCACCCGGGCTCAGCCCCGTGGCGTCCTCTCCCGCCCCCTCAACCCTTTGGCGCTGGCCATCGCCTTGGGTGCGGGGTTTGTGGCCCAAACCTTCTCCGGGGAGGTGGAAAAAACAGCGGAGATCATCGGGCGCGCTATAAGCTACAAGGGATTTGCATTGGTAAACGTTCTTCACCCCTGCCCAACTTGGAACCGCGTGCAGACTTTCGCCTGGTACAAGGAGCGGCTGTGGTCGGTGGAAGAGGCCGGGCATGATCCCGGTGCGCGCCAGGCCGCCCTCTCCCTCGTGCTCTCCACCCCCGAAGAGCGCATTCCCGTGGGCGTGCTTGTGCAAGCCCCACCGGAGCCCACCTGGGAGGAACGTCATCCGATTTTGAGGCAAGGACCATTAGTGGGAAGGCCACTCCCCGGGGTGGAGGATATCCGTCCTCTCCTCAACGAGTTCTTGTGAGGGCAAGGCTTTGGACAGGGGCGGAACAGGGTTGCCCCCCGGTAAAACGGAGCTCCCGGCAGCTGGGCCTGAGCATGACGGCCAAATTTGTGCACCACCTTTCCCACCGGGCTGTGGTTGCAGCGGGATGGCGGCAGATGCTGTGGGGAAAACCCTGGTGGTCGCTGAGCACTTGGAAAACTTCTTCCGCTCGGGCCTGGCGAATCTCGGAGTTCTCCTGGTCCCCGTTCGTTCCCGCCCGCCAGGGGAAGAGCAGAAAATGATGGGTGTGAACGAAGCCCTCGCGCGATGGGAAAAATCCTGGACTCCGTGGGGCTAAGTTCCACGCACACCGCGTCTTTTCCCTGGCCCACCAAAAACCCGGCCGAGCAAGGGGAGGGGGTGGTGCTCAGGATTTCCTGGGGCCCAGAGGGCCCGCCATTCCCATCCCAGCGATCCTCTGGGGAAACAAGTCCCGTGAAGCAGAAACCTAGTCCAGCTGCAGGGAGCCCCACCTTTTCCCCCAAAATTCCCGCCTCTGTAAAAGCTAAAACCCGCGCGTTTTCCTGGTCGTAACTGGCACCCCAGTTTCTCGTTGATGGCTAGCATGGGCTTGTTCGTGGTGGCGTTCCAGGTCTTGATGTGGGTGTAGCCATGCGTTTGGGCGTACTCGATCACCTTGAGCTTTAGGGCCATGGCCACCCCTTGACCCCGATACTCCCGCCGCACACCGGTGAAACCCTGGGAGAGGTGTCCCGGCTCGGCAGGAAGGCGCCACACAAAGCTCTCCCCCACGTACTCCCCGCCCACTTCAGCCAAGAAGTACCCGTCCCAAATAAGATGGGGGTTCCCCAGCGCCCCACGCCGAAATTCCTCCCGGAGAACAGGGGTGACGGGGTTCGAGGAGGGCACATCGGCCATCACCGTGGTATGCAAGTCGTATACTTTGTCAAGCCAGTCCGGATCGCGCTTCTTTTCCTCAGCCAAAGTCGTGAGGATGATCCCCGCGCGCTCCACGCGAAGGATATGCTCCTCAAATAGCTTGGGCTTGAAAGACACCACTTCCAGGTGCGACTCCTAAGTGCGCATCACTTCCCGAAACCCCAGCTTCGCCAAAAAGCGAAGCGTTTCCGTCCAGGTCTCCCCAGAGGAGGTGTGGAGGAACTTGGCGGGGAGATCCCGCAGATCAGCGAGGATGCGGTCATAGTCCACGATGGCAGCGAAGTCCTCCGGCGTTTCCGTGAATGCGCGAATGGTCAGGTGCATCGTGAGCCCCCTTGTCCTTCCAGCTTAACCTTCAGAAGCAACCGATAGAGCTGGCGCGTGGGGAGACCCATGCGCTGGGCCAACGCCTTGCGGGCCTCTTTGGGCGGAAGTCCTTGGGAAAGCAGCCTTAGGTAGTGCCCGAGAATTTCGGCCTCTTCCATGGGGCATGGCGGGCTTTCCTCGGGCTTGACCGCTGGCCCCACCAACACCACTGCCTCGCCCAAGATCTTTCCCCGCTGGGCCAGCGCGGCGTGGACCTGGCGGGCCGAGCCGCGCACGAACTCCTCATGGATTTTGGTGAGCTCGCGCGCCACCACAACTGCTCGCTCCGGCACCATCTCCCGAAGCAGGGAAAGCGTGGGCAAAAGGCGCCGCGGGCTTTCGAAAAACACGAGCGTGAAGGGCAGGGGCAAGAGCTCCGCAAGCCATCTTCTCCGCGCTCCAGAGGACCGCGGGGGATAACCGGCGAAGAGAAAGGGCTGAGGGGGGAGTGCGGAGGCCACAAGGGCAGCCAGCACCGCTGACGCCCCGGGGATCGGCACCACCGGTATCCCCTCCGCCACACAGGCTTTCACCAAGGGATATCCAGGATCGGAGAGAAGTGGCGTTCCTGCGTCGGAAACAAGGGCCACGTTTTTCCCGGCGCGCAGAAGCGCCACCACCTCCTCCGTGCGGTCCTCCTCCACCCCTTGGTAGAGGCTTGGGGCAAGGGGGGTGGAGATGCCGTAGTGGGCCAGGAGCTGACGCGTGCGGCGGCTATCCTCGGCCACGATTATGTCCACTTCTTTGAGCACACGCAGGGCGCGCAGGCTGATGTCCTCCAAATTCCCAATGGGGGTGGCACAGACGTATAGCCTACCAGGCACGCCAGCATTATACTCTTGCGAAAAGGCGAGAAGCACGCTAATTTGCTGAGGTATGGAGGAACGGCTTAAGGTGTTGCGGGAGAGCCTGGCCCGCCTGGGGCGGGGGATTGGTGTGGAGGAGCTGCGGGCCAGAGTGCAAGCCCTGGAGGCGGAGATGAGCCGGCCGGAGTTTTGGTCCGATCGCCTCTCCGCTCAGGCCAAGGCCAAGGAGCTCGAGGCCGTCCGGGAACGTTTGCAAAACTATGAAACCCTAAGGCGCGCGCTGGAGGATATCGAGGTGCTTTGGGATCTAGCCCGGGAGGAGGAGGACGAGGCGACGCGGAAGGAGGTCCAGGTGCGGCTGACGGAGCTGGAGAAGATTTTTGCCCGGGCCCGCGTGGAGTTCCTCCTCACCGGCCCCTATGATCCCAACGACTGCTTTTTGTCCATCAACGCCGGTGCGGGCGGCACCGATGCCATGGACTGGGCGGAAATGCTTCTCCGCCTGTACACCCGCTTCTGCGAGAAGGTGGACTTTGAAGCCCGGGTGGTGGAGGAGACGCCCGGGGAGGAAGCGGGGATCAAGTCCGCAACAGTCGAGGTACGCGGCCGCTACGCTTACGGAATCCTGAAGGGCGAGACCGGGGTGCATCGCCTGGTGCGCATCTCCCCCTTTGACGCGGCCCATCGCCGCCACACGTCCTTTGCCGCGGTCACGGTGACGCCCATCGTGCCCGAAGGCGACGTGGAGCTGAAGGAAGAGGATCTCCTCATCGAAACCTTCCGTTCCTCCGGTCCAGGGGGCCAGCACATGCAGAAAAATGAAACCGCCGTGCGCATCACTCACCTCCCCACCGGCATCGTTGTGAGCTGCCAAAACGAGCGCTCCCAGTACCAAAACAAGACGACCGCGCTCCGGATTCTGCGGGCGCGACTCCGGGCCCTCATGGAACAGGAGCGGGTGAAAAGACTGGAGGAGCTGCGGGGCGAGCTAAAGGAGATCGAGTGGGGTCATCAGATCCGCTCCTATGTCCTTCAGCCCTATCAGCTTGTGAAGGACCACCGCACCGGGGTGGAGGTGGGAAACGTCCAAGCCGTGCTGGATGGGGAGCTATGGCCCTTCATCTGGGCCTTCTTGGAAAGCCCGCAAAAGGCATAGCCGCTAGCGCCGAAGATAACCCAAAATCCCCTGCACGATGCCGTGGGCCAAGCGCTCCTGGTACTCGCGGGACAAAAGTTTTTCCCGCTCGCTAGGACAGGTGAGGTAGCCCATCTCCACGAGGGCTGCAGGAAGGCTTGAATGGCGAAGGTAAAGGGCTTGGCGATGAACGCCGCGGTCTTGGGCGCCTGTGGCTGATACGACCGCGTTTTGTAGGGCTTGAGCCAACCGTAGGCTCTCCGCGGTGGCGTTGGTGTCCACCCAGGTCTCCACCCCGCACACCGTTTGATCCCGGTGGAAATTGACGTGGATGGACACGTAGAGGACAGCTCCTGCTGATTCCGCCAGCCTTAGGCGTTTGACCAAATCGATATAGGCGTCAGCGGAGCGGGTGAGGATCACCTTGAGCCCATGGGTGCTGGCTTTTTCCTGAACAAGAAGGGCCAAGGCAAGATTGATGTCCTTTTCGCGCACACCGGACACGGTGGCTCCTGGGTCATGGCCGCCGTGCCCAGCGTCGATGGCCACAATCACCACTGGTTCCGGCCGAGGTTGGGAGACGAGCACCGTCAAGGCCAAGGAGGCCGCGAACATGATGAGCAGCATGAGGGCCCATCGATCCATGCCCGGATGTTATTTTCCAGAACGCCAAAAACGAAGGGCTTTTGTCCCGGAGAACGATCAGGTTGAGCACCGCAAACCTCGGCGATCCCCGTGTTCCCCGGTGAAAGTCACGGCTCTCTGAGATCCCGAAGTTTTCCCGGCTTTCACCGAAGCCCATTTTTGCCCCTCTGGCCCTCCCCGCGGAAGCTGGTTTGCGGTCAGCGCTGGGGGACTTGTGGTGGGCTTGGCGCTGTTCCACAGGGGCGTCTTTGCCCACTTGCGGGACGGCGGGAAGGGCCTTAAAATTTTGAGAAAGATTCTCAACATGCGCGGAAAGCCTCTCGCGGAAATGTGTCCAGGGACGGTGGCTCGCGTGGTGGCCATGACCTGCCCTCACCGGGCTCTCCGGTTGCGTCTGCGCAGCATAGGTCTGGGCCGGGGTTCCCAAGTGCGGCTCATAGCTCGCGGCCCAGGGGGGGCCCTCCTGGTGGAGGTGGACGGCTGCCGCGTGGCCCTCGGCCCCGGCGTGGCCCGCCACGTCCTCGTCGTCCCGGAATCCCAGAACCTATGAGGGTTGCCCTCGTCGGCCAGCCCAACTCCGGAAAATCCACGCTGTTCAACGCCCTGGTGGGCCTGCGCGCCGTGGCCTCCAACTTCCCTGGCACCACCGTGGAGATCCTGCGTGGACGCACCGCCCTCGCCGGGAAACCCGCGGAGATCGTGGATCTGCCGGGAATCTATTCCCTCTTCGCCCAGGACCCCGCGGAACGGGTGGCCCGGGAGTTTCTCCTCTCCGAAAAAATCGACGTGATCATAAACGTCGTGGACGCCTCTCTGCTCTCCCGCTCCCTGGTGCTGACGCTGGAGCTCATGGAGCTTGGCGTCCCCATGGTGGTGGTGCTGAACATGGCTGATGAAGCCGAACACAAAGGGGTCCGCATCGACGCGGAGAAACTCACCAAAATTTTGGGCGTGCCCGTGGTGTTCACCGTGGCCTCCCGGGGCATCGGCCTGAAGGAGTTGGTTTCCGTCCTGTCCCAGGCCCGTGTTCCCCCAAACCCGCGGTACTCCGACCGTCTGGAGGCCTTGATCCCCAAGCTTTCCGCCTTTGCCCAGGACGACCACGAACTTCGGAAGCTTCCTGGCCGCTATGCAGCCCTGGCCCTTCTTCAACAGGGGCAGGACCTGCCGTCCTTCGCTAAGGAGGCCCTCGCTGCCTGGGGGGTTGAGGACTCCGCCGAGCTTTTGGCTGACGAGAGGTTTGCCTTGGCCGGCCGGATCTTCCGGGAAGTGACCACCCTCACCCATGCCCGCGTGGGGATCCGCGAGCAGCTGGACGACGTCCTTATGCACCCTGTGTTCGGCTACGTCTTCCTCGCGCTAGCTCTGTTCCTCCTCTTTTTCCTCACCTTCCGGGTGGGCTCGGCCCTGGAGGAACTCATTTTCCCGGTGTTGGAAGGGTTTTCCGCTCGGGCGGTGGAGGCCCTGGCCGGGAACTGGGCCGGCCAGCTCCTCGCCGGGGCCCTGGATGGTCTTCTCGCCGGGATGGCCATCGCCATTCCTTATCTCCTACCGTTCTTCGCCCTCCTGGCCCTGTTGGAGGACGTGGGGTACCTGCCCCGGGTGGGGTTCCTTCTGGACAGCCTCATGCATCGTCTTGGTCTGCACGGAAAGAGCGTGATCCCCCTTCTTTTGGGCTACGGTTGTTCCGTGCCGGCGGTCCTGGCCACCCGCATCCTCGAGGATGAGCGGGATCGCTTTGTGAGCGCGGTTCTCGCGGTGCTCATACCCTGCGCGGCGCGGACGGTGGTGATCCACGGCCTTGCCGGTCGCTTCCTGGGCCCAGCTGTGGCCTTGTCGTTGTACTTGGGAAACGTTGTGGTGGTGGCCGTGGGCGCCGCCCTGCTTGGCCGGATCTTCCCGGCGGTGGGCCCCGGCTTGATCCTGGAGATCCCGCCTTATCGCGCGCCCACCATTCGCACCACCTTGGGAAAGACCTGGCTTAGGCTGAGGGAATTCGTGAAGGTAGCCTGGCCCCTTCTAGTCCTTTCCAGCTTAGTGCTCGCCCTGTTCCAGGCCCTGGACTGGGAAGGAATCCTCACCACTGTGTCGAAAGCGTTCACCTGGCCTTTGGGGCTCCCCGAGGAGGCTGGGGTCCCGCTGATGTTCGGGGTCCTGCGCAAAGAGCTTGCGCTCCTCCTCCTGGCTCAAGCCCTGGGCACGGCGGACTTCGCCACCGTTCTCACCCAAGCCCAGATGCTTGTGTTCACCGTGTTCACGATGTTTTACCTCCCGTGCGTGGCCACGGTGGCGGTGCTCGGGCGGGAAATGGGATGGCGGCGCACGGGCCTTGTGATTCTGGTCACCACCGGTCTTGCGCTTCTTTTGGGGCTCATCGTGCGCTTACTGGCGCTGGCGGTGCTCTGAGAGCGGGGTCAAGGCCAACCTCTTGCGGGGTGAGACCGCCCATGCTCCCAGGAACAGAGCACAGGCCACAAGAACAATGCAAGTTCCCACCGGGAGATTGGTGAAAAAGGACAGGGCCAGGCCGCCCAGGGACGCGGCCACACCCAGGGCTGGGGCCAAAAGGAACTGGCGGCGAAGGTCAAAGGCCAGTCTATCCGCGGCCGATGCGGGCAGGAAAAGGAGGGCGTAGACGAGAAGCCCGCCCACCAGGCGGAGGGAGGTTGCCACCCCTGCACCCACCAGGAACAAGAGGGACCACAGTATGGTGCTGGTGCGAATGCCCGCCTCCTCCGCCAGCTTGCGCTCCACAAGCACAGCCCAGACCTCCCGGCGGAGGAGAAGAAGGAACAGGGTGACCGCACCTCCAATTCCAGCCAGCGCGGCCACGTCGTTCCAGCTCACACCCAATAGGCTGCCCCACAGGAGCGTGAGCGCCGGCGAGGTGAGGGGGAGCCCTGGCGCCAGAGCCATGAACAGAAACCCGAGGGCCATGGTGAGGGGGAAAAGGAGGGCAAGAACCGTGTCCACAGGGAGGCCGGTGCGCTCGGCCACGGGGCCCACGAGGGCAGCCACGCATAGGGCAAAGAGCACGGCCATGGCCAGGGGGGAGAAGCCCACCAATAGGCCCAACGCGGCGCCGGCAAAAGCTGCGTGAGCCATGGCGTAACCCAAGGCGGAAAGGCGCAGGCGCAGGGCGGCCACACCCAGAAGTCCGCCGGTGTACCCTGCCAAGGCCGCGCCCGCCACGGCGGGGAGGATCAGCGCCCACATAGGCTGGCCCAAACCTCCGCCACGCTTAGGAACGGTGGAGAAAGCGGGAAAGCCCGGCCCTCCCGCACAAACCAAGCCCGCTTCGCGCGGGAGAGGAGCTCATCCTCATGCACCACAGCGAGCACAGTGAGGCCCTCCCGGCCCAGGTCGAGCACGGCCTGAGCAAGGTCTGCTCGTGCCTCCGGATCCAAAGAGGAAAAGGGCTCATCGAGGAGGAGGATTTCCGCGCCCTTGGCCAGGGCGCGGGCCAAGAGAGCCTTGCGCTGTTGTCCGCCGGAGAGATGTCCCACGGGCCAGTCCGCCTTCTCTGCCAGTCCAAACCGTGCGAGCGCTGCCCATGCCCGCTCCCGCTCGCTTTTAGGCAGGCGCTGCCAAGGCCGAAAGCGGCCAATGCGGCCCATGGCCACCAGGTCCACCGTGCGGCAGGGCGTATCAGCCGGGAAAAACAGGGCCTGGGGCATATACGCCAGGTGCTGGCGTATCTCCCCCAGGTTCCGCCGGACCTCCAGCCCATGCACTTTGGCCTTTCCTCGATAGGGAACGAATCCCAGGAGGACCTCCAGGATCGTGGTCTTGCCGGCGCCGTTGGGGCCCAAAAGGAGACCGAGTTCCCCGGGGAGAAGGCGGAGGGAAACCCCGCACAGGGCCGCGCCCCGCCCGCCCGGGTATGCTGCCCAAACCTCGGAAAGCTCTAGGATTGCGTCCAAGTGAAGAGTTCCTCTGCGGGTGCGGCCAGCGTATCCTCCGCCAGGTTATCGGCCGCGTGCGCCTGCTGGATGCGCGCGAGCCACTCCGGCCGCACCTCGATCCGCGCCTTTTTACCATGGGCCACAAAGGTGGCCGCGGCCCGCCCCAGGGACCGAATCACCAGGTTCCCTTTTCCCGTCGTGCAGCCTGTGGAAATTTGAACCCCGTCCACCAGACAGGAGAGGGGTGGTGTGCTACCTGTCTCCACTTCGGCCGTGATCCCCCGGTAGCCTGGGCTTCCCAGGAGCTGCAGGGCCAGAAGCCCCATGCGAACCCCCAGGGCCAAAAAGGGGCCAGGATGGCCATGCAGTCTCACAGCTAGGGCGAAGATCTCCCGCACATCCTCAGTGGGATCGAGCTCAAGGAAGTTCATGGCCCGGTCAGCCCTTGGAGAGCTTCCACTGCGGCGAACACGATCTCGGCGTTCACCCTGAGCATCGTGAGCATGTCCACCGCCTTGGGGATGGGGCCGGGGAAGTTGGTGAGGACCACATGGGTGGCGCCGAGGGCCTGGGCCAGCCTCCCGCCAAAGGACACCCCGGACTGGAGGTTATCGATGACCAGTTTAGCCCCGGCCGCACGCCCCCGCTGGGCAAACTCCACCAAATCTCGCAAGGAAAGGCGCTCCTCCGGTGGGTACGTGGCCACGATTTTCAGGCCGAGCCAGCGAGCAAAACTTTCCTGCCAGATCATGACGATGGCGGGCACCTCGGCGATGTTGAGGGCCTTGCCGCGGGCCAGGATCTCCTGAGCGATGGCATCAAGCTCGGCAAGGAAACCAGCAAGCCTCTCGTGGAAGACCGTGGCCTTGGCGGGGAAGCGCTCGCTTAGGGCCTGGCCCACCGCCCTGGCCTTTTCCGCCAAAGCTTCGGGATAGTTCCAAGGTCCGCGGAGCTGAACGACCCTGGCCTCCGGATTGACGTTGGCGAGCAGGCGGTCAAGCCAGGCCTCGATGCCGTGGTAAAACACGACCTCGGCCTTGGCCAAAAAGTGGAAGTCCGCCGGCCGCAGGTCATAGTGGGCGGGGCAGAAGCCCGCGGGGATGATGGTGATGACGAGCACTTCCTCGCCGCCGATGGTGCGGGCCAAGGACCCGAACACCTCGGAGGTGGCAATGACCACGGGCTGAGCTGCGCCAGCCATGCCCAAAAAGGCAGCGCTCAGAACCGCCAAAATTAAGAGTTTTGTGCCATTCATGCGTCCTCCTTGTGTCACGAATGTGAATATCGTGCCACGATTCTACCCCTCCTGGCCGCCCCAGCCACCAGGAACAACTCCCAGGCGAAAACGCACGAGAAAGCCCTCGGGCAGAGCGTCAAAACCCAGGATCTCCCCCCCAACATATCCCAACAGGTCCTCGAAGTAGTCGTAAACCCCGCAGGTCCGGCAGAAGGTGCCGGTGAAGCGGATGGTGGCCACATCGTCCTTGAGCTCCACGAGCTCGGCCACCGCCTCCGGAGCCCGCCACTCGTTATATCTCGCCAACGCCTCCTTCACCTTTTCCTGCAGCCGCCCTTCCATAGCCATTCACATTATAAACGCGGAACCCGCACACCTTGTGGAGAATGATGCCCATGGCTACGATGATCGTGGAGGTGGCACATGGCTGAGCGCGAAATGCAAGTGGGAGCGGACCTGGACACGAGAAAGGGCGTGTACTCCAACCTGGCCATCATCAGCCATCAGCCCGACGAGTTCTTCATTGACTTCCTGTTGCTGGACCCCCAGGCCCAGACCCCGGAGCGGGGCCAGGCCATCCTGGTCTCCCGGGTCATCCTTTCCCCACGGCACATGAAGCGCCTCTACGAGGCCATTGGTGAGAACATCGAGAAATACGAGCGGAACTTTGGAAAGATTTTGATTCCGCCGCGCCTTTAGCGGGTGCGCGCGATGATCCCCCCGCCCAGGACCTCTTCACCCTGGTAGAACACGGCGGCCTGGCCAGGGGTCACGGCCCGCACCGGCCAGGCAAAAGTCACCCGAGCCTCGTCGTCCTGAAGCTCCACCTGTGCGGGAACGGGCGCGGCGCGATAGCGCACCTGGACTTGTGCGGAAAAGCGCGGCCCAGGCGGCTTGCCTGAGATCCAGTGCAGATCTTGGGCCACAAGGTCCTGCGCATATAGGGCCTCCTCCGGTCCCACGATCACCGCGTTTCGCTGGGCATCCAGGGCCACCACGTACAGGGGCCGCGATGAGGGGAGTCCAAGGCCGTGGCGCTGCCCCACCGTATAGCGGGGAAGCCCCTTGTGCTGGCCTAGAAGCCTCCCCTCCAGGTCGTAGATGGGGCCGGGCTCGGCCTCCGGAATGAGCACGAAAATGCCCTGGGGCGCAAAGCACAGGTCCTGGCTTTCCCGAAGGCGGGCCGCCGTAAGGCCGAGCTTCTCCGCCAAGGCTTTGATCTCCGCTTTGGCGTGTTCCCCCACAGGGAACAGGGCGCGGGACAGCTCCTCCTGGGTGAGGGCGAATAGGAAGTAACTTTGGTCCTTTTGGGGGTCGCGGCCCCGCAGAAGCCGCGCTTTTTCGGCGTGCACCACCCGGGCGTGATGGCCCGTGGCCACCCAGCGGATGCCCCGCCGCCCCGCCTCTTTGAGAAGCAAAGCGAACCTTACCTCACGGTTACATAACGCACATGGGTTGGGGGTTATTCCCCGGCGGTATGCAGAAAGCGCGGGCTCCACCACGAGTCGTTGAAACTCCTCCTGGGCGTGCACGACCTCGTGAGGGATGTTCAACTCCTTGGCCGCCAGTTCCGCCGCGTTTACGGAGCAGCACGGGTTCTCCCAGGGGCCCTGGGGGTTCCAAAGCCAAAGGGTGAGGCCGTGGACCTCGTAGCCGCTCTCCCGCAGAAGATAGGCGGCCACCGTGGAGTCCACCCCGCCCGACATCCCCAGAAGGACCTTCTCCGCCACACCGCAAGCCTACCCAAAGGAAAACTGGGCGTGAACCGCCCAAGTTCACTGTTCTGTACTCGCGCACGAACTTTAGCCCAACTTTCTCTTGTGATCCGAGGAGTATTCCACTGATCTTGTCAGCGGGAGCAGAAGCGCCATCTTTCCCGGGGAAAAGGAACCCCAGATCCAGAAAAGCGCGACAATGCCGTTGCTTCTCTACGTGAAAGCAGATTTTCCCCGCCCCAAGGAAACCACCGAGAGGGCGCTGACGTAGAAACTCTGGCAACGAAGGCCTGGGGAGCAGAAAGTGGATCCACTTTACCAGTGCCAACCGGGGACGAGCCTCGCCTGCACGGTCCCACCCTCCTCTGAAAGTGTGGGCGTGCCTCTTCAAGCTGAGGAGCACAAAGCAGAATGGTGACAAAACCGCTCCTCATCTTTGTCCCCAGCACGGATGATAAAGGCGTGCGCGGAGCACCAAAACAAAAAGGGGGCTCACTCGCCCCCTTTAAGGCTTCCCTGGGATATTGGCCTTAGAACCGGAAAGACCAACCCACGGCGAGTTCTGTTCCTCCGCTTAAGGACACGCTCAAGGAAAGGAGTAGGTCGAAGTTGGCCATGATCGGGACGGAGAGGTCTCCTTGTATGCGGGTAAAGCCGAACAGGCTTCCCGCGGGTTGGAAGAACACCGACAAGGCCAAAGAATACGTGCCACCGCAGCAACCTGGGCCACAGAACGCAATCTTCCAATACTCGAACTCACCGTCTTCGAAGATGTCCTGGTCCAAAAGATCCTCTAGTTTTGCCACATTGAAAGCGGTCATGAGCTCAACATAGCTACAAGTGCTGAAGTCGCAACGTAACTTATATCCGTAAATTTCCAGGCCCACTATTTCCAGCGGGCTTTGGCCGATGATTATGTCTCCGTACACGATGAAGCAGGCTTGTCCCATGCCGTTCCACTTGGGCCTAACCTGCACCTGCTTGAGGTCTACGGTGAAACGGGTGGCGACCTCAATGGATATCCCGCAACAGATGGAGAGTTCCAAGGCTGTCTCAAAATAGCCGAATCCCAACTTGGTAAAGTACAGCTCAGCGTCGTAAGTCAAACCACAACAGAGCCCAACATCCGCGAGGGAAAGCAGCGCGCTGGAAAAGCCAAGTCCAGCACAGCAGTCCGTTAAGTTGATCTTGAGCGCAAACGGCAGAAGCTTTGCAAAGACGGTGATCGACGTGTAACTCTGCGTCTGTGGTGGGCAGCACGGCCAGTAATATTCAAGATCGTTGTCATCGTCAATATCCTCCAGATGATAAGGATAGGCCCAATGATGAAATTCCATCCCCAGTTCAAGACCGGCCAAGGTGAACGCGGCTTTAACCCAGGCCTCTTTATATGCTGGTGCTGTCAAGGACACCGCTTGCGTTTGGGGATCACCACATAGCTCCGGATAGAAGACCTCGACATCGTCCATTACTGTGGGGTTAAAGGCCATCCCTCCGGTTAGAACAAAAGGGCCAAACGTCCCACAGAGGCCAAAGCTTTGGTCGATGAGCCCGGTCACGTCAAATCGGGAGGTGCTGGAAATCGTCCAGTTTTTGTCCAAAGCATATTTGAGGATGAGATCGCATTTTTCCAGGCCAACGGAGGGAACAACACGGAGCAGCGTCGTCCATTCGCCACTGAATTGCGCCAACCCCACGCTTCCCCAAATAAGAAGCCCCCCGCACAGGGACAATAGCTTCTTCATTGTCCAACCTCCTTTTACACTAGCCGCTTTACCTTATACCGCCTGGCGCATGAAACTGAGCTACAAAGTTCGGGCATCGAGGGAGATGTTTCTGTAACGTGGGTCACCCTTGAACCGGGGGAGCTGTCAAGGTGTAAATTGGAATGGAGCAAGGAGGTCCCATGAAGGGCGTGATGGCCGCGGTGGTGTTAGGAACGGTTTTGGTGGCATGGGCCCAAAGCCCATATCTTTGGGGCGCAGTGGCTATACCCCAGGAGGCTTGGGAGGCCCTGCCAGAAAGAGCACGATCCTTGGGCATCCCCAGCGCCCGCTTCTCCCCCGCGCTGGGTGCGCTTGTCTTCACCGACGTGCAAACCGAGGAAGAACTTCTTTCCCAAAATGTCTTCCTCTACGTGGATGGCGAGGTGTTCCTTTTGGGTGTGCGCGAGGGTGCGTGGACCACGATCGTGCGGGGCCGCGCCGCAAACGCGGAGCTCGTGATTTACGGACCAGGCACACCGGGAAATCTCTCCTCTCTGGCCCTCCTCGAGGCCCTGGGTCTCATCCCTCCCGGAGGATTGGTGGAACTCGTCCAAAAAAGTATACCCGTGAAGCTTCCTGCCCCGCCAAAAGGGGTGAAATTGGATCCGGGTCTTTGGGCTTTGGTAGGGCATCCGGACTGGTTCGGGTTCGCTCAGGCCCAAGGGCTGGCGCGGGTGGGACTCCGCGTGCGCGTGGTAGCGGAGCTATTGAGCCCACTTTCTGCGGAGTGGGAGCCATTCATAAGGAGCTCCACGCAAACCCTGGCCGAGCTCCTCGTGCCCATACCCCTTCTGCCCGTCCTGGGACAGGACCCGGCCGTGAGGATCGTGCGGCCACCCCATCTCCCTGTGCCCTTAGGAGGTTGACATGCGCAGAAAATGCTGGATTTTCTCTTGCGGCCGTTCTTTTCCCGGCTTCGGCCGGGCCTGGCTGGCCGGTCTGTTCCTCGTGTTTTTCGGCCTTTCCTCCGCCTCCCAGGTCACCGTCGGGGTTCTGTCCGAGGACGCTGACCGATTTCAACCCTACCTGACCCAGGCCGCTCAAACAGGGCTCTCCATCAAGGTTGAGAGATTCAGCGAGTCCGCCCTCTACCACCAGGTGTACACCCTGGGTGCCCTGGGGCAGGCCCGCATCGACCTTGCCCAATGCCTCACCAAATGGCTTCCGCAGGTGCAGGGCCGACTGCTTGACCTTTCGCCTTACGCCGGAGAACTGCGGGGAGCGGGTGTCGAGCTTTACTCCTATGGGAACGTCATCGTGGGCGTGAAACTCCCCTGGCGCGCCGATGCGTTCCTTGGCGTCCTCGCTCGTTCCAGAAATATCCCACAGGCGTTGGAATTTCTGAAGCTCTTCCGGTCTGAAGCACCTGGGGTGACCCCGCTTTCCCTGTCCGTTGGGCCGCTGGTGGTGGCCAAGCCCGCCAAGAAACACGCTGGGGTGGACAGCGCCCTGGAGGGTTTTGTTGGCCTGTTACGGCAGGCCGTGCCCCAAGGGCTGATCGTGGCCCTCTCCCACGTCCCGGCCCAGGCCCAAGAGGCCATAAAGCGGGTCGCGGAGATGTGGGGCATTCCTCTTTCCCCTGACGGCACCTCGGTCACGGTGGTCCTGGAACCGCTGGAGCCCATTGCGCCCACGGCCTTGGGTGCAAGGCAAGCGGAGTCCTCCCCCCTGGGCCTGCACAAAGCTGTGGTGCCTTTGGACAAGTTGGAAAGCTTCCTGGCCCAGGCGGTGGGGAAGGCCCGGGTGCGCCTGCCCTTCGAACCGGTCGTTTTGGCCGTGACCTCGGAAGGCGTGAACCCTGTGGGCGCTGGGGCTTTTCATGCGCGAGGGATCCGCGGCGCCGGCGTGAAGGTCGCCATCATCGACGTGGGCTTCGCTGGACTCTCCGCGTCTCAAGCTCGCGGTGACCTCCCCCTGGGCCTTGTCACCCGCGACTTCACGGGCACCGGCATGGAAACCGGGCTCACCCACGGGACGGCGGTGGCGGAGATCGTGTACGACGTGGCTCCCGCAGCCACCCTGTACCTGGTGAAGATCGGAAACGAGGTGGACCTGGATAACGCCGTCACCTACTGCATCACCGAAGGGGTGCACATCATCGTGCACGCCCTGGGCTGGTTCAACACGAGCTTCTATGATGGCACGGGAACAATTGCGCAGATCGTGAACCGCGCGGTGGGAGCGGGGATCCTGTGGGTGCAAGCGGCGGGCAACTTCGGCCGCCGACACCTCGGCCCCACCTTCGCCGATGCCAACGCTGACGGCTGGCACGATACCGACGTGACCTTCACCGCCAGCGCCGGGGAAAGGATCCTGATTTACCTGACCTGGGATTCCTGGCCGGCCAGCGCTGATGACTACGACCTGTATCTTTTCGACCCCGCTGGGAACCTCCTTGCTTCCTCCACCAAGACTCAGGCTGGTGCGGAGCAGCCCACGGAGCGCGTTTTCACCACAGCCACCTCCCCCGGCACCTATCGGGCAAGGATCCAGAAGGTCTCCGGAGCGGCAAAAAGGCTCGCGCTTTTCTCCGTGTACCACGACATCACCCCGCGCGACGAGGCCTCCTCCCTGGTGACCCCGGCGGACGTGGAGGCAGCCCTGGCTGTGGCGGCCATTGGCTGGCAGAACTACACCATCGGGCCGGTGCAGCCCTACTCCTCCCGCGGGCCCACCAAGGATGGACGCGCCAAGCCCGATCTTTCCGGGCCGGACAACGTCACCACCGGCGTTTCCTACTATAACCCGTTCCCCGGGACCTCGGCCGCCGCGCCCCATGTGGCGGGAGTGGCCGCCCTCCTCAAGGCCGAAAACCCGGCTCTCTCCACCAGCGATCTGCGCGCTAGAATCCTTTCCTTCTGTGTACCAATGGGCGATCCCTATGCCTACGGTGCAGGACGCCTGGAGGCCAGGCCCCAAGTGGTGGCTCAGCCGGATCTCGTTGTGGACTCCGTCACGTTCACGCCCAGCGCGCCCACGCTCGGCACCATGCTCACTTTCTCCGTGGTGGTGCGGAACCAGGGGAACGCTGCTGCCGGGACTTTCACGGTGCGTCTGCAGGGCGCAGGGCCCTCCCAGGATCGGACCGTGGCCTCCCTGGCCGCCGGAGCCACGACGACCCTCTCCTTCAGCCTGCCCCTCTCCACCTCGCCCGAGACGTTCACCGCCACCGCCGATGCCCTGAACCAGGTGGCGGAGTCCAACGAGGGGAACAACACGAGCCAGGTTACGATCACGGGGATCATGCCCACGCCCCAGGGTCGGCTCTCCACCGATAAGACCGTGTACCTCCAGGGCGAGCCGGTTCAGATCATGTTCCAAAACACGGGGAACGTGGCCATCGAACTACCCAACGCGGCGCCGTGGGTCGTGAGGGATGCCGGTGGCCGGGCGGTGTTCACGCCCGTGGCAGCCCAGGTCCTCGTGCAAGTGGCCCCGGGCGCGACGCGCACCTGGACCTGGGATCAGCGCGATAACGCTGGGAACCAAGTGCCGCCGGGCACGTACACCATCGAGCTCCAGACCAGAAACGCCGGAACGTTCACGGCCTCCTTCACCATTCAGGCTCCAGCCCGACCGGATCTTGTTGTGGACTCCGTCACGTTCACGCCCAGCGCGCCCACGCTCGGCACCATGCTCACTTTCTCCGTGGTGGTGCGGAACCAGGGGAACGCTGCTGCCGGGACTTTCACGGTGCGTCTGCAGGGCGCAGGGCCCTCCCAGGATCGGACCGTGGCCTCCCTGGCCGCCGGAGCCACGACGACCCTCTCCTTCAGCCTGCCCCTCTCCACCTCGCCCGAGACGTTCACCGCCACCGCCGATGCCCTGAACCAGGTGGCGGAGTCCAACGAGGGGAACAACACAAGACAGGTGACCGTCACCGCGGTCCAGCCGGCTTTGCCAGACCTCGTGGTGGAAAGCGTGGCCTACACGCCCGCAAGCCCCACGGTGGGCACGACCCTCACCTTCACGATCACCGTGGCCAACATCGGCGGCGCTTCCGCTGGTCTCTTCTACATCGAGCTGCGGGGCTTGGCTGGCACCCAGTACGCCTCGGTCTCCGCCCTTCCCCCCGGAAGCCGGGTCACCGTCACCCTCCAGCTTCCGCTTTCTGCGGCCAGCGAGACGTTCACCATCACCGCCGATGCCACGGGCCGCGTGGCCGAGGCCAATGAGACCAACAACACCCACCGGGTCACGGTGACCGCCGTGCAGCCCCCGCTTTCCCTGGCCATCCGCACCGATAAGGCGAGCTACACCGTGGGTGAGCCTGTGCGCATCACGGTCCAGCTGTCGCGGGCAAGCTACGTGTACGTCGTGGAGCTCGATCCCGCAGGAAGGGCCAAGCTCCTCTTCCCCAACTACTGGGAGCGGGATCCCCGGCTTCCGGCGGGCGAGACGACGCTTCCCCGGGTTGCCACCTATCAGATTCGGGCGAGCGAGCCCACCGGCACCTCCCGCCTCCACGCCTTCGCTGCGGACCGGGCCATCCCTCTTTTCCCCACGACCTTCCCCAGCCCGACCTTCCCCATCCTCTCCACGAACGGCGCGGCTTTCCTGGCGCAAGTGCGGACCTGGCTTTCCGCAAACGTTCCGGCTGGGAACTGGGCGGAGGCCTCGGCCCAGGTGGCGGTGAGCCCCCTGGCCAACCAGCCGCCGGTGGCCCAGTTCACCTTCGCGCCGGCGGAGCCCCTGGTGAACCAGTGGATCACCTTCGATGCCACCTCCGCCTACGATCCCGATGGCCGCATCGTGTCCTACGCCTGGAGCTTTGGCGACGGGGCCACGGCCACAGGCAGCCGGGTCACCAAGCGCTACGGTGCCCCCGGCACGTACACCGTGACCCTCACCGTGACGGATGACCGCGGGGCGCAAGGCACGGCGAGCAGGGAGGTCCGGGTGCGGGCTCCCAATCAGCCGCCCGTGGCCTCCTTCACCTTCACCCCGACGAACCCCAACCCCGGGGAGACCGTGAGGTTCGACGCCTCTGCCTCTCATGATCCCGATGGCTCCATCGTCTCCTACGCCTGGGACTTCGGGGACGGAAACAGTGGGAGCGGCGTCTCCGTGACCCATGTGTACGGCGCGGCGGGCACGTACACCGTGACCCTGACCGTGACCGATGACCTCGGCGCGACGGGGACAACAAGGCGGACCATCCAGGTCGGCCCGCTGCCCCCCACCCTGCCGGGGATGCCCACGCTCGACCGGCCCGGGATCTACGTGTGGGGCACGGACAAGTGGCACATCACGGTCAAGGGTGATCCGGCCTGGCCCGGGCCACGCAAGTTCTATGTGCTCCTCGAGACACCTGGGGCGTTCACGAACCGGGTGGTGATCGGCGCTCCAGAGCCCACGATCACCGTGAGCGGGGGCTTGACAAGGCTCCTCTGGGAGGGCACGGTGGGCGCGGGCTGGGTTGACCTGGCCTTTGATCTCACCGGGGCCATCACGATGCAGCTCACGTTGTTCTTGGACACTGATGGCGATGGGGTGGCCCGACCGGCTCACCCGAGGGACGCTGTCCCCTACATCTTCCTCCGCTCCTGCCGTGTTCCGGCGGCCATCCCGCCCTTCGTCCTTTACGCGCCCTATCGCTCCACAGCCCTCCTCCCCACCATGAACTTCCTCATCGCCAGCTGTGTGGGCGGCACGTATCCGGACTGCACCATGGTCACATGGGCCACGATCGAGGAGCGCGAGCGGGAGGCCGGCTGCCGCTAAGTTCACGCCCAGGAGGATCGGGGAGGGCCGGGTGAGGGTGCCGGACAATTTCGCCCCCTCACCCCGGTCCTCCCCACAGGTGAAGGGGCTTCTTCCACAGGGGGCAAGAGGGTTAGCGGCGCAACCTAGGTGCGACGCCCACGGGGCGTTGGGGGCAAGCCCAAGCGGGTCAGGGGGCCACCACGATGATCGCCACCCGCTTAGGTATCAACACCGCGATCATCAGCGCTTTCCCCCTGTGGGCCCCTTCGATGTGGGCCACCCTCTCCGCAAGCCCTGCGATCGTCAATCCCCTTTGAAAATAAAAGGGCCCGGAGTGATCCGGGCCCTCCATTGCCTGGTCGGGGGCAAGCCCCGACGCTACAAGGCTAGAACGTGAACGTCCAGCCGAAGCAGTAGCTGACCGTGCCGCAGGCCCCAACAGTGGGGATGCTAGCGGAGAGGTTGAGCGTGAACCCGGGCATGATCGGGATCTTGGCGGAGCCGGTGATCTTGGTGATGTCGAACAGCGTCCCGCCCGTGCCGAAGAAGATGCGGAGGTCCACGGTGTAGC
>CAYSAN010000016.1:0-28733 GCA_964429165.1 uncultured Thermotogaceae bacterium
GTTCTCCTCTCGCGGCGCTCAGGTCAGGACGAGGTGGGCGGCTATTGGGAGTTCCCCGGCGGCGGCTTGGAGCCGGGCGAGGACTTGCCAACCTGTTTAGCCCGGGAACTACGGGAAGAGCTGGCTGTGGAGGTCAGCGTGGGCAAGGAAATGGCCTCCGTTGTCCATGACTACGGGGACTTCGTCGTTCATTTACATCTTTTTCGCGCGCACATCGTTTGCGGCGAGCCCAACCCCCTCGGATGCGCAGAAGTGCGCTGGGTTCCGCTTTCCGAGCTCTCCCTCTACAACCTCGCTCCTGCCGATCGCCATCTCCTTGAGCGCCTACGGGGATTGAGCGATGTGCGGTGAGCGCCTGGTGAGGACCTATGGACAAGCCAGCGCGGTCTGGGCCTGTTTGCGCTTCGCTATTTGCTCCCTAGAAACGAAGTTCAAAGCCCATTTTTATCCAGGCAAGGTTGAGGAGCGTCAACCTGGTGGAAGAGTAGATGAGAACCTGAGAGAACTTGATGCGGAGGCCGATCTCCTGCCAAAGAAAGTTTGTGAAATCAAAGGCGGTGGCGGAATAAACGGATACCGGGTCCACTGTGACGCTGAGCTGGAGCTTTGCCCAGTCCAAGAGGAAGAAGGGGTTCAGGCGCAGGGAGGCACCAAGCTCTACTAGCGGCTGGAAGAAGCGATAGCTCATGCCCAGCTCAGCGAATCCCAGGCCCACGTAAGTGAACATCCAGGTGTTATAGAGGCGCCAGCAGTCCCCTGACCAAGCGAAGTGGAAGAGCGCTTCCTCGAAGAACCAGCCAGGAACAAGGACCACATCTGTCCAGGGGTCGTCATCGATTAGGGCGAAGACGTCTATTACGCCAAACCCCAGGAGTCCTCGCAACAGGAGGCCTGGCTCACCACCCAGGCCAAAATCCAGGACGAGGCCGATCGTGTAGTTTGGGGTCTGGCAGAACGGGGCAAGGTTTCCGAGGAAGAACCAGCCGCCCAGGAAAAAGGGGCAGCAACCGCCGCTCACGTTCACCGTCCAGCGGGAAAAGCAGGGGGAGAAGGTGAGCCCGGTCCTCAGGGTCACGCCCACCTGGGGGAACCTGAGCCAAAACCAAAGCTGCTCCTTTTCCAGGCCCAGAAGGGAAAGGACTGTGCGGCTCTCCACTCCGCCCGTGTCCATGTGCATGGCCAGCGTGAGGGCGGTGTTCACGGTGGGGGGAGTGCTGGGGACGAAGAGGAAGTCCATGCCCACGTGGCCTGAGAAGGCCTGAGCCAAAGCGGGCAAAGTGATGGCTAGCAACGCCAAAGCACAAGCTTTTACGCGCATGATCATACCTCCTTGTCGGGCCAGGGTAGCACACGACAGGGGCGAAACGGGGCGAAAAGGGGCGGACGCGGCGGCCATTTTGTCCGGTCCGCCCCAGACCCTTTGCCCTAGAGGAGCTCCCCCAGGACCTCGGCGAGGGTGGGATGACCTATTTCTTGGAGCTCATAGCGCACACGTGTAGCCGGCTTGGGCAGGGCAAAGACGCGCCGGAGATCCACGGGGGTGGCGATGAGGATGGCTTCGCACGGCACACGCCTGATGGTCTCCGCCAAATCCTGTATCTGATGGTCACCGTAACCCATGGCGGGAAGAACAGGCCCAAGATGCGGATAGAGCTCGTAGGTTGTGCGGATGGAGTTGACCGCATAGGGGCGGGGGTCCACCAGGGTCGCCCCCCACTTGCGGGCCGCCACGGCTGCCGCCCCAAACGGCATGTCCCCGTGGGTGACCGTGGGCCCATCCTCAATGGCCAGGACCTTTTTTCCGCGCACGATCGCTGGCTCCTCCACCAGGATGGGGGAGGCGGCCTCGATGACCCAGGCCCGTGGGTTCAATTCCTCAATGGAGCGCCGGAGCTTTTGCACCTCCTCAAAGGAAGCAGTATCCACCTTGTTGATCACGATCACATCGGCCATGCGGATGTTCACCGAGCCAGGCCAGTAGGTGCGCTCATGGCCGGCTCGCCATGGATCAGCCACCACAATGAGCACATCCGGTTTGAAAAAGGGGAAGTCGTTGTTGCCCCCATCCCATACGATCACGTCCGCTTCTTCCTGGGCTTGCTGTAAGATGCGCTTATAATCCACGCCCCCGTAGACCACCGTGCCCTCACGCAGGTGGGGCTCGTATTCCTCACGCTCCTCGATGGTGCAGTGGGCCCGATCCAGGTCCTCCAAGGAGGCGAAGCGCTGCACCGCCTGGGCGGCGATGTCGCCGTAAGGCATGGGGTGACGCACCACCACCACGTTCTCACCCCAGGATTTGAGGAGGCCCACGACTTTGCGGGTGACGGTGGACTTTCCGCATCCGGTGCGCACGGCGCACACGGCCACCACGGGCTTTTCGGCCACAAGCTGAGTGGATGTGGGGCCAAGAAGCCAGAAGTCCGCCCCCGCGGCCTGGGCGATGGCCGCCCTTTCCATCACATACTGATGGGAAACATCAGAATAGGCGAACACCACCCTGTCCACCCGGTGCTGACGCACAAGCTCGCTCAAACGCTCCTCGGGCTCGATGGGAATGCCGTTGGGGTAGAGCCGGCCGGCCAACTCCGGCGGGTAGCGGCGGCCCTCGATCCCCGGGATCTGGGCGGCCGTGAACGCCACCACCTCGTACGCCTCGTTGTCCCGAAACACCATGTTGAAATTGTGAAAGTCACGGCCAGCTGCACCCATGATGATGACCCTGGTCCTGCGCATGCAATTCACCTCGGCTTTTGAGGATTGGGGTTTCTAATTATATCAAAGACGCCATGATTTTCACGGTTCCGGCGCGTAATATTTGGTCGTGACGGTGGCAAACGCCCTGACCACGTTGCGCCTCCTCCTCGTCGGCCCCCTGGTGTGGGCCGTGCTGGCCCAGCGCGGCGGACTGGGACTCATTTTCTTCCTCCTGGGCCTGGCCACGGACGTTTTGGACGGCTGGGTGGCCCGCCGGGAGCGCCCCACCCTCCTGGGGCAATTCCTCGACCCTTTGGCGGACAAGCTCTTCTATGCCGGGGTGTTCGGGGCCCTCTACGGGGCTGGCCAGGTGCCCCTCTTGGGGTTGGTGCTCTACGCTGTGCCGCAAATGGGGATTGGGGTGGGCGCGCTGGTGCTGTGGCGGCGGCGGAGGGGCTTGCGGGCGCGCGGGCCGGGCAAGGCTGCGGCGGGCCTCACCGCCCTCGCCGCCGGCCTCCTCCTGCTCACCGAGGCCGCCCTTCCCGCCCTCTGGGTGGCCGTGGCCGCCCAGTTCGCGGCTGCTAGCTACTACCTCGCCCTGCAAGCCAGCCGGAGAACTCCGGAGGCGGAGGAGCCTCAAATTCCCGCCACACGCCGTCCGTAGGGTGGTAGAAGCCCAGGCGCCAAGCGTGGAGGAACAGGGGGCCTGTGCCTTTTCCCCCGTAAAGGGGGTCACCCACCACCGGGTGTCCGATGGCCCCCAGGTGCAGACGGATCTGGTGCGTGCGGCCGGTGATGGGGTGCACCAGAAGAAGGGTGCGGCCCGGGTACCTGGCCAGCACGGTGAACTCCGTGCCCGCCTCCTTTCCCCTGGTCTGCAGGCCCATGCGCCAGGGTTCATGGGGGTCCCGGCCCACTCGGCCCTCGATGGCCCCCGCGTCCACCTCCACCTCGCCTTCCACCACCGCCAGGTACTCCTTCTTCACCCGGCGCTCCTTGAACTGCTGCACGAGGGAAACGTAGGCCTCGGGGGTGCGGGTGAGAACAAGGGCCCCGGTGACGGGCGCGTCCAGGCGGTGCACCACGCCGGGGCGCTGGGGGTCGCCACCGGCCAGAGGACCGTGAGCCAATAACGCGGTGACCACCGTGGGGCCGCTCATCCGGCCCACGGGATGCACCGGCAGCCCCCGCGGTTTATTCACCACCACCACGGCCGGATCCTCATAGATGATGGGGATGGGGAAAGGCGTGGGGGTCAGCCCCGGCCCTTCCCAGCGGACCTCGACCGCGGCCCCGGCCGCCACTCGTGTGTCCGGTTCGGCCAGGCGTCCGCTCAGGTGGGCCTGGCCCTTGAGGATGAGGGCCCGGGCCTGGGCCCGGGAGATGCCCAAGCGGCGCGCTAAAACCCGGTCAAAACGATCCCCGGCTTCCGCCTCATCCACAAAGAACCGATCCAATCGTGATCCATTTCCCGTGCGCACGCTCAACGGTGCAGTATAATGGCAGATCATGGGGTTAGGAAAGGAGCAAATCGAGGCGATCCTTCGCCGCGGTACGCAGCTGGCCCAGGTGGAGTTGTATCACTGGGAGCTGGCTGGTGCGGGGCGAGGGCTGCGCCTGGTGGTGTATATCGATCGGGAGAGTGGGATCTCTGTGGAGGATTGTGCGCGGGTCAGCCAGATCCTAAGCGACCTCCTGGATGAGGCCGATCCGATCCCGTCCTCCTACGTGTTGGAGGTTTCCTCCCCTGGGCTGGACCGCCGGCTGTGGCAGCCCTGGCACTATGCCCGCGTGGTGGGGAAAAAGGTTCACCTGCGGGTGCGGGGGCTGCCCCATACCGTCTATGAGGGTCGCCTCCTGCGGGTGGAGGAGGGCAAGGCCGTGGTGGAGGCCCAGGCCGGCCCGGTGGAGATCCCTCTCGACCAAGTCACCCAGGCCTGGGTGGTGTACGAGGGGGAGTAGGCGATGAACATCGAGTTCCTCGAGGCCCTGGAGGAGATGGCGCGGGAGCGGGGTATCGATCGGGAAGCGGCGTACGAGGCCATGGAGAAAGGCATTGCTGCTGCCTATCTGGCGGAGTTCGGGGGCACGCAGCCTCCGGAGGTCAAGATCGACCGCCGCTCTGGGGACGTGTACATCAACGGCCAGAAATTCGACCTCTCCAAACTTGGCCGGGTTGCCACGCGGCGCGCGGAGGAGTACTTCCGCCGGGAGATCCTGCGTCGCCGCCGTGAGGTCCTGTATGAGATGTACTCCGGCAAAGTGGGCGAGATCGTGCACGGCCAAGTGCACCGCTTCGAGGGCCGCGATGTCTGGATCCATCTTGGCGACCTCGAGGCCATCATGCCCGCAGAGGAGCGCATTCCCAACGAGCGCTATGTCCCAGGAAGCCGCCTCCGCGCATACCTCTACAGAGTCGAGCGCGCGCAGGGCGATCCCAAGGTTTTTCTTTCCCGTGCTCATCCGGGCTTTTTGGCCAAACTCTTGGCGCTGGAGGTCCCAGAGCTTGAGCAGGGGATGATGGAGATTTTAAAGGTGGTGCGGGTCCCTGGGGTGCGGGCCAAGGTGTTGGTACGGGGACTGGACCCGCGCATCGATCCCGTGGGCAGCTGCATTGGGCCAGGAGGGAGCCGGGTGCGGGCGGTGAGCCGCGAGCTTGCCGGGGAAAAGATCGATGTGATCAAGTTCAGCGAGGAGGTACGGGAGGTGATCCGCGCCGCCTTGGCCCCGGCCAGCGTCCTGGAGGTGGAGCTGGACGAGGCCCATAAGAAGGCCACGGTGGTGGTGCCCGAGCACGAGGTGTCCTTGGCCATCGGGCGGGACGGGCACAACGTGGGGCTGGCCGCCCGGCTCACGGGCTACGACATCACGGTCCGCACCCCCTCTGCCGGTGAAGCGTCCAAACGGTCCTGACGCGAAAGGGCCTGGATCCTGGCTGGCCAGGCTGGCGCTGGCCCGGCCCACGTTGGTTGTTCTCCTTTTCTTGGCCCTCATGGGCCTGACCGTTTATTACATCCAGACCATCCCCTTCCGCACCGCCTACCTTGATCTTCTTCCGGCGCAGGACCCGCTGGTGGCCAAGTACGAGGAAATTCAGGCGGAACTGAGCGGCATGGACGTGGCCGCGGTGCTCCTCTCCTTGACCGATCCTCCCCCAGACCCACAGAAGCGCGCTCAGCTTTTGTTTTCCGGCGCGGATCGCATCATTGCCACTCTCGACCCCCACCTTTTTCTTGAGGCCTCCTACCGAGTGCGCACGGAGTTTCATGTGCCCCCCGAGCTCCTGGTCTTTCGCAGCATGTACCCTGAGGAGCGGGAGGCCTTGGCCCACGTGGCCAATAGGCTGTGGGAGTTCGTGTCGCTTCTGGGAAGCGTCCCAGCTTTAGTTCCTCCCGCGGACCTGCCGCCGGACCCTATGGAGTTGGAGGCCGGGCTGCGTGGGGTGGAGGAGGCGACCAGGTCCTTTCTTTCCTTCCTGCAGAGGCTGCCTGAGGGCCAAGCTTTGCTT
Organism: uncultured Thermotogaceae bacterium; assembly: GCA_964429165.1. GTDB lineage: Bacteria > Bipolaricaulota > Bipolaricaulia > Bipolaricaulales > Bipolaricaulaceae > DTER01. The sequence goes on from CAYSAN010000016.1 coordinate 6,206, forward strand.
TCCCAGGCCGCCTCCATCCTGCGCCAAGCCCAAGCTCGCACCCCGCCCGCGGACGAAGGCCAGCCCCTTCTCTCCCTGGACCGCACCCACCTGGTGGTGCAGGTCTGGCCCACCCGGCCGGCCTATGCCGACATGGCCTTCAACCGCAGGGTGCGGGACGCCCTGGTCCGTGCCGTGCGGGCGGCAAAGCTTGAGGAGCTGGGGGTCCGCGCCGGTATCACCGGCCTTTATGTGACCACGGTGGAGGTGGAGGACGCCATTCGCCAGGACATGGCGGCGGTGACCCTGATCTCCGCCATCGCCGTGTTATTTCTCGCCCTTTTTGCCACGGGAAGCCCGATCCTCGCCGTCCTTGCCTTGATTCCCGTGGTCATCTCTGCGGTTCTCACCGTGGGCTGGGCCAAATTTGCCGTGCATGGTTTTAACCTCCTTACCACCTTCCTTCCCGCCCTGGTGTTGGGTTTGGGGATAGATTTTTCTCTCCACCTGCTTTCCCGGTTCAGCGAGGCGCGGGCTGACGGGCTTGGTCTTAAGCGGTCTGTATCCGTGGCTGTGCGCAAAAAGGCTGGCTCGTCCTTCGTGGCCGCCCTCACCACGGCTGTGGTGTTCAGTGCCCTCCTTCTTTCCCGCTCCCGTGCCCTATGGGAGCTTGGGACCATCATGGCCCTGGGCATCCTGTTGGCCTACATCACCACGTTTTTGTTTACGCCCGCGCTTCTGCTTTTGGTGGGGCGGGTGTTTCCCCATGTGCGGGGACGCCCCCTGCTCACCCGGGATCGTCTTTCCCCCCCTTATCGTAATTTCCTGCGCTTGCGCAAAGGGGTCCTCTTCCTTTCCCTCATCCTTACGGCGATCGCTCTGGGCAAAGCTGTACACATCCAATTTAGGTTTGCTTCTGCTGACCTCTTGCCGCCCACCCCCGGCCAGCAGGTTCTCCGGGAACTCATGGAGCACTTCGCGGGCCAGCTGTGGTTTGGCGAGACGTTCCGGGTATTCGTGGCTAGGCCCGAGGAGATCGCCAGGGTCAGCGCCCAGCTCAAAACGCATCCTTTGGTGCAGGGGGTGGCTTCCGCGCGGGATCTCCTTCCCACCGCTCTTCTTGGGGAGGCCGCGCGCTTTCGCGAGCTGCCCTTCTCCTCAGTGGAAACAGGGCTGGCGCAACTGCGCGCGGCCATTCAGCGCTGGCCCCAGTTTCACCAGGAGCTGGCGGACGCCGCTGCGCTCTTTTCGCTCTTCCAACTCCAGGCCCTCCTGCGCGGGGAGACCCGCCGGGCCCTCGTTCTCGCTCGCCACGCCGAGAATTTCTTCCTCCTCGCTGACGAGCTCGGGGAGGTGGATCTTGGGCAGGTCACAAAGCTTTTGGAGACCATCGAGCTGGATCTCCAGGACCTCGCGACCTTCGCGGAAAATCTTCGTAATCTGCCAGACGAGGGAGCTCTGATCGAGCAGATCCTCGCCTTTCTGCCCGCAGGAATTCGCAGCCACTACCGCGTCTCCCGGGGCTATGTGCTGGAGGTACGGGTTTTGCCGGCGATCTACGCGGGACAGAACCTCACAAGTTTCGTGGCGTGGTTACGGGGGCAAGGGGTGGACTACGTGGGTTCAGCGGAGATCCAACTGGCCCTGGAGCAGCACATGCGCCGCGACTTTTTCCTCACCAGCGGCTTGGCCTTGGTCCTGATAGTTCTCATTTTGGCCGTGGATCTAAGAAGGTGGGGGGAGACCCTCTTGGCTCTGTTGCCCCTGCTGATGGGCTATGCCTGGATGCTGGGGGGGATGGCCATCTTAGGAATTGGCTTCAATTTCACGAATATCGTGATCTCCCCCCTGCTCATCGGGCTTGGGGTGGACGGTGCGGTGCATATGGTGCATCGCGTGCGGGAGGAACAGGGCCGGGATGCGGTGGTGCGGGCCACGGCGGCCACGGCCGGGGCGGTGTTGGGCAGCTTCCTCACCACCATGGCCTCCTTCGGTGCCTTGCTTTCCGCGCGCACCCCGGGCCTGCGTTTCTTGGGCACCTCCGCCCTGTTGGGATTGGGCTTCACCGCCCTGTGGACGGTGGGGTTCCTGCCCGCGGCCATGGAGCAGTTGCGGGAACGCGGCCGGACGAATAAAGTTTTGCGGTGATTTACGAGGCCCTTCTGTTCACGCTGGTGGGGGTCGTGGCCTTCCTTGTGGGGTTGGCCCTTCCCTTCATTTCTTGGCGCCACCGCCAGAGCGAGATCGAAGCCCAACTCGAGGAGGCCAAAAGGCAAGCGGAGCGCCTGCGCCAGGAGGCCCTCCTTTCTGCCCAGCGGGAAATACAAGAGATGAGGGCCAGCGAGGAACAGCGCCTGCGCCGCTGGGAAGCGGAGCTCAACCAGCTGGAGGACCGTCTGCGCCAGCGGGAGGACCGGCTGGGCAAAAAGAGCCATCACCTGGAGATGGTGGAGGATGCCCTGCGCCGAGACGAGGCGGAGCTCGAGCGGCTCATTGAGATGGGGCAAAAGCTCCTGGCGGAGGAACGTGAGCTTCTGGAGAAGCTGAGCGGCTTCACCCAGGAAGAGGCCAAGGAATACCTCCTGAAGCTTGTGGAGGCCGAAAGCGAGCGGTACTTTGCCAAGAAGATCGCGGACGTGGAGCGCCGGACCAGGCAGGAGGCGGAGCGCCGGGCCCGGCGGATCCTGGCCGATGCCCTCCAGCGCCTGGCCTTGGATTACGTGGAGGAAGCCACGGTCACCGCTGTGCGCCTTCCCAGCGAGGACTACAAAGGCCGCATCATCGGCCGCGACGGTCGCAACATTCGAACCTTTGAGGCCCTGACCGGCGTCGGGGTTCTGGTAGACGACACCCCGGAGGTGGTCCTCCTTTCCTCATTCCATCCCATTCGCCGGGAGATCGCTCGCTTCGCCCTGGAGCGGCTCTTGGAGGACGGCCGCATTCATCCCGCGCGGATTGAGGAGATGGTGCGGAAAGCCAAGGACCAGGTGGAGGCCGTGATCAGGGAGCAAGGGGATAAGGCGGCCATGGAGGTGGGCGTGGAGCTTCCCCTCGAGCTTGTGCAGCTGCTGGGGCGCCTGTACTTCCGCCAAAGCTACGGGCAAAACCAGCTGCGCCACGCGGTGGAGGTGAGCGTTATTGCCCGCATGCTGGCCGAGGAGTTGGGGATTGACCCGCGGCCGGCAAAAAGGGCTGGGCTTTTGCACGACATCGGCAAGGCCCTGGATCACGAGGTGGAGGGGCCCCATGCCCTCATCGGTGCGGACCTGGTGCGGCGCTACGGCGAGCCCTGGCCCATCGTCAACGCCGTCGCCGCCCATCACGCGCAGGTGGAGCCCGCCACCGTCACCGCTGTGCTCATCCAGGCTGCGGACGCTCTGTCCGCGGCCCGCCCGGGCGCCCGCATGGAGACCTACGAGCGCTACATTCAACGCCTTTCCGATCTGGAAAACCTTGTGTGCGCGTATCCCCATGTCAAGGAGGCCTATGCCCTGCAAGCGGGCCGAGAAGTGCGGATCATTGTGCGGCCGGAAAAGACCACCGATGAAATGGCCGCCAAGCTCGCGTATGATATCGCTCGGCGGATTGAGGAGGAGTTGCAGTACCCTGGAGAAATCAAGGTGACCGTCATCCGGCAAACCCAGTACACGGAGACGGCGCGATGAAGGAGGTGGCCGTGAACGTTCTTAAGGTTGCGGCAGGTTCGGATGCTCAGGCTACAGCGGGCGCGGTGGCCAACACCTTCCGCGAGGAAGGGGTAGCAGAGCTGCAGGCCATCGGCCCCAAAGCAGTGAACCAGGCGGTGAAATCCATCGCTATTGCCCGCGGGTACGTGGCGCCCAGTGGGATCGACCTCTTTTTCGTGCCCTCCTTTGTGGAGGTGGAGGTGAACGGCGAGATCCGCACGGGGATTCGGTTCACGGTGCGGTCGCGCACGCCGGTGCTGTCGCTGCGCCCCCGTGCCCGCCGCGGGGAGAGGGGCTCTGGCAAGGAGGAGTGGAAGGACATCTAAGGCGGGCCCAAGCCCCCTGCGCGCCCTGGCCCTGCTGGGTCAGGTGGGTTTTCTTGTGGCCGCAGGGGTGTTCGTGGGCTATGGGGTGGGCTGGTGGTGGGACCAAGGACACGGCGGTCGTGCCGGAAAGGTGGTGGGGCTTTTTGTCGGCCTGGCCGGAGGGATCTGGGCAGCCCTGAAGCTCCTTTTGCGCGAAGCCAGAAAGGGAGAGCCTAAATCATGAGAAGCTGGCAGAAGATTGTAATTTGGTCAGTGGTTGTGGGGTTTGCGGCCGGAGGAATCGGCCTCTTCACGTTCCAGCGCTTCTCTCCCCCCCAGAAGGGCAGCGCCGAGGAGATCGTGCTCGTCGTGGAAGGCCAGGAGTTCACGCGCCTCAAGCTCGGCCAGACCCTGAGGAATGTCCTGGACTACTACCGCCAGCTATACCAGCTTTTTGGCATGGACTTCGAGGCCCAGCTCCGCGGCACAGACGGGGCCTTTCGGGTCTTCCAATTCCAGGGCCAGGCCGCGGAGGTCCTTATCCGCCAGGTCCTCATCCAGAACGAGGCCCGCCGCCTGCGCGTGAGCGTGGCCAAAGCCGAGCTCGATAAAGCTGTGGAAGAGCGCTACAAGCAAGTGCTACAACAGTTCGGCGGAAACGAGGAAACGCTCAAACTCTACCTTCAGGCCCAAAACCTCACGCTGGAGCGGTACAAGGAGCTTGTGCGCCAAAGCGAGGAGTATCGCCTCACCGAGGAGAAGCTCAAGGCCACGGTGGTAGGGGCCATCGAGCCCACGGATGCTGAGCTCCAGCGCTACCTTGAGCAGAACCAAACCCTCTACCAGACGGAGCCAGAAAAGATCAAGGTCAGTCGCATCCTCGTGACAGATCCTAAGCTAGCCGACGAGCTCTTGGCCCGGGTGCAAGCGCCGGGAGCAGACTTCGCCACCTTGGCCCGCCAGTTCTCCCTGGACCAGGCCACCCGGGAAAAGGGCGGCGAAACGGAGTTCTTCTCCCGCACCGACTCGCCATTCTCCACCACTGCTACCGATGTCATTTGGAATCTGAATGTAGGCGAGGTGCGCTTGGTGGGGGATGAACAGGGGTATCACATCGTGAAACTTTTGGACCGCCGTCCGCCAGTGGTGCCTGCGCTGGCGGAGATCAGGGATCGCGTGCGCCAGGACTACGTGCGCACGGAAACGGACAAACGCTGGACCTCCTGGTACGAGGAAAAGCGGGCCACGGTGAAGCTGAAGGTGCACGACCCTGTGCTTTTCGCGTCCCTGGTCTATCCGAAGGACAAGGAAACCGCGTTGACCAAGCTGCGGGTGGCCCTGGAGGAGGGCTATGCCCTGGATCTGCATCTTCCCTATTACCTTGGCCGCCTGTATGAAGAGCGCTACAACGAGGTTCTGACTCGGCGAGTGGAGCTGGAAAGGAAAGACAGCCGCACCCCCGCGGAAGAGGAGGAGCTCCCAAGGCTCAAGGCCCAGGAGGCCGAGCTCAAAGCCCAAGCCCTCGCCCACTATCTGAAATTCATGGAGACTGGGGAGGGCGACGAGGCTTTCTTCAACCGCGTTCTTCTTCTGGACCCCAAGAACCTGCAGGCGCGCTTCCAGCTTGCGGAGTTCTACAGGCAAAGCGGACGCTATGTACAGGCCGACGCGGAGTATGGCCGGGTGGTGGAGTCCGATCCCAGCTTCGTGGCGGCCTGGGTGAGCCGTGGGGATAACGCCATGGCCATGCAGCTTCCCCTTCGCGCGGCCGAGTTCTATGGCAAGGCCTTGGAGCTCCAGCCCGGGAGCACATCCCTGAAGCTGAAGCTGGTCGAGGCCCATCTGCAGGCGAGAAGGCTTGCAGATGCTCGTCCCGTTCTGGAGGAGGTTTTGAGGGCTCACGCGGACAACGCCACCGCTCTTGCCCTCATGGGCGACCTGCTGGTGGCGGAGGGGAAGCCCGTGGAGGCCGTGGACTATTACACCAAGGCCTGGCAGCGCACCCCTACGCCGGTGGTGCAGCTGAAGCTGGCCCAGGCCCTGGCCGCCGCTGGCCGCACCCAGGACGCCCTGCGCCACTTCCAGGACCTCCTCCAGCGCTCGCCCTATGATGCCCAAGCCAGGCTGGGTTACGCCGACATGCTCCTCTCCCAAGGCCAGAGGGAACAAGCCCTGGAGGAATACCAGAAGGCCCTGCGCTTTGCGGCGGATGTGGAGACGCGGGAGCAGGCAGCCCGCCAGATCGTGGCCATCAACCCCAACGACATCCCCATGCGTTTTCGTCTGGCCGGGTATTTCCGGGAGCAATACAAATATGACAGCGCTATTGCCCAATACGAGGCTATCCTCACCTTGGACCCCAAAAACATTGATGCCATCATCGGTCTGGGCGACTGCTATGTGCCCAAGACCCAATATGACCGCGCGTTGGAGAGCTATCGCCAAGCCCTGGGGCTTGCGACCACACCGCAAAAGAAGGTCGAAATCTACGGGAAGATCTTGGCCAGCGAGGAGAAACGGGTGGGCTTGAATCAGCCCCTCACCGCAGCTGGGCTTGACGCCCTGTGGAACAGGGCTCTGCTCTACAAAGAGCTGGGACAATACGACTCAGCCGCAGCGGACCTCCAGCGCCTCCAACAGAGCGCCCCGGAGTACCGCACCGAAGAGGTACAGAGGCTTCTGGCGGAGTTAGCTCAGCCCCAGCCGCGATGAACACGCGCGTGGCCCAGGCTGTCCAGGACGTGGTGGAGGTCATCGCCCGTCTGCGCGGTCCGAACGGCTGCCCTTGGGACCGGGCCCAGACCCATCAAAGCCTCGTTCCCTACCTTTTGGAGGAGGCCTATGAGCTGGCCGCAGCTTTGACCGACGGGGACCCTGTGGCCATGAAGGAGGAGTTGGGCGATCTCCTTTTGCATGTTTTGCTGCACGCCCAGATGGCTGCTGAGGCTGGCCAATTCGACATCGCTGATGTGGCCGCGGCCCTCAAGGAGAAACTCGTGCGCCGCCACCCCCACGTGTTTGGGATGGAGCACGCGGGCACACCGGAAGAGGTGCGCGCACATTGGGAGGAGATAAAGCGCGCGGAGAAGAAGGCACAACCCACGGGGGCAGCCAAGCCCGCGCTTCCAAGGGCCATGAAGTTCGTGGAGGTTCAGGAGGCCCAGGGGCAACCTGTTGTCTTGGGAAAACGCCTTTTCGGGCCCAGCCCTGGCGAGGATCCCGCGCGGTGGGTGGGGGAAGCGTTGCTGGAGGCGGTGGCCTGGGCCCGTAAGCTCGGGTGCGATCCAGAGCTGGCTTTGCACCGGCTCCTGGAGGGCGAGCATGACTGACGGCCTGGCCCCCTTGCGCCACCAAACCCCGCCCAAAGCGGCTCACGTGCTGTGGGTGGAGATGGACGAGGACGCTTTGCATTTTGTGGACGGGGTATTTGGTCTGTACGATGGGTTGGCCAACGTGCGTCGCGAGTACCGGGACGTTGGGGGACGCAAGCTGTTCAAGATCTTCGTGGCGCCGGGCTGCCTTGCCGAGGCCCTGGAGATCCTGGAGCGAGCCAAGAAGTTCGTGGACATCGGTGAGATCCAGATCGAGCATTAGGCTTTTACGCCCAGACGAAGAGGCTCGCTCGCTGAAAGAGGTGGATTTTCACGGCCTACGGGAGAAAGGCATCAAGGTCCTGCTTTTTGACCTCGACAACACCCTGTGTCCTTGGCGGGCTGCGGAGTTTCCGCCGTCCACGGCCGCCCTTCTCCGTGGTCTGCAGGCCCAGGGGTTCAACCTCGCGGTGCTCACCAACGCCCGCCTGCCCAGGGATTCCCCGGTGCGCAGAGCTTTGGCAGAACTCGGGGTTTTCCTCATTGAGCGGGCCAAGAAACCTCTGCCCTTCTCATTTCGGCGGGCGGGACGCGCTTTTGGGGCCGCGCCCAGAGCGGTGGCTGTGATCGGTGATCAGATCCTCACCGACGTTTTGGGGGGGAAGATCGCGGGGCTCTACACGGTGCTCGTTCCGCCTCTTTCCCCACATGAGGCTCGTCGCACCAAAGTGAACCGCGTCATTGAAAACCTGCTGGGCCGCCGCATTTAGCCCGTATACTTTCTGGCCATGGGGCTCACCCTGCGGGAGGCGTTGACCCTAGCTGAGCCTTTGCGCTGCGCCAAGGTGCTGGCCGGCGAAAGGGGTTTAGACCGCGTGGTGGAGGCGGTGAACGTCATGGAGGTCCCGGACATCCTGGAGTGGGTGAGGCCGGGCGAGCTCCTCGTCACCACCCTTTACCCCTTGCGGGATAAGGCTGCCGACCTGAAGAACCTCGTGCCCAAACTGGCGGATAAGGGCCTGGTGGGCTTGGCCATCACCCCGGAGAGCTACATCGACAAGATCCCGGAATGCATGGTCGAGGCCGCCGAGCACCTTGGTTTCCCCCTCATTGAGCTTCCCCCCAGGGTGTCTTTTATTGACATCATCCAACCCCTCACCAGCCGCATCCTCAATATTCAGGCCAACGAGCTTCGCCAATCCGAGCGGCTGTTGCGGCAGTTTTTGGACCTGATCCTACGGGGCGGAAGTTTTTCGGACATCGCTGAGCTCATCGCCCAGAGTGTGGGGCGGCCGGTGATCATTGTGGACCGGTTCCGCCGCCTCTTGGGCCACAGCCACAACGCGGAAGCCATGTGCGCAAGATTGCTTGTTCGGGACTCCGCAGGTGATATCTACCTTGGTGAGGAGTTCCAACCCAAGGAGGTGGGGCGAGCGGAGTGGGGGCCGGCTCGTTACCTTCGGGTGCAGGGCTGTCCGTGCATAGCTCACGCCATACGGGCCAGCTCCATGGAACTGGGGGAGATCCTGGTCTGGGGGGAGCTGCCCCAGCAGCTGCCTTCGGCGCAGATGGTGGCCCTGGAGCACGGCGCGACCGTGGCCGCCCTCAAGATGATGGAGCTGCGGGCCATAAGCCAAGTGGAGCAGCAGTTCCAAAACGAGATCTTGGAGGGACTCCTTTCCGACCAGCCCGGGGCAGTGGAGCGGGCACGCAAACTCGCCGCACAAATGCGGGTGCGGTTGGACCCGCCCTTCCACGTGGCCGTGGTCGCGCCTGACCTCCCCGCACGTGAGGTGTTCGCTCTGCAGGAGCGGGAAAGCCGCAGCAGCATCGACACCAGCCTGCACCTGGCGCGCCGCTACATCCGGGTTTTGAACCCCGAAGCGGTCTTTTGGCGTCAAGGGGCTAGGCTCATCGTGTTCTTCACAGTGCGGGGAGCCCGCACCTCTAAGCAGGAGCTGGTGGGCGCGCTGCGGGAGGTGTGTCAGCGCGTGGCCCAAGAGAACCCTGCCCATTCCGTGTCCATTGGGCTGAGTCCGGTGGCGGTGGAACTGGCGCATTTTGCCAAGGCCTATCGCGCGGCCATGCAGGCGCTGGAGCTTGGGCGGGCGCTGCGAGCCCAGGCCAAGGGCGAGGTGATCGCCCACGAGGACCTGGGGTTCCTGCGCCTCTTCTCCTCGCGGGATTCCTTGGAGGGTGTAGCGGCGTTCTGTCAGGAGGTGCTGGGTCCGCTCCTGCGGGAGGACAAACACGGGATTCTCCTTTCCACCCTGCGTGTTTATCTTGAGCAGGGCCAGAACTTGCGGCGTACGGCGCAAGCATTGGGCATCCACTACAACACCGCGCGGTATCGGCTGCGGCGGCTGCACGCCCTGTTGGGGCCGGCGTTTGCCACGCCCACTTCTCGTCTGACCTTGGAGCTGGCCCTCAATCTCCTCCCCCTGCTCCAGGCCAGCTGATTTGTCACATTTTGCCAAGAGGGAAAAACGGCCTTTGACGCTTTTTGCCCGTTTCCAAAAGTTTGGCGCGCTTGATAATCCGAGGAAAACTTGGCAATGACGGCCAAAACTGCGGGCGTCCCTGTGCTGCGCCTGGTGGACATCACCAAGCGGTTCCCTGGCGTGTTAGCCAATGACCGCGTGAACTTCGAGCTCCTCCCAGGCGAGATCCACGCCCTCCTTGGCGAGAATGGAGCTGGCAAAAGCACGCTCGTCAAGATCGCCTACGGCTTTTATCAGGCAGACTCCGGCGAGATCTTCGTGCAGGGGAAAAAGGCGGAGATCCGCTCCCCGCGCGACGCCAGAGAGTTCGGGATCGGCTTGGTCTTCCAGGGCTTCACCCTCGTCCCCGCCATGACCGTGGCTGAGAACGTGGCCCTCTTCCTGGCCAAGGTGCCCTGGCTTGTTCGTCCCAAGGATCTCCAGCGCGTCATCCGCGAGGCCAGTCACCGCTATGGGCTTGACCTGGATCCAGCCGCCCCCGTGTGGCAACTTTCCGTGGGCGAGCAGCAAAAGGTCGAGCTTCTTAAGCTCCTTGTGGCCCAGGCCCGCATCCTCATCTTCGATGAGCCCACTAAGGTCCTTGTGCCCCACGAGGTGGAAAACCTGTTCCGGGTGTTCGAGAACTTCCGCGCCGAGGGGTACTCCCTGGTGTTCATCACGCACAAGTTGCGGGAGGCCCTGGCCTGCGCCGATCGCATCACGGTGATGCGCCAAGGCCGGGTGGCGGGGGTCGTGCCCAAAGAAGAAGCCAACGAGGACGTTCTCATCCGCCTTATGTTCGGCGAGATCCTTCCCGACGTGGTGCGGGAGAGCGCTGCTTCTCCGGGGGAGCCGGTGGTGGAGCTGCGGGGCGTTTGGACCAAGCCCGTTGGTACCAATCCGGGCCTACGCGGGGTGGATTTGGTGGTGCGGGCTGGGGAGATCGTGGGCGTGGCCGGTGTCTCCGGAAACGGTCAACGGGAGCTGGGCGATGCCATCCTCGGTCTAGCGCGCATCGCCAAGGGCCAAAAGTTTTTCTTCAGGCAGGACGCCACTCGCTGGTCAGCGCAACACATGGTCCAGGCCGGGGTGGCTTTCATCCCCGAGGACCCCCTGAGCATGGCCACCGTGCCCTGGTTTTCGGTCCTGGAGAACCTGGCCCTTCTTGATCCGCGGCGCTTTTCCCGGTTGGGGGGCCTGCGCCTGGAGTGGGGCAGGGTGCGCGCAGCCCTCGGCCAGGGGTTCGCTCGGTTGGGCTTGGACCCCCTTCCGGAGCGGGCCAGGGCGGCCAACCTCTCCGGCGGAAACCTCCAACGATTGGTGTTGGCTCGCGAGCTCCAGCGCGATTGCCGCCTCATCGTGGCCCTCTATCCCACACGGGGGTTAGATGTGCGCAGCGCGAACGCTGTGCGCAAGGCACTTCTGGAGGCTCGCGCTCGGGGGAAGGGTGTGCTTCTCATCTCCGAGGACCTTGGCGAGCTTTTCACGCTCAGCGACCGGTTGGTGGTGATGCTGCGAGGGCAAATCGTCGGGGAATTTCGGCCCACGGAGACGACGCCGGAAGAGGTGGGGCGGGTCATGACCGGACTAGGAGGGAGGCATGCTTAAGCGCTGGGGATGGCCTACTCTACGACTTCTCCTCACCGTGATCCTCATCCTTGGCGTGTTCGCCCTGTTCCTGTGGACGCAAGGGAAAGACCCGATTCGCGCCTACCGGGACATTGTGCGCACAAACCTCCTGAATCCGCGGGGACTGGGAGAGGTGGCGGTGCGCATGGCTCCTGTGCTGTTCACCGCGGTGGGGGTGGCCTTGCCCTTCAGGGCCGGGCTCATCAACGTGGGCGCGGAGGGCCAATTCATGATCGGAGCCCTTCTGGGAACCTGGGCCGGGCTCAATATCGGGGGGATCCCGCACAGCTTGCACATCTTGTTGGTGATCCTGTTTGGAGCCGCCGGGGGTGCGTTATGGGCCTTGGTGCCCGCGCTTCTTCGTGCCCTGGGCTGGGTCAACGAGACCATCACCACCCTCCTATTTAACTACCTGGCCCCGCTTGTGGTGGGGTACTTCGTGTTCGGTCCCTGGCGGGCTCCGGAGCTTGCGATCTACCCACAAACCCCGGAGTTTCCGGCTTCGGCGCGGTTTCCCACCTTGCCCGGGATGCGCCTGCACCTTGGGTTTTTCCTGGGGCTGTTGGTGGTGGCGGTGTACGGCTATGTGATGGCCAAGAGCCGCTGGGGTTTGGGGCTGCGGGCCGTGGGCGGCAACCCGGAGGCGGCACGACGCCTGGGGCTGCCCGTGGCCAAAACGGTCTTGCTGGCCATGATCCTGGGCGGGGCCATAGCGGGCATGGCCGGGATTGCTGAAGTGGCCGCCATCCACACCCGCTTAAAGCTCGCCATTTCTCCCGGCTACGGGTTCATGGGCTTTTTGGTGAACTGGCTTGCTGCTGCGAATCCGGTGGGCATTGTGGTCATGGCCTTCGTCATCGCCCTCATCGCCTCCGGTGGCTTCACCCTCCAGCTCACGCAGCGCCTTCCCTACGCCGCAGTGAACGTGCTCATGGCCCTCATCCTGTTTGTGGTGTTGGCCAAGCCGTTTAGGGGGAAGCGATGATCGGGGAATGGTTTCTAAGCTGGCTATCTGGGGCCATCCTTTACGCCGCGCCCATCCTTTTCCCCACCCTGGGCGAAATCGTGGAGCAACGGGCGGGCATGGTGAACCTCGGCCTGGAGGGCCTCATGCTCCTTGGCGCCTCCTTGAGCTATGCCCTGGCCAGCCAGTGGGGGAATCCCTGGCCGGCCATCCTTGTGGCCGCCTGCGCCGGCCTCCTGGCCAACATGATCTATGCCTACCTCGTGGTCCATCGGGCTGCCTCTCAACTCGCGGCAGGTTTGGCCCTCATGTTCTTCGGCATCGGCGTGAGCGCCCTCATTGGCAAACCATACGTGGGCAAAATGGCTGCCTATCTTCCCAAGCATCCGCTTTTGGGCCCTGGTTCCCTCCTTTTCCGCTACGATCTCCTGGTGTACCTGGTTTTCGTCCTGGTGCTTGTGGTGTGGTTTGCGCTTTTCCGCACACGCTGGGGGTTGAGGCTGCGGGCGGTGGGGGAGAGCCCGGCCATCGCCTACGCAGCGGGTGTTTCCCCGCAAGCCGTGCGCTATCAGGCCGCAGCACTGGCGGGTTTCTTGGCGGCCGTGGGCGGCGCTCATCTGGCCCTGGGGGTGACCCAGACCTGGAGCGAGGGGATGACTGCAGGGCGCGGTTTCATCGCCATCGCCCTGGTCATCTTCTCCCGCTGGAACCCGCTCCGGGCCATTGTGGGTGCCCTCATCTTTGGAGGAGCCGTGGTCTTGCAGCTCCAACTCCAGGCGCGGGGAATCGGGTTCTCCCCGTTCTTTTTGGACATGTTGCCCTACGTCCTCACCGTGGTTGTGCTCCTCATTTGGGGGCGTGGGGTGCGGTATGTAGCCCCGGCCAGTCTGGGCCGGGTCTACTTCGGCACGGAGTGAAGGAGGCGGAGCCTGTACCAGAGTTTTGGCCGGCAGACAAAACTCAAAGGAGGTGCGTTTATGAAACGCATGGCTTTGGCAGTGGCAGTGTTGGCGTTCAGTGTGGTGGTGGCCGCTCAGCCGTGCCTCGTGGTGGGCATGATCATCGGCGGCACCAAAGACGACGCTGGTTACAACCAGTCCCAATACGAGGCCCTCATGGCCCTCAAGGCGAAGATGCCCTGCGTGGAGATCCTGTTTGCAGAGAACGTCCCCGAGGGCGAGGCCGAGGCCATTTTGGAGCAGATGATCGCTCAGGGCGCCAGACTCATCTTCCCGGCGGGCTTCGGCTACATGTTCCCGGCCCTCAACGTGGCTAAGCGCCATCCGCATGTGGTTTTCATGCATCCAGGCGGTTACATGCTCGCCGACAACTTCGGCACCTACTTCAGCAACGTCCAGTTCGCCTACTACCTCCTGGGCGTGGCCGCAGGGCTCATGACCAAGACCAACAAGATCGGGTTCATCGGCGGCATGCCCATCGCCTTCGTCCTTGGGAACTGCAACGCCTTCCACCTGGGAGCCCGCGCTGTGAACCCCAACGTCACCACCTATTTTGTGGTCACCGGGGCCTGGTTGGACCGGGCCAAGGAAGTGGCCGCTACCCATGCCCTTTTGCAGCAGGGCTGCGATGTGATCGGCGGACACCTGGACTCCCCCATTGCTGTGGCCCAGACCTGCTGTCAGGCGGGGGTGTTCTTCGTGGGCTATCCCTCTCTGGCCGTGCAGAAGTTCTGTCCCGACTACTGGCTCACCGGCCTTGGCCTGACGTGGGGCGACTTCTTCGTGGAAATCGCCCAGCAGGTGTTGGCCAGGACCTGGAAGCCCGCGCACATCCGCCGCGGCATCGAGGCCGGGTTTATCACCCTCGGTGAGTTCGGCCCCAAGGTGCCGGAAGAGGTGCAGAGGATCGTGCTTGAGTACAAGGCGAAGCTTGTCTCCGGTGAGCTCCAGCCGTTCGCTGGCCCCATCCGCGATCAGCAGGGCAACGTACGCATCCCCGAGGGCACCGCTTGGGGGCCACTGGACATGGGCAAGTTCGACTGGCTGGTCGAGGGCATCGTAGGCGCACCGAAGTAAACGACCGTGGGGGTGTCCCTTGGGGGACACCCCCTTCCTTTTTACCATGAGCGTTTCTGCGCAGATCATTGGGGAGCATGCCCAGACCCTGTTGCGGGCAGGGCGCACGGTGCAGGTTCTGGCCCGCACCTCGCAGGCCATCTTTTTGTCCGTGCAAGGCGAACTGGTATGGGTGAGCCCTAATCCTGTGCTGCACCGCCGTGCCATCCTTGTGGAGCGCCTTCCCCTTTGGCCTGAGGACTTGATCCTGGCTGTGCAGGGGCAATCCTTAGTCCATGGCCACTACGAGCCTCTCCACTTCCATGCTGCTGTGGGGTGGGTTCCACCGGCTTTGTCCCGGCGCCCTCAAGATCTGCCAGGACGCGCGGCAAGGTTTGGCCTGCTTTTCCTCCCTTTTCTTCTCCAGGTCAAGGAATGCCTGGGTGCTTCCAAGGTTCAGCGGGTTCAAGAGGCCGTTCGTGCCCAGGATGGGCCAAGCCTGGTGCAGGCTGCCCGTGACTTAGTGGGCTACGGTCCTGGTCTTACTCCGCTTGGTGACGATTTTCTGGGCGGCGTCCTTTTTGGGCTTTGGGCAGCACGCCGACACCCAATGGGGGCCGCGGACCTCATGGCCTGGGCTCAGGGTCGCACCAGCTGGCTTAGCTTGTGCCTTCTTGCGGACCTGGCTCAGGGCCAGGGCCCCGCGCCTTTGCACGCCTTTGCCTCCGCGCTCTTTGCTGGATCCTGGGCGGAGGCCAAGAGAAAAGCTTTCCAGCTCCTGGGGATAGGGAACACCACGGGCGTGGGGCTTCTTTGCGGGACGCTTTGTGCATGGGCGTTGTGCTGAGAAAGGAGAAAATCGATGGCAGATATTCGAGAGCGCATTGAGGAAGCCAATAACGAAGCGGCTCGTCGCATGATCGCCGGGGACCCAGTTCTGGTGGACGTGGCGCCGGCGCGTGAGGTCATCCCCGCCTTCTCCGCAAACGCGAAACTTATCCTCCACTCTGGACCACCGGTCAACTGGGAGCGCATGTCTGGGGCCCAGAAGGGTTCGGCCGTGGCCATCGCCCTGTTTGAGGGCTGGGCCAACACCCCGGAAGAGGCTTGGGAGCTGTTGGCCTCGGGTGAAGTGAAATTCGCGCCCAACCACCACCATCGCGCTGTAGGCCCCATGGCCGGGACCATCTCGCCCTCCCTGCCCGTGTTTGTCGTGGAAAACAGGGCATTTGGGAACCGCGCGTTTTGTCGGCCTGTGGAGGACCGCCAGCAATTTGGTGATTACGGTCCGGAGGCTTTGGAGACGTTGCGGCGTTGGCGCGACCTGTTTGGGCCAGCCCTGCGTGCTGCCCTGCGGGTGTGCGGCGGCCTTAGCCTAAAGCCCCTGATTGGCCGGGCCCTGGAGATGGGCGACGAGCTCCACAACCGTCAGGTTGCCGCCTCCAGCCTCCTCGCCAATGCTTTCGCCATCCCCCTCGTTGAAGCTGGTCTGCCCAAGGAACAGCTCCTCGCCGCCTTGCGCCTGTTGGTGAATCACCCGGTGTTCTTCCTGGGACCGGCCATGGCCGCGGCCAAGTCCATCGCTGACCCCGCCCGAGACATCCCGTATTCCACGGTGGTGGTGGCCATGGCCCGCAACGGCACGGAGTTCGGCATCCAGGTCAGCGGCCTGGGGAACGAGTGGTTCACCGCCCCTGCCCCGCCCGTACAGGGCATCCTCTTCCCCGGCTATAAGCCTGAGGACGCAGGTCTGGATATGGGCGATTCGGCCATCACGGAGACGGTGGGCTGGGGGGCGTTCGTGTTGGGCGGTGCGCCGGGGATCTTGAGCCTTGTGGGCGGCACGGTGGCTCAAGCCATGGCCTACACCAGGGAAATGCGGGAGATCACAATGGCCGTGCACACGGAGTACCGCATCCCGGCCCTGGAATTCCAAGGAGTCGCGCTCGGCATCGATATTCGTCGGGTGGTGCGGACTGGCATCACGCCCATCATTGACACGGCCATCGCGCATAAGAACCCGGGCTATCCCAAGATCGGGGCTGGGCTGGTGCGCGCGCCGTTTGAGTGCTTCAAGAAGGCTCTCCTGCGTTTTGCCGAAAAATACGAGGTAGCCAAGGTGGGGTGAGCATGTTCCGCGTTTGCCTTGTGCAGAAGCGCCGCTATTTCGACTCCATGTTCCTCCTGCAGGTCTCCCAGCGCCTGCGGGGCGAGCCGGGCATCCAAGAGGCCGCGGTGTTGATGGGCACCCCGGCCAACGTCCAGATCCTCAAGGACCTGGGATTCTCCCGCCCGGAGCTGGAAGCTGCTGGTCCGGATGACCTCGTGGTGGCTGTGGCCGGGGAGAGCGAGGCCCAGGTACGGCAAGCCTTGTCCAAGCTGGAGGAGTGGCTCGTTTCCGGGCGCGTGGCCGTGTCTGGCGCGCCCAAAACCTTGGTTCAGGCCCTGAGCCACTTGCCCGAGGCCAACATCGTCCTGCTCTCCCTTCCGGGCTGGCACGCTGGCCGTGAGGCCAAAAACGCTTTGGAACACGGCCTCAACGTGTTCCTTTTTTCCAGCAATGTTCCTGTGGAGGAGGAGATCGCCCTCAAAGGGCTGGCCCAGGAGAAGGGGCTTTTGGTGATGGGCCCCGATTGTGGCACAGCCATCATCGCTGGAGTAGGCCTGGGATTCGCGAACGTCGTGCGGCGAGGCCCCGTGGGCCTCATTGCCGCCTCCGGCACAGGGGCCCAGGAGTTCACCAGCCTGATCCACCGCGCCGGCACGGGCATCTCCCACGCCATCGGCACGGGCAGCCGGGATTTTTCCAATGCGGTGGGCGGCCTCACCGCCCTTTCCGCCTTTGCGGCCCTTGAGGAGGATCCCGAAACCGAGGTCATCGTGTTTTTGACCAAGCCCCCGGGGGCTGAAACCCTGGCCCGCCTCACGTCTCAAGTGAAGCGCAGCAGAAAGCCGGTCGTAGCTTGCTTTTTGGGCGTAATCCCCGAGAAAGTTTGGCGGGAGTGGCCAGGAAAATTGGTGACCACCATCGACGAAGCAGTGGTAGCGGCCTTGGAACTTCTGGGCTTACCCACACCACCTTTCTTAGTTTGCGATCCGTCCGAGCTAGCCGAGCTTGCTGGCGCTGAGGAGAAAAAGCTCTCGCCCAGGCAGCGGTTTGTGCGCGGGATCTTCTCCGGTGGCACGTTCTGTTATCAGGCTCAGCTCCTTTTCTACCACGCCCGGGTGCCCTTCCGTTCCAATGCGCCTCTGTCCGAAGAGCATGCCCTGTTGAACCCGTTGCGCAGCGAGGGCCACACCCTCCTGGACATGGGGGACGAGTTCTTCACCCAAGGCCGGCTCCATCCCATGATCGATCCCACCCTGCGGCGGGAGCGCATCCTGGCTGAGGCTCAGGACCCCGAGGTGGCTGTGCTCCTGTTGGACTTCGTGTTGGGCTACAATGCCTCGCCCGACCCCGTGGGCGACCTTCTCCTAGCCATTCGCGCGGCCCAGGAAGAGCGGAGAAAAAGGGGAGGGGAAATCCTGGTGGTGGCCTCGGTATGCGGCACCGAGGCCGATCCACAAGGGTTCACCCACCAGGTGGAGAAGCTCGAGGATGCCGGTGCGTTGGTGTTTCCGACTCAGGCACAAGCCGTTCGGTTCGTGCTGGCCTTGCTAGGGAGGCACAAATGAACACGGAAAAAACCAGGATCCAGAGGCTTTTAGCGGAGGGACCCAAGGCCATCAACTTAGGCCTCAAAGAGTTTGCGGAGGCCATGGCGGCCCAAGGGGCGAAAGTGGTGCACGTGGACTGGTCGCCGCCCCCGCCTGAGGCTGCGGAGCTGGCCGACCTTTTGGAAAAGCTGCTCTAGGCTATCTTCACTCGCTGCCGTATGGTCCTCCGGACTGTGCGCTCAATCACAATCAATCCCTGGGAGACCTCCATCTTTCTCAGCGTTCAACTGGTCTCCAGTTTGTTCGGGTAGACCGAGACGGAAGGATGGCATCATTTGGGAGATCATCAAGCCGCTCGGTCCGAATCCTGCTAGGCAGCCAACACTTCCGTTTTGGGCAAACCTTGCCTTCCCAAGGATCGTGCCTCCGGGGAGCCTGTGTGCGGGGCAGCCTGGTAGCCTGCCCCAAAACCTATAGCGGACAAAACCCGCGAATAGATCGCAAAAGGTGGAGGAGCGGATCAAGGTCAGGGTTAAAGATTCCCCTCGGACCATCAGGGGCGAGGAGCGGGGCATGTACCTGGAAGAGCACCCCACCAAGGTCAACGGCTACTATACCCGTGACATCTCCCCTTTTCTTGCCCGGGATGAGCTTTTTCGGGAACGAGGCGCCTGGGCGCGGTTGTTTCGTTACCCTTTCTCCTCCTCGATGATTTCGGCTTCAATTTGCCGCAGTGTCTCGCCCACCCGATGCTCGAGCACGTCCCAGGGCAGCCCGGTTTCCTTCCAGGCTCGCACCTCGATCTCCACCTCTAGCGTGTCCGCGGAATCCTTGAGCGGACTAATGACACCCCTGTAGAAATCACTGAAACTATCCCACGAAACTTTGGCTCGCACTCTGTACCTTGTGGGCTGGGGTTTTTCTTTTACCTGAAGGTTGAAGGTGTCGGGCTGGATCGGCGGCCGCGCCTCCTGTTTCTTGGCCTCCGCTGGGGGCGGCTTGTCAGCTTCCGCAGCGGGAATCAGCACGGCCTCTTCCAATAACGCGTCAGAAACCTCTTTCCGGAAGTAGATCTCGTCGTCCACTTTCAGGCCCACAAGCCCTTGCATCACCCCTTCTTTTACCGCCTCGCGTACTACCCACTCGGGCACAATGGGCATCCCCGGCACACACAGGAAAGTCGCCCACAATTCTTTATAGCCGCGCCTTTCCTTAATGGGGACCATCTCGAACAAAAGCTGGGGGGCGAGCTTTTCGCTTGTGCGATTAGCTTCGCGCAAATGCTCAATAACCATGGACGCCAAGGTCAAATTCGCGCGAGCGTAAGCGGCAAGAGGAATCCACTCCACACCTTCAGTGCCTCGCCACAATCCCAGATGCCGCCAAACCCGCAGCACTCCCTCTGAAACCGCTAATTCCGTGTCCCTGCGCCTTTTGTTCAGGTTCTCCTTATCTTCCTGGGCGAGCTCCTCTAGGCGCGTGCGCTCGATTTCCCGCAGGGCCAAGAGTCGCCGCACGTTGTTGCACAAAGTCGCAAGCTCTTCTGAATCCGGGGCCAAAACCAACAATGCGCCGGGAAAGGCGCGATGACTTTCCCCGGCTCGGAGATACAAGGTCTTCACGAACTGAGTGGTTTTCTCTTCTCCGTAGCGGTAATCGGGGGACAGGATGACCAAGGCGTGCCGGTCGCGGTAGTCTGGCACCTTTTCCGGAGAATCCGGCCAGATCTCCCGTCCGGTGATTAGCGACTCGCTGCCCACACGTTTCTCCAAAGCCCGGCGAACTTCCTCGCGAATCTGGCTTTCCTCTACCGCGCTTTCCGCCTCCACAATGGCTCGGGTCAGGTTGAGCTCAGTGGAGAAAAAGTAGCGGTTGTTTCGCTTGTGCAAGTAGAGCAGGGAATCCTCCAGCCGGCCTAATACGTCGCCCACCGCGGATGAAGGAACCTTGGGGGACAAAATGCTCAAGCGAATGCGCGAAGCGGTTGTCCCTCGCTCAGCCTTTTGGGCTCCGGAGAAGGAGTACATGAAAATTGTCGTGGCCAGCCTCTCCGCAAGCCTGAACCTCCGGATTTCCTCGGGAAGTTTTCGATCGATCCGGCGGGCTAGCTCCTGGCCGCCCGCGATGTCGCACGCGATCACCGTTTCGTACTGCCTTCCAATGTGTTCCAGCAAGGCCAGCCGTACCTCGCGGTTCCCAAGGGGCACATCGCCAGGGTGGATGAGCAACGCTTCTTCCCGCCTTTCCCAGGCCTCTTGCACCACCTGGGCCAAGAAGCGCAGCACCCCGCGCGTGCGCTGAAAGTCCGGAAACGAACCCCATTGGTTGTACAGCACATCGAGGAGCTCCGGATGGAAGGGGTAGGCCCGCGCGATCTTCTCCTGGTATTCGGGGTTTTGGGCCTCCTCAGGGAGGTCACCTTGCTCCCCGTAGAGGTTGGCAAGCGCATGGGCCACGGATTCGTGAATCTCTGGATCGCCCAGATCCTCGAACAGGCGAGCCCGCACCACTTCGTAGATGTCCTGGCTTCCCACCGGCTCGTAGAGGTGGTGCACGCGGCCCACAATGTTGCGCAGGTGCTGCTGAACGCGCTCTCCCTCCTCGCCATAAGCTGTGCTGGTGGTGGTTGTGAGCACAAGGAGGCAACGCGGAAGTTCAGAAGCGAGCTCGGTTATCTCGTGCATGAACGCGAGGATTTGGGACTGGTAGGCGCGGCCCTCCGCGCCTCGGCTCACTTTCTCCGGCTCGACCACTTTGCACAGGAACTGGGCAATCTCATCAACGAGAATGAGTACGGGTTCTTCTCCCAGAAGCTCGCGCAGAACTTTTTTCCCTGGGGCCTGGCGATTTTCGTCGGCTTGGCGCACAAGCTCGTATTTCCCCAGCTCTTTTCCGAAAACGCCCCAAGGAGTGGGGCCAAAGGGATCCGCCTCGGTGCCCACGAAGGTAAGAACCCTGGCCTTGGGAATTTCCTGGCCCTCCAACTCTTCGCGCAGGTCCTGGGCCCAGCTCTGGTCGTAGACGGCCTCCGGGCTGCGGAAGAGGTGATAGAGAGCAATGAGGCTGTGGGTTTTTCCGCCGCCAAATGGGGTTTCGATGTGCAAAACTCCGTCCCCGCCTTCCCCGGAAAGACGCTTTGCAGCCATGGCCAACAGCTGGCGCAAACCCCAGGTCACCACCGTGCGGGCAAAGAAGGTCTTGGGGTCTTGGTATTCGGGATGGGCCCGGCCGTCCACCACTTCGTCGAGCTTGGCCGCAAAAAGGCTGGCCTCAATCCGGCCCTCCCGAATGTCCCTGTGGGGCTTAACTACCTCCCACCAGGAGGGAATGTGCTTGAGCATCACCTGTGTCTTCAGAAACCCTGCGGCATGCAAAATAAGCTTCAGGTTTTTCAGGAAAGCCTCCACCTCCTCTTCGTGGATCGCGGACCCCGCATGTGCAGCACGGTTGCGCAGATCCACCCAGCTGCGCACAAGCACTGGGTTCTTTAGGAGTTTCAGGTCCATATTGAGGAGCTTCTCTGCTGTAGGCACCACCTGCGCCTCGTCAATGACCTGAGCCAGCTCGCCCAAGGTCAGCCGATCCAAAGGCTTTCCTTTCCCAATCCGTTCTATGGCATAATTCAGGTTCGCCGCCTCCCCGCCAGAAAGTTTGGGCAGAAGTTCCCGGCACAATTGGCGCAGAAAAGCTTCCAAAACTTTTCCCCCTTGCTGAGCAGCGGGAGCTAATGCTTTTGCTTGCCAAAGTTTCTCCGCTTCCCTAAATTCTTTTCGCAAATCCACCGCAGCCATAGCTCACCTCGCAGGCCTCTCGCTTCCCTTTCTTCTGAAAGTATACCCTTTCGTCCCCGTTTCCCTAGCGGTCGGAGAAGAGGTCGGGTCCAGCAGGCTGGGGTCTTGTTCGATGCCCTAGAAGTCCGTGGAGAAGGGTCCTCTCCTCGTTATTGCCCGGAAGGGTTTCGGCGATGGCTTGGGCCACTTGCCAAAAGGCCTCCTGGGCACCAAAGGTCGAGCTCAAAAGTTCGTCCAGCTCCTTTTCCTCACCGCGTTTCCACAGGAGGGCCGCCCGCTGGAGGACGTCGATCATGGTGGTGAGCCTTTCGGGCCATCGCTCCCGCTCCGTTGGGGCCAGAAGCTGCACGATTCCTGCCCTCTGTTTGGCGAGCCCACGCCGGACCAAATCCTCCAGGGCCACGCCGCTGGCCTGGGCCAATTTCCTGGCCTCGTCGAACTCCAGCTTTCCCCAGCCATAGCTCCACCGCCAAAGCAGGTAGAACTGGGTCTCCTGGTCCACCTGGGCCAGGCGCCCGTTCTCCAGGATCTGGCGCACGGCGAACTCCGCGGTGAACCTCCGGGCCACGTCCAAGAGCTCACGCACGGAGACGGCTTCGCCCGAAAGCTTTAAAACTTTGGCATATTTTCCAAAGATCTCCACGGCGGGGCCGATGGCGCTCATGAAGAAGTCCGCCCCCCGTATGCCTTGCCGCCAAAACTCAGGAAGCC
>CAYSAN010000017.1:0-26227 GCA_964429165.1 uncultured Thermotogaceae bacterium
TGGACGTGTTCTCCGGCCGCTTTTTCCGCGGGGATTTGGCCTGCGCCTCCGGGAAAATCCTGGGCTTTGGGGTCGAGGAAGCCAAACAGGTGGTGGACCTGGACGGAGCATTCGTGGTGCCTGGCCTGATCGATGCCCATGTGCACCTGGAAAGCAGCAAACTCTCCCCCCGCGAGTTCGCGCGTGCCGTGCTTCCCCGCGGAACCACAACGGTTATCGCCGATCCTCACGAGATCGCCAATGTCCTGGGGATGGCGGGGATCAGGTGGATGATAGAGGCCACAAGAGGACTGCCCTTGGCCGTGTTCTTCATGGCCCCCTCCTGCGTGCCCGCAAGCCCCTGGGAAACCCCCGGTGCTGTGCTGGGCCCAGCGGAGATCCGCGAGCTGCTCACCTGGGAAAGGGTGATCGGTTTGGGGGAGGTCATGAACTTCCCGGGCGTGTTGGCAGGCGTTACTGATCTTGTGGAAAAAATCGCCGCAGCTGCAGGTAAGCCTGTGGACGGCCACGGGCCTGGCCTGCGCGGCCCGGCCCTCTGGTCTTATGTGCGCGCTGGCCCGCGCACCGACCACGAGTGCACAACCTTGGAAGAAGCTCAAGAGAAACTGCGCGCGGGAATGCACATCCTCGTCCGCGAGGGAACCACCGCCCGAAACCTGAAGGCCTTGCTCCCCGTTCTCACCGGGAGCTCCGCGCCATTTGTGCATTTCTGCACCGACGACCGCGCGCCGGGGACCCTCGTCTCCGAGGGACACATGGACGCTCTCCTGCGCCAGGCCATCGGCCATGGCGTTCCTCCTGAGGTGGCCATTGCCTCGGCCACCATTCACGCTGCTCGCGCCTACGGACTGGCGGGCCTGGGCGCCCTCGCCCCCGGCTATCGCGCGAATTTCCTCATCCTCTCTGATTTGCAAAACTTCCTCGTGGCACAAGTCTATGTGGATGGAAGACTGGTGGCGGAAAGAGGACGCTGTGTGGCGGAGATTTCGCCCACACCCGCGTTCCCCTCCCCCTCCTTGCGCGTGGACCTAGGAAAGCTTTCCTTTCGCATCCCGGCCGGAAGGGGGCTGGCGCGCGTCATCCGCGTGATTCCGGGCGAGGTGATCACCGAGGAAACCCTTGTCCAGCCCAAAGTCGAGGCAGGGGAGGTGGTGGCGGATACCACCGAGGACATACTTAAGATTGCTGTGGTGGAGCGGCATCGCGGCACAGGAAACGTGGGTTTGGGCCTGGTCCAGGGTTTTAGCCTCAAAGAGGGGGCATTGGCCTCCACCGTGGCCCACGATTCCCATCACATCGTGGTCGTGGGCGCGAACGACGAGGACATGAAGGTCGCGGTGGCCGAGCTCGTTCGCCTGGGTGGGGGGCAGGTGGCGGTTCGCCGCGGCAAAGTCCTTGCTGCCCTTCCCCTGCCCATCGCTGGCCTCATGTCAGACCAGCCATTGGAAGAGGTTCACAAGCTCTCCCAAGAGCTTCACCAGGCCGCAAAAGGCTTGGGGGCCGCCCTGCCCGATCCCTTCATGAGCCTGTCTTTCCTGGCCTTGCCGGTCATCCCGGCGCTGAAAATCACGGATCTTGGCCTGGTGGACGTGGGGCGGTTTACAATCGTGCCCCTGTTCACGGGATGAACACGGAGTTCCTCAGGCGAGTGTTGGCCGATAACCCGGTGTGGGCCTGGTTTCTGGCCCTGGGCATTTTCCTAGGGGTCCTGGCCTTCCTTTTGGCTCTGCGCGCAGTTCTCACCCGCTTCCTCGCCCATCATCATGAGAGAACCGGGAAACCTTGGGCTGAGCGCGGAGCAGAGCTTGCCCGCCGCACCACCCTCCTTTTCCTCCTCATGCTCGCTGTTTTTGCCAGCTCCCTGTCACTGCAGCTTCCACCTGAGGCGGGCAAGGTCCTCCAAGCTCTTATTCTGACCGCATTTTTGGGGCAACTGGGGATTTGGGGAAGTCGGCTGGTGACCCTTTGGTTGAACCGTGTGGTCAGCAAGCGCCGCGCCGAAGGGGACGCCGCGGCAGCTACCACCCTCTCCTCCATGGGGCTTTTAGCCCGCATCGCCATTTGGTCCATCGTCGTGCTCGTGGTTCTGCAGAACCTCGGGGTGAATGTCACCGCCTTGGCCGCCGGTGTGGGCATCGCCGGAATCGCCATCGCTTTTGCTGCGCAGAGCATCCTGGCTGACCTCTTCTCTTTCTTGGCCATCGTGGTGGACAAACCTTTTCTTGTGGGCGACTTCATCGCGGCCGGTCCGGTGGAGGGCACGGTGGAACGCATCGGCATCAAAACCACACGCATTCGCAGCCTGACTGGAGAGGAGGCGGTGGTGTCGAACTCCGAGCTCTTACGAGGCTGGATCCGCGATTACACCAAGATGCGGGAGCGTCGCGTGTTTTTCCGCTTCGCCGTGGACTACCAAACTCCCCACGAAAAGCTCGCCGCAATCCCCAACCTCGTGCGCGAACTGGTGGAGAACACCCCAAACGTGCGTTTCGACCGGGTTCACTTCAAGGAGTACGGGGAGTTTGGGCTGGTGTTTGAGGTGGTATATTTCGTTCTCAGCCCGGGTTATCGAGAGTACATGGACGCCCAGCAGGCGATAAATTTTGCGCTCCACAAACGCTTCAGCGAGGAGGGCATCAAATTCGCGCTCCCTGTGCGGCGCCTGGTGGTGGAAAGAGGGTGAAAAACAAACATGGAGGAACTGCGATTACAAGCGTTGGTGAGACATGCAGATTTGCAGGTAAACCTATCCAGGCAGGCACTGATCGCCGAGGTCATCCGGCACAAAGAAGCGCTGGTGAGTCGATCCGGAGCGCTAGCCACCTGGACTCCCCCCGACTCCACAGGCCGCCAGCCGCAAAACACCTACATCGTCGACCGCCCTGAAGTCCACAACAAAATCGATTGGCGCTCCCCGTATTGCCTTCCCATGGGTCCTGATGCTTTCGCCATGATCTGGGAGGATGCGCTGGCTGCTTTGGCAAGAAAACCCAGACTCTACCTCATGGAAAGAGCGTTAGGGGCAAACAGTGACTATGCCCTCAAAGTTCAGGTGATCACCGATCGTGCCCTGACCGCCCTTTTTGCGGATAACATGTTCAGACCAGTGCCGCAAGATCTGCATCGCTCCGCATTCGGGGAAAAACCCTTTGTGCTCCTGGCTCTGCCTTACGATAAGCTCGATCCTAACAAGTACGAGGGGCGTCTCCGTCCGGATCCGGAAAAAGGCCGTGCCTCTGACACCGCAGTGGTCATGGACCTGGCAAATCGAATGGGCGTCGTATACGGCTCAGCTTACCTTGGGACTGTGAAGAAACTCATGTTCACCGTCATGAACTTTCTTCTTCCCGAGCACGGGGTCCTCCCCATTCACGGGGCGGCCAATGTAGGCCCCAAGGGTGACTGCGCCCTCTTTCTCGGTCTTTCCGGAACGGGAAAGACTTCCCTCTCCACCGATCCTGAGCGCGTGTTGATCGGGGATGACGAGCACGGCTGGTGCGACGAGGGGATCTTCAACTTTGAGTGGGGCTGCTACGCCAAGATGATCGACATCGACCCCGCTAAGGAACCGGACATCTACTGGGCGGTGATGCATGAGGCTGACCCCTTGGAGCACGGAGCGATAGTGGAGAACGCCATGATCTATCCGGACGGGACCTTCGATTTCCACGACCGTCGCCTCACCGAGAACTCCCGTGCTTCTTACCCTTTGTCGTTCCTGCAAAACGCCGACCCACGGGGATTAGCCGGGCATCCGGGGGTCATGTTCTTCCTCGCCGCCGATGCCCATGGGGTCCTGCCGCCGATCGCGCGGCTTGCGCCCGAGCAGGCCATGTTCTGGTTCCTCATGGGCTACACTTCGCGCCTTGCTGGCACAGAAATCGGCGCCATTGAGCCGCGCTCCACTTTCTCCCGGTTCTTCGGGGCCCCGTTCATGCCCAGGCTGCCTCAGGACTACCTCGACCTGTTGGAAAAGTATGTGCAGAGGTACGGCACGCGGGTGTATCTCGTGAACACGGGCTGGACGGGCGGCCCGTACGGCGTGGGCAAGAGGATTGACATTCGCCTCACCCGACGCATGGTGCACGCCGCCTTAAGCGGTGAGCTCGAACGCGTGAAGTTCCGCCAGCACGAGCTCTTCCACATTGAGGTGCCCCTGGAGTGCCCAGGCGTGCCGCGGGAGATCCTGTGGCCAGAGAGGACCTGGCCCGAGGAAAAGGCCTACTGGGAGCGAGCGGAGAGGGTGGCGCGGGACTTCGCCACGGAGTTTGCTCGCTCTTTTGGAGAGGCAGGGATCAGCGCCCGCGTGGCTTCCCAGTGCCCGGGCCGTGGGTAGGCCAAGCCCCCTGGGCCAGCAGAAGGCCCTGAGCACAAGCTGGGGCCGGCGCTTTCTGGGAGGAGCGCCGGCCTGGCCCTATATGCGTCGGACGATCTCCTCCAGGGGCTTGCGCTCCCTGGGGGCCGGCCGTTCCCGCGGATGTCCAAGGACGATGAGCATCATGAGCTCCTCGTTCTCCTTGACGCCGATGATCTTCTCCACCTGCGGGTCGCGGACCCGGCCCAGCCAACAGGCCCCCAAGCCCAAGGAGTGCGCAGCAAGGAGGATGTTCTGGGCGCACGCGCCGATGGCTTGAATGTCTTTCACTTCATCGTAACCCGCGGTTCTGTCGCGCAAAAGGGCAATGGTCACCGGCGCAGTGCGGATCATGTCCATCTGGGTCACCACCCGGCCCAGCTCTTCCCGCTTGTCTGGGGTCTCCACCACCACCAGCCGCCAGGGTTGGCTGTTGCGGCCGGAGGGCGCCCAGCGAGCCGCCTCCAGAATGGCCTCCATCTTCTCTGGCTCGATGGGATCAGAGCGAAAGGCCCGAATAGAACGACGTTCCTTGATGGCGCGCAGCACCTCGTTCATGCCGCCTCCTTCCTTTATCATTATAACCGGGATGTTCGTGCCGGAATTGACCAGGTTGGGCCGGGTCCTTGTGGTGATGGGCATCGCTTTGGTCGTCTTGGGGTTGGCGCTCCTCGGGAAACTACCGTTTCTCGGGCGCCTTCCCGGAGATATCCGTATCCAGCGCGACGGCTTCGTGTTCTACTTCCCCCTCACCTCCATGCTCATCGTCTCCGCGATCCTCTCCTTGATCCTCACCCTGCTTCGCCGCTAGCCCATCGCTCTAAGATGGCCTGCAGAAGCTCCGGCGTCATGATGGCCGTGGAGTAAGGGATGGGCTGGCCCAGAATGCTCGCTGCCCACAGCATCCGCTCATAGGTCAGGGCGAAGGGCTTGGCCAGGTCCACCTCGTTTCTCTGCACATCCCAGTGCCCGACCACCACCCACGGGGAGAGGGCTCGCACCACGGCCAGATCGGCCGTGCGCTCCTGCCCGTGCCAACGCACCCGTATCCTGTACACCGCCTCCGCCGCATCCTGGGGCACCTCCACCACAAAACTGCGGGCAATTACCCGGGCGGCGGGCACCGGCGCAAGCGCTTCCGCAAACTGCACCAGTCTCCACCCGGGAGGAAGATCCACCTCGGCCTCAAGATATGGCAAGCTGAGCACGCTGCGCACGCGCATGTGCAGCGAGACCCTGTGGCCAGGAAGGACTTGGACACTGGAGCTTTGCAAATCCCAAAATTCACTGATCTTAAGCAATGTGCGCTCACCAGCCCGCAAATCCAGCCCCTGCTCGAGGCGATAGCAAAGGTGTTCCACCACGATGATGTGAAAGCCCGGGCGGGGGAGAAAGAAGGCAGCGCCGGTTTCTCCAACGATGTAAGCGCTTTGGTCCAGGAAAAGGCGGGCGGTGGGGGGCACACCCACTATTTCCAGCACGCTGGCCTCGCGGCTCACGCGCAAAAATGCGGAGGACTGAGGGCCAACCCTGACGGTCCACACGCCCAGGGGGGCCCCGCAGAGCGAGGTTTCCCACCGGGTGCGCCCCCCTTCCTGGGCCTTCTGCCAGGCCACGGGCCATGGGCGGCCGCAGAAATATAGAGTGGGAGGATCATCTGCGCCTGTCCAAACCACCAGGGGTTCGCAGTCGAAGAACACGGGGTGGGCCACCTCCAGGGCCCACCCCGCCATCATAACCAGCGCCACCACGAATAAGGCCTTCATCGCAGGCGCAGGATCACGGAGATCACGCACTGCATGGGCTCCGGATAACAAAACTGGGCCCACAGGACCTCCCCAGCCTCCGCTTGCCAGTCCCGCGGATCAAGAAGAGCGCTCTCGTACAACCCCTCGTCCACCAGGGCGAGGGCGATCACGCGTTCCCGCGGATGAGGACCAAGCTTGCCCATGCGCACGGAGATCTGTGGGGGAAGGCCCGGAGCCCCGCTGAGCCGGAGCCTGAACTCCTTGTCCTTTGGCCAAGGCTCGACGATCTCCTTGGCCGGGCCCGGGTCGATGAAAGCGAGCCGCGGCCGGGGGATGACGCTCACCACCACCTGGGTTGTCCCCCAGGTCCCCCCCTTGCGCGCGAACACCTTCATCAC
Source organism: uncultured Thermotogaceae bacterium (assembly GCA_964429165.1). GTDB lineage: Bacteria > Bipolaricaulota > Bipolaricaulia > Bipolaricaulales > Bipolaricaulaceae > DTER01. The sequence goes on from CAYSAN010000017.1 coordinate 6,501, forward strand.
CAGGGCCTCGGGATATTGGGGGACCCATTTCCCAACCACATCATCCACAGCGAGCTCCAAAATCTGGCCCGCAAACCACTGCCCTGCGGCCCACCACAGGACCTCCTCGGGGTCCTTGGGCCAGGCCAGGGCCAAGGTGACCCGGCACCCGGCAGGAACAAACAAAGCCACATCGGGTTTGATCTCCAGATGAAGAAGCCGTATCTGCGCCAAAAGCTCCTGGTCCGCTGCCCGGAAAAGCACGGACATGCACACTGCAGGGACTTTCAAAAAATTTTCAGCCCAGCGAAGGACAAAAAGAAGCTGTTGCGTGCGTTTGTCCACCTCAAACGCGCCGGAGAAATGCCAGGTGAAGGAACCGCTGGTTTCCGCGTCCTCTTTGAGCTCCAATTGCCGCTCTTCCCCGCCCGCACGGATGACCAAGCCGCCGGGAAGCCGGTCACGCTCGCAACTGAGATCAGCGGGAGGAAAAAGCACGCGCAGGCGATGTTCGCCAGCGCCCAAACTTTCGGCCGGCTTCCACTCCCCACCGTCCCACACTTCCAGACGGATCTCGCCGGCACCGGCGCGAGGTCCCACTTTGGCCACCGCGCTCAGCCCACAGGCCAAATCGGTGGCAGCCACAAGGTGTTCGCCTACGCGAGAGATCTTCACAGGGATAGCGTTCTCCACCGCGAGTTTGTCGCAATGGCGCAGCACCTGCAGCGCAGGGCTTTTTAGCACATCACCATCTTTTTGCAGTTTCAACAGAAGATGCTCTTTGGTGACCAAATTGAACAGCACGACATCACCCACATCGTCCGTGACACCGGCCACGACGATCTGGAAGGTGCCAAGCAGCCGGGGTTCTGGCTCAAACCGCAGTTCTGCCGCCCAGAGGCAAAAACCCAAAAACAAGAGGCTCACCACAAGCTTCTCCCACCGCCCCATACCCCCTCCTTGGCCCAAGTTTACCCGCCAGGGGCGCGACGAAAATGTACAATGCCCATGAAGGAGGGCTGATGGAGGATAGGGTGCGAGGACCACTGCGAAAAAGCACAGCGGACTATACAGAGGTGCGGTGGGAGGAAGTGTTTCGCTCGCGGGTGGTGTTTCAGCGAGAGCAATTGATGGCCCTTGAGGCCAGCGAGGAGCGGGGTGGCATCGTGCGCGCCCTGGCGAACGGCGCGTGGGGAATTGCGATCTTCACCGACCCTGAAGAGCTCCCCAAAAAGATCGAGGAAGCCACGGACCTCGCGCGCATCGCCTCTCGGCACGTGCGGGACAAAGCGGCCCTGGCGGAGGCCAAGCCCCGGGAGGATCGCTATCAGGGCCAAATGGAGCGGGACATCCGGGGCGTTCCCCTGGAGGAGAAGCGCAAACTCGCGGAGGCGTACAACAAGATCATCCTGGGTTACCATCCGGCGATTGTCGCAAGCTCCGTGCGCTATGCTGACAGCGTGCGCCGGGTGATCTACGCGAATTCCGAAGGAACGTACGTTGAGCAGGAAGTTCCCGACGTCACGCTCGCGCTCGCCGCGGTAGCCCGCAAGGCCAGCGACGTTCAGCAGGGGTTTGAGTCCCTGGGGTTTGCCGCCGGGTTTGAGAAGGCCCTCGGCCACGAGGAGAAGGCGCAGGCTGCAGCCAAACGCGCTGTGGATCTACTTTCAGCTGAACCGGTGAAAGGCGGTCGGTACACAGTCATCCTCGACCAGGACCTCGCGGGTGTGTTCATCCACGAGGCCTTCGGCCACATCTGCGAGGCCGACTTCCTTCTCCGCAATGAACCCCTGCGCAAAGTTATGGAGCTGGGAAAGCGGTTCGGGGTGGAGACGTTGACCGTGGTGGACGACGGGTTCATCCCGGGGGCCCGGGGGAATTGCCCCTACGACGACGAGGGAATGCCCCGCCTGCGGGTTTACCTCATCAAAGAGGGGATACTCACTGGCCTCATGCACTCCCGGACCACAGCCAAAAAGCTTGGGACCAGGCCCACTGGTAACGCCCGCGCGGTGTCCTGGGAGCACGAGCCCGTTGTGCGCATGCGCAACACCTTCATTGAGCCTGGGCCCCATTCATTTGAGGAAATGCTGGCTGGCATCGACTACGGGATCTATGCGTGTGGAGCGTTCGGTGGACAGACGGAATTCGAACAGTTCACGTTCTCTGCGGCCTACGGCTACGAGATCGTGAATGGGAAACTTGGGAAAATGGTGCGGGATGTGGTGCTCACGGGGAACGTGTTCCAAACCCTGCGCAACATTGAGATGATCGGAAATGATTTTCAACTCCGCGGGAGCGCCGGCGGATGCGGCAAGAGCGGCCAGTGGCCCCTGCCCGTCACCACGGGTGCGCCGCATGTGCGCATCCGTGACGTGGTCGTAGGAGGACGATGATGGACGTTTTGGAATTGGTGCAAAGGAAAGCGGAGGCTGCGGAGCTTTACCAAACGCACACCGAGGCCCTGAGCGTGGTCTTTCGCGGCGGGGAGGTGGAAAAGGTGGCCTCGGAGGCCATTTTGGGCCAGGCCTTGCGCGTGATCGCCGGCGGAAAGCTGGGGTTCGCCTCCACCGCCGGGGGAAGCCCAGCGGCCCTGGCGGAGGCGGCGCTGGCAGCCGCCCAGCATGGCGACCCCGCGCCCTTCCGCTTCCCACCCTTGCTTGGCGAAACGAAGGTGGAGGCGTTTGACCCGGCTTTGCCCCACCTCTCGCCCGAGGACCTCCTCGGCTGGGGCGAGGAAGCGGTGCGCGAGATCAACAGGGAATTCCCGGAGTTGGTGGTGAACGTGGTCCTTTCCCGGGCCACGCTCGAGGTGGTGATCCGCAACACCACGGGCGGTGAGCGCCGGGAAAAGCGCACAGGCCTTTCCTTCACCGTGGGCGTGGAGCGCGTGCGCGAAGGGGACATCTGGCTCCTCTCTGAAGGTCAGTCCGTCCGTCGCCACACGGACCTGGACCGAAAGGGTCTGGTGGAGAAGCTCCTGCAAAAGCTCCGCTGGGGCGCGGATGTGGCGGCGCCGCCCGTGGGAAAACCGCCCGTGCTCTTCCTCCCCAGTGCTGTTCCCGTTCTGCTCCTGCCCCTTACCCATGGCCTCTCCGGTCTAGCGGTGTTCCTGGGCACCAGTCCCCTCAAGGGCAGGCTCGGCGAACAGGCCCTGGGCAAAAGGTTCACGTTGGTGGACGATGGTCTGATCCCATTTGGACCGCGTTCCCGCTCCTTTGACGATGAGGGCCTCCCAGTGGGGCGGCTGCCCCTTGTCCAGGACGGGGTGGTGCGTCACTTCTTCTATGATCTCAGGGCCGCGGCTTTGAGCGGGGCAGAACCCACGGGGAACGGCCTCAAGGGCGGGCCTTTTGGGGACGGCGGGTTCCGGGCTCCTCCTGGCCCTGCACCCCGGCATCTCCTGATTCGGCCCGAGGAGGGCGCCCTCGCGGAATTGATCCGGGAGATGAAGGAAGGGCTCATCGTGAGCGACGTGATCGGGCTTGGCCAGGGCAACATCCAATCCGGGGCCTTCTCCAACAACGTGTCCGTGGGTTTTGTGGTGCGCGAGGGGCGCGTGGTAGGGCGGGTGAAGAACACCATGATCTTTGGCAACGCCTACGAGGTCCTAAAGGATGGGTTGATCCAAGTGGGCGGCGAGCCGGAGTGGGTTTGGGGGAGCCTGTACGCGCCACCGCTTTTGGTCCAGGGCGTGTCGGTCGTGGGCCGTTGAACTGCGGGCTTGGGAGGGAAGCGGGGCCCTGGGCCCCGCTTCTTTTTTCGATCCTGTCCGCTCCGTCCTGGGGCAGGCGTTCCCGCCCCTTGACTTTAAAACAGTGTGATGTTACACTGACCACGGAGGTGGAACATGCTGAGCCTAGCGGAGCTCATCGTCAGCAGCTCCTGGCCGGGCCAGGTGTGGGCCAGGCTCCTGGCCCAGGACGGCCAGGATTGGACACCGAGACGGCGTCCGGCCCCGCGCAGCCGCGCCCTCGCCACGCCCCTTCGGGCCACCAAGCTCCCCCCACGACGGCCCGGGTTTTGGCACAGTGTGATGTTACAATCCCCGCGGGGCAGGCCCTGGCCCGGCTGGGCCAAAAGTGAGGTGCAGCCCAAATGGAGCAAGAGGCACTGATCCCCAAAAAGGAGGTCCTCCGCCTCACCGGCATCTCCTACGGCCAGCTCTACCGCTGGAAACGCCTGGGCCTCATCCCCGAGGCCTGGTTCATCCGCCGCTCCACCTTCACCGGCCAGGAAACCTTCTTCCCCAAGGAAAAAATCCTCAAACGCATCGCAGACATCCTCCGCCTCAAGGACGAACACCCTCTTGAGGAACTGGTGCGACTACTTTCCCCGGAGGTGGTGCCCGCCGAGGTGGCTTATCCCGATCCCCTCACCTTGAAGCCCATTGGACCGGAGGGGAAGGGGCTCATTTGGAAGAGCGGGGAACACTCTTTTACGGAGCTTGTGGCCCTGGCCTGTGGGGCGGAGGCCATCCGGCGGGGGGCTAAAACCGCAGAGGCCAGGCTCCTTGCGGAGGTGGTGCGGCGGGCCGAGGAGGCCCTGCGCGCGCCCACCGGCCTTTCTGCCGTCCTCGCCGAGAAAACCGTGGAGCGCGAGGGCTTCCTGTTCAAGGCGCCACTGGCCCTGGTCAGCCGAGAGCCTTTCATCCTGGACCCCGAGTGCCGAATCCAGGTGCGGCTGGACCTGGAAAAGCTGGTGGAAGAGGTGAAACTGGCATTGGGAGGTGAAGAGCGTGAGTGAGCGAAACGTCTCGATCTCCGGCGCAGGAAGGATCGAGGGCGGCACTTATGGCATGGTGAAGATCGCCGGCGCGGGAAAAGTGGTGGGCGACATCACCGCCGAGGAGTTCAAGGCTGCCGGCTCGGCGAAAGTCGAGGGAAACCTGAAGGCCCAAAAGTTCGAGGCCGCCGGCTCCTTCAAGTGCGAAGGGAACTGGGAAGTGGAGGAAGGTGAGGCTGCTGGGTCCTTCACGGTCGTGGGCAAGGTCAAGGCTCGGGAGCTGAAGGTCGCGGGTTCCGCACGGGCCAAAAGCATCAGCGGCGGGTATCTGCGCGCCGCCGGCACCCTCACCGTGAAGGAAAACGTGGAGGTGGAGACGTTCCGCCTCACCGGCGCGTTCGAGGTGGGCGGGCTTCTCTCCGCTGACCGAATAGAGGTGGAGGTGGAGGGACGGGCCAGGGCCAGAGAAATCGGGGGGGAGAAGATCCTCGTGCAGGCCGGGCAGAGAGGACTGGGTGGACTCATCCACGGCGCCCTCGGTTTTATCTTAGGCCATACCTTCCCCAAAGAGCTCATCGTGGAGACCATTGAGGGCGATGAGGTGGTGCTGGAGGCCACGAACGCCAAGCTTGTGCGTGGCGTGACGGTGAAGATCGGCCCGGGCTGCTACATCGAGCGGGTGGAATACAGCGAGTCCGTGGAGATCGCACCGGGCGCAGTGGTGAAGGAGGAGGTGCGCGAGTGATGCTCTTTTCGCGGCTGGCGTGGAAAGCGCGGATGGCGGCGGAGCTGGCCTTAGGGCTCCCCTTTCGCCTCGTGAGAACGGTGCTCGGAACCATGTTGGGTGGGATGCTGGGCGCGTGGAGCGGGGCCGTGGGCATCCTTGTGGGGATCGTGGCGGCAGCGGTGGCGGTGCCCATCGTGATCGCCGTGGTAGGGCTGGTTTTGGCCATCGTGATACCGGTGGTGACGTTGGCCGTGGGCATTGCGGCCGCAGGGGTTGTGCTGGCTGTGCTCTTTTGGCCCTTGCTCCTCGTCTGGAAGCGGGGGCGCCGCAGGCGGGAACTGGAGCGGTGGAAGGAGGAGCTTAAGCGTTGGAGGTAGGGATGAAGAAGGGAACGATTCTGCGGGAGTTCACGGCCCCGGGAAAACTGAGGGTGGAAATCGTCGGGGGCTCAAGCGATGTGTCCCTTCGTGCCCATGCGGAACGAAAAGTTCGGGTGGAGATCGCTTACGTGGTGTACGGCTGGGGAAGGAGGGCCGAGGAGCGCGAACATGAGCTTTTGTCTGATCCCCCGCTGGCCCTCAGGGATGAGATCCTGCGGGTGGGCCCGGAGCCCGAGGGCGTGGCCCTGGATTACGCCCTCTTCCTGCCGCCGGAGGCGGAAGTGGAGGTGGAAGTGGGCTCAGGCGAGGTCTCCGCCCACGGGCTTGCCAAAACCCTGCGCGTCACCACCGGTTCAGGCGATGTCGCCCTGCGTGAGGTTTCAGGAGAAGTGCGTGTTCGTTGCGGAAGCGGCGATGTTGAGCTCCAGCGGGTATTTGGTGCACTTTCCGTCCACACAGGAAGCGGAGATATCACGGCCCATGATATCAAAGGGGATCTGGACTTAGAAACAGGTTCCGGCGACGTGCGGCTCACGGAGGTGCGGGCAGAGCTTCGGATCAGCGCAGGAAGCGGGGATGTATGGGTGGATGGTGGCCTGGAGGAGGAAACCTGGAAGATCCGCACCGGCTCCGGTGACGTGGACTTAAGGCTTCCCGAGGGAATAAGCGCTGAATTCCTTTTGCGTACGGAATTCGGAGACATCACGTGTGCGTTCCCGGTGTGCGCAGGGGAAATCGGGCAAAATCGGGTCATCGGCCACGTGGGCCAAAGCCCCAAGGCCCGGATCCTCGTGGAGACGGGAAGTGGGGACATCAATCTCCACGGGGCTGGAAAGGTTGACCGTGAGTGAGCACATAGAGCGCGTTTTTTACGAACAGGTGGAGGCGTGGTTTGGCCGGTTTTTGGAGGAAAACCCTGTTGCAGCCACGGCCCTAGGCGATCATCGCTTTGATGGACGTCTAGCGGACCACAGCCGAGCTGGACTGGCTAGGCAAGAGCGCCTCCTACGCCAGGCGCTGGCCGAGCTGGAGAAAGTGGACAGGGCCCAGCTCAGCATGGATGCCAGCATTGACCACGACATCATGCTTCGTCTCATCAAAAGCTCTCTCCGGGAGTTCCAGCACTTGCGGGCCTTCCAGCGCAACCCCAATGTGTACCTGAACGAATGCATGGGCGGGGTGTTCCTCCTCCTTGCCCGGGATTTCGCGCCCTTTCCCGAGCGACTCACCCACATGGTCCTCCGGGTGCGGGAAATCCCGCGTGTCCTGAAGGAGGCTGAGGAGAACATCGTTCCTGAGGAGGTACCGCCGGTATGGCTTGAGGTGGCGTTGGAGTCCGTGTCACGGGTGATCCCCGTCTTTTCCCTCTTTCTGCCGGCCTTAGCCTTGAAGTCCCCGAAACTCTTCCCGGCCATGCTCCGAGCCTGCCGCAGCGCGGTGCGGGCCTTCCGCGGCTACCAAGCGTTTTTGGCGGCGCGGGTCAAGCCCAAGGCTCACGGGAGCTTCGCGGTGGGCGAGGAATTGTTTGAGGAAATCCTCAGAGAAAACCATCTTCTCAATTACCGCGCTGATGAGCTTCTGCGTTTGGGGAAAGAGCTATTGACACAGACCAGGGAGGAAATGGCGGCGCTGGCCCAGCGGAGCGATCCCCAGCGCACGGCCCACGGGATTCTGCAGGAAGCCAAGGATCGCCACCCCAAGCCCAAGGACATCCTCCCAGCCTATCGCCGCGAGGTGGAGAAAGCCCGCAACTTCGTGGAACGCGAACGGGTTGTGACCATTCCTGAGGGAGAAGTGTTGCGGGTTGAGCCCACCCCCACCCACCTCCGGCCTGTCATTCCGTACGCGGCGTACATGATGCCCGGCCCCCTGGAGAAGAAGCAGGAGGGCATATTCTTGGTGACGCCTGTGGACTGGCGCCTGCCCCACAAAGCCCGCGAGGAGAAGCTGCGCGGGCACTACTGGGCCAAGATCCCCGTGACCGTGGTGCATGAGGCCTATCCCGGACACCACCTCCAGCTCGTCTACGCCAACCGCTACGCGAAAACCTTGCCCAGAAAGCTCGGCTCTGCCCTCTCCTCCCTTTTCGTGGAGGGCTGGGCGTTCTACTGCGAGGAGCTCATGGAGAACCTGGGCTACTTGACTGATCCGGTGCAGAAGCTGGCCCGCCTCTCCGATCAGCTTTGGCGGGCCGCACGCATCGTGCTCGACGTCTCCCTCCATACCGGCCAAATGACGGTGCAGGAGGCGGTGGAGTTCTTGGTCCACGAAGTGGGAATGGAGCGGACCAATGCCCTTGCCGAGGTGCGCCGCTACACCATGAGCCCCACCCAGCCCCTGAGCTACCTGGTGGGAAAGCTTGAGATCCTCAAGGTGATCGAGGGGGTGAAGCGCGCGCAACCTCGCTTGAGCCTGCAAGAGCTCCACAACACGCTTCTTGCCCAGGGCTCCATCCCGCCCGCGCTCCTCGAGAAGAGGCTGGTACAGGACGGCGATGGAAAACGTGCGCGTACGTGAACTGCGTTGCCGGGATGTCCCGCAGATCCTGGCGATGGCCAAGAGCTCCTTCCCCGAGGAACTGGCCCTCTGGAGTTTTAACCTGGCCCAAGCCTGGGCTTATTATGTGTCTCTTGCTGTTTGGAAGCCCGTGCAAAAGCTTTGCGGAAAGCCGTTGTTCCAGTTCTATGTGGCCGAGGCCGAGCGCAAAGCGGTGGCCGGGGCCATGGTGGTGTGGCGCCAGCACTACGCCTATCTGCAGTCGGTCATGGTCCATCCGGACTTTCGTCGGCGGGGCATTGGTCGTCGCATCGTAGCTCATGCCGTGGCAGAAGCCCTTCGTTTGTGCGCCGATAAAGTGGTGTTGCACGTGCGCGCCGACAACATGCCCGCTCGTCGCCTGTACGAAAGCCTGGGATTTCAGGCGTTTGAGGAGCGTGTGCTCCTCACAAAGGAAGCCAAGGTCATGCCGGAAACGAAGGGGTGGCCGGCGGGCTTCCGCCTGATAAGAGCGGGCGTTGGGGATCCCCGAAGCCAGGAGGTGGCGGAGGCTGCGCGGGAACCAGAAGCGCGGGCGGTTTACGGTCCCCTTAAGCCCTCGCGAAATCCCGTGGTCCGCGGTTTTTCCCGGTGGTTCAGGCCGGCCTGGCTTCTGCTTGAGACAAACGGCCGGGCTGTGGCCAGCCTGTCCTGGACCCGTAGCCAGCCGGTGCTATTGAGCCTGCACGTCCTTCCCGCGTTCCGCGGAACAGGCCTTGAGAAAGAACTTCTGGCCTGGGGCGTGCACAGAGCACCGAAAAAGAAGCTTATTTTGCGCGCCAGCAACTGTGACGCCCCTCTCGTGCAAGCAGCCTTAGACCTCGGCTTTCGGGAGGCCATGCGGGATATCGGGATGGTGCGGGGAAAAGGGGGTGACCATGCAAGACTGGAAAGCTCGGTTCCTCCCGATCTGGGTCGGCCAACAGTTTTCCCTTTTTGGCAGCGCTATTGCGCAGTTTGCCCTCGTCTGGTGGCTCACCCAGACCACCGGCTCGGCCACGGTCCTGGCCACAGCCAGCCTCGTGGCCCTCCTGCCCGGCGTGCTCCTGGGGCCGTTTGCGGGAACGCTCGTGGACAGGTGGAACAGAAGAAGGGTGATGATCGTCGCCGACGGCATGATTGCCCTTGTTTCCCTGGGCTTAGCCGCCTTGTTTTGGGCGGGTCGAGCTGAGGTTTGGCATATCTATCTAGTGAAGATCGTGCGCGCTTTGGGAGGGGCGTTCCACTGGCCGGCCATGGCGGCCTCCGTGTCCCTCATCGTCCCCAAAGAGCACCTCCCCCGCGTGGCTGGCCTGAACCAGACCATGTATGGACTCCTCAACATCGTGTGCCCGCCTGTGGCTGCCCTTTTGCTTTCGGTACTGCCCCTCCACGTTGTTTTAGGGATCGACGTGATCACCGCGGCCTTGGCCATAGCGCCCCTCCTTTTCCTGTCTGTCCCCCAGCCCAAGGCTCCGGCCATGCGAGCCGCGTATTTCCGGGCACTCTCCAGCGGCTTCCGCTACATCTGGCATTGGCGCGGGGCCCTGTACCTCCTTCTGGGAGCCACCATCCTAAACGCCCTGCTGAACCCGGCTTTCTCCCTTCTCCCGCTTCTTGTCACCACGCACTTCGGTAAAGGTGCGTTGGAGCTGGGCCTGTTGGAAGCCGCGTTCGGTTTTGGGACCATCGCGGGAGGTCTTCTCCTTTTCGTCTGGGGCGGATTCAAACGCCGCATTTACACAGCGCTTATGGGCATGGGGGGAATGGGGTTAGGCGTGATCCTTTTGGGGCTGATCCCACCCACGGCTTTTTATGTGGCCATGGGCGCCATGGCCTGGACGGGGATCATGAACCCCATCACCAACGGAACACTGACGGCCATCCTCCAAGCCACTGTGGCGCCAGATCTGCAAGGCCGGGTCCTTTCGGTGATGAGCAGTCTGGCCGGGGCGGCCAGCCCACTGGGGTTGGCCTTGGCCGGACCTGTGGCTGACCTTTTCGGTACCCAGCTTTGGTTTGCCCTTGGAGGATCAGGCCTCATCCTGATGGGGCTGGGTGGGCTTCTCATCCCCGCGCTTGTGCGCATTGAGGATGGACCAAAGCCGCCCCTAGAAAAGACACCTACCCTAGTTTGACGCGCACAGTGTTCCCTTCACGGCCGATCACAAGGAGTTCACGGTTCGCGAGGGGCTGCCAGGCCAGCTGGGCATCCGCGGGCTCCGAGGCCACCGCCACCAGACCAGCCCCCTCATGAACCCAAAGGGTGAAGTAATCGGCATCCTGGGTGTAGGCACAGAGCGCGTACAGGTTTTCCCCATCGGAAAGGAGGAGGTTCAGGGCCGAGTAGTCATGCAAAAACCCAAGCAGCTCTCGTAAGCACGCCTGCAGTTTTTCAGGGGTGCGGGGTTGCCAACGCCTGGCAAGCCAGACGAGCACCCGCCAGGAGTCCGTGCCCTGGGCGGGGCCCAAGCGCTCTACGTCCCGCACCGTGCCGTTGTGGCAGAGGAAAAGGCCGTCATAGAAGAAAGGGTGAGCATAAAGGGCTCCTCGGAATTTTTGAAATTCCGGTGAGGCTTTTCTGGCGTGGGCCAGCAACATGAGGGCTGGGGAATCGAGGGGGCCGGGGATGCCTGTTTGAGCTAGGGCTTGCGGTCCAAAGCGAAAGAGCTTCCAGCGGCCCTTGGCCTCACGAAAGGCGTAGCCCAGGCCATCACGATGTGGGGCCTTTTGGCCGGCGAGGCTCAGCCCCAAAAGACCCGGCGAGGCATCCATAAGCCAATACCGTATGGGGAAAGGCTCACAGCTCCACACCCCGAGCACCCGACACATGCCTAGCGTCCCCTTTTCAGCGCGGAAAGCAGAGCTTCCACGGGCAGGGTGTTGAGCACATCCTTGGCCTCTGCCCAACCGCGCCGCAAGGTCAGGACCCCGTACGCTAGGAAATCAAGATGCTCCAGCGCGTGGGCGTCTGTGCCCAAAAGGAAGCGCACCCCATAGTCCAAGGCACGGCGGACGAGCTCCGCGGGAAGATCGAGGCGCTGGGGGTTGGCGTTTATCTCCAGGGCTGTGCCGGCCTTGGCCGCCCGGCGGAAAACCTCGTCCCAGTCCGCCTCATATGCCGGCCGCTCGCCGATTAACCTCCCCGTGGGATGCCCCAAAACGTCCACCGCTTCATCCTCCACCGCACGCACAAGCCTTTCGGTCATCTCCTTTTTGGAAAGACGAAAGTGAGTGTGGACGGAGGCGATCACCAAATCCAGTAGGGAGAGAAGCTCCCGCGGCACATCCACTGTCCCGTCCTTGGCGATGTTTGCCTCCACTCCACAGAGAAGTCGCACGCCCCCCAGCTTTTCGTTCAGGCGTTGGATCTCCTCGATCTGGCGACGCAGGTCTTCCCCGGAAAGCCCGGGGATGGCCTGGGCAAAGCGCAAGTGATCGGTGATGGCGATGTAGCTGAACCCTCGGGCCTGCGCAGCCTCCGCCGCCTCCACCAAGCTCATCTTCCCGTCCGACCAGTCGGTGTGCACGTGCAGGTCAGCCAAGATCTCCGAGAAGGTCACAAGTTTTGGCAGGGCTCCGGCCTCTGCAGCTTGGATCTCCCCTTGATCCTCTCGCAGTTCCGGCGGAATCCAGGTCAAGCCCAAGGCCTGGTAAATTTCCTCCTCCGTGCGACCGGCAATCCGGCGGTCTTGCTCATCGAAAAGCCCGTATTCGTTGAGCTTCCAGCCCCGGGCCGCAGCCCGCTCTCGCAGACGAATGTTGTGGGTTTTGGAGCCCGTAAAGTACTGAAGGGCTGCGCCAAATGATTCCTGGGGAACAAGGCGCAAATCCGCGTGCAGCCCACCGTGAAGCCGCACCGAGGACTTCTTGGGCCCTTGAGCTAACACTTCCTCCACCTCGGGAAGGCCACAAAAGACGAGGGCCGCCTCCTCCGGCTGGTCGGAGACCGCGAGGATATCGAGATCTCCCACCGTCTCCTTTCCGCGGCGCAGGGAGCCGGCAGGCTCTACCCGCCGGAAAAGTCCGCTCGCCAAAAGCTTTTGACAGAGGCTTCGAGCTAAAGGAAGCGCGTAGCCCAAAAGCTCCCGCTTCTCGGCCCCCCGGGCCTCCGCCAGCCCCCGCAAGATCTTTTCCTCCGTCTTGGGGCCTAGCCCTTTGACCTCCCGGATCTTCCCCGCCCGGGCCACCCGCTCCAGGTCCTCCAGGGTGCGCACGCCCAACGCCTCGTACAGAAGCTTCGCCGTTTTTGCGCCCACGCCCTCCACCTGGGTGAGAGCATGGAGATCCACGGGAAGCTTGGCCTTGAGCTCCTCATGGAGGGCGAGTTTGCCAGTCTTCACGATTTCCTCGATCTTTTTGGCGATGGACTCGCCCACACCCGGCAGTTCATGGAGCCGACCTTGCTCCACCATGTCCTCAATGGGCACAGGACAGGACTCCACCGCTTGTGCGGCGCGCCGATACGCGCGGGGCTTGAACTCCACCCCCTCCAGCTCCAAAAGATCCGCCACCTCGTAGAGGATCTTGGCCACCAGGCGATTCTTCATCGGTGGAGGGCAGCGAACCGCGCAAACGAGCGGTCGTAGGTGCGCTCCACCTCCGGCGGGAAAACGCACGCGGGAAGTTCGCGGTGGGAAAGATGATAGTGGAGGCACTCGCAGCATTTGCCTTTGCGGAAGCACTGGGGCCAAGTGCATGGACAGCGGGCGAGGTTCTTCTTGAGGTTCGGGCAGTCCGCCACGGCCAATCCCTCCTTTCCTTGGGGGTTCCCGCCACCCGCTATAATGCCGGGGCTATGGACCTGGGGCAACCAGTGTTGGACAGGATCATTGCGGACACCGGAGGAGCCAGGCCTCATTACGAAAAATACTGCATTTCCTCCGTGCCCCCCACCCTGGAGGAGCTCTTCGGCCTCCGACCAGCCCGGCCTGGCCTGCGGGAGGAGCTCGCCCTTCCCGAGGCCCACGTGGTGGTGAGCGTGATCCTGGACGGCGTGGGTTATCGGCGCCTGGAGCACCTGCGTGCCGAGGGCGTGGTGGCGCTGGACGCGTTCTTGGCCGACGGCGTCTATCTGCCCCTGACCTCGGTGTTCCCCACCACGACCACCGCGGCCCTGACCACCCTTGCCAGCGGGGAAAGCCCGGCCGTGCACGGGGTTTTGGGCTACCGGCTGTTTCGGCAGGAAGTGGGCTCTGTGGTGGACATGATCAAGCTTGCTCCGCCCGGCGGCCGCGAGAACTCCCTCGAACCAGAGAAGATCCTGACCGTGCCCACGTTGTACCAGCGCCTGAGCCTGGCCGGGATCCCCACCATCCTGTTTTTGCCCAGGCATATTGCGGACTCCGGTCTGTCCCAAGCCCTCTATCAGGGGATCACCAGAACCGTTCCCTTCCTCACCTCCTCAGATCTGGTGATGCTCCTGGGGGAGGCGTTGGCCCGGCCCGGACCGGCCCTCTTGGCCGTGTACTGGCCGAGCACGGACTCCTTGGCTCACCTCTACGGTCCCCGTTCCGAAGCCTTTTCCCTGGAGCTGGCCCACATCCTCTCCGCGTTGGGCAAGCTCATGGAAGGCGCACCCCGGGATTTCCTGCTCCTCGTGACCTCGGATCACGGCTTTTATGAGGCTGATCCGGAGCGGGATATGGTGAACTGTGCGGCCCAGGCCGCCCTGCGAGAGGCGCTGCTTTTGCCACCCGTGGGCGATCCTCGTGCCGCTTACCTCTTTTTGCGCCGGGGCAAGGACGGGGTTGTGGCCAAGTTCTTCGCGGACTTCTTCCCCGCGGACTTCGAGGTCCTCACCCCCGAGGAGGGTTTCCGCCGCAAGCTCTGGGGGCTGGAGGAGCCCAAACCTGAGGTCCGGGCCCTCCTTGGGGATCTCGTGGTGATTTCCAAGCGCCGGAAATTCGTGCTGTGGCCCACGGAGGAGTTCAAGCTGCGCGGCCTGCATGGCGGCCTCACCGCGGACGAGCTCTTCGTCCCCCTTTTGGTGCGTCAGGTCAAAAAAGGAGGGGCAAATGCCTGAACTCAAAAGGATCGAGGAGGTCCCAGCCGTGGATGTCTCCGATGGCAAGGAGATTGTGGGCGTGCGCAAACGCCTCCTCCTCGGGCCTCAGGACGGTGCGCCCACGTTTGCGGTGCGCCTTTTTTCCGTGGCTCCCGGGGGGCACACCCCAGCCCATACCCATCCCTACGAGCACGGGGTGCTGGTCCTGCGGGGAAAGGGCGAGGTCCTCACCTCCGCGGGTCCCAAGCCCATCGCACCAGGGATGGTGGTGTTCGTCAAACCCCAGGAGTTCCACGGCTTTCGCAACACCGGCCCGGACCCCTTGGAATTCGTGTGCATCGTTCCAGTGCACGTGGAAAGCTAGCTCATGGATATTTGGAAGCTGCTCATTTTGGTGGTGGTCGTGGCGGGGGTGGTCCTTGTGCTCTCCCAGCCCCCGCCGCTGCCCAAGCTCCCCGAGGGCCAGCGCGTGGAGGAGGGCACGTTCTGGGTCACCACCCCCCAGGGCTCGTGGGAAGAGCTCTTCGGGGTCTACCCTGTGGATGCAGGGTTCCGCGTGGTGAGCATCGTGCACCAGAAAGGGAAGGTCCTGGTGGAGGCCGACCTCCTTTATGACCCCACCTGGCGGCCGCTGGCGGGCGCCATAACCCAGCGGGTTCCCCAAGAGGTTCGCTATCTTTACGCCTTCACAAACAGGGAAGTGCTGGTACGGGTGCAGCGTGGGGCCCGGGAGAGGGTGGAAACAATCACTGCCCCAGAGGGAACTCTCCTTTGGGAGCCGGAAATCATGAGCACTTGGTACGCGTTGCTGCGGGCCGCTCCCCGGGAAAAGCGCCTTTTCCTCTTCTCCTGCATGACTTATCAGACCTGGGACAGCCAGATTGGGGAGGGAAAAGAGGTGCGGCTTCGTTCCCTGGGCCGGGAGCTACCCGCTACCTTGCGCAGTCTCGCTTTACCCGCCCACGAATTTGAGGTCTTCCACCAAGGGGACCTTCTTTTGGGCGTGCGGGGGCCAAACCTCTCCGCGCACCTGGTGGAGGTCCTGCCCAAGGGGTTTCAGACGTAGCGACGCAGCTCGTCCCAAGATATTTCTGAGCGCGTACCGTCGGACCATTCGAGCTGGGTTGTGCGCAAGAACACATTGTGGGCCAGGATCTTTCCTCGGCGGCCTTCCATCTCCACCCGCTGGCCCGGCTCCGGAAGGCCTTGGAGTTGATCCAAATAGAAGTCGCGCTCGTAGGCCAGGCAGCATTTGAGCCGGCCGCAAGCCCCGGTGAGCCGCTCGGGGTTCATGAAAAGCTGCTGTTCAAAGGCGAATTCCAGGGGAACCAGTTGCAAACGCGTCAGGAATGTCCGGCAGCAAAGAGGCCGGCCACAGGGGCCCACCAGCCCCAAAAGGCGGGCCTCGTCCCGTGGGCCAAGTTGGCGCAGCTCCACCCGTACCTTCAGCTCCGCCTCCAAGCTTTTGAGGAACTTCCGGAAATCCACGCGCTCTGTTGCGCAAAAATACAGGCGCAGAAAGGAGCGATTGAGATCAATTTCTCCCCCTTTGAGCCGGAGCGGAAGCCCAGCGTCCTTGGCCATCCCCTGGGCCCTGATGCGCAATCTTTCAGCTTCCTGCTCCAGGGCCTTTTGCTCGGCCATCTCTGCCGGCGTGGCGCGCCGCAGAAGGCGTCCCGCGGCCTCCACGGCCCCGCCGAACGGCGAGCGCAGGACCCGCACCAACCACAGGCCGCGGCCGTCGTCCTCCACCCACACCTGGCTGGGCATGCCCACCGCTCCCGCCCAGACCGCCGCATGCACTTCCAGGTACGGCCCCAGCCGCCGCACCAGGGCCTTCAGCCCCTCCTCGGCCAAAGCAGCACCACCTCCAAAAGCAGGCGCGGACTGGCGTTTGCCTCCAGCTCACCTCGCGCCATCACCGCCCTTCGCGCCCAGCCCAAAAGCTGGGGCTCAGCTTGGGCCCGCAGGCCGATGATCCGTGCCAGTTCCTGCAGCACATCCCGCACCGCGCGGGAACGGGCCAGGATCTCCGCGGCCTCCAGCACATGATGCGTGGGCGCAGTCCCCACCTTTTCCAAAAGGGCCTGCACACAAGCCCGGCGTCGCAGAGGATCCAAGACCTCACCCGGCAGGCGCTCCGCCAGCTCCACAAGGCCCAGCTCATTCGCCTCCGCCAAAGCCCTCTCCCATTCCCCAAAAACATCGCGCTTCCCCTCCAAAAACGCGAAGGCCTCCGCCTCCCGCTCCTCAACAAGTTCCAAAAGAAACGTGATCTCCGCGGAAGTGTAACCGGCCTCAGCCAGAGCCTGCCCCAGGAGGGCGTGGGGCGGCGGAGCCCACCGCAAAGCGCAGCGCGAGCGCACCGTGGCGACCACCCGATCCGGAGCCTCCCCGTAGAGGACAACCGCCAGATAAGGTGGTGCTTCCTCCAGGAGCTTGAGGAGAGCGTTGGCGGCCTCAGGGGTGAGACGCTCCGCTGGCCCCAGCAGAGCCACCCTCACTTCACCCTTCACCGGCGCATACCGCGCCCACAGGATCAGTTCCCGCACCTGATCTATTCCAAGCGCCCGCTCACCCTCCAAAGCCCAGAAGTCCGGGGAGCCGCGGCCCGACTGGGCCAACAGCCCTTGGGCACGCAGCCGCGCTGCGAGGGGCGCGCCCGCCCCGCAGAAAAGCTCGGGAATCACGGAAAGAGGTTACGCCTCCACCCCCTGGTGGCACAACCCCCCCGGCAATATCCTGAGCACGTGCGGGAGGAAAGACTACGGGAAACCCTGACCATCATCGAACGCACGCTCCTGGTGCGTCGGATCACCTTGGGGACGTTCTGTCTAATTGCCCTGGCAGTCCTGGGGTTCCCGCGTTTTCCCTTCAACCCGCTTTTTGCTGTGCCGTTTGCCTGGCTTCTTCTCACGTTTCCCTTTGGTTGGCTCATTCGGCGGCAGCGGCACGTGCGCGCCCTTCACAACGTCCATGCGGCGTTCCTCGCCGCAGAAGCCCTGCTCATCACCTACCTTGTGCACCGGCTGGGAGGGGTGGCTTGGGTGGGGGTGATTTTTTATCTCTTCACCGTGATGTACGCGAACTTTTTCCTTCCCAAGCAGGCTGGGTATGTGGTCACCGGTCTGGCCGTGGGCGGCTACGCCCTGGTGGCCCTCCTCGAGTATTTCGGCATTCTCCCGCACATCTTCCCCTTTGCCCGCGAAAGTGTGCCCCACCGGGATCTTGTTTATGTGCTCACCACGATCCTGGTGGGCGGGGTTGGTTTTTACAGCATTTTGGCCTTCACTGTGCGCGCCTTTTCCGACCTTTACGAGCGGAAAAACTTGGAGATTCTGCGGCGTGAGCGGGCCCTGGCCCGCCTTTCTGCTAAGCTCCTCACCGCCCAGGAGGAGGAGCGCCGGCGCATCGCCCGCAAAATCCACGACGAGGTGGGGCAGATTTTAGCTGCGGCGCGCTGGGCCCTGGCCGCTGGGGACCACAAGGAGGCGGAAAGGCTCCTGGGCCAGGGCATAGAGGCCATGCGGGATTTGGCGCGGGAGCTGCGCCCACCGCTTCTGGATGAGGCCGGCCTTTGCCCAGCTTTGCGCAAACTGCTTGGGAACTTCCCCGCCGCAGGATTAGAAGTGCACACGGAGATCCAGGAGAAAAGATTTCCCGAGCTCGTGGAGACTGTGGCCTTTCGGGTGCTTCAGGAGGCTCTGGAGAACGTGCGCCGCCATGCTCAAGCCAGACGCGTGTGGGTGCGGGTGGAGGAGGAAAACGGCTGGCTAGCGGGGGAGGTGCGGGATGACGGCCGCGGTTTTGATCCAGCCCAGACCACGCCTGGGCTTGGCCTCTCCGGTATGCGGGAGTGGGTGGAACTTTTGGGCGGCACACTTGCCATCGAGTCGCAACCAGACCGAGGAACTCGCGTGTACTTCCGACTCCCACTGCAGCCCCCGCCTCGCTCGTAGCGGGGGCCTTCCCTGGCCTGAGCCCATCGCCATATTCCCCGTGGGGAGGCCCTTGGCTGGGCAGAATCGCAGGCGAGGTCATTGCCACCTCAGGGAGCGCTTCCCTAAAGGCCGTCCACCAAGATCTACTGCACAGGGAAAACCATGCCTTGGTTGGTGGAGGCCTGCGCTGCGGGGGCGGCCAGGTGCCCCTGTTTTACGAGGTCTGGCTTGATTCTGCAGGGATCCCGCAGGAGAGGTCGGCGAACCTCGCTGCCCAGTGGAGCTCCCAACGGGGGTGAGCTGCCGGGCGCTGTGGCCAGGAGCATCCGCGCGAATATCCTCGCTTTCCACCACGGCCGTCTCGCCGAGGCCCAAGCCCGGCTCAAGGAGTGAGTATCGTGGCCGAGCCGCTTGCTGACCGCGTGCTCGAGCTCTGCAAGGCTGGCCCGCGGGACTTCTCTCTGCCCAGGCCCTTCTGATCGGGGAAAACCGCGGCCGCGTTGACCCTGGCAGAGGAGCTCCGTTCCCGAAGTGTCGCTGTGGACAGTGTGGCCTCTCTGCGGGGCCTCTAATGTTCCGCGTGCCCCCGGGGATCCCTTCCGACTGTTTTACTTCTGGGCCTGGAATTCGCCAGCGCTGGGCTGCGGAGAGGTTCAAGGCCGGCCTACTGGACGCCAGCCAGACCTGGCTGGGGTCCCAAGCCATTGACCGCGGTCAGGGGACAAGCGTCCCCTTGACAGGTGACCCTGTTCATCCGTATGGTACAAATGAACTCCGAAGAGGGACAAACTCATCAAAGGGTGAGAACGCAACGCCACGGGCCCAAGAAGGGTGGACGGGCTGTCAGGATCGGAACCCGTTCGGGCACCAGGCTTTCAGGGGGCAGCCAAAGCCCAGGGAGGTGGAGGAACTACGTCCTACAACCGTGGACGGACCAGTACCTCCTGTACCTGGTGGACCGAAAGGCCGAACGGGACCAGTTGGCCGCGGTCCGCGGTGGTGATGGCCATCGTGGAGGAGAGCGCAAAAATGGATCAGGAAGATCCTGGGGGAGATCCAGATCGAACGTGGTGTAACGACCAAGATGTGGTGCGGCGAGCCCACCGTGCGCGAGGTTGGGTTCGTCGGGCATAATATAAGCTGCCGCCGATAAAGGCAAACCCGCCGCGAGGCGGGGCGCAAAGCCATGGGCCTCCTTGAGGTCGCCAGGCTGCCGAAGGGCAGGGTGCGAAAGGAGGTACCATGGTTGAGACTGTGGGTAGATCAGCGGGGCGTAGAAGCGGATCTGCTTTTGCAACTCTCTTCTTCGCCATCTTCCTCTTCGCATCCTTGTGGGCCCCCCAAGGTGCGGCGCAAACCTGGCCCAGGTGTGTCTCCGGGTGCACGGCCAACGACGTCACAGTGTCCATGCTGTGGTTGGTCGCCCCCTCCGGTTGCACCCCGGGCACGCCGGT
>CAYSAN010000018.1:0-19048 GCA_964429165.1 uncultured Thermotogaceae bacterium
GCCCAAGCCACGCCCCGCCAGCCGCCGCTGGCCCCTTCGTCCACGGCGTCCAAGATGACCCGGGCCGCCAGCCACGGAACACCCTGGGCAGCAAGCTCCCGCGCCAAAAGCGCGGTCTCCATATCCACAGCGAGGGCCACCTCGGCAAGGAGGGCTTTTTCCGCCTTGGGGGTGAGCCGGGTGTGGGTGAAGAGGGGGCCCACGCGGGCCCCGGGGAGGGCCTGCACCCCCCGACGAACCAGTTCCTGGTCCAACCTGACCTCACCTTGGGCGTCGCGCACCCGATCCGCGAGGATCAGGCTGCCCGGCCGGAGTTCCGCCCGCAGCCCGCCGGCGTAACCCACCACCACCACCCCCGTGGGCTTTCGGCGCGCCAAGAGCGCACGGAGGGTCCCCTGGGCCCGGGGTCCCACCCCTAAGGCGGCCTTGGGGCCACGCACAAACAGAAGCTCCGTGCGCAGCGCTGCCACCACCACTACCTCCGCACGAGGAGCCATGGCCGGTTCACCGCCTCCAGAACGCTTTGGGGCTCGAACCCCGCATGGAGCATACACCCTGCGCAGCGCGGATCCTTTCCTGGCCCGTACCGCTTCCACAACGAGGGATCGAGGACCTCGCCCAGATCCTGGGCGTGGCGGTCGGCGATGAGGTAACAAGGCACGCGCCAGCCAAGCACGGTGTAGGTGGGAACCGCCCAAGCGGCACACTCCCGGTACACCCGCTTCCCTTGGAGGAAATCGAGGAACAGGGGGTTGTCGTAGAAGCGGAAGCCCTTTCGGCCGTCCAGGAGGGCCTGAAACACCCGGGTCGCCTCCTCCCTCTGCAGGAAAAGATCCCGCACGGGCACGGATTCATAGGCATACCCCGGGGAAATCATGAGCCCCTCCACACCCAGATCGGAAAGGAGGTGGAAGAGGCGTTTCAAATCGTCCACGTCTGAGCCATGGAACACCGTGGTGTTTGTGGCCACGCGGTGGCCACGGCGAAGGGCCTCTTGGATCGCGGCCACGGCCGCGGCGAACGTGCCGGGGCGGCCAGTCACGCCATCGTGCACCCCTGCCGTCCCGTCCAGGTGCACCACAAAGCAGAGGCGCTTGTGGCGTGGAAACTTTTCGAGGTTTTCCTGCAGAAGGAGGCCGTTTGTGCACACATACACCCAGCGCTTCTGTTCTATGAGGCCCTTCACGATGTCCGTGATTTGGGGGTGGAGGAGGGGCTCGCCGCCGGAGACGGAGACCACGGGCGCGGCGGCGACCTCGGCCGCCATGAGGGCCTCGTCCACGGAGAGGCGGCGGTCCATGACCCCTTGGTACTCCCGCACCCGGCCGCAGCCGGCGCAGCGCAAGTTGCAGGCCTCAAGCGGCTCGAGCATGAGGACGATGGGGAAAAGCTTGCCTTTCCCCGGCCACTTTCGCCGAATTAAAAGGTAACCAGCGAGGTCCAAACTGAGGGAAAGGGGGCGTCCCATCAGGCCTCCCTGGTGGCCAAAAACGAAAGGAGCTCTTGGAAGGAGGCGCGGGCCCAGCTGGGCCACGGAAGCTCCCCGGAGAGTTTCTCAGCGAGAGCCAAATGCTTCCTCATTTCCTGTTGTGCTTCCCTATGAGCCCCGAGCTCCTCCATGCGTCTGAGAATCATTTCCATGTGGGCCTCCGGCGCGGAAAGCCAGGAGGAAAGCGCTGGATCGCGTTCCAACGTGAAGCACACGGGAAAAGAGCGCTTTCGGCGCAAAAGGTCGCTGCCCACGGGCTTTCCGGTCTTCTCCGGATCGCCCCAGATGCCAAGGATGTCGTCTTGGATTTGGAACGCCAGGCCCAATTCCTCTCCCAGCTCCTGGGACAGCCCCTGCAGGTGGGGGCGCCCGGCAGCCAGGGCTCCCAAGACGAACGCGCAGCCCAAAAGGGCCCCGGTCTTCCGGCGGGCCATGGCCAAATAGTCCTCCACCCTGAGGGCTTTCCCCTCCGCAGCGAGGTCCAGGACCTGGCCCTCGATCATGCGCAGGGTCGCGAAAACCAAGGCCTCCTGAGCTTGCAGCTTGGTGGGGCAGGGAACATCCGCGGCCAAAGCTTCCTTGAGGGCGAGGGTCAACAGGGCATCCCCGGCGTTGATGGCTTGCCCCACGCCGAAGACCTTCCAGGCCGTGGGGCGGCCGCGCCGGAGTTCGTCACCGTCCTGGATGTCGTCGTGAACCAGGGAGAAGTTGTGCACCAGTTCGAGGGCTACCGCCAAGGGCACGGCTGGCCGGACCTCCCCACCCAACGCCTCGCAGGCGAAGAGCACCAGACAGGGCCGCAGGAGCTTGCCGCTGATCCCTGGGCCAGGGGAGCCGTCCGCCTCCACCAACCCCAAGGGATAGCGGGCCAGCGCGGCCAAGGGCCCGTCCAGGGCTAAAACGCGGCCCAGCTCCTCCACCACCACCGGCCGATAGCGAGCCCAGGCGTTCATGGCGGAGGACGGTCCATGCTGGGCACGAGGCCCAACCGCACCGCGGCCTGCACCAGCTCCCTTGTCGTGCGCACCCCCAGCTTGCGCATGGCCGAGACCTTGTGGGAGCGGATCGTCGTCACCGAGCGAGAGAGGAGCTCCGCGATCTCCGGGGTCTTTTTGCCCTGGGCCACGAGCCGCACCAACTCCCGTTCCCGCGCGGTGAGGGGGAGGGCGGGCTCTGCTGGCGGGAGAAGCTTCTCGCCTTGGGCCACCCGGCGCAGGGCTTCCAGGAGCTCTTCGGCCGCGGCGTCCTTGAGGACATAGGCATGGGCACCAGCCCTGGCCGCCTCGGCCCGCCACTCCGGCTCGTCGAACATGGAGATGAGGACCACCTTTGTTTCCGGCAAGCGGCGGGAAAAGCGGCGACAGAGCTCAAGGCCGGATATCCCCGGCAGGGCCACGTCCACCACCGCCAGCCCCGGCCTGGTCTTGGCCGCGATTTCCAGGGCCTGGGCGGCGTCCGCCGCCTCGCCCACCACGCAAAAACCGGCCCGGCTCAACAGGGCCTTGAGCCCCTCTCGTACCACCGGATGATCATCCACCACGAGGACCCGCACGGTGTTAATCCTAGCGCTCCCCTTCCGCTCCTTGAGATGGGGAATCCGTAGGATTTTGGGTGCGCATGGCGAGCGCCCTGAGCTCCGTGAACGAGCGGCAGCCCAGTTTACCTTTGATGTTCTCCAGATGGGACTCCACCGTTTTCGTGGAGATTCCAAGGGCCTCGGCGATCTCCGGAAGCCTCAGCCCGCGGCCCAAGAGGGCAAGGACCTCCTGTTCCCGGGCCGTGAGCGCGGCCTCCTTGGGAATGAAAAGCTCGCCCCCCAGCACCGCGTGGACGGCAGCGATGATCTCCTCCGGGCTTGCGGTTTTGGCCACCAGTCCCTGGGCGCCGGCGCGCACGACCTCCTGGGCCAGGTTCGGCGCGCCCAGGGCGGTGACGGCGAGTATTTTCACGGCGGGACACCTGTCGCGCAGTTTCCGGAGGCCTTGCAGGCCGCCGCCGGGCATGACCAGGTCCCAGATCACCAAATCCGGCCGCAGTTCAGCGGCCTTGCCCAAGGCTTCTTCCCCCGTTTGGGCCTCGATCACCACCGAAAAACCTGCCCCCAAAAGAAGCCGGCGCAGTCCCTCTCGCACCAGGGGATGATCATCGGCCACCAAGATCTTGGGCATAGAAAAATAGTACTCCATTTTCCATGCGCAGTTTTTCCGCGGTCGCTTCCCAAAATTTTCTCGTCCAGATCGCGCCGATTCTCTGCCGTTTGTGTGGCCTTTTGCCCTTTTAGCCCTGGCCTCAAACCAAGTCTTCGCCAGCCGCGACGCTGGCGTTGAACCACCACCCCCATCTACGGGAGGCGAGCTTCAAAAAGCACGGGCTCACCCAAGGGGACGGCGTTCGGGAGCGCAAGCGCCGAGCTACAGGGGTTTATGGAGGCCCAAGAGGAGCGGACAAAACGTTCCGGGGGCGGTCCCCTCACCATAGAAACTGACACAAACTTCGTGACGCTGCCCCCTCTCCTCGGACTCCCACAAAGGTTGGTCAGCAATAGGGACCTTCTTTTTTCGTCCCCCATCTCCTGGTCCCACGGGGCAAATCCGCGAGGACACGAGCTTGGAAAGTACGGGGGCTCTATGCTTCGGGGAGGCGGCGCACGCGCAACTTGCGGCCTTCCTGTGCCACGACCTGCACGCGCTCACCCCGGGCCACAGGTGGGTCCTCAGCCCGCGCCCACCACAGCTCCCCATGCACAAATACCCAGCCCTCGGGGTTGAGGTCGTCCCTGGCTTGGCCCACAAGACCGGCCAGCGTGGTGAGAGGCCGCGGCTTATGTCGCTGGGCCCCTAGCCCCTTGGCCAAAACGAAAAACAAAAGAGCCGTGAGCGTCCCCAACGTGGCCGCCACCGTGGTCCAGGAAAGCCGCGCCACCGACGACTCCGCCTCAAAAAGCGAAAGGGACCCCAGCGCCAAACTCGCCAGCCCGCCCATGGTCAAAAGCCCATATGAAGGGGTGAAGATGTCAAGCACAATGAGCGCAATCCCAAATAGAATCAGTCCCACCCCAACAAAACTTATGGGGAAAAGCTGGAGCCCAAAAAAGGCAAGGAGGAGGGAGGGCACCCCCACCACCAAGCCCAACCCCACCCCGGGCGTGAGGAATTCGTAGATCAAGGCGTAAAGGCCGAGCATGAGCAGGATGTAGACCAGGTTGGGATCAGCAAGGTACGCCAACAGTTGATCCCGGAAGGTCATGGAAATCTCGCGCACTGGTAGACCGCGGATGGAGAGCACCCGCCCGTCCCGCAGGGCGAAACCTTCCAGTTTCCCCAAGAGATCGGGAAGAGAATCTGCAAGCAAATCGATAACCCTCAGCTCCAAAGCCTCAGCGGCGGTGACAGTGGCAGACTGGCGCACCGCTTTCTCTGCCCAGTCCGCATTGCGGCTGCGGGCCTCCGCGATGGCGCGAATGCGGGAAGCCGCGTCGTTCACGATTTTTTGCAATGTGGGGTCCTTTTCGTCTGGGCGCTCCTGGCCCAATGCAACGGGATGGGCTGCACCTGTGCTCGTGCCGGGCGCCATGGCCGCCACATGGGCGGCAAGAAGGATGAACGTTCCTGCAGAGGCTGCCCGCGCTCCTGCCGGTCCGACCCACACCACCACCGGCACCTGCGAGGTCATGATGGCCTCCACGATATCCTTCATGGCGGAATCAAGGCCACCAGGCGTGTCTAAAACGAGGATGACCAAGGCCGCGTTGCGCTTGTGGGCCTCGCCCAGCCCGCGCAGCACATAAGCGCTAGTGGCGGGGTTCACCGTGCCATCCAAGGTGAGCTTCAGAATCTCCCCCGCCAAGCCAGGCCAAGCCAGGCCCCATGCAATGGCAAACACTCCCCACAACTTGTGCATCGAAAGTATTGTACATCAGGCAGTGAAGCCAGCCTTCTATGGGCTGGGCGATTCACTCCTTTTCCCGGAAAAACGTGAGCACAACCTCACACAGGATGCGCACAAAAAGGGGCCCCAAGATGGTGGTGACAATACCCAAAAACACCAAGCGTGCGCTTCCGGCCAGTGCTCCTTCAACTACGGTGATGAAGCCCATGATCACGGCGATGCCCACGCCGATCCAAAACACAATGGGCATGACTTGCGGGGTGATGAACTTCCGAAAAGACAGAAAATCATGCCAGTGGTCCATATCCTCCTCCTTTTGGTTGGTTAAACTACCCGTAAGTTGCCTCCGGCGTCAACTCCAGAGCTTTGGACACCCCGCCAGACCCTCGTGCCAACGGAGGCTTTTCCCCCTCAGAGCGAAATAGGCCGTAAAACTCGAGTCGTACGTTTCGGAGGAGTTCACAGCGCGCAATCCTCCCCAGGAACAGCGATGCAAACTCGGTGCCAAAGCCTGTGGCAGAGATCCTCGCAACCAGGAAGGTCTTGCGAGGGAGAGGCCGGAGTTGATGCCGGTTCTTAAGTAAAGAGGGCGGAAGTCGATGGCCAAGGAAGCCCTGCTTTTCCTCGAACAGAAGGCCTCCTTTTGGGGAACAATGACGCACGAGCGGCGCCCATCCCCGCTCGGGTGAAACCCCTTGCGTCTCCCCCGGATCTTAGGGCTCGTTTCCGGCCCTTCCTTTCCCAAGCGACGCACAAAGAACCGCGGACCGAGCTTAATTTGCGATCATTTGGGGTGGGCGGAGGTTTTCGCGCGCAAGTTCGGGGAGAGTGGAGGGAAGCGGTCTATTTGGCTTTGGGCTCACCAAAGGGGACGGCGCGAGATCCTACGGGATCTCAGAGTTACGGAAGCGCTGGGAAAAGGTCTACCCTGAGGTGGCCGGGAGTGGGAGGAAAAAGGCCGATGACTTTCCCCCTAAGATAAAAAGTTCCCTCGCCGTTCAAGAAAGAGAATGGAAACATCCCCAGGGCAGCTTAGTGGGTGGTGCAGGACTCGAACCTGCGACCCCACGCACGTCAAGCGTGTGCTCTACCGGGCTGAGCTAACCACCCTGGAGGCGGCGCCCGGATTCGAACCGGGGAATAAGGGATTTGCAGTCCCTCGCCTTAACCACTTGGCTACGCCGCCGCTAGTTTCATTATAGTCCGCGCCCCAAGTTCAAGCCACCCCACCTGGCGGATAAATCCACGGGCTACACCCGCGCCATGTACTCGGCAAAAAGGGCCTCTTGTTCAACAGGGGTGAGGTCGCCGGGCTGTCCCAGGGCCTGGCGCCGGGCCCGCACCGCGAAGTACAGGGAAATCCCCGCGGCCACCGAGACGTTTAGGGACTCCGTGAGGCCCCACATGGGAACGCGAAAAGTTCCGTCACACTGGGCCAAGAGATTCGGGGGGATCCCGTCCACTTCGTTGCCAAAGGCGAGGGCCAGAGGCCTCTCCCCTGGAAGTTCCTCCGCGGAGAGCTGGCCCGCGGGTGTGGCCGCAAGGATGTGAAAGCCCTGGGCGCGCAAGGCGGCAAAAACTGCTTCTCCACGGCGGAAGCGCAGAACACGCACCCAACGCTCTGCCCCCTGGCTCACCTGCAACGCTGGTCGGAAGGGTACATCCTCCTCCACCACATAGACCTCAAGGATGCCCAAGGCTTCACAGGTGCGGAGGATGGCAGCCACGTTATGGGGATTTTGAATGTTCACACAAACGGCCACCACGCTTTTCAACCGTGTGGCCACAACTTTGCGCAAACGCTCCGAACGAGTCGTCACTTCTAGAGCTCGTCCTCGTCTTCCTCGAACTCGTCGTCGAACCCGAAGGCCACTTCTTCCAATTCCAGTGGGTCCTCTTCCACCACTTCCAGGACGGACCCACATTCTGGGCAGGTGATGCGGCGACCAAACACCGCTTCCGCCGAGGAGAGCCGAAGCTCCGCATCACACACAGGACACGTGGCACGGGGCATGATGCACCTCTCTTTTTCGAACCCTCTTCGATTCGGTTTTTTCTTGCGCTTTTGCTGCAAGCTCTTTCCGCAAAAGGCCGCGCAAGTTTAGAGGCCCCAACAGGGCATGTCAAACTTCTTGGTTGTGACAAGGAGCGCAGATTTCCGGGCCATGATAAAATCGCGGCCCGATGCTCTACTTTCTTCTGGCATTGGCCGGGTTTGGAATCGGTGTTTTGGGCTCGCTTTTGGGCATAGGCGGCGGTATCTTTGTCGTCCCGCTCCTTCTCCTTACCGGCTTAGTAGGCACTTCCCAGGAGGCCGCGGGAACCAGTATTGTTGCTGTTCTAGCCACGGGATTTTCCGCATCTGTGGCCTATTTGCGGCGGAAAAAAACGCCCTGGCGGGTGAGCTTGGGTCTCGTGCCCGGGGCTTTGGGAGGAAGCTACCTCGGCGCGTACCTGGCCGGCAAGGTTGCCTCCGGAGCCCTGGCCCTGGCCTTCGGCTCATTCCTCCTTTACCCAGCCGCAGTTCTTGCTCTGGGGAAAGAACCCAAGGAGCTCGTGCGGGCCCGGGCTGACCGCCATTTTCCCGCGTGGGCCGTGGCGTTGGTGGGACTGGGTGCGGGCACGGCGGGAAGCCTCTTTGGCATCGGAGGTGGGGTGCTCATGGTTCCCGCCTTGATCTGGCTGGGACTGCCCATGATAGAGGCTGTGGCCGGTAGCCTTTTGGTGATGGTGCCCACGGCTGCATTGTCCACAGCCCTGCATGCTTTGGCCGGTCGTACCCACTGGGACCTGGCCCTGCCCCTCGTAGGTGGTGTGCTGGTGGGCGGGCAGCTTGGCCCGCGGCTCGCCGTACGCCTGCCTCAGAAGGTCTTGCGCCGCCTTTTTGCCCTGATCTTAGTGTATTCGGCGACGAACATGATCCGCAGGGGCCTCGGGTTTTAGCTGGCGAACGCGTCTAAAAGGATCCGCACCAGGATGAGAACCCAGCCAATTCCCACCACGAACCAAATCACCTTCCTCGCGGCAGCGATAAGGTTGAATATGACAAGGAGAAGGGTGAGAAGAGATAGATAGCCCAAGGGCAGAACGAGGTCAGGGCTCACCCCGCGTCCAGCGGGAAGAATAAGATCAAGAAGTCGAGCCAGTCCTCGCCCAAAGACCCCAGCCAGCTCCTGTAGGAAGGTCAGGAGTTTGGACCAGGAAGCTTCCCCGCCGTAAGTGCCCACAGTTTTTCAGCCTAGCGTGAATCCCAAAAGAAAAAAGCGCCGCGTGGGCGGCGCCGAGGGGACAAAGGTAGCGACCTCAGTCCTTGTCCTCAGCCTCTTCCACGGCGTCCTCGATCTTCTCCAGGAGGTCGGAGACCCGCTCGAACGTGGACTCCAGCTCCTCCCGCATCACAGCCAGCTCAGAAAGCAGCGGCTTGATCTTGTCGATAAGCTCCTTCTTGGTCACGTAGGCCATAGACCACCTCCTACCTGAATTTTACACGATTCGATCAAGAACAAGAGGTGAGGGAGTAGGAGGTGTAGGACCGATGATGAACGCTTCTGTCACGATTCTACGGGCCTCGGGCAAGCGGTCGGGACGGCCTAGGTGCAAGCGCGCCAGAGGCTGGCCTTTTTCCACTTGTGTTCCCACTTTAGCCAGAAGTTCTACGCCCGCAGCGGGGTCCACCTTTTCGCCTTTCACCTCCCGCCCCGCGCCCAAAAGCCCACAGGCCACCCCGATGGACCGGGCCCGGACCACTTGAACATACCCCCCTTGCGGCGCCACCACCTCCACGATCTGGTCAGCCTTGGGCAACCGCTCGGGTTCCTCCACGGCGCGCACGTCCCCGCCTTGGGCCGCCACAAGCTCCCGAAACTTAGTAAAAGCCTTCCCAGTGTCCAAAAGGCGAGCCAGTCTTTCCTTCCCCTCACCAGAGGAGGAGGCCTCACCTACAAGAACAAGGAGCTCTGCGCCCAGGGCCAGGACGATCTCCCGCAGGTCCGCAGGGCCCTGGCCACGTAAAACTTCTATGGCTTGCCGAACCTCTAGGGCGTTCCCAGCCAGCGTGCCCAGAGGTTGGTCCATGGCCGTGACCAGGGCCGCGAATTTCTTCCCCAAACGATTGCCTACACGCACAAGGGTCTCCGCGAGCTTTCGTGCTTCCGGGAAAGTGCGCATGAATGCGCCGTCCCCACATTTCACGTCGAGGATAATGGCATCCGCTCCTCCCGCGATCTTCTTGGACAGCACGGAAGCAGCGATGAGGGGGAGGGAGGACACTGTGCCCGTGACATCCCGCAACTCATAGAGGAGACGATCGGCAGGGACGAGCTCTGCGGTGTGGTCGGCGACCACCGCCCCGATGCGCTTGGCTTGGGCCACGATCTCCGCGAGGGAGAGTTCAGTGCGCACGCCCGGGATGGATTCGAATTTATCGATGGTGCCGCCGGTGTGGCCCAACGCCCGGCCGGACAGCTTGGCCATGATCAGACCGGCGGCGGCCATAAGCGGGACGAGGACCAGGGTGACCGTGTCCCCAACCCCACCCGTGGAGTGCTTGTCCACCTTGATCCCGGGGATGGCCGTCAGGTCGATGCGCGCACCGCTTTCCACCATGGCCTGGGTCAGGGCCACCACCTCCTGCTCGCTCATGCCCCGGAAGTACACGGCCATGAGGAACGCCGCCATCTGGTAATCGGGGAGGCGTCCGGCCACATAGCCTTGGATGAGCCAGCGGATCTCCTCAGGAGTCATCTCCCCCCCGTCCCGCTTTTTCTCGATTAAATCCACGGCACGCATGCCTGTGATTTTAGCTATTCGGGGAACATGCGTGGCAAGCTATACTTGAAGCCCACAGTGAAAGGGAAAGCATGGTGGAAGCGGCCATTTTGGGTGGTGGGGGGCTTGACCCTGGGCATCCTGGCCGCTTTGGCTGTGGGCGTGCTTGTGTTTTGGGTGCAACCCGCAGTACAGCGAGCCCGGAGCCCCCTCGGCGAGATCGTCTCCCCGCCCTTCGTTGTGCGCTACGTGAAAACCTCGCCTATCTCCGCGGATATCGTGGAGTTGAGGAACTGGGCGCGCGACCAATGGCATAAAATCCTGCAGCTTTTGGGTCTCACGGGTTTTCCTGCGAGAATTTACGCCGCGACGGAAGAGCTCAACTTGGGGATAAGCGCACGAATCGAGGAGGAGCTGGCCGCCGCGGCCGTGACAGATTTGGTGATCTGTGAACGGGGGGCCGGGGAAATAGCGCGGCTGGCCTGTTCCCTGGCTTTGGGCCGGCCAGGGAACCCTGTTTTCCCCGCGGACTTTCTGTGTACTTTGACAACCCGGGATACCCGTGGGCTGCGGAGGCTGGGGCCTGGCTTTCCCATGTTGATGCGAAATCCCTTTGGCAGAAAGCGGAAAGCCTGGTTCCGCGTGATCCTTGGGAAACTCTGTACTTTCAGGTCAACGCCGGCTGGGTGGGTGCCACCCTCACTTGGGAAACCACGCGCAGCCTTTTGCAGGTTTTGTCCAGCGACAAGGGGAGCAGGCCTTCGGCCCCTTGGGAGTACGCGCCTTTTAGGAGGCCAGCTCTTGGGAAGGAGCAAGCGCAGCGTTGGGCGTGGCTCCAGATCAACTGATCGCAGTTTTCCACGCTTTTGTACAGCATGCTTGTCAGGAAAGTCCGCAACGCCCGTACTTTGCCGCGCTTTGCCACCTGTACCAAGGACGCGCAGAAACCGCGTTCTCCCAGCTTTTAGAGCGAGGGAATGAGAATTCCCGCGAGGTTCGAGCCTTGGTATGGTTGGCCTTGGGCGAGCTTTCCCGCTTTTGCGCGGAAAACCCAACATGTCCTCCCAAACTGGTTTCTCTTACGGGTGTCCCCAGGATCCAGCTTGGGCGGTGGTGTGTAGTCGGAAAAGATGTAACGGATGAGGACCTAAAGAGAGCGGTGGGAAGTGCCCGCCGCCTGCTTGCGCTGTGGGGAAGCGATGGGAGCGTTTTGCCAGAACGGGTGGTGTCTTATGTGGTGGAGGACATTCCTAGTCTCCAGACCTCTTGGGGAGTGGTGTGGGTGGACACAGCACAAGCCCTGCCTGAGAGGGCGGCCCGGCTGGTTTTGGAAGCGTTCAGCCCCTTTGGAAGTCCTCCATTTTCCACACTGGTGGAGGGGTTGGTGCTATGGGCGACCTATCCTGAGCACTATTTTCGCCGGAAGGCCAAAGAACTTTTGGCTCAGGAGCGGTGGATTTCCTTGCCTCAGCCCATTTTTGGCGTTTATCCGCGCGCTGTAGCCGAGGCGGAAGCAGGAGCGTTCGTTGTCTTTATCCTTGAAAAATACGGGCCCTCCACCATCCCCAAGCTCTAGGGAGCCTTAAGCGATGGCGCCAGCATCTTCCGTGCTTCCCTGGAAGTGCTGGGCGTGCCATGGTTTCAGCTTGAGGCCGATCTTCTGGCCTGGGTCAGACAACCCTGACCGGATCGAAGGCTTCGCGCGGAGCGTCCCCAAGGAAGTTCAAGGCCAAAACGGCGACGGTGATGAACACGCCCGGGATCAAAAGCCAGGGATAGTGGAGGCATTGTTGGCTTTGGAGAGCAGGGGTCCCCAGCTCACCATGGGCTCAGAAATGCCGATGCCCAAAAAGGAGAGACCGCTTTCCCCGATGATGGCACCTGGGATGGTGAGGGTCGCGTTCACGATGAGGTAAGAGGCGAGGTTAGGGACAATGTGTTTGCTGATGATGCGGAGGTCACCAGCGCCCAAAGCGCGGCCTCCGTGAAATCCAGGGAGCGAATGGCCAACACAACCCCGCGGATCACGCGGGCCCGGCCAGCCCAGCCTATCAGGGCCATGCTCCCCGCTAGCCCAAAGAAGCGCTGGGTGGGCGACCAGCCCCGAGGCAAGGCCAGCCCCAGGGAGACCCACAAAGGCAAAGTGGGAATAGACATGACGATCTCAAGCAAGCGTTGGAGGAACATGTCCACCCCGCCCCCATAAAAGCCGGAGATCCCGCCCAGGATGAGGGAGATGGACAAGGGAATGGCCACTACGAAGGGGCCAATGACCATGGAGACCCGGCTTCCCATCATGACCCGAGAAAAAAGGTCGCGTCCCATTTCGTCGGTGCCGAAAAGGAACAGGCGGCCATCCCCGTCCACGCCGAAGGGGTGAACGTTGGTGGGAATCAGGCAAAAAAGCTTGTACGGAAAGTTACGAACGAAGAAGCGGATGGGGTACTTCCGGGTTCGATCCTCTTCATATTCCCACCGCCAAAGCTCGGTGTTTAGCGTCCACTTGACCCCGTATACAAAAGGCCAGGTCAACCGTCCATCCTCATCGAAGATGTGGCTCTTGGTGGGCGGAGCGTACGTGGCGTCGCGGAACCGCTGGGTATGAGGATAGGGGCTCAAGAGCTCCGCGCGGTGACGACGGAACCGGCGCCAACCGCCATTGGCTTACTCCACGCTCTTCACTTGTGTCCCGCTCTTTAGCCCGGTCAGTCATAGCGGATTCTGGGGTCCACCCAAGCCAACATGATGTCACCTAACAAGTTCCCCGATTGCAGAAGAAAAGCGAAAAACATCAGGCCGGACATGACCACATATTCATCCTGACGTTGCAAAGCCTCCCAAAACGCGCGCTCTACTGTGGGCAGCCCCATGATGATGGCTGCGAAAAAAAGCCCCAGCAAAAAGATCGGGGAGGGACATGCCGAGCATGGTGATAAGGGGGTTTATGGCATTGCGCACAGCGTGTTTCCAGATAACTATGCGCTCTTTTAGTCCTTTGGCCCGGGCTGTGAGCATATAATGCTGTCCCAAGGTGTCCAGAAGTTGGCCCCGCATGTAGCGGATGAGTCCCGCTGTGCCCGCTAGCCCCACCATGATGAGCACCGGCAGAAGGTGCCCCATGAAGTTCACGAATACGTCCCAACTCCAGGGCGCGTTGATGTATTGGACATCAAAAAGCCTGCCGACCCCCAAACCCCATTCTCCCACTCGTAGCACGGAAACCATGAACCAGATGACCGCCAGGGCGAAAAGGAAGTTGGGGAGGGATATGCCCACGAAGCCGAAGAAGGTCAGGATTTAGTCGGCAACAGAATATTGGCGCATCGCGGAGAATACGCCGATGGGCACAGCTATGGCCCAGGTGAAGATCAGATGCCGAAGGAGATGAGAAGCGTTCATCCCAACCGCCCTCGGAACAGGACGTCGAACGCAGGCTGGCGGGTCTCCGGGGAGTAGCCGAAATCACCCCGGGTGATGATCCCAGCGATCCACCGCCAGTAGCGTACGTGGGCAGGCTTGTCAAGACCGTAACGGGCTTCGAGACGGGCGATCTCCTCCTTGCTGAAGCGGGGATTGAGCTTGAAGGCGGTGGTGAAGTTCCCGGGCATGAGCTGAAGGATGAAGAACCTGAGGATGGAGATGATGAGGAGCACCGGGATCGTGTACAAAACAGGCCTGGCGATGTATCCCAGCGTGGCTTGATAGAAAAAGAAGAAGGGTAGCCACAAGGACCGCCCTTCTCCACTTTAGGGCAGGCCTAGCCTACCACCCTGTTTCCCACCATGTTCGGGTTCTGCTTCCACAGCACCTTGGCGAAGCCCAACGCGCCCGCAAGTGGGCTGAACCCCGCGGTGTTCTGATAGTAGGCGTAGCGGTAGAGCATGTTCACTGTGTAGATGAGGAAGAGGTTCTCTGCGGCGAGGATCTGGTACCCTTTGTGGTGCTCGTGGGCCTCTTTGAAGTCATAGGTCTTTACACCGAGGTCGAAGAGCTCGTCGATGCGCTTGGCTACTAGGGTGGGGTCCTTGCAGTCCGAGTACTTCCAGAAGTGGAGGCCGCCGCAGGAACGCTCCACGTTGGCCCCGCCGTGCGGCTCAGAAGAGCCGGTGAGGCCAAGGAGACAGGCCTCATATTGGCCACCGAGGAGCGTTGTGACCAGGGCAGTGAAGTTGATGGGGTTGAAGTTCACCTTTATCCCGACCTTCGCACAGTCGGCCACAAAGATCTGGCACGTCTGCTTGCGGATGGTGTTCCCCACGTTGGTGTTGAGCTCAAACTCAAAGGTGGCGCCGCCGGGGAAGTCCCGCCAGCCGTCACCGTTGCGGTCAATAAGGCCGATCTGGTCAAGCAAGCGGGCTGCCGCTTCCAGATCGTAATCACACTTGGGCACATCCGGGTAGTAGACCAGGGAGAGCACGGACACCGGGCTCCACTGGGGCACGCCTAGACCGAGGTAGACGTCGTCGATGATGCTCTTGCGGTCCACAAGGTGGCCCGGCGGAACTCCACCATACTGAAGAACGTCCGCAGCTTCTCGTTCGGGCAGTCCTGGTTGAACGAAATCCAGGTGGTGCTAAAGAGCGGCTTCGTGGGGATCAATCAAGATCTAGATGCCCTTTTGGGCGGCCTCGGCCTTGAGGGTGGCGATGTCTCCCGGCCGTGGCGCATACACATCAAGCTCGCCGTTACGGAACTTGAGCATGATTGTGTCCAAGCGGAAGCTCACCACGTACCTCACGCCGTCCAGGTAGGGCAGCTTGTTTCCAGCGGGGTCCACCTTCCAGTAGTAAGGGTTGCGCTCGATAACCACAAGTTGGTCAGGAATGGACTCCTTCAGCTTGAACGGGCCCCTGCCCACGATCTCCTCCGGGGGGTGTCCACACCTCACGCGGAGTTCAGGGCCTCAGGATTAGCAGAAGGATTGTACACGCGGGGAGAGGTTCTTGAGCTTATGCGCCGGATAACTGGCTCCACCGATCTAGCGCAAAAATGGCCGGAACGGTGCAGCCAGGGTGAAGCGCACCGTGTAATCATCCACCTTCTCGCAAGTCGGGAGCTTGTCCTCCACTAAAAGCACGTCCCGATAGTCTGTGCGCACGTCCTCATTGAAAAATGACCCCGTGGAACGTGAACACCACATCGTCTGCGGCGAAGGGTTGACCATCTGACCATTGCAATCCCTTGCGAAGGTAGAAAGTGATGACTAGACCGTCCTCGGAGATCTCCCAGGACTTGGCAAGCCCGGGCTCCACCATGTCCGTGATGGGGTTCAATTCGGCTAGACCGGCGTGGAGCATGCCCGTCACATCTGTGGAATAGGTCTCCTGAGCGATGTGATGGTTGAAGGTCTTGGGGGTATCCAGGGTCCCGATCACCAGGTATCCGCCATACCTACCATGGCGAAGTTTTTCCAGTCGTTTTGGCCAAGGGGCATGACCTTATATTCCTGGGCCAAAACTAATACCATGCTAAGAACCACGCCCAAAGCCACTAAAAACGCTTCCTTCTCTGCACACCTCCTTTAGTCCTTTCACAGCCCCACTTTACAAGTGCGGAAGCCGTGCCACGGTGCAATGGCCAATCGGTGCTCTCCAAGGCTTGTTTGTAAGGACGCTCCGGAAGCGGTTTTCTTGGGAAATGGGCTTTCCAGGAATTGGACCCCAGAAGCTGCGGTTGCACCCACTTGACAACGCCCGTTCTGGGAACAAGCAAATTCCTGGGATCAAATCGCTGGCAGCTAGGGGCGCGCAGGCGCCACTGCTAACCTGCAAAAGCCGAGGCCATCACTGTCATGCACACAAGCCCCCGCTGCACATTACGTAATATTGCCTTGCGCTGCAAAAACAAAAGCTTTTGCTGCTTTTATTGCCTCATCTTCTGGGTGGCCTCTGAGCGCGCGTTTTTCGTCGTGTCAGAAACGGTTTTACTTGAGCCCTTGTTCAGTTAGGATTGCGCTGGGATGGACCGGCTGATTGGTGTGGACATCGGCGGGACGAGGACACGTGTTGGCGCTGTTGCAACCGGAAAAATCCTCGGGCGGCAGGAGTTTCCCACCCAAGGGGTGGCGGAGGTCCGCGCTGCCATCGCTGAGGTCCTGCGCGCGGTGGGATGGGACAAGCCCGATGGCATTGGTGTGGGCGCACCAGCCCCTTTGGACATGCGTCAAGGTCGCATCCTCCATGCACCCAATCTTCCCCACTGGAACGGGGTGAACGTGGTGGAGGAACTTGTCCAGACGTTTTCCTGTCCCGTTTACCTTGCGAACGATGCTAACTGCGCAGCGGTGGCGGAGCTTGCATATGGCTGGAGGGCCCGGGATTTTCTATACGTGACCTGGTCCACCGGGATTGGCGGAGGCATCGTGTCCGGTGGCCAGGTGGTATGGGGCGCCACAGGCCAGGCTGGGGAGATCGGTCATGTCCCCATACGGCCTGATGGCCCTCTCTGCAATTGCGGGAAGCATGGATGTTTAGAGGCCCTCGCCGGCGGAGCAGCCTTGCGCATCAGGGCCCGCGAGCGGCTGGGGCAGTTGCTTTCCGCCAAGGAAATCGTGGAGAGGGCAAGACTGGGCGAGCCCGGCCCACTTGCCCTGGTCGACGAAGCCTGCGCAGCTATGGGGCAAGGACTTGCTATCTGTGCCGAGCTCCTCGAGCCGGAGATGATCATCATTGGTGGAGGGTTCACCGCCTCCTGGGACTTCCTTGGGCCCAAGGTTCTCGCTGCTTTAGAGCGGTTGAGCCGCGTGCGTCCAAGGGTGGAGCTCACGAAGCTCGGGGATGATGTGGGGCTTCTGGGGGCTGCGGCTCTGCCTCTCTATTTCCCAGACTTTTTAAAACACACGCGTCAACTCTAGAACCCCTTGGGTGTTATGTCCCCAGACGAGGGAAAAAAGAGCGGTCCATTCCCCCATGCCCTGGGTCAAGAGAAGCCCGCCTCCGCTCAGGCTTAGCCAGACCCGCATCGTCCCATGATTCGATACTGCCGCCAACATCAGTTGTTGTTCGCGGACAGCTTTAATCTGGATTTTGGTGCTCAAGGTCCAGTGGCCCTGTCTTGTGGCCAGTTCGAGGGCCACGGTATTGCCCACATAAACAGCGATATTTGTGCTTTCCAGGCGGACGGTTACCACAGAAGGTAGCCCTTCCCAGTGCATTTTTCCCTTCCAGTGCACACTTTCCACCTCCAGCAGGGCCCAAAAGGTTCCAATCCAAAGGGGGGAGAGGTTCAAGGCGGCCCAGCCCCACTTTCCCCCCGCGGCAAGCCGCGCCGCAGCCAACCCAAAGGGCGAACTGTGGGAAAATGACGCGGAAAGGAACGCATCAGCGCGTCCGGAGGAGAAAAAACCCCCCTCGAGCTTCCAGATGATGGACGTCCCCGAGCCCGACAGACCAATAACGCCGCGCTGAAAAGCGACGGGGATGAGCTGGGCCTCCACCCGAGCCGAGGCGGTCAAGCCAAGGAGCTCCCAGGTTTGACTGACCCAGCCCAACGTCTCCTGGGGCGAGGCCAGGCGTACCCCCCACTCACCCGCACTAGCGACCACAGCCACAACCGCGACGGCAAGAACACGCATCACTGGCACAGTTCCTCGGCCACAATGGCCACGGCACGCTTTACCGCGGGGGTACGAAAGGGCTTCGTGGCTCCATCAAGCTGCACAAGCATGCCATCAGTGGTCCGA
The DNA here is from genome assembly GCA_964429165.1 of uncultured Thermotogaceae bacterium. Lineage (GTDB taxonomy): Bacteria > Bipolaricaulota > Bipolaricaulia > Bipolaricaulales > Bipolaricaulaceae > DTER01. The sequence goes on from CAYSAN010000018.1 coordinate 17,826, forward strand.
GAAATGACAAGGAAAAATTGCTGGGTGAAACCTTGATCGGTGGCAAACACGCGAACCAACGCTGTCTCTGTCTGGTCAGAGAAAAAGATGCCGTTCAAGACCACCGCACCATCCTTCCATATGGCCTTGCGTCCAGTTAGCCTCGCTATCTTTTCCCGGTCAAAGTTTTTAGGCACCTTGGCGTGGGGCATGGTTCCCTCCGCGATCCTTTGCACAGTTCTTGGTTCAGCATTTCTGGCCAGAACTTTCCAAATCGTGAGGCCCCGGGCCCGCCATTTTCGTTCGTAGCGGGTGCCCGGCCCACCGGAAAGGGGGACTGGGCCCGCCACCGCCAGCCCTGCGGCGGCCAGGTGTTGCGCGGCTTCCTCTGCGTACCAAAGGGCATCTGTAACGAGATGAAACTCACCCTCTTTTTTCAGGACTGCGCCCAGGATTTGCGCGAACGCGCGGTCCACGAGACGGCGTCCGGTGTGCCTAGCCTTGGGCCAGGGGCAAGGGAAATTAACAAGGACCTGGCTTACACTCGCGTCGGGGAAGAGCTCTCGCAAGCCGAATTTCCCGTCAAGCAAAGCCAAACGCACATTTTCTGCGCGGTTTAACCATAACTTACGCCCTGTTTTCACAACGCAAGTCAGGCTCGTCTCAAATCCCACCCAATTCCAGTCCGCGTGTTTTTTGGCCATCTCTGACAGAAACTCACCGTTGCCAAACCCAACCTCCACCCCGAGAGGGGCCTCCCGGCCAAACACTTGCTCCCAGCGCGGCGGAAGCTCCTCCCAGTGCTCTGGCTGAACAAGGTAGCGAAAGACGTCCACAGATCAAAGGATACCATACCCCTTGGAGTATGGCGGGGAAGTTCATCGATGCGGAGGTGGAGGTGCGGTTTGCCCAAAAGCCAGGCCCCCCGACGAGCTTCGTGTGGGAGGGGCGAGAGTACAAGATCCTGGAGATCCTGGAGTATCGGCGTACTTTGGACTTCAAGAGCGCTTGGTGGCGTCGTCGCCATCGAGATTGGTACAAGGTGCGCACTGAGGACGGCATGATATTTGAGCTGTATTTTCATCGCGGGCCAGGCCGTGCTTATTGGGTGCTTCTCCGTGAACTATAACGGAGTTCCTCTCCAAAAATCCCGTATCAATCGGTGCTAGGCCGCGCTTTGGTAGGCCCTCGGGAAGTGTGTCCGGGGGCAGCATGGTGGCCTTCCCAGAAAAACCCGGAACAGA
>CAYSAN010000019.1:0-656 GCA_964429165.1 uncultured Thermotogaceae bacterium
CCGCCGCGCTCCTCGCGATACGAGGCGCCGGCCTCGGCCCAATGGGGGCGAAACAGAAAGTGCCCCCCGGCCCGCACCACCCCACCCTCACCCCCGGAGGCGAACGCCGCTTGCGCAGTGCCCCCGGAAAAGCGCGCGCCCACGCCCCAAAAACCCAGGGGAGAGAGGAGGGCGGGGAAAGAAAAACCCACCCGGCCTGCCTGGACCTCCCACACATCGGTGACGTACAGGGCCTGGAAATCCAGGAACTGATAGGGTTGGGGCGCCCAGGGTCCGGCCCAGCGGCCGGAGAGCTCCAAGGCTCCGGCCAACACCGCCCCCCGCCCGGAAAAACCCAGGAAGGAGACACCATTTCCGGAGAGGAAATCGTAGGAGAAGCGCGCGAACCCGTGCATGGCCAGCTCCGCATGGATCTGCACGGGGACGCGCTCAGGCCCGGGCGGAAGGACCTCCACATACCAGGCGGTGCGGGCCTCCACCGCGGGAGCAGTGCCCGAGCGGACCAGGGCCCAGACCACCTCGCGGCCCACCGCCGCATCCGCTGGGATCCACACGGCCACCTGGGCTTCGCCAGCCTCACCGGGCCCAAGAACAACCTCGCTGGGCTGGGCTTTTCCAATGAGCAGATGGTGCTGCCGGTCGGCAGCTTTTCCGGC
>CAYSAN010000019.1:666-17493 GCA_964429165.1 uncultured Thermotogaceae bacterium
CGCTGGGCTGGGCGGAGGCGCGCCAGCCGGAAGCGGTGCGCACCGCGACCGCCACCCGATCCACGGCGTTGCCCCGGTTCACCACCCGCAGGGTCCACCTCACGGCCTCGCCGGGCTCGGCCGCCTGGGGGGAAGGAGGGACGAGCTCCAGGGCGGCCACGGCCTCCACCTCGATTTGCCCCTCCGACAAAACCTCTTTGTCATTCCAGCGGAAACGCAGGCGCACCACGTGCGTGCCGCTTGTTGCCGCCCGAGGAACATAGAGGGCCAAAAACAGGTAGTCCGTCTCCTCTGGTGCCAGGGAGAGAACCTGGGGAAGGCCCAAGGCCTCCCATCCCTGGGGAAGCTCCGCCACGATGCGCACAGACACGGGAGTGGTCGAGGGGTTGGTTATTTGCCAAACCTGTACCACGAACTCGCCGGGGCGCGTTTTAGCTGGGGGAGAAAGACGCAGGACCGCGAGGTCTTGTCCCCAGGCCAGGGCCCCCAGAAGGACGAGGAGGACAAGCGTCCGCATCCTTAGGATTTTGGGGCCACAGGGCCCACGCCTTAGGGAGCAAGGTCTCCTCTTATTGGGAAGTTTGCCCCTCAGCCAGCCTATGGCGAGAGGTGGTGCCGTAAGAGCTCGAGATCTCGCTCGTTCACGACGCCGTCGTTGTTGAAGTCAAAGGCCCGGAGGTTGGCGCGCACCACGGGGCTGGTGAGGTTTTGGGCCAGGGCCTCCACGTCAGCGGCATCAAACCGGCCATCGCCGTTCACGTCCTCGTAAAATCCGTCGCCGTCCAGGTCCTGGGGCATGCCCAGCCCGCTGGCCAGGGGAAGCAGGGAGAGGGGCCGCACCACCAGCCGCATAGCCACGCCCAGCAGGGCCTCTCCCCCGTAGTCCAGGGTGGCCAGGACCTGGTAGACCCCGGGCTCCGGCCGAAATTCCGTGTCCACGCGAATCCACCGCTCCGCACCCGGAAGACAGGGCACAGAAGGGGCACTGGCCTCGGCCACGGTCCGGCCGTGCACGTCGCTCACCCGCAGGCTGGCCCTCACCTCCCGCAGGTTCTGGGTACCCGTGTTCACAAATTTGACCCAGGCCCAAAGGGGGTTGAGGCCGCGCACCTCCAGCCCCCGCAGTTCCCCGCGCACCAACCCCGGCTCCACCGTCACGTACACCTTGATGCCGATGCGGCGGGTCACGGTGACCAGGACCCCTTGGTAGGGGACCAGGCGGGGCTCCCCTTGCACGAATACAATGGCCCAATAGGTCCCGGTCCCCACACCCGAGGGAACCCGCACGACCCCCTGGATTTCCCGGATCTCCCCTGGGCCGAGCACAAAGGACGTGGGTGCCACGGTGGTCCAGGCCGCCGCGGAACGCTGCACTGTCCCGGGCTGATAGAACCGGTTCTCACCAAACTCATCTCGGTCCCAATCGCCAAGGTAAAGGACTATCTGTTCAGGCTGGGCAAGCTCGTTGCGCACCAGGAAGGAGAAGGGGAGGACCGCGCCCGGTCGGGCCTGCAGGTACACCTCAAGGAGGTTCACCTCTAAGGCCAGGCCCAGGAAATTCCCAAGACAAAGGACAAGAAAGAAAACCCGCTGCATACAAGCGAAATCATGCGGGAGGAGGGGCCTCCGCACAAGGACTAGGGGCTCGCCAAGGTGTAGCGGAAGTCCAGGGTATAGGTGCCAGGCCAGGTGGTCTCGTAGTCCACAAGGAGGCGGAAGCTCAGGGTGAGTTGCACCACGCCGGCGGAGCCTGCGGCCACCAGGCGCTCCGAAGTGCCCACCGGGGTGAAGGTCCTCGTCACTGTGGTCGCCGGACCCTCGGCGGACTCCACCCGCCACAGGAGGTGTTCACAGGTCTTCCGCGGATTGGGCAAGGGGCCCGTGTAGTGCCAGGTAGGGGTGAGGGAGGCCACGGATAGGGTCCAGGAGGTGGCGCTGGTGAGGCGCAGGGTTTGGGCACTCAAGCGCTCCACGTAGCCCCGGTCGTAGTCGGCCAAGGTGAGGACGCCGAGGTCCACGGCCTGGGGCTCAACCTCTAAAGAGAGACCGGTGCGGTAGTGGACGCGCACGGCCACCCAATCCAGGCGGAGCTCGGGCCACCGCGGCGCGCGGGCGCCAAGCCGCACCATGAACGTTTGGGGCTGGAACTCGTGGGGGTGCCAGGCGCGGCCCCAGTCATCACTGGGCCCACCCAAAATGAACGAGAGCTCATACGACTCCAACGGGCCAGCGGTGTAAGGAGCAGTCCAGGAGGCCCCCCCATCCCAGGAAAGCTCCACATCAAAATAGGCCACAAACGGCGTGCCAGCGGGATGACGCCAGGCGTCCACGCGGACCTCAATGCCCAGGATCTCCGCCATTTGCGGAATGAAAAGGGCGTAGCCGTAATAAACGTGAACGAAGCCGGGGTCAGCGCGGGCGTAGTAAACGTCGTCAGCATAAGCCAGCGTGGGATACCTGAATTGTCCGAAATCCTGGGTGGGGCTGAGCCAACCGGTGTTGTGCTGGCCCCAGGCCTGGCTGGTCAAGAACCCCAAAAGTAGGAAAAGAAAGACGCTTATCATCACCAGTTAAGAAGCGGAAGGGCAGCCCGGTTCTTTGGGGGAACCGGGCTGCCCGGGCCTTGCTGGGTCACGGCGCGGTGAGGGTGTACGTGAAGCCAAGCGTATAGTCGCCGGCCACGTCGTTGTCCCAGCCCACCAGGACCCGGAAGTCCATGGTGTGCTGGAAGTTCCCGCCGGGCTGACCCTCAGCGATGGTGAACCCGTCGGTGGTGAGGCCGGTGAGGGTGTTGCGGACGTAGGGGACGCGCTCTGGCCGGTTCACGGAGGCCACGCGCAAGAGGAGGTCGCTTGCGGGCTTAGCCCACGGCCCAGTCCAGGTGTCGCTGTTCGCAGCCACGGACAGGGTCCAGGGCCGGTTGCTCCACACGTACACGATCTGCGCACCAACTGCGTCCTTGTACCCCAGGTCGTAGTCAGCCATGGTCAGGGTGCCAAAGTTGATGGTGGCGATGCTCAGCTCCAACCTGATCAAGGTTGGCACCGTGAAGACCGCCGTAGAGTTCGCGTACACGCTCGTCTGAGCCATCCCGTTCACCACGCCCATAACTCCAGCCACCAAAACCGCCAAAACCTTCACGCTCTTCATTTGCGCACCTCCAAGAGAAGTTTTGTTTACCGGGCCTTCTCACCCGGAAGTTTTTGCGCTTCTCTTGGGGTGCTTCGGCAGCCCAGCCGTCCCGGAGGGACCTGTGGCTTTGCGCCCCCGGATTGCTCCGGGTTTGCCTTTATCGGTCACCCCACTTCACTTCGATTTTCCCTCGGCTCCCACCCCCTTTCAGCCCCGCGGGCTCCCGCTTCCCAAGCCCTGTATCCTCAACACGAGGGTAACCCCTGTCCCTATAGGTAGGCTATCACATTTTATACCCAGGAGCACCTCGTGTTTTCCCGGCCGGCCCAAGAGGATGGGCGACTCTTCCGTGGTCACCGTCACCCCCGGGCCGCCCACCACCTCCACTGCGAGCTCGGCGCCGTCCGGGTGAAGGACGCGCGCCGTGACCGCCCACGCCACGTTGCTCTTCACCACCAGGGGGATGAGCAGTGAACCCTGGGCGAGGTCCGCAGGCCCCAGTTCCACCACCACTTCCTTTCCCGAAATATTTCGTTCAGGCATGGAGAGGACGGTTAGAGCCGGGATGGAGAAGGTCACGGTGGTGGTGCGGGACACACTGGTCCCCACGCCCACGAGGCTCAACGCCCCCACCATGGCCGCGAGCAGCCCAATCCTGGCCATTCTTCGGCAGCCCAGCCGTCCCGGAGGGACCTGTGGCTTTGCGCCCCCGGATTGCTCCGGGTTTGCCTTTATCGGAAGGCCAGGTGGTCTTCCGAGGTCCTGGCTGCCCTGTTCACCCCCTTGATCCGGGTCCTTGCCCGGGTCTTTCCATTATACACAAGTGGTAAAGGTTGTCAAGTAGTACAAAGTGATGTAGGGCGCCCCCACCTGGCTTGCACCAGGCCGTCGCACTTCCATAACCAGGCCCCACTTGGCCCAGCGCTCCCCCTCGTCCACGGGGTTGGCCCTCCAACGGACAAACTTCCACCGGCGACCACCGGAACAGGGCAATCCTCCCTCCCTTCGCCACCGTCCCATCCGGCCACGTACAATGGGTTGGTGCGGATCCGGCGTGCTGGCCCTATGGACCCCCTCGGCATTTATCAGGTGGAAAAGGCTTGCTTTGCGGACCCCTGGCCCCTATTTGCCTTTTTCCCGTACGTGGTGAACCGCCAGGCCCTGGCCCTCGTGGCCGAGGAATCCAAGATCATCGGGTTCGTCCTGGCCCTGCAGGAAGGGGACGAGCTGCACATCCACAACCTCGCCGTGGTGCCGGAGCATCGGCGGAAAGGGGTGGCCAGTGCTCTTCTGCACCGGCTTTTTGCGGAGGCTTCGAAGGTGCGGCGGGTGAGGCTAGAGGTACGGGCCTCGAACCTCGCGGCTCAAGCCTTTTACAAAAAGCACGGCTTTCGTGAGGAGGCAGTCCTCCCTGGTTACTACCAGGATGGTGAGGACGGGATCCTCATGATCCGCGACCTCGCCCCAGGCTAGTCAAAACCTTGCGGGCCTCCCCTTGCCCCTCGTACGCTGCTGGATCTGCACGCACGTGTGAGAGCCTCTCCATCGCGAGCCAGAAGGTTTTCCCTGAAAAGTGGCTCACGACTTCTGTGCTGATCCCTGCGATAGAAGCTCACAGGCTTCGCCCTCCCTGGAGGCCGAGGGAAAGCTTTAAGGGCGGCGGTCACCGCCTGGACCACCGCGCAGCTGCTGTTGAACCAGGCTAAATGGAGCTCACCAGGAGCGCTTAGCTAACCCTCGGCTTCCCGGCTAAGGCCGAGCTTTTGTTCTTTTCCCAAACGCTGAGGGGCTCCCTTGGGCGGTTGGGGGCGATGGCCTCCCCCACCCGGGCGTTTCCCGTGTGGCCCTCCACCTTGTGCCCGGTGGTCAAGTCACAGGGCCAAAAGCGAAGCGGTGGCCACGGCGGCCAAGGCCACCCCACTGGGCAAAAGCAGACGCCGCCAGGTCTGCATTAGCCCCGTCCTCGCATACTCCACCGACACCACAAGACACGGATGAAGCGGGGAAAGCAAATAGCCCAGATAGCAGGCCTGATAGATCAAGGAAAAACGCCACCCATCCAGGCTGTTCCCCGCCGCTAAATACACGGGGATCACCACGGACAGCGCTGCCTGCTGCCGGCCGGTGGCCAGGCCCATGAGCAGGCTGAGCCCCAGGACAAGAAGGGCGAGCGGAAAGGGGAGACGGGCCATGGCCTGGGGAAGCCCGGAGGCCTGAAACGCCCCAAGATAGAGAAAGACCCCGACCACAACGAGGGAGAACCGCCAGGGCTGGCTGCGCCCCACAAGCCGGGGCAGATTTTTCAGGCCCGGCCCAGCAGAGAGGGCAACAAAGAGGGAGACGGTGAGGGCAAAGGCCGTGGCCACCTCTGGTGCCGGAAGCACTGCCGTCCTCCGCAGCAATAGGTCTGAAAGAGGGGCGAGGAGCAAAACCCCAAGCCCCCACCAGAATCGGCGGGCATTTTCCTCCCGGCCCTCTGGGGGCTTGGCCCCGGAAAACGGGGACAAAAGGAAAATCGCGCCCACGCTGAGCAAAAACAAGGCCCATGGCAATTGCCAGAGGATGGCTGTCCAAAGGTCGAGTTTGGCCAGTTTGGCCCCGGTGATGAGGGCTGCGGAGAGGGGGTAAAACAAAAGGATGATGTGGCGAAACCACACGTTGGCTGCGGCCCGCTCCTCCGGCCTTCCGCCACCCAGTTCCTCCAGGATCGGCGCGGAAAAAAGCGCACCGCCTGGAACAGGAAGGAGCCCAAACAGCGCGGGAGCCAGCACATAGGCCGTCCTCCTTCCGCCCGGGAGGCGGGCCACAAGCCCGGCGAGGAGGCCCCCGGTTTGCAGCGCTGCGCCGATGAGGGGAATGACCCCGGCCGCATAGATCAGGGCCAACACGCCGGGGTCGGTCAGGACCTTGGCCCAGATCCCCGGAAGGTGGGCGGGAGGGGAGGTGCAAAGCCCGAGGATCCCGGCGCCCACTGCCAGGGCCAACCACAGGCTCCGCTGGGCCAGGACGAGGAGAACCACGAGAGAAACGCCAAAGGCTATCCAAGCCATGGGACGGCCAAGTTTACCGGAGAGGGGCAGAAAGCCTTAACGCGCCGGGGTTTTCTGGCCAAGCAGGGAACGCAGGGTGGGAAGGGCCTCCTCCATGGCCTCTTCGCCGGCTTTGATGTTGTCTTTGGCGCGCAGGTAGCTCCTTTCCTCCACGAACTTAGGGCGCAGGTAGATGTCCGGAGGGGCCAATTGAAGCTTAAGCCGCAGGATCTCCTGGACGAGAATGGATGCGGATTGGTTTAGGATCTCGAAGATGCCCGGCAGGGGGCGCAAAGCCTGCCTTTCCCGCGCATATTCGTGCAGGACCTCCGCGAGACCAGCTGGCACCCACGGCCGGTGCCGATGGGCGGCGTGCGAAGTTCGGCTCAGGACGGACCAAGGCCGCTGGCCCGCGGGCGTGGTCGGCCGGGGCGCAGGGTTTGTGTCCACCGCGATCACCACGTCCGCCCCCAGTTCCCGACAAATCTGCACCGGAAGAGGCTCGGTCATCCCACCGTCCACCAAAAGCCGGCCCTCCCACCGCACGGGCTGGAACACCCCAGGAATAGCCGTGGACGCGCGGATAGCGTCCACAAGGGGCCCGGAGCGCAGGACCACCGGCTCCCCCGTGTCGAGGTCCGTGGCCACCGCAGCAAACGGTATGGGAAGCTCCTCGATGCGCACATCCCCGAGGATCTGGCGGAGATAGCCACGCAGGCCCGCACCCGAGCTCAACCCCGTGCGAGGAAAGGTGGGAAGTAAACTGCGTAGAAGCTTGGCCCGGTTGGTGGTAAGCCATTCCTCCTCGATGCGGGGGAGAGGAAGGCCCGCGGCGTAAGCGCCGCCCACCATGGCGCCAATGCTCGATCCGGCGATGGCCGAGACCTTGATCCCCTCCCGCTCCAGGACTTTCAGAACGCCCACGTGGGCTGCGCCGCGGGCCCCACCCGATCCCAGGGCCAACCCCACCCTTCTCTCCACGGTCCCTCCCCCCGTTGCGGGCGGCCCTCTAAAGCCTCAGCCTGGGGAGATGGGCGGGGTCGAAGCGCTCATCTGGTATGGCCTCGGCCCCGCGCTCCACGATGCGTACCTCCGCCCAGGATTCCTTCTGGAGGTCCTCCACCCGTAGGAAAGCCGGTCTGGTGCCCAGATCATCCGTCACGAGCGCGGGGACGCTGAGGACCCGAGCAAGTTTCCCCCCCCAGTCATGGAACTCCGCGCGCACCACGATGTAGTGCGCTTTATGCACCCAAAGGACGATCCTGCTCCATTCCTGCTCGGAGGTTTCGGGGGCAAGGCTCAACTTCCAGGTGCGGTGGCCAGCCACGTTCTCCTCGCCCAGGAGCTCGGCCCGATAGCCCTGGCGGTAGCTGAAGCCCTTGGAGATGTCCTCGTAGGTGATGCCGCTTCCCTCCAAGAATTCCCCTTTGCGCTCCGTCTCGCCCACCAGTTCCTTCACCAGCGCCAGCTCCGGCAGGTACAACCACATGCGGGTGGCGCCCTCCTTGGGCACGTGGGCCAAAAAGAGCGTGCCCGCGAGGTCCTCCGGGGCAGCATAAAGAAGGAGGAACTTCACGGTCCCGTCGGGGTACTCCTTGGCCCACACGCGGAAGGCGTAGTCCACCCGCGGTTGGCCCTTCTCCTGGATCTCCACGGAAATGGAGGCGTAGAGGGATTCCCGGCCTGTGCCGAAGAAGCCTTGCTCCTCCACCCGGGCGAGGATCTCGTCGGCGGTCTGGGCGCAGGCCCAAACCCCCAAAAGCAAAACCCACAGGCTAACGCGCAGTCCCCTCATCTTTTCCCTCCTTGCCTTTAGGATTTGCCGGCATGGGGTCCTCCCAAAAACCAAGCCAGGCCCAAAGGGGGCGCAAGCGCGCCCAAGGCTGATAAGCCTTTTCTGGAATCCACAGCAAGACCGCGGGCAGCACCAAAAGCGCGCCCAACATGCTGGTGACCATGGTGATGGCAATGAGCCAGCCGAAGGTGTTCAGGGCGCCGAACCGGGAGAGGAGCATGACCAGGAAGCCCAGGGTCAAGGTGAGGGCATTGACCACGATGGCCCGGCCGGAGGTGCGGAACGTTTCGGCCAGGGCCTCCTCGTGGGGAAGGCCGGCGCGGCGCGTGTTGCGATAGCGGTTGAGGAAGTGCACGGCGTAGTCCACGCCGATGCCCACGGTGAGGCTGGCGATCATCACCGTGGCCATGTCCAAATGGGCACCGGCGTAGCCCATGACCCCGAAGTTCCCGGCCACAGCCACCAAAAGCGGGATGAGGGACAGGACCCCAGCTCCCAGGGAGAGCAGGAGCACGGCCACCACGAATCCCACGGCGCCAAAGCTCGTGCCCAAGCTGGTGAGCTGAGAAGCGATCAGCTTCCTGGAGAGCTGGATGTACAGGGACGGGGAGCCCGTGATGTGCCAATCGGCCACGGAGGCCGGTTTTTCCCGGACGATGAACTCCTCCACGGCTTTGAGCAGGGCGTCGTAGCCGGACAGGCCCACGGCGCGGACCCGCGCGGAGATGCGGCCCACCCGGAAGTCGCGGGTGGTCAAGCTGCGGGTGACCTCCCCCCCGCCCATCTCATATAGGAGGAGCACCTGGGCCACGGCCTTGGCCGTCGCAGGAACGGTGTAGAAGGCGGGGTCATCGCCCTGCAGGGTGAAATAGGATTCCTTCACCAGATCCGCCAGGGAGGAGGTGGAGCCCACCTCCGGCCTTCCCTCCAGGAACTTTTGCAGCCGATCCATGAACCGCAGGACCTCTGGGTCCTTGAGCCCATCCCTTCTCCCTGTGTCGATGATGATGGACAGCTCCTGGCTCCCCCCGAAGCGCTCGTCCACGGCGCGCAGGCCCTGGACCACCGGCGAGTCCTCGCGGAAATAGCGCGTCAGGTCGGACTCCACGCGTAGCTTTGGTATCCCCCCGCTCAAAAAGCCAAGGACAAAGAGGACGCCCAGGAGGATTAGACCTGGACGGCGGGAGAACAAGCGGGCCAACCCCTGGGCGCTTTGCATCTGGAGTTTGGTCGGCCGCACTCTGGGCTCCGGCAGGACCAGAAAGAGCGCGGGGAGCATCACCACGGCCAACAGGAAGCAGGTCATAACCCCGAATGCTGAGAATAGCCCGAACTCCCTGGTGGGGATGAGGAAGGCGGAGAGCAGGGTGAGAAACCCGGCGGCAGTGGTGACAGCGGCGCCCAAAACAGGCACGAACATCTCCCGGATTGTGTCCTGAACAGCCTCCCTTTTGGGCACACCGCTGCTGATACGTTGCAGGTACTCGTTCACCACGTGGATCCCGTACGCTGAGCCCACAGCCACCAGCACCACGGGAAGGAAGGTGGAGATCATGGTGAGCTTGTGGCCGGTGAGGCCCACAAGGCCCATGGTCCAGATGAGACCCACGCCCACCACGGCTAGGGGCAAGAGCACGCCCCAAACGTGGCGGAAACTCCCAAACAACACGAGCACCACCACCCCCACCACCACGGGAAGAAGGAGGGCCAGGTCCTGGCGCATGTAGCGGTTCACGTACACAAGGAAAGCGGCGTCGCCTGAGATGTGGATTTGCTCAGGCCCCTTGTACTTTTGGGCCAACTCCTCCAGGCGCCCAAGGACGCGGGCCTGGATGTCCTCCCGGTCCTCCAAGGCCGCGGACAAACGCAGGAGGACGAGGGCGCCTGTGCCGTCGGCGAGGACCAGGTTGTCCCGCACCATGGCCTCGGCCAAGGCCTTGGTGCGGAAGAGCTCCACGTCGGCCAAAGTTTGCGGTGGCCCAGGCAGGATGGGATGCACAATAAGAGCTGCTTCCCTCCCCTCCACGATCTTCACGTTCGTAGGGGACAGGACTTCCTCCACCAAACCTTCCTCCTTCAGGCCCCTGAGCTCCTCGGTGAGGGCGTAGAGCTTTTGCAAACACGGGAGATGGAAGATGGTCCCGCCCTCCTCAACGGTGATGGCCAAAAGGAAGAGGGACTGTCCGCCGAAGAGGTCCCGGGCCCGCTGGTATTGGGCCACAATGGGGTCGTCCTCGGGCAGCATTTTTGAGTAGTCCGCTTGAAAACCGATGCGCGGCAGAAACACAGCAAAACCAAGGGTGCAAAGGCCCAGCACGCCAAGAACAAGGTATGGATGGGTGGTGATCACGCGTCGCATCTAGCCTCCCATGTAGCCGCAGGCGGGGAAAAACAGGGGCAAAAGGGGAGGGTAGGGGGCGTCCTGGGGGTATGGCGCCTCGGTCCAGGGCGTGGTGGGGGGTTTCGAAACTGCTTGAGAAGGGAAGCCAACGGCCCCCACCACCGCTGGGAGCCGCAAGGACTCCTCCCGCGTCCTCATCTCATCCACCACCCACCCCGATTTGCGCCAAGGCTGGCGGGGCCGGGGCCAAAACCATGGGTGAAACGCCCAGCGTTTCATGGGAACCTCCTTGTCAAGGGCGCAGGGCGTGCCAGGCGAGCTCCGCAAGCTCCTGGGGGCCCAGTTTGCGGAACTCCAGGGCCAGCGCGTCCTTTTGGGCTGAGCGCAGGGTCACTGCGCCCGCCATCCCCAACAAGGCGTAGGCCGCAATCAGGGGATGCACGGGGCGCACAGCCTCCTTGCGCATGGCCTCCTCCAGGATCCCGGCGATGGCTTGGGCGTACTCCTCCAGAAGATCGCGCAATTTCTTCCAGAGGGCGGGATCCTCTGGAGCCCACACGCGGCTGAAGAGTTGGGCGACCTCGGGGTCGGCGGCGAAGTGCGCGGTCAGTACCTGACGCAGGATCTCCGGGCCAGGAAGCCCCTGCTGCATGAGCGCCCGCGCTTGGGAGAGGCTTTCCGCGAAGGCACGGCGGACCACGGCCAGGAAGAGTTCGTCCTTGGAGCGGAAGTAGTGGTACAGGGAGCCGATGGAGACCTGGGCGAGTTTGGCGATGTCCCGCATGCCGGTGGCATGGAACCCCTGGCGGGCGAAGAGCTTTCGGCCCGCTTCCACGATCCTGTCGAGGGCGAGTGGCTGGTTCATATCGAACGTTCGTTTTAGTATCCCGAAAAAACCATGCCCGTCAAGGGCCAACCTCCCGGTGGCATTGGGCGCACCGCCAGTGAATCGCTCCCGAAAGAATGTTCCAGCGCACAGGAATAAGGCTTCCTTTCCCACAGAGGGGGCAGAGCAAAAGACCGGTCTCCGCTTGCACCGGCCCCTCCACCTCCACCCTGAACCTCCCGGGCACCACCACCGGCAGGGAGGAGACGCGAACCTCCAGGGGCAGGGAAAGGGCCACGGGGTTGGTCACCTCCACCTGCAAGGGGCTATGGAGCTCCACTACCCTCAGGGTGAGCCCGGTTTGCAGCACCTGCCAGCCCAGCCAGAACAGGGCGCCCAACGCTCCCACTAAAAGCCAGATCCCGGCCAAAAGAAGCCAGCGATACACCCAGCACCTCCAGCCCAGAGCGTAGCGGAAAAAGAACAGCGCGCCCGGGAGGACTCGAACCCCCAGCCCTCGGCTCCGAAGGCCGATGCTCTGATCCTATTGAGCTACGGGCGCGGAAACCGGCCCGCTGGCCCTTCCTCGGCCATTACGGATCTGTCCTTCAGAACCGCTGCCTTAGCCGCCAGCGAACCAGCCTGGGAGGAGCGACGGGACTTGAACCCGCGACCCCCGCGTCCACAGCGCGGTGCTCTGCCAGGCTGAGCTACGCTCCCCTGGCGCGCCCGGGAGGACTCGAACCCCCGCCCTGCGGCTTAGAAGGCCGCTGCTCTGATCCCACTGAGCTACGGGCGCTGGAGCGGGTAACGGGAATCGAACCCGTGCCACTGGCTTGGAAGGCCAGCGCTCTACCACTGAGCTATACCCGCTCACTTGGTCGGAGAGGCCGGATTCGAACCGGCGACCTCATGGTCCCGAACCATGCGCGCTAACCAGGCTGCGCTACTCTCCGACCCGCGTATTTTACCCGTCCTCAGCGCAAGAGGATGAACCGCGTCCGGCCAGCCCGTACCACCGTGAGCAACACCTCCGCATCGTCCCCCAGCTGAGCCACAATTCTGTTCCAGTCGGAAACATTAGCCACAGACTCCCGGTTCACCTCCACGATCACGTCCCCTTCCTGCAGGCCCGCCCAATAGGCCCGCGAGCCCGGTTCCACCCGGGTCACCACCACCCCGCTTTCCCGGGTGAGGCCATAGCGGGTGCGCAGCTCCGGAGTTATGTCCTGGACAGTGATGCCAAATTTGCGCAGCCCTGGGATTCCTGGAACCTGCCCCTCTTGCGGCCGCTCCGCCAGCACCACGCTCACGGTGAAGGTGGCGCGGTTCCGCACCACGCTGAGGCTCACGCGCTCGCCCACCCGGCGGTACATGATCTCCTTCTGCAGGTCAGCGGAGTTGCGCACGCTCTTACCATCCACGGCCACGATGACGTCACCGGAGCGAAGCCCCGCCCTCTCCGCGGGCGAGCCAGGCACCACCTCCGTCACCAACGCTCCCTCCCGCAGCCCCAACTGGCGCTCCATCCCGGGGATCACGTCCTGGATGTACACGCCCAGCCAGGCCCGGGTGACCCGCCCATACTGCACGATTTGGACCAGGGCCAGCTTGATCTCGTTGATGGGCACGGCGAAGTTGATCCCCTCCACGGCGATCCCGCTGGCGGTCCGGCGGGCGATGACCGTGTTCATCCCCACCACCTCGCCATAGGCGTTGACCAGGGGACCACCGGAGTTGCCGGGGTTGATGGCCGCATCGGTCTGGATCATGCGTCGGTAGTACCCGGAGCCATCGGGTCGGGGCACATCCCGATTCAAAGCGGAGACGATGCCGAGGGTCACGGTGTGGGCAAAGCCCAGGGGGTTACCAATGGCGATGACCCAGTCCCCGATCTCCAGGGCATCGGAATCCCCCAGCTGGGCCGCTGGGAGGACCGCATCCTCCACCATAAGCACGGCGAGATCCAAAAGCTCGTCCGTTCCGATCACCTGTGCGGTCCAGGAGTCACCGCTTTGGGCAGTGACCACGATGGACGTAGCGTTCTCCACCACGTGGAAGTTGGTGAGGATGTATTTGTGGCCGGCGTGCTCCACCACGAAGCCCGAGCCCAGGGAGGTCTGGGTGGTCTCAGGATCCCCGAAGAACCGGCGCAGGAAGGGATCCTGGAAGAACTGGTCCCACCAGGTGGCGACCTGCCGGGTGGCTTCCACTTTGACCACCGCCGGAGCCACCATTCTGATGGCCGTCTTGATCGCTGCCTGTCCTGAGGCGGCGATCAAGGCCTGCACATCCTGGGCCAGGACCACCCCTGCCACCAAAAAGGTCAAACCCCATGCCAAAACCTTCTTCATGCTCCTTCACCTCCACCTCCGGTTGTACAAACCAGGGCCGCACATTGTGTGCAGCCCGTGTGCAAAACTTGTGGAGAGCTCGGTGCTCCTAGTCTATCATAGCCAAGACATGGCTGTTCTGCAGAGGAAAGCGATTGCCCTCATGTCCGGGGGGCTGGACTCGGCCCTGGCCGCTGCCCTCACCCGCAGGCTGGGGTTTGAAGTGGTGGGGCTGAACCTGGCCACGGGCTTCTGTACTGGGCGGGGCCGCTGCGACACCGTGCTTGCCCAGGGCCTGGCCTTGGGCATCCCTGTGCGCCTCCTGGACGTCTCCGACGAATACCTAGAGGTCGTGAAGCACCCGCGGTTCGGCCGCGGCCAGGGCATGAACCCCTGCCTGGACTGTCGCATCTTCATGGTCAAAAAGGCTGGCGAGATAGGGGAGGAGGAAGGGGCCTCCTTTGTGGTGACGGGCGAGGTCTTGGGGCAGCGCCCGATGTCCCAGCACCTTGAGGCGTTGGCGCTGGTGGCCCGGGAGTCCGGATTGGGCGAGCGGCTGGTGCGCCCCCTTTCCGGCCGGCTCTTGGGGCCGACCTTGCCGGAACGGCTGGGCTGGGTGCGCCGCGAGGACTGGCTCGATCTTCAGGGCCGCTCCAGAAAAAGGCAACTGGAGCTGGCCAAGGAGTGGGGGATCCCCACCTTCACCGCGCCCGCGGGCGGCTGCTGCCTCCTTCTGGAGCGGGCCTATTCCAAGCGGCTGCGCGACCTCCTCCGCGAAAAGGGGGCCCCCAACCTCACCAAAGAGGACTTCGCCCTCCTTCGGTATGGACGCCATTTCCGCCTCAGCCAAAACTCGCGCGTGGTCGTAGGAAGGGACGAGGAGGAGAACGCCGCCCTTTTGACCTTCCCCGGTGATTCCATCCTGCTCTCCTTCCCCGACGTTCCTGGTCCGGTGGCCCTGGTGCTGGGCAAGGTGGGCGAGGAGGAGCTGCGGCAGGCCGCGGCCCTTGCCGCCCGTTACAGCGACGTGCCGCCGGGAGCTCCTGTGCGTGTCAGGGCCCAGGGCAACGGCCAAGTCCAGGACCTTTGGGTTATCCCGTGGGACAAGGACGATCCCCGGCTTTGGGCGCTGCGCATCGATCGCTGAGCTCTGGTTGGATCTCTCTTTTCCGTTATAATCCGGATCTGCCATGACGATGCCGAGGAAGGGCTATCTCGTGCGGACGAAGGCCAACAGCTTCAAGGTTTTGTGCGCGGAGTGCGTGAGGAAGTTGGAGCACGAGGAGTTCGTGCGGCCCTGGAACGTGCCGCTCAATAGCCGATGCGTGTATTGTCAGGGCCCTGTGATTCTGAACCCCGAGGAGCCCCGCCCTCAAAAAGCGGAAAAGTAGCTACCTAAAAGGGTAAACGTGCCTTTCGGTGCCGGGGGACGCGGAGCTTCGCCCGACCGTAAGGTGTTTCCAACAGGCGGGGATGGGGGCCGTCACTGCGTCCCCCGTTTTCCCCGACGAAGGCATTCCGTTCGGGGAAAAGAAGGATCTCCAGTTCCTGAGCTACCAGCTCCCGCACCGTTTCCTTAAGAACCGCCATCAAATCCGACCTCTCCCTCGCCAGTACCTTCCTGGTTGCGAGGATTTCCGCCCCAGACTTTAACATAGACTTTGAACCGCTACTGCCGCCTCCCATCGCTGATTGGCCTCTTCCAAAGCCAGCCGGGTCACCACCAGGGCTTCTGGAACGCCATCATCAGCCTGCGCAAGTCCGTGGCCTGTTTCCATGGACCAGGTCGTGCGCGGGTTCAACGCTTCCGCTTTGGCTTCCCCCTGGGCCAGGGCCAAGCAGATGATGAACTCGCTAGCTTTTCTTTACTTGTGACTGGAATTCAGGAGCTCAAAATGATGAACGTCTTCAAGCCTGCATCTCCATTCCTCAGCGTCTCCCCTATTCTATCCTTTAACAGCACCCCCAGTAAGGCCGGAGACCACATATCGCTGCAACAAGTAGTACACAATAACCGGCGGCAGGCTGCTGATCAGCGCTGCACCCATAATTCTCCCCCATTGCACTAGATCACCTACCACCATAGTGACCAACGCCATCGGGACAGTGAATTTGGTATCAGCATCTAATACGATGAACGCCATGATGTAATCTTGCCAAGACAGCGTAAAGGCGAAGGTAGCCGCTGCGACGACCCCTGGGAGCGAAACAGGCAGCACTACTCGCACAAGAGCCTGGAGGCGTGTACATCCATCCACCATGGCTGCCTCCTCAATGTCTTTGGGAAAGGATAAGAAATACGATCTCAACATCCATGTACAGTAGGGGACAGTGATCACACTTTGAAACAGAATAAGGCCGTGTAATGTGTTCCTGAGGCCCCACCACATGGCCAACATGCGCAGGGCGATCATAATCACAAATGGCGGAAACACGTAGGCAAATAATACAAAGGCAGATAGGGGTTCTTTTCCTTTGAATTTCATCAGGGCCAGGGCATATGCGGCCAAAGCACCTGCACTGACGCTGAGCAATGTATTTCCAGCAGCCACAAGGAGGCTGTTTCTCAGCGGCAGAAGGAAGGAGTAACCTCCACCTCTTCCTCCCCAGGCTCCCGTAAAGAGATCAATCACATTTTTTACAGTAAACGGTGATGGATACAACGGCCTCCGAAAAAGCACTTCACGGAGGGGAGTGAAGGTCACCACAAAAGCCCAATAAAGAGGGATGGCAACAAAGACCGCGATTAGCAGCAAAATCAACGTTCGGAAAACAATCCCTCCACTGTTCATTCTCATGTCTCCCTTCGAGTCAATCGCACTAGTATGAACGCCCATAACGAAATAAGAGGGACCGTCAATATGGCCATGGCTGCTCCTTTACCAAACTGATACATGGTGATTCCAGTTTCGTAAACTCGGATTGGGAGGACCTTGGAAGCATCACCAGGTCCTCCACCCGTCAGGATGTAAAGCAGCTCAAAGAGCCCGAACGTCCACAAAGTGGATAACGTGCAAACTATTAGAATAACATTGCGTAAACCAGGGAGTGTTACATGCAAGAACTGCTGCAGCGGGCTGGCCCCGTCGACCTGGGCTGCCTCGTACAACTCCTTGGGGATGGCTTGAAGCCCGGCGAGGAGGCTCACCATAAAAAACGGAAAACCCTTCCAGATGTTCGCGATTATCCCGGAAAACAACGCCATTTCCGAGCCCAGCCAAAACACTGGTGCCACTCCCACGTGCGCTAGCATGGCGTTCATTCCTCCGGTGAACCGGAAAAGCCATAGAAACAATATGGCTACCGTGAACCATGGTATCGCCCAAGGCAGGAAGAAGAACCCCCTTAAAAAGTTTCTCCCCCAAAATGAG
>CAYSAN010000020.1:0-14450 GCA_964429165.1 uncultured Thermotogaceae bacterium
GGACGAGAACTCGGTTTCACGGGAAGGCCGGGTTGCTCCTCGCCTCTCTGATCGCTAGCTGAGCTTGCTTGGGCAAAGGGCACGAGGAGCAAAGCCCCCCCGCTCGTAGTTGAGGGCCAGGGCCGGTGTGTCCAGAGGGGAATAGCCCCGGGCGACGAGCTTTGCCCGCACCTGTTGAACGGCTGGATCTGCCAGGGCCTGCTGGAGGAGGGATGTGGCCTCAGCCTGCGCAAGGGAAGAAGAGGGGGCGAGGGCCTGCGCTGCTCTGCCCCCATCGCCTGCGGGCTGGAAGGGCTCCCTGAAGAACACATAGCCTGCAATAAGGAGCGCTACAACGCCCAGGGTCACACAGGACATGGATCTCCACAGGGCTGCCAACACGCCGCCCCTCCTTGCCATACCGATCACCTCCACGCTTGTTGTCGGCCGTTTATTTTAGGCCGTTGCCCCGGTCAAGCGCTGGTTTGGGGACGTTTTTCCCCAGGCATTGTGGAGGGTTGGGGAGCCGGTGAGCGAGCAGGCGCCAGGATCTCGTAAGGGATCGTCCTTGCCGAGAACAAGCGACCAAGGAACTTAAGGAATTTGTTGTTCCGCTCGACGCAGACGAGGTATGACTGGTCATCCACGTCTTCGGACGGTTGTATCAGATAATCCTCGTCGAGTGGAAGCTCCTCCCGCTTTCCGATTTGGAGAAGAAGGGGACTGGTAGTTTGATCAGCACCGGTGTTGCCCATGTGTGCAACAGAACCCTGCCCGTGGACAACCTCCCACGAGGCGAAACCATATGCTTACGCATTGATAGCAACAACCGCTTTTGCTGTCGAACGCTTGAAGGACGGTCAAGACCAGTCCTCAAAGCGTGAAACCCGCGGTTCAGCGAGTCCGTCTCTATCCCTCGTTCTTTTCCGGTTCTTGCTGAAGCCAATGAACAATTTGCTCAACAAGAAAAGGCAACGAATCCGCAGCAGTCCTTTCTTCAGCCTGGGCAACTTCTTCCCCAGAAACGTCTGGCGGGACCACGAACACGTGGTTCGGAATGGGCAAGTCAAACTCGATCGCCTCAACTCGCAGAACATCAATCGTGGGAAGTTGACAACGGTGTTCCTTGCCTTCCCAGGCAAACGTGAAGTATCCGCCTTTTTTCGTCACCCTGTTTAGTGCCAGATCCTTTTTCCTGATCCACCAGGTGAATCGCTCCCCAGTCTCGCTCAACCCTTGGATCACCCACATGGGCTCGCCCTTCGACACACGCTCACCAAGGGACGTGTACGTTATATTCTCCGCACTATCTAATCCGAGCATATACAGTTTCAACTTGTCCGGACTAGCATTTATCGGTAGCGGCCTTTTCATCCACAATCCTTCAGAAAACATGTAGCCGTAGCCCTCCTGTTCGCGAAAAACCCAAATGACCCTGTCCGTCCCGGCAGACATTTCAAGGCGCCAGTGTGGGCTGCGATGCCAAACTTCTACGCGGACAGGGCGGAGCGATACGGTAAAAAGATCTGTTCGGCCACCAAAGGTCAACCTCTTAGTGCCCCTGAAGTACAGAACCTTCGTTTGCCTTACACGATTCACAACCTCGCTTATCAACGCAGCAGGATCGCCCGGTGCTTTCATAGGCCCCCTCCTCAATTTTCAGGAGCGCGCAAGTCCCCCTCACCAGGCTAGAGAAAACTACGCCCTCAGACACCTTAACCTTATCTATCTCAGCGGTGCCACCACCGGGAGAGGCAGGAGTTGATGCCGGTCCTCAAGGAAACGGTGCGGGAGCTGGTGGCGCAGGAGCCGGAGAGCCTTTTGGAAGGGAGTGCCCTGGCCGAGGAAAACGAGGGGCATGGTCTGGTTAAGCTCCGCGTCCCCTAAGAACAACCTGAACCAAAAGCACCGTGAACCCGGCAGACCCCATGATCACGCTGTGTTCGGCGGGCGTTTCCGCGCGCAGGGTTGGGGATCGCTTCATCGGTCAGCGCCGTGCCTACACAAGGAGAGGGGCGCCAGTCAAAGTTGGGGTCCTCGACCCCTTCCCCGTGATGCGGGGAGCGGCTTCATCGGTGTCCCCTTGGGCATAAGGATTTGGAAGAATTGAGCACTTGGGCAACATTTTCATCGCGGCGATTTGCTCTGTTGTCGGGCATTTGCCAACACGCTACCCTATAGGACACGAAGCGGGGCAACTTGAAGGTGAGCGTGGTGTCTCTTGTTTGGTTGCAAGCCGCAGGCTGCACCGGTTGCTCCGTGTCCCTGCTCAACACCGATTATCCTCACATCAAAAATCTCCTTTTGGATGAGGTCGTGCCCGGAAAAGCCCTGGGTCTCCTTTTCCACGGCACCCTGATGGGGGCCACCGGCCAGCTCGCGTTGAAGGCATTGGAACGCATCCCCTTGGAGAAGGCCAAGGGGTACGTGCTCGTGGTGGAAGGCGCTGTGCCCAAGGAGGATTTCGGGGAGGTGGGAGGCACGCCCATCGCAAAGAAAGTGGAGGAATTGGCAGCGAACGCGCTAGCGGTGCTTGCCATGGGGACCTGTGCCTCTTACGGCGGCATCCCCGCAGCCCAGCCCAACCCCACCCAAGCCCAGGACGTGAAAACTTTCCTGCAAGAAAAGGGGTTCAAGGTGCCGGTGGTGAATGTGCCGGGATGCCCACCCCACCCGCGCTGGTTTGTGGAGACCCTGGTTTACCTTATTCTCCACGGGCTTCCAAACGCCAAAGAGCTCGACGAGGCCGGAAGATTGCGCCAGATGTACCCCTCCCTCGTTCATGAGACCTGCCCCAGAAGAGCGGATTTCGAGGTGGGGCGGTTCGCCAAAACGTTCGGAGAGGAAGGCTGTCTATATGAGCTGGGCTGCAAAGGCCCGTACACTAACGCGGCCTGTCCGTACCACGCCTGGAACGGCGGGGTCAACTGGTGCATTAAGGCTGGCCACCCTTGTATTGGCTGCTGTGAGCCAGAATTTCCCGATTTCCCAGCCCCGCTTTTCCAAAAAGTTGGGGCCCAAGAGGCCACCGCTTCGTATCGGAGGAGGCTATGCGCACGCTGACCATCGATCCCATCACCAGGATTGAGGGGCATCTTCGGGTGGAAATCAAGGTGGAGGGCGGGCGAGTTGTGCACGCCCGCTGCTCAGGGGCTCTCTTCCGCGGTATAGAGCTCATCCTGATCGGCCGTCATCCCTGGGATGCCCAACGCCTCACCACCAGGATCTGCGGCGTCTGCCCCATCGCTCATGCCACAGCCGCGGCGTTGGCCTTGGACCAGGCCGCAGGGGTAGAAGAAAGCGTCCCCAACAATGGCCGGCTTTTGCGCAACTTGATCTACTCCGCCAACTGGCTCCAAAACCATATCCTGCACTTCTACCACTTGGCCTTGCCCGATTACCTTGACGCTTCTCATCCCCCTCTGGCAGGGCTCTTGGGGGCGGAGAACGAGGATGTCCGTTTTTCCTCAGAGGAAAACGCAAAGCTTTTGGAGCACTACGTGGCGGCCCTGGATGTGCGACGCAAGGCCCACGAGCTCGTGGCTCTCTTTGGGGGAAAGATGCCCCATGAGGTTGGCATCGTTCCCGGCGGAGCAGCCCACCGCCCCACCCTGGCCGAGATCTCCGCTTATCGTTTCCGATTGCGAGAAATCCGCGCATTTTTGGAGGAAAGCTACGTCAAAGACGTGCTCCTTTTGGCCCACCGTTACCAGGATTACTTTGAGCTGGGCCGGGTGCGGCGGCTTTTGACGTTCGGGGCCTTTCCCGAGGGGCAAAAACAGCGCTTCTTCCCCGCCGGCGTTTGCGAAAACGGAGCGATAGAACCGCTCGCTCCCCAACCCATTCGTGAGGCCCTGGCCTTTTCGCGCTACCAAGGAGAGGGAGCCCCTCCTGCCCTTGGCCGCACCGCTCCCGACCCCCACAAAGAAGGGGCCTACTCGTGGATCAAAGCCCCCCGCTATCGGGAGAAGGCCCATGAGGTGGGGCCAGCGGCGCGGGTTTATCTGGCCCTCCACCTTGGCCACGCGCGCTTTCAGGCTTTGGCCCAGGATCTCATGCGGGAGGCGCACGCCAGGCCTGAGGCGTTGAGCTCCGTGATGGGCCGGCATTTGGCCAGGGCCATTGAGGCCCTGTGTTTGGCGGAACGCATGGAGCGGTGGCTGGAGGAGCTGGATCCTGGGGCGGCGGTGGCCGTCTTTGTGCGCGCTCCCGCGGAGGGGGGAAGGCCAGGGCCTCACGGATGCGCCCCGCGGCGCCCTGGGCCATTGGCTGCGCATCGAGCACGGCCGCATCGCCCACTATCAGGTGATCTCCCCCACCACCTGGAACGCCGCGCCTCAAGATGAGCGGGGCCAGCCCGGCCCCATCGAGGAAGCCCTGGAGGGAACGCCTGTGCGGGGGAATGGCCTCCTGGAGGCGGTCCGGATCGTGCGCTCCTTCGACCCCTGTTTGGCCTGCGCTGTGCACTGAAAAGGAGGGAGGGATGCTGGTTTCCGAGCTAAAGCCAAGGGAAGAGATCCTGGGAAACCTGCGGCCAGGCGAGCGCGTGTTCCTCCTGGCCTGTGGAGGTTGTGCCGCGGTCTCCGGCGCTGGCGGGGAAAAAGCCCTCTCTCAACTTCGCACCATCCTCAACGACGCCGGCCATCCCGGGGCCGGCGCCCTGGAAATCCCGTTTTTATGCAACAAGGCCCTGGTGGGGCTGCGGCTGGCGCGCCTGCGCGAAAGCGTGGAGGAGGCCGATGTCCTTCTTGTGGCTTCCTGTGGGGTAGGGGTGCAGGCCGTGGCTGCGGTGCTGGAAAAGCCCGTGCTTCCCGCGGCCAACACCCTCACCTACGGTGCGTTTCAGGGGGTTTGGCCGGCGGAGGAGCGCTCGCCCGCTGCGGCGATTGTGTGCTGGCTGAAACTGGAGGGGTTTGCCCACTCACGGTCTGTCCAAAGGGGCTGCTGCATGGGCCCTGCGGGGGTTCCTATCAAGGGGAGTGCGAGGTGGAGCAGGGCCGGCCCTGCGGCTGGCAAAGGATTTACGACCGGTTGGCCAAGCTCGGCCGCGTTGAGGCCTACGCAAGGTTCCGGCCGCCCAAGGACCGCCGCCGAGCCTTGGACGTGCCCCTCTCCCGGCGCCGCACCACCCTTTGGGATCTGGAGTTCTGGGAGGCGTGAGCATGCGTTTGCGCGAGCGCTTGGCCCAAGGCGCGTTTGTGATCACGTGCGAGGCCGCTCCCCCCAAGGGCACAGACTGCGGGCCGGCGTTGGAGGCGGTGCGAAAGCTTGCGCCCAAGGTCCACGCCTTCAACGTCACAGACCTCCAATCCTCTGTGTTGCGCATGAGCTCCTGGGCCCTTTGCGCCCTCATCAGGCGCGAAGGCTTCGAGCCCATTTTGCAAGTGACTTGCCGCGATCGAAACAGGTTGGCGCTGCAGGCCGACCTCTTGGGGGCCTGGGCCCTGGGGATTGAGAACGTGCTGGCCCTCACCGGGGATCACCCGGTTTTGGGGGATCATCCCCAGGCCCTGCCCGTGTTTGATCTGGACTCGGTGCAGCTCATCGCTGCCATTCAGGCCCTGAACTCCGGCCGGGACTTGTCCGGAACCGAGCTCTCCGGCCGGACCAATTTCTTGGTGGGCGCGGTGGTGAACCCCACTGCTGACCCCCTTGAGCCGCACCTGCGTAAGCTTCGCCTTAAAGTGCTGCTGGGAATCGGTTTTGTTCAGACCCAAGCCGTTTACGATCCCCAGGCTTTCACCCAGTTCGTGCACAGGCTGGATGGGCTGAGGGTGCCGGTGCTGGCGGGCCTCATCCCCCTTAAATCTGCGAAGATGGCGCGGTTCATGAACGAGCACATCGCCGGGATTCGCGTTCCGGAGGCGATCATCCAGGAGATGGAGCGGGCCAAAACCCCGGAGGAAAGGAGGAAAAGGAGCGTCGAGATCTGTGCTCGCATCGTCAAGGCCGTGCGGCCCTATTGCCAGGGCCTCCATTTTATGCCCATGGGATGGGAGGAGTGCGTGCCGGAAATCCTGGAGCTTGCGGGAGTATGAAAGGAGGGTCCTTGCCTTACAATCCCACCGTACTAAAGGATTGGGAAATTGCGGCGGAAGCGGAGAAGCACATGCCCACCCCCCAGGAGTGGGCGGAGAGGCTGGGTCTGGACAAGGACGAGATCATCCCCTATGGCCGCATCTGTAAGCTTGATTTCCGCAAAATCTATGAGCGCATCCGCCACAGGCCGGCCGGGAAATACATCGATATAACGGCCATCACGCCCACGCCCCTTGGGGAGGGGAAGACCACGACCACGCTGGGCCTCATTGAGGGTCTGGCCAAGCGGGGAAAGCATGTGGGCGGCTGCATTCGTCAGCCCTCGGCCGGGCCGACCTTCAACATCAAGGGCACGGCCGCCGGCGGAGGAAACGCGCTCCTCATCCCCATGACGGAGTTCTCCCTGGGCTTGACCGGTGACATCGATGCCATCACCAACGCCCATAACCTGGCCATGGTGGCCCTCACCGCCCGCCTCCAGCACGAGTTCAACTATTCTGATGAGGAACTTGCGAAAAGGGGCCTGCGCCGCCTAAATATCGACCCGCGGCGGGTGGAGATGCGCTGGGCCATAGACTTCTGCGCACAGGCCCTGCGCCGCATCATCATCGGTTTGGGCGGGTCCTCCGACGGGTTCCTGATGGAATCAGGCTTCCAGATCTCGGTGTCCAGCGAGCTCATGGCCATCTTAGCCATCGCGAGGGATCTCAAGGACCTGCGGGAGCGCATCGGCAAAATCACCGTGGCCTATGACAAACGCGGACACCCTGTGACCTGCGAGGACTTGGAGGTGGCTGGAGCCATGGCCGCCTGGCTGCGCAATGCCATCAACCCCACCCTCTGCTGCACCATCGAGTACCAGCCGGTTTTGGTGCACGCTGGTCCGTTCGCCAACATCGCGGTGGGCCAGTCCTCCATCATCGGTGACCTCCTGGGGCTGAGGCTCTTCGATTACCACGTGACGGAGTCGGGCTTCGGGGCGGACATCGGGTTTGAGAAGTTCTGGAACGTGAAGTGTCGCTTAAGCGGGCTTGTCCCCAACGTGGCGGTGATCGTGTGCACCGTGCGGGCCCTCAAGATGCACGGAGGAGGCCCGCGCGTGGTGCCCGGTCGCCCCATACCCGAGGCCTACCAAAAGGAAAACCTGGAGCTCGTGGAAAAGGGCATGGCCAACCTCCTCCACCATATCGGGATCGTCAAAAAGTCCGGGGTGGTGCCGGTGGTCTGCCTCAATCGCTTTCCCACGGATACGGAGGCGGAGATCGGCCTGGTGCGCCGGCTTGTGGAGCGGGAGACGGGCGTGCGCTGCGCGGTGGGCGAGCACTGGCTCAGGGGCGGGGAAGGCGCGCTGGAGCTGGCCGACGCCGTGATCGAGGCCTGTGCAGAACCTGTGGACTTTCGCTTCCTTTACCCCCTGGAGATGCCGTTGCGGGAGCGGGTGGAGCTCATCGCCCGCGAGGTCTACGGCGCGGACGGGGTGGTGTGGACGCCCGCGGCTGAGGAGAAGGCCAAGGAGCTGGAGAAAGCCGGGAGTTTCCGGGATTTCTTCACCATGATGGTCAAGACCCATCTCTCGCTCTCCCACGACCCAACCCTGAAGGGCGCTCCCAAGGGCTGGAAGCTTCCCATACGGGACATCCTTGTCTTCACGGGGGCCAAGTTCCTTTGCCCCATGGCCGGTGAGATCACTTTGTTGCCCGGAACTTCTTCAGATCCGGCCTTCCGGCGCATCGACATCGAGGTGGAAACCGGCCAAGTGAAAGGGCTCTTTTAGGGGGCAAACCAGCCCGAGCCAGAGTAGAGATTGAACCGGCGGCCGCGTAAAAAGCCCACCAGGCCCAGCTGGTATTGCCTGGCCAAGGCCAGGGCCCCCCACAGGGGCGCCCCTGGGGAAACCACCACCGGGATGCCCAGCCGCACAGCCTTCGCCACGGTCTCTACCCCCACCCGGCCGGTGGTGTACAGCAGCGTTTGGGCCCGGGGCTTTTCCGCAAGCAAGGCCGCTCCGATCACCTTGTCCACAGCGTTGTGGCGCCCGATGTCCTCCGCGTGAAAGAGGACCTCAAAAGCCGGGTCGAACAGGACCGCGCAGTGATGGGCCCCAGTCTTGCGAAATCCTTCAGCTAAAGAGAGGACGCGTCGGGGAAGGTCCAACAGCTTTGCGGCAGGGAAAAGAGGGCGCGGGGAAAAACCTGGTGGATCAGGGCACGCAGGGAACAGGCCTCCGCAGCCGCTCCACAGGAACTCCTCTGTGGGCCAAATTTCCGGAACCTTTTGGATTTGCACAGCTACACGAACACGCTCGCCCGGCGTTTCGCTGGAGAAATCCCATTCCTCCCGATACGCCATCACTTCCTGAGCGGCGCGGATGAGGCCAAGCCCGGCAAGATGACCATATACCAGCTCCCGGATATGAGAGGGGGTGCATACCAAAGCGCCGAGGGGTCGGCCGGCCACAACCACCTCCACCAGGCCTTCCTCGGCCACCAGGTCCTCGCGCTCCTCCCACGCCCCGGCGCGATACCGCCTTACCCAGACCACACGCAAGCCAAGGCCCCCAAAGTGTTGATGTTCACAAAGGAACGGCCTTCGGGGTCCAACCGGACCACATCCTCTTCGGGAACGAACGTGGAGGGAACAGCGCGGATGAGCTTTTGAACCCCGAGTTCTCCCCGCATTA
Source organism: uncultured Thermotogaceae bacterium (assembly GCA_964429165.1). GTDB lineage: Bacteria > Bipolaricaulota > Bipolaricaulia > Bipolaricaulales > Bipolaricaulaceae > DTER01. Next base: position 8,699 of record CAYSAN010000020.1, read on the forward strand.
GCCTCCGCGCCAAAGCGGGGAGGATCTCCTTGGCGTAGACCCCGGGGAAGGGCTCGATGAGCCCATGTCGCAAGCACACTTTGACCGTGGCGGTTTCCAGGCGCAGGAGCTCGTGGGCCAAGGCGGGCGCCAAAAATGGCATGTCACAGGCCACCACCAAACACGCGGGATTGCTGGCGGCAAGCAAACCGGCGTGGATGCCGGCCAGGGGCCCCAACCCGGGATAGCGGTCCTCCACCACCACCGCCCCTGGCGGGAGGGGCAGGGGGCGATGGCGCCCCACGGCCACAAGGTTCTCCTCGAGGCCCAGGCCCCGCAGAAGCTGGACCTGGCGGTGCAAGATGGGCTGCCCTTGAAACACAAGCCCAGCCTTGTCGATCCCCAGTCGGCTTCCATTTCCGCCCGCCAAGATCAACCCCGAGATCTCCCCGGCCACGTCCAGAAAGTGTGCCCTTTCGCCGGGGGAAACGCATGTTCAAGTACGAACAGGAGAGGAAAAGGATCACCCAGATCGGGTCTCTACCCCTGCGGGACCCCAAGGAGGCCGTGGCCTATAGCCTCCTCCATGACATTCCCTTCTTGCCGGAGCTCCCGGTGTTGGGCGACGCCATGCTCGCGTACATCAAGGAGCCAGGAAGACTGAGCACCCTTGGGGAGTTCAAGAGACATCGGTTTGAGACAGTGAAAGTCCAGGCGGTAGGCCCAGCCACCCTCATCCTTTCCGGATATGATGCGGACGAGGCTTTGCTGCGCGTCTATCGTCATGTGGAGGTCATTTTGGAGGGACTTCGCGCAGAGGAGATCATTTTGTTCTTGGATGAGCCAGCCTTGGGGCAGGCCGGTTTCGACTACGAAGAACTTTGGCGCCCCATTTTCCGGGATTTCCCGGTGATCCCCGGGGTGCACGTGTGTGGGAACATGCAGTGGGACAATCTTTTCCAGTCTGAACTCCTGGCCATCGTGAGCTTCGATGCCTCCCGCTACGACATCACCAAGTACTATCCGCGGCGGGGGAAAAGGATCGCCTGGGGCATCACCGCGCCCGCACAGGTACAGGACCTGCAGCGAGGCGACCTCCTCACCCCACCCTGTGGTCTTTTTGGCCGCGCTCCTGCGGATGTGTACAGCGTGCTCAACGTCCTGCGCGAGGCGGCCCGCCGCACGAGCTCACTCTAAAATGCGCAAAGTGTCGTCCTTCTCCCGCCACTCAAACCGCCTCACGTTCCTCAGCACCAGCTCCTCAGCGAAAAGCTTCTTTAGGCGCAGGGCCCCATCTTCATAGCGGAACTCCACCACTTCCTCAGCCAAGATCTCCTCCCCGCGCTTCACCGTGATCGCACACATTCCCCATTCCTCCTCAGGCGTACATGGGGGCGGGAAGCTTGAGGGCATGGCGCTTGCGCTCGATGTGCTCAAGCATGAGATGCGCGGCTTTCAGGGGATCCGGGGCAAACGCAAACTTTCCGCCCACCAAGTCCGCGATGTCCTCGGTGAGGAAGCGCATGAGGTTCGGCGCGCCCTCAATGGGGAACGGGCTTCCCAGCACGGTGAACACGCCGGAGGCCACGAAGTAGAAGGCGATGGCCACGGCCTTTTCGCTCATCCACTCCGGCGCTGCCCCTGCGGCCGGGACGTCAGAGATGTCCTCCCCAAGCCCACCCTCGTGCACCATGTTCGTGAGGGCGATGAGGATGCGGGTGTTGTCCACACAAGCGCCGAAGTGCAAAACCGGCGGAATGCCCACGGCCTCGCAGATCTCCTGCAGGCCCTTTCCCGCCAGCTCGAACGCGGCCTCTGGCCGAAGGAGTCCGGCCTTGGCGTCAGCAATGGCCGCGCAACCGGTCACCACCACTAACACGTCGTTCTTGATGAGCTCCTTGGCCATCTCCACGTGCGCGTAGTCCTGGGTGAACTTTGGGTTGTTGCAGCCCACGATGCCCGCCACTCCCCGCAGCCGGCCGTCGATGATGGCATCGTTGAGGGGCCGGTAGGTGGCGCGGTACCTCCCGCCCAAGAAGTAAAACACGTTTTCGGCGGTGAACCCGGCGATGAGATCCATGGCCTCCTTGGGCACGTAAGCCTGGCCGTTGCGGCGGCGGAAGTTCTCCACCCCCAGGCGCACGATCTCCTTGGCCACGGCCAGAGCCCGCTCCTCCGCGAACTCCAGGTGTTCCGCGCCGGGGATCCGGGCCTTGGGGGAGGTGGTCACAAGCACGGTGTGGAAATGCCGCACAAGATCAGAAAGAGCGGGCATGACGCATTGCACATCCACCACCATGGCGTCCACCACCCCGGTCATCACCGCCAGCTCCTGGTGCAAGAAGTTCCCCGCCACAGGTATGCCATGGCGCATGAGGATCTCGTTAGCCGTGCAGCAAATCCCGGCGATGTTTATGCCCTTGGCCCCCGCGGATTTGGCCAGACCCAGGAGTTCCGGATCCTGGGCGGCCAACACCACCATCTCCGACAACGTCGGCTCATGCCCATGCACCACGATGTTCACCATCTCCGGGTTCAAAACCCCCAGGTTGACCCTTCCGCGCCGAGGGGATGGGGTGCCGAAGAGCACGTCCTGGAGGTCGGTGGCGATCATGGACCCGCCCCAGCCGTCGGCCAACGCGCAGCGCATCCCTTGCAGGATGAGGCTGCGGTAATCCGCATCCACGCCGATGGAGGTGCGATGCATGATCTCCACCACTTCGCGGTCGATGGCGCGGGGCACGATGCCCAGCCGGCGCCAGCGCTCCACCCGCCGCTCCGGCGCCCGCAGAACGAAGCGGAGCTCCCCCTCCTGGCGGCCGAACTCAGCCAAAGCCCGCTCCGCCACCTCCCGGGCCAAGGTGTGCTCGGCCTTCCCCGCGGTCTCAATGCCCAGGGAATGGGCCACGCGCCGCAGTTTCACCGGATCCTTCACCTGATAGTCCCCGTCCTGACTGGCGTGCAGGAGGGTGTAAGCCACGTCCCGGCCATGGTCGGAGTGGGCGGCGGTGCCGGCGGCGATCATGCGGAGAAGGTTACGCGCCGCGATCGTGTCAGCATCAGCTCCGCACACGCCCCGCGGGGACCGCCCCTCCACGATGCGACAAGGCCCCATCTGGCACACTCGACAACACAGGCCCGCAAGCCCGAATCAGCAGGGAACACCTTGCTGGTCACGCCGGTCCCAGGCTGTGCTCAGGCCCCGTTCCCTGGCCACCCTCAACATCTCCTGTGCGCGTTATCGATGCTGCGCTCCATCACCGCCCTCCTCCGCGCCGCAGTGCCCACACTTTGAGGTACTCATCAGAGTATATCTCCCGGTTCAGGATGAGTTCGGCCGTGGCCACCGCCGCCCGCAGCCTCTCATCCAACACATCGCAGATCGCTGTATCCAGGCCCACGGCCAAGGCCATGACCAAAAACGTTCGCGTGAGGAGCCCGCGCTCCTTCGCCCCGGAGCAGATGTTGGACAGCCCCACCGAGATGTGGGGCGGGGGATCGGAAAGGAGGGTGAACTCGCGAATGGCCTCCAGGACTTTTGGGGCTTGGTCCTGCATGAACCGGATGGGCATGAGGATGGGGTCAAGGAAGATGCGGTCTGGGGTGAGGCCGGCCTCCGTGGCCGCGGCGAAGATCATGGCAGCGTTCTCCACCCGCCGGGCCACATCCTGGGGGCTGCCCCTCTCGTCGGAGACAACGCCGATCAATGAGGCCCCGTGCTCCACGGCCAAGGGGATGATTTTCCTGAGCTTTTCCTCCTCAGCGGTGGTGGAGTTGACCAGGGCTGGCCGACCATCCAGGGCCTCCAGCCCGGCCCGCAGGACCTCCGGCTGGGTGCTGTCCACCGCAATCGGGGTGGGCACGGCCTCCTGCACCACCTGCACCAGCCAAGCCATGTCCCGTGGGTCCTTGGAGACGGCGCCGATGTTGAGGTCCAAGTAGTCCGCGCCACAATCAGCCTGCCTGCGGGCCCATTCTTGGATGGGCCCCTTGGCCCTTTCCCGGATGGCCCGGCCAATGTCCTTGAAACCCGCGTTGATCCGCTCACCGATGAGGATCATATTGCCCCCTCATGAGCTCCTGGATGGCCTTTTTCACGGCCCGTACGCCCTGCGGATGGCGGAGGATGAGGATGTCCGCGCCGGCCAAAAGGTACATGTAGGCCGTGGTTGCCTCCCAAAGCGGGCCACGCAGCCCCTCATCCCCCCAGTGGGGGAACTCCTCCTGCGGGGCACGGGCCTCCTTGGCCGCCCACACCTCGCGGCCCACGTCGCACAGGATGGGCTGGGCCAAGAACTTGTCCCCACCCAGCCCGGCAAGGCGCATGCGCTCCATGATGGAGTACACGTACTCGATGCCGTAGCCCAGGGCACCGGTGGAGGGATAAATCACGAGCTGGTCCACGGGAAAGCCGGCGTCCATGGCCAGGATGTTCACCTGTTTGGCGATGTTGATGTCCACGGGCGATTCGGCGATGAGCTTGTGGCCGTAGGCCGTGGCCACGGCCACCAGGGTCTTGTAGTTGTCCTGGGTGATGGTGCCCAAAAGGCAGTTCTCCTTGGCCGCGGCCTCGCCCACCAGGGGGAAGACCTCGTTGTCCTTCTCGGGGTTTCCACAGCCCCAGATGATGATGGGCACGGCCACGCTGTGCAGGACTTCGCGCACGGCTTGTGCGGCCTCTTTTGGGGAGCGGTTCTCCCGTAGGGGATCGCAGCCCACGAGCCTAAGGCAGATCAGATCAGCACCGTACTCCTCCACGCATTTTCTTGCCCATTCGCCAGGGGAGCGCAACACCTCCGCGAACGGGGCGCGCACGGGCTCCGGCCACTCCTCCGCCGGAACGTCCCACACCGCCATGGCCACCACGGGCGGATGGGGAAGGGCGCCGTCGAAGTGATGGAAGGGCAGGGCTTTTTCTCCGCCCACCGTGATTTTGACCCCCCGCGTCCCCCCTTCCCCGGGGGTGGCCCCCAGGGTCACCGGGTAAATCGCGCTTGGCCAGGACTCGCGCACATCGGGAACAGTGCTCACCAGCCCTCCTCTCCCTGCATTTTTTCCACCATGGCTTGCACGGCGCGGCGGGCCGGGGAGGCAGGAGGAAGCTCCCCCAGGGGCCGCCCCCGCGCCCACAAGTCCTCCACCGCCGGGTCCGCGGGGATCACCCCCAGAACCGGCATCCCCAAAGCCTCAACCTCCTTCCAAACCAAAGGCCGTTCTCCTCGCACTCTGTTCAACACCAGGCACTTTTGCCCCACGCGCAGCTGCAGCTCCTCAGCAATGGCGGCGATGCGCGTTGCGGAACGCAGGGAGATGGGCCTGGGCTCGGCCACGAGGAGGAGCACGTCCACATCCTGAGTGGTGCGACGGGAGAGGTGCTCCATGCCGGCCTCGTTGTCCAGGACCACGTACCGGTAGTTTCCGCGCAGGGCGTCAATGACCCGCCGTAACACGTGGTTCACCATGCAATAGCAGCGCGGGCCCTCCCCGTGGCCCATGGTCAGGAGATCCACGCCCTCGTCCTCCACCAGGCACTGGTGGAGCCCAAGCTCCAGGAGCTGGTCCTTGGGGACCCCAGGCGGAAGCTCGCTCACCTTCTCCAGGATTTCGTCGCGCAGCTGTCCCAGGGTTTTATCCACCGTGAGGCCCAGGGCTTCGCCCAGGTTGCAGTTGGGATCAGCATCTACAGCCAAAACCGGGCCCCGCCTGCGCAGGGCCTCGATGAGAAGGGCGGCCACCGTGGTCTTGCCCACCCCGCCCTTCCCAGCCACCGCGA
>CAYSAN010000021.1:0-8825 GCA_964429165.1 uncultured Thermotogaceae bacterium
CGCAGGTCATCCCGCCGATGGGGAGAATCACCGTCTCGGTGGGAACCTGATAGCCCGCGTCGCGCACAGCGCGCACCAGTTCAGCCCAGGGGAGGTGGGTGTCCGCCTCCACGTAAGCCTTTCCTGCGGCTAAATTGACGGCGGCCTTTCTCACGGCGGGCAGGCGTGAGAGCGCCGCCTCCACGTGCAGCGCGCAGGCCGCGCAGGTCAACCCCGAAACTGGGAACTCGCGTCTCTCCAGCATCCGCGAAAGCCTAGGCCATGTTGCACGCTTTCACAACCCCAGGCTTCAGGGAAAATGCCAAGGGAGGAGGGAGTGATGCAGATCGGCTTAATTCCGCGCCTTCGGTTGGGAGAGTATCCTACCCCTTTAGCGGAGCTTGCGAACCTCACAAGGGTTTTGCGGGGGCCAAGGATTTTCATCAAACGTGAGGATTTGGTGGGCATTGCTTTGGGCGGGAACAAAGTGCGCAAGCTGGAGTATGCGTTGGCCGAAGCACAAGCCCGGGGAGCTACAGCCATCGTCACAAGCGGCGCAGTACAGAGCAACCACGTGCGTTTGACCATCGCCTGCGCCAACCGCTTGGGCCTGAAGACCCACGTGGTGTTACGTGGGGAGAAGCCGGCCTTCCCCACGGGAAACCTGCTTTTGGACCACATCCTTGGCGCAGCGGAAATCCGCTGGGTTGACCCCAGGAACTTCCCCACGCGGGAGGAGCTCGTGCGGGCGACAGAAGCGCGCGCTGAAGAGCTCGCGGAAGAGTTGAGGAGAAAGGGCGAGGTTCCCTATGTTATTCCCAACGGGTGCAACCCCCTTCACTCCGCCCTGGCGTACGCCGGCTGCGTGCTGGAGATCCTGGAGCAGATGCGGGCCATGAACCTCGCTCCAGACGTGATCGTTACCGCCTGCGGCACCGCCGGAACCCAGAGCGGGCTTGTGCTCGGCTCGGTGCTCTTCGCCCAGGGGCAGATCCGCGTGGTGGGAGTGAGCGTCTCCGCCAAGTCCGAAGCACTTCGGGAGCGCATCCGTCGCAACGTTCAGGAGGCCCTGCGCTTTTTGGAGGTGGAGATCCCGGTGCCGGAGGAAGCGATTGAGGTCCATGACGGGCACGTGGGCCCGGGGTACGCTGTGCCCACGCCGGCCATGCGTGCGGCCGTGGAGCTTTTGGCCCGCACAGAGGGCGTTCTCCTGGATCCGGTGTACACGGGGAAGGCCATGGCCGGGCTGTTGGATCTGGTGCAAAAGGGGGTTTTCAAGGGCGGGGAAAACGTGGTGTTCTTGCACACCGGTGGAGTGCCGGCCCTGTTTGCCGACACCCAGGCTTCCACGTTCTACCCAACGCCTTGAAGTGGGTTGAGATCAGTCCCCATGAGCGGTGGAGGGGAGGAGACCCATTTTGTGCTTGCCCCAAGGCCCGCCCCCGGACGGGGGCCAAGCCCCGTGGCCCCTCAACGGGGACCGCGGGATGAGACGGTCCCCACTGGAAACGAAGGGATCAGGGGCGCTCCTCCCACCGCCCCGATGAAGACGCCGCGAAGGAAGCAAGCATAAGGATTGAACTTTGCTGGGCGTAAACGCGGGGGAAGTTAGCCTCAAAGAAAGGGGCGCCCACTAACGGGGCGCCCCTGCCCCGTTAAGTGTCCCCTTGGGTCAGCGAGCCAAGGTGATGATGGGAAGCCAGCCTTGCGCCGTGTGTTTTATGGTGAAGGCGGTAGCGGTGGCGTGGTAGCACACGTTCGCCCAGTAACTCTCGCCCGGCACAAGCCGCACGTCCTGGGGGTCGTTCGTGTCCAATGGGTAAACGAACTCCACAAGAACGCCGCTACCTTGCCGTGTCCCTTGAGCCCAGAGGATATCCTCCCTGGCATCCCGGTTATGCACGACCCTGGTCACGCCATGGTGGTCCTCGTAGACGGTGGTGCCTTCAGGTAGGACGGCGAACAGGAGGATGTTGGCCCCGGGTTTACCTCTGGTGGTGTTGAACAGCACTGAAACGTATCCCGTGCCTGGGCTCAGCAGGGCGCCGTACAGCACCACCGTGCCGTTGCGCAGGCCAAAGCGGATGCGGGTGGTGGGCTCCACTTCCATCACGGCGTACTCACCCTCGTTCCACACCCCGTCGGCGAGAGGACCAAGCGGGGTGAGACCCGCCTCCACCACGTAGTCGCTGGCGAGAACCTTGCCCTCCGCGTCGAACCGCTGGAATTGGCGGAGGATCACCGGCCCTACGGCCGTAGCGAGCTCCACCCGGGCATAGGCCAACGAGGCCTCAGGCAGGCCCTGAGGTTCCTCCAGGGGCCGCAAGCTTTGAACCCCCAGGGTGGCAAAGACCGTGGCCCAAAGGTTTCGGATGGCCTCCTGACCGTAGTAGAACCCATCCAGGGGGCCGCCTAAGAAGGCCACCGTCGCGTCCGGGTGGAACCGGGCGGCCACGCGCGTCGGGTCACCACTGGCAAGGTCCTCCCAATGGGCCTGGACCCAGGCCGCCAGTGGCTGGGCCAAGCCTGCCGCTTCCAGCGCCAGCAATCCGAGCACGATCGGCCATTTACGCATGGGCGCCTCCTATCCTGGGGCGAAAAAGTGACATCATTGTCCTATTTTACCGGCCCGTCCCGGCTTGGCAACGGGGCGCCCCGCAGGGCGCGAACGAAGGCGGCTTACCGTGGGCAAGGAAGTGCGGTTAAATTGACGCTGAGGACCAGCAGGGGCTAAAATGGGCTGCGCATGGCGCGAACGACCTTTCAGATCCAGGCCATTCCCGGTCCGCATCTTCACAGTGGTTTCTCCAAAGACCGTTGGATGGTGGCGACCTTGGCCGCCATGGCCCCGCTGGCGATCCTGGCTGGACGGGCCGTGGGCTGGTCCGCGGCGGTACACCTGGCCTTGGGCTTGGGCACCGCCCTCCTCCTTCACCTGCTGTTGGCCCTTGGGGAGAGGATCGTGCTGGGGTACGTCTTGCACGTTTCCTGGGCTTCGTCGTTGGTGGCTGGGGCCATCGCCGCCTTGAGCTCCCTGGCGGTGGCGCCGTATGCTGTTACCGTCGGCATCGTGGTCCTGGCCATGGTCCTCAAGTTCAGCCAGGGTTGGCTTTTTGGGCGCAAGTATCTCAACCCCGTGGCCACCGCCAAGGTTTTGCTGCTGGGTGTTATGACCGCCGTGGGGGGTCTTGAGAAAGGCCTCATGTATCATCCCCACCATCTTGATTGGATCGACATGTGGACCCGCGAGGGTTTTGAGGGGGGGCTTTGGTTTGTGGCTTGGGGGGAGTGGGGCCCCGGGCTGAGCCTTTTCCTGTGGAAAACCCACGCCTGGATGGGCGGGGTGTGCGGGCTGGGCACCCTGGTGGTGGGGGCTCTGGCCACCTGGGTCCTTCGCTACAAATGGCGAATCCCCCTGAGCTTTTTGGCCACCATGGCCCTTTTTGCCCTGCTCCTGGCGGGGCTCACCCGCGGCGACCCCCTCCTGCGCCTGGCTTTTCACCTGTTCACAGGCAGTGTGATCTTCCTGGCGTTCTTCATGGCCACCGAGCCCCAGTCCACCCCCATGAGCGCCGGGGGCCAGTGGCTGTTCGGCCTGCTCCTCGGGATCCTCACATTTTTCCTCCAGCAGCTGAACGTATTGGGAGGCTCAGTGCTCGCCTTAGTGGCCACGAACTTCCTCACCCCCGTTCTGGACCGCGTGGGCTTGGGCCGGCCCGTGGGCATCGTAAGGGGGAAGAATGGAGGCCGAGCGGTACCGTGAGCGCGGCCGGTTCTTCTTGGACGCCAGCATGAAGCGCGGCCTGGAGGAGCAGCCCTTCCTGGAGGTGCCGCCTCCCCCGGAGGTCCTGGTGTTCCTGCGCCAGCACAGCGGACCGCCGGGCAAGCTGGTGGTGCAGGAGGGCGCCAGGGTCCGAGCTGGGGAGAAGATCGCCGATAGTGCTGACCCATTGGGTGTCCCCGTGCATAGTCCTGTGACGGGCACCGTGCTGGGGCTGCGGGAGCTCCTCCACCCCATGTCTGGAAAGCTCGAGCTGGCCATTCTCATCCGCACCGAGGACGCAACGCCCCCGGCTCATCCCGAGGAAACCGACCCAGAGACGCTCTCCCCCGAGGAGATCCTGGCCCGGGTGCGGGAGGCAGGGGTGGTGGGGATGGGGGGTGGGGGGTATCCAACCCACGCCAAGCTCCGCAGCGGCCAGGGAGCACGCTACCTTCTCATCAACGCCAAGGAAAGCGACCTCAACGTGGCCTGCGATGTGCGGCTCCTGCGGGAGCGGCCGGCAGAGGTGGTGGCGGGCATTCGGGTCCTGGCCCGGGTCCTCGGGGAGCCCCAGGTCGTGGTGGCCACCTCCACCCCGCCCGGGGGGATCCCTCAGTTCGAACGCCTGGCCCATGGGAACGGCTTTCGCGTGGTTCGCGTCCGCCGTAGCTACTCCTTGGGGAGCGAGCGGCTCCTCGTGGCCGAGGTCCTGGGGATCGAGGTGCCCCTGAGGCGCTACCCGCCGGACGTGGGGGTGGTGGTGCACAACGTGTGGACGGCGTATGCGGCCGGCCAGGCCGTACGTTTTGGATCCCCATTGGTGAGCCGCGGGCTCACTTTTTGGTCCAGGGCTTCAGGGGGGAAGAACCTCTGGGTCCTGGTGGGAACGCCCGTGCGCCATATCCTGGCGTTCCTGGGCCTTGCCGAGGAACAGTTCAGCCGGTTTGTTCTTGGCTCCGCGCTCATGGGCTGGGCCCTTCCGGGGGTCGATACCCCGGTAGTGAAGACCACGACAGGCTTGGTGGGCCTGGAACGGGCTGAGCTCTCGCCCTACTCCCGGCCTCTTCCCTGCATGCGCTGCGGGTATTGTGACCAAGTTTGTCCTGTGCGCATCTACCCCTCCTTGATCCTTGCTGCTGTGGAAAAGAAAGACATCCGTGCTCTGCAGAGGCTCCACCTTGAGGCCTGCATTGAATGCGGGCTTTGTTCCTACGTGTGTCCCGCGCGGATCTTGTTTACTCCCCTTCTACAGGAGGGAAAGGCCCTTCTGCTGGCCCCGGCCCTCGCCGCTCGTTAGCCCTAGTTCTACGAGGTTTTGGACGAAAGACCTATGGCGACTTGGTAGCGACGCGAAGGTGTGTCATTGTCTGCGGCTGAGGGTTCTGTCCCAGCATCATTTTCTCCTGCTACCGTTGGTCCTCACATAAAGCCCCGCGGCCCTCTGTCCTCCCTCATGATCCTCTCCCCTAAGCCTTGCACCGTCCCCTTGAATTGGCTCTCTGGTTTTGTCCGGCATGGTGGCTTTCCCTCCTTTCTGTTCCGAGTTTTTCTGGGATGGCCACCATGTTGCCCTCCGGACACACTTTCCGAGCCACTACCGAACAGGGGCGTTGCTCTCGGTTTTCACCCCACCGGTATGGTGGTAATCTAGGCATTGTTGCTCTTCACCACAGGTAGGGGCTTAAAAAAGGAGGCTCGATGAGGAGGAGAGCGTTCCTGACGATAGCGATGTTAGGAGTTTTCGCGTTGGCTGCGGAGGCTGCCACCTGTCCTCCTCCCAAAGTTTCAACCACTTTCACCTATATCCCGCTTCCAGACGAGGTGGTGACCTCCGTGAGCCTACGGGGTTCATTCAACAACTGGGGCGAGTGGCCCATGCACCCCCAGCCCGACGGCAGCTGGTCCATCACCGTGTGCTTGGAGCCCGGCACTTACCCGTACAAGTTCTACATCAACGGGCGTTGGCCGCGGGACATGGCCACGGCCAGGGGCGGAGGACCGGTGGATCCTGAAGCCGATTATTACGTGGACGATAGCTTTGGCGGCCAGAACGCTGTGCGCGTGGTGAAGCCGATCTTCACCGGGGTGGCCCCCATCCACGACCCCGCGGACCCCGCCTTCGTGGGCGTGGCCGACGACCGTTTGGTGGTGCGGCTCTGGGTGGCCGCCGGCCAGGTGGAGGAGGTGGCCCTCGTCACCGAACGGGGGACCTTCCCCATGGTCCGCCAGGCCCGCTGGGACTGGGGCGAGGTGTGGCGCTTAAGCTTGCCCGAGGTGGGACCCTTGGCCTATCGCTTCCAAGGCATCGCCGTGGATGGCTCAACCTTCGCCTACCCCGAGCGCTCCGAGGAGTTCCTCTTCTTTGACGGTTTGGCCCGGGTACCCCAGCTTTCCTGGGTGAGTCAGGGGGTTGGGTACCAGATTTTCCCCGATCGTTTCCATAACGCTGACCCCACAAACGACCTCCTGGCCCTGGAGACGGACATCTCCCGCTTCATGGATCCTGAATTCTGGGTGCGGCACTGGCTATGGACGGGGCAGGTCGTGGGCGGGCCGGTTGTCTCCCGGCCCACGGATCCCATCTCCCCCCTTCACTGCTGCCACCAGTACTTCGGTGGTGACCTGCGGGGCATCCTGGAAAGACTGGATTACCTGGCGGAGCTGGGAGTGACTGTCCTCTACCTGAACCCGATCTTTCACTCCGGAAGCGCGCACGGCTACGACACCTTTGACTTCTACCGGGTGGCCCCGCGTCTGGGGACAGAGGAGGATCTGCGGGACCTTCTGAGCGCGGCCCGCGCTCGGGGGATGCGGGTGATCTTCGATTTCGTTCCCAACCATGTGGGGCTCGGTTTTTGGGCGTTTCAGGACGTGGTGGCTCGCGGGCCGCAAAGCCCATATTGGGACTGGTTCTTCATTCGGCAGTGGCCGTTTCGCCCAGGGGACCCCGCCGCGTACGAGAGCTGGTGGGGCTTGGGGAACCTGCCCAAACTCAACACCTTGAACCCCGCGGTGGCCGAGTACCTCTATGAGGTGGCCCTCCACTGGCTGCGCTTCGGATTCGATGGGCTCAGAGTGGATGTGCCCAACGAGCTTTTGAACGCCCACGAGTTCTTCCGGGAGCTGCGGAAGCGGGTGAAGGCGGAGTTTCCCGAGGCCTGGCTGGTGGCGGAGATCTGGCAGCTCGAGCCGGTCTGGGTTAAGGGCGACCAATTCGATGCCCTCATGAACTACGCCGTGGGCCGCGGCATCCTCCTCCCGTACGCCCAGGGGCGCATGGACGCGGAGCGCGCGTTTCTTGAGCTGTCCCGATACCTTGGGGCGGTGGGGGAGAACGTGGTGGCCATGACCATGAACCTTGTGGGCTCCCATGACACGGGGCGGGTGCTCACGGACCTGGGCGGCGGCCGGTTCGATGAGCAGCCCGCGCTGGAGGCGGTTCAACGCCTCAAGATGCTCACTACTCTCCTCTATGCCCTTCCTGGCCTGCCCATGACCTTCCAAGGCGACGAACGAGGGATCCTCGGGGAGAAAGAGCGCTTCGACGCCCACCGTTATCCGATCCTGTGGGACCGACTGCACCCCGAGATCCACGAGCACTATCGCCGCCTGGGGCGGCTGCGCCGGGACCTGCCGGCGCTCACCTCGAGCGCCATGCGGATGTACCTGGCCGTTGATGGGGTGCTGGCCTTCTTCCGCGGGCATAGGGACGAAGTGCTGGTGGTGGCCAACAACGCGCGAACCCCCGGGAAAATTGCCCTCCCTCCGGGCTTCTGGCGGGTGGTGGGGACGCCGCGGATGGTGGTGCGGGAGCTCATCGTGCCGCCCCTTTCTGCCCTGATCCTGGAGCGGGTGGGCAGATGAGGACAGCGTTTGCCCCTCACCACCTCACGGGGAAGGGCGGTGAGGGGCAGCGCTGTTTGCCAAAAAAGCCGAGGAAACGAGGCGGCTCCCACTGGGTGCAACCCCCTGTACCCTGCCTGGCGTACGCCCGCTGCATCCTGAAGATCCTGGGACCTCGCCCCGGATGCGATTATCCCGGCGTATGGCACCGCCGGGACCCAAAGCGGGCTTGTGCTTGGCTTGGTGCTCTTCGCCCAGGGGGATCCGCGTGGTGGGGATGAGCGTCGTCGCCAAGTCCGAAGCACTTTGGGAGCGCATCCGTCGCAACGTTCAGGAGGCCCTGCGCTTTTGGAGGTGGAGATCCCGGTGCCGGAGGAAGCGATTGAGGTCCATGACGGGCACGTGGGCCCGGGGTACGCTGTGCCCACGCCGGCCATGCGTGCGGCCGTGGAGCTTTTGGCCCGCACAGAGGGCGTTCTCCTGGATCCGGTGTACACGGGGAAGGCCATGGCCGGTCTCATCGACCTTGTGCGCTGCGGTGCCTTCCGGGCGAATCAAAACGCAGTGTTCCTCCACACCGGCGGCGTGCCTGCCCTGTTTTGCGGACGCCCAAAGCTCCACCTCTTACCCCGAAACCAAAGCCTCCCCCAGGGTGTAGCTTCACCGCGGCTCTCGTGAAAGGAGGGAAGATGTACAGGGTTTTTATACTGACCGTGATTTTCGGGCTTTGGATGATAGGTACTACTGTGTGGGCGGGAGAGGACGTTTTAACTCGGCTACGCGCGGAACTCATACCCGAGGCGGGTGCCAAAACCGCTTACGGCATTCCTCTTTCGCTGGCGAACGCCCAGCATTTTGCGGATTGGTACTACACGATCCGACTGACACCGGAAGAGGAAGCGATCTGGGAGGAAGCGCTGGGCATCATCCCTGCTCCATGCTGCGATGATAATCCAGTGCTGCGTTGTTGCTGCCAAGCCCACGGACGCATCTGCAACCTCACCCGCTCCGCCCAGGGTTTGGCCAAGTGGCTCATCGTCCACCGGCGCTATGGGGTCGAGGCAGTGCGGCAAGCCGTCCTGGAGTGGCTGCGCTTCCTTGTGCCCAACTACTATCTGGCCAAGGCCCTGGAGGACCAGGGGTTGGATCCCCGGGAGTACGGGCTTGAGCCACATGAGGCTTACGAGGCCTGCTACAACGGGCGGTGCGAGGTGGCCTTGGACCAAGGCGGCTGCGGCGG